>JBCCWC010000033.1:0-90900 GCA_039194325.1 Myxococcota bacterium
ACTTGAGTCCGCTGGGATCGCAGCCCAGCAGCTCGGCTTGGAGGGACGTGGATGAGCGTACGTGTGAGGCTGGGGCAGCGGTATCAGGACCTCGACCCGCGGCGGCCGGATCGGGTCGGTGTTGTGGTGCAGGTGCGGCGGAGGGCCTCTACGCCAGTCTTTCGTCTATCGGCGCTTCGCCGTAGACTCGCCACGTGACCGAGAAGCTCGTGCCGACCCGATCTGGCGAAGGGTGCGGCTCCTCTCGGGCCACGACAGTGGATTGTCCACCAGGACCCCGTACTAGCTAGCCCGAATTTTGAGGAAGTAGGCTCAGCGCTCTTTGAGTAGCGTCCTACGCGCATGCCCATTGGTCGAGTTCAAACTGGTCGACAGTGATCCTACATCTGACAAAACGTCGCTGAGTGGACGATAGACCCCTTGATTTCAGGGTTCTGCGACTTGGAGCCCCGTATAAACCTCTGAAATTATTACGGTCTGTGTGTCCCGAGAAGAGCCGTACCCTCTGGCGAACGCTTGGAGTCAATCTCCAAGGGAGTGGACACGAATAGCACAGTGGAGGGGCCATCTCGCCTCCGCCGCGTGACAGGCAGGTTCTTCGAAACTCTTGGCGATGCCGCCACTGCTTGGCGTGGTCCTCAAGCAGAGCCATTGAGTGAAAACCTAAAGGGTCTCGGCCGTGGAATCGCAAAAAAGCCAGAGCCACCCGAGTTGCCAGAGCCATCTCCGACAAACTCAGAACAATCTGAATATTCATCAGAGTTGCTGAAGAAAGTAAATAGTCTTTGGATAAAATACTCTGAGCGGATAATGGCGAGTCGAGAGTACTTTACCAAGTTTCCTGAAATAATGGCGCCGCCTGGATGGCGCCTGGTTACTAGCTCTCCGCTAGATCGACCCCGGCAGCTTCATGATGTTCTGAAAGACATATTTCATGACGAAGAGGCTTGGCGGCGAACCCTCAGTGATTCGGACGGTTTTCTAGCTCGCATACATGGGATAGTTGCACAGCTTCGAATTTTCGATCTCCAGGGACAACCCGATGAAGATGACCAAGTTCGGCGCAAAAGGCTGGAGAAGATTATGAGTTCGGCCGATACCGCGCTCGCAGATCTCGCGAAGAACTTCGAGAAACTGGTAGCGGCCGCGCCGACATACGTCTCTGGTGACCAGTAACTATGGGCGTGGATTCGGTCCTGAGCCGGAGCCCCTCGGTGGTGTGAGACGCGCGAATCTGGGCCTGGTAGATACCCATGATAGACAGGTGCAAGTCAGGAACTCAGCGACCCAGGCTGAACCCGGCTTCGTAGCTCAGGGGCCAATCCACGCCCGTAACTATTGTACAATCTTAGGATTGACGACAGAGTCTGGCGTGCGCCTGCTGAAGGAACGAACGCCAGGCGTCGGGAGCAGACCTTCGGCTTCGAAGAGCTACCAAGTTATGCTTGAGATACTATCGCCAAAGCCATTATTGTGAATATCTGAGTCAGACCCAGAAAACCATCCGCATGAGCCACCCCATTGATCATTCTTACAGAGCCGAATCTGGATTCCTGGGCTGCACTGATAGCTTGAAATGATATCTCCCCAATTCTTACCCACTGCACGATGTAGATCGTTCCAGTCTCGACGCCTCGAAACGGACAGAAAGCTGCCTTGGTAGTTCTTGTGCTCGTAAAGTGTGCACTGTCCTGCGAAGTTGTCTTCGCCAACCCAAAGAACGCTTGAGATTTTATCTCCCATGCCATAAGCATGAAGGTTAGAAATGGATGCCCACCCAGAGATGGTTAGTGATGCACCTGCCCACTGAGAGTGCTCGAATACTCTCAAGCTTGCGCCATAGCATTGAATGCTAGATATCTTGTCTCCAAATGATGGTTTACGATGGAGATCGTTGTAATCTCTTGGGTAGTTAAATGTGATTGACTGACCACCATAGTTCGTGTGCTCGTAGCCAATGCAGAAGCTAGCTGCCTCTTCGGAGTCATCTATGTCGGTAAGATCATTGATATATTCGTCATCTTCAAGAAGATCAGCGTCATCGGCCTCCTCAGGTTCCCAGTATTCCTCTTCCGCGGAACATGCAGTGGAAAACGATGCTAAAGCACAAAGCATTACCAGAATCTTCTCTTGAACATTCATTCTTTTGCCCCTGTCTTTACGTTCGATAGGACGCCTTCCGGAGATCATATAACAATGGAAAACCTGACATGCAATAATATTCATGAGTCTTTTTGTCTTGGTATTTTTAGATTCCGCGAGATGAATCGCACATGCGTTACAGTTGTGAAAGATATTCGTCACGAAAGAGCCGCATCTATCTCACGTATGGATTGAGACTATTTTCGAGCACCTACTGTTAATATAAGAAATATCACTCGACCCTCTACATTTTATAGCTACATTTACCTATAAATCTCAGTTCTTTCCTTCAAAGGACGACATCGCGACCACCTGCCACCACGCCAAACGTCCGAGCCAGATCGTTGGGTGCGACCGGCCGGCTCTTCGGCCATGGCGGGATTCGCTGGCGTAGCGACGCGGGAAGGCATTCGTAGACGAGCCGACTTTCTCGATGGGTCCGCGAAGGCCGCACGCCCGTTGTATCCTCGAATTCTCCATCTGCGCAGCCATTTGCGCCTTCCCGCGAGCCATGCTCCACTAGTCCCACGGTGGACGAGGTGCCTTGGGACGGCGCCTCATGACCTTCAGGCACGTACGAACCGACGACCTACATAACCCCACCCAAGACTCCCGGGCTCGCCTCCTAGAGAAGTTGCTGGTGCGCCATGCGGCCGAGGGCTTCGACGTGCTTGAGCTGCGGTGCCAGCGGGGCAAGAGCGCCCAGGTTCGAGTCCAGCGGCAGCAGGCGGGTCTCGATCTGGTTGGCCTCGAGCTTGTTCTGGGCCTCGCGCGTCTCACGCCGAACGAGCTGATCCTCGAGCTCGCTCTTGGACATGACGTTGAACTTGTCGGGATTGACGGTCTCGAGCTTCATGGCTGCCTCGCGGGCGGCCTAGCGCGGGTCAACAGATGGGAAGCCAGCGGGCTGCCGGGGACGAAGTTCGCGCAGAAGCACGGACTGGCTCATCGGAGCCTGTATTGGTGCAGAGGGAGACTCCAGACCGAGGGGGAGGGCGAGCGCTGCTGCCTGCACTGCAACTGCGAGATGACGCCCATGGGCTACGTGGTCCACGAGCGGCTCGAGGGTGAGCTGTCATCTAGTTCGCCCCCCCAACCGACCGAGTCAGCGCCTCCACCCGCTGCGCGATCCGCTCGATCTCCGCCTGCGGGTTCCGCCACCAGTCGCGGCTCCAGATCCGCTCGAACGTCCACCCGCGGCCCTCCAACAACTGCTGACGCGCGACATCCCGCTCTCGCACACTGCGTCCGCTGTGATACGTCGCCCCATCGCATTCGATCGCGAGGCAGTACCGCGTAGGATCGCGTGGATCCACCACCGCAAGGTCGATACGGTACCCGCCGGAGCCAACCTGGGTGTCCAGCTCGAGGCCCCGACGACGCAGTGCGTCGTAGACCTCCTCTTCGAACTCGCTGTCGAACTGTAGCGGCGTCCCCTTCGCAGACTCTCTGCGTTCGACATCCTGGCTCAGGTCCGCCACGAGCGACTCCACAAGCTCCTCTCGTCCCTCGCTCACGGCACGGGCGTACCGCAGGTAGCTCATCAGCACCTTGGGCCCGCGGTTCTTCGACCCCTCGACAGACACCTCCGCCGGATCGAACGAGCACAGCACGTGCATCTCGCTGCGGGCGCGGGTGAACGCCACGTTGAGCCGGTTCTCGCCCCCGGCCTGGCCGATCGCCCCGAAGTTCCGCCGAACCGTCCGATCCCCGGGCGGCCGCGCGTACCCGGTGGAGAAGATGATCACGTCGCGCTCGTCGCCCTGAATGTTCTCGATGCTCTTGATGATCAGGGCATCGTCCCGCGAGCCCAACGCGGGGTGGCGAAGCTTGTGCAATAGCTCCGCCAGCTCGGGACGCGCCTCTTCTTCTTGGCGGATGGCGTCGTCGATCGCCTGCTGTTGCTTTATGTTGACCGTCACCACGCCGATCGACTTGGGCTTGTCCGCGTTCGCGCGCGCGATCGACTCGATCAACGCCACGCACCGCTTCGCCTCGGCGAAGTTAACCTGGTTCTCCCAGACCCCGTCCACCGCGTGGAACGTGATCGGCGTCGCCGATCCCTTTCGCCGCGGCGGGGGCGTGATGTGCAGGCCGCCGTCGTAGAACGCCTGGTTGCTGAACTCGATCAGCTCCCCGAACTCGCTGCGGTAGTGCCAACCCAGGTAGCGGAAGCCGTAGATCTTCTTGGCCTGCTCGAGCAGGCTCAGCGCCGCCCGGGCGTCCTCGACGACATCGCCCTCCTCGTCCACCTCCTCGTCGTCTAACCCACGCTCGAAGAAGCGACTCGGCGGCATCTGCTGCTCGTCCCCGGCAATGACGGCGCGCTTGCACCGATACAACACTGGAAGCGCACGCTCCAGCGGGAGCTGCGAGGCCTCGTCGAAGATACCCACGTCGAAGCAGCCGCGCTCCAGCGGCAGGATCTCGGCGGCGACCTCGGGCGAGAGCAGCCATGCCCGTGCGAGGTGGCGCAGCGGCCACTCAAACTCGCGTAGCGTCTTGCGCAGCGGCCACAGGCGACGCTGCTTGCCCAGCTCGTGCTCGAGCTTGTTCCAGATGGTCTCCGGCTTGGTGCGACTGCCCTCCAACTTGGGAGGGTGTTTGCGGCGGCGGCTGTGGTCGTGCACGGCCCACACCACACTGTGCGTGGTGAGCTCGGCCTGCTGCTTCATCAAGTCCACAAGCCGATCTCTCAGCCGCCGATACTCCACGAACGGTTCTCCACGCAGTGCGGGGTACTGGCGTTCGATCTGCTCGATCCAGTGCAGGATGACATTGCGGCGGACGGCCTCCGTCCACTGGCTCGACGACGACGTCGCAGGGTCTAGACCAGCAGCGGCGAGCAGCCCAGGATCTTCGTGCGTGAGCAGCTGTTGGGTCCACGGCTGGAGCTTCGACAGCCGCCCATCGAGGCCGACGACTCGGTCGAAGTCACGATCGACCACTGATCGGAGCTCATCGAGTTGCTGCGCCGAACCGCTGCGGAGCGCTCGCTCGGTCTCGTCCACCCACGCGGGCGCAAAGAACCGCCGGAGGCCCTCAAGGCTGTCTCGCAGCGAACCGGCGACCTCCAGCGGGGCGTCCCATTGCTCGGGCGGAAGGTTTCCGAGCTCCCCGGCCCCCTCCGCGACCGACCGCTTCGTCCGCCACCATCGTGGTGAGAGAAACCGCCACCATCGCCCCACGAGATCGCGATAGCTCACCAGGACGGCACGCAGCCCCTCGATCCGCTCGCGAGGTACCACCACTAGGCTAGACGACTGCCCAGCCGCGAGCTCGACGATCCGATCGACGGCCTCGGCGATGGACCGCCGCTCCGCGTCGCCAAACCCCGCCCAACTCTTGCGCATCCGCGTGGCCGCGCGCTCGCCGGAGAACGCCAGCGCATCGTCGCGGAGGGGTTGGAGCTCGTCGAGGATGCGCTGCAGCTCGTTCCACTCCAGCGCGACCAGCTCCGCCGGGAGGTCTCCAGCCAGCCGCTGTTCGGAGGGAGCGTGCCGATACCAGTGCGAAAGCGGTCGACCATGGGTCGAGGTTCCCAGCGGCTCCACGATGGACCGCAGCTCGGCCATCGAGCGATCGATCTTTGCCGACACCTCCGCGAGCGACGTTCTCGGATCTGGCCCGACCGAATCGCGCGACCGAGCGACACCCTGTCGAAGCTGCGCATACACGTCGGCGCGGTCGGCCGCCGCGTCGTGGACGACGTAGGTCCACGGCGTGAGGCCAGTGTCCCGAAGCCGGGCCTGCACCACATCGAGCGCCGCCCTCTTCTGGCAGACCACCAGGACCCGCTCGCCACGGCTCAGCGCGTCGACCAACAGGTTGGCGATCACCTGGGATTTTCCCGTTCCCGGCGGGCCGCGCACGACCGTGCACTCGGCCCGCTGCGCCTCACAGAGGATGGCGTACTGGCTGGGGTCGCAGGGCAGAGCGACGTGCACACTCGCCGCCGGGATCTGATCGAGGTCGACGCCGTCTGGGGACCCCGGGTTCCCCTCGAGGGGACCGGGCTCGGGATCGCCGGGGGTCTCGAGCAGGTTGTCGACGATGCCTTGGTCCACCTCGCCCGCATCCGCTCGACCGGCGAGTTCCTCGTAGTCACTGTACAGCGCGGTACTGCTCTGCGGGAATACGCCGACGACCACGTACCCACGCAGCCGCAGGTTGGGCGCCGTGCCCCCCTCCGCCATCGCACTGGCCTTGGTGAGCGCGTCTAGCGGCCGGGGACCGTCGTCGTATTCCACCAGTGGCAGCTCGGCGGCTTCGAGGGCCTCGGTGACCACCTGCAGCAGTGCCTCCGCGCTCTTCTCCTTGCGCTCGGCGAGTTCTTCGACTTTGGTCACCAGGGCCGCTTGCGCGTCCTCCGGAAAGCTCCAGCGCAAGCCCTTCGCAAGCGCCCCAAGCAGCGCCTGGTTGATCTGAAGCTCGCCGTCCTTGGGAACCTCGAGCGTCCACCCCGACTTCGCGCCGCGCACCCGGTGCAGCTTGGCCGTCCGCAGCAGCAGCGGCGCCCGCACAAACGTTCGGTCGTCGACCCGGCCCTCCACCCACGCAGTGGCCACCCGGAGGTCTTCGAGCCCGGTTTCTTCCTCGCGTTCGGCTGCGGTCCTGGCCACCTTTCGAAGGTGCTCGCGACGGACCATGGCCTCCTTGTCACCGCTGGCTTCCCCCAACAATCGCTGCCGCCCACCCCCTCCAATGACGTGCGCGAACGCCTTCTCGGCCTTCTTCGCGTCGAGGCTGCAGAGATCGAAGTTTCGTTTTCGGACGATCTTTCCCGTGAAGACCGACGGATTCCGAGCGTCGACTTGTAGAAGTCGCTGCTGGAACACCCGCAACTGGGCGGTGAAGGGGTGGACGTCGCGGGTTTCCGCTGTGACAAGTCCTTTGGCCATCGTGGTCCACATGGTAGCGGCACGAAGCTCGTGTCGGCAGGGCTTTCCGACGCTCCGGGCTTTAGGTTCCGGTACCGCGGGAGTGTTCCTCTGGCAACGGCAGTCATGTCGAGGAGGAGGAGCTCACACCGGTGGTCTACATCACGCACATACGGCTCACGGGAGGCGAAGGGTTCAAGCAAATCACCCAAGTCCGCTGGGAGCAGCCCTCCTATAGCCGGTCAGGCGAGTACACCCGCGCCTGTACTGGTTCAGCAGAAATCGGACTACTGGGGTTGAAGTCCACCGTACTGGCGCGGTCGATGATGAGGGTGGAGTAGGGGTGGCCGCCAACTCCTGGGCGCGACGAGCCCGGCCGTCACTTCAGACGCCCTGCCCTCGACCCAGAAGAAATAGCTGGAGGTCCAGCTGAAGGAAGGCGAGCTCTATAGTGCCCTGACCGGGGAGCCGGCTCCCCATGACATGGTGGCCCTCAGCGCCCAGATGGCGAGGGTGGAGCGCGCGCTGGAAAAACAAGCCCGTCTCGCCGACAAACGCCGCAAGAAGGACGAAGCCCGGCGGCAGCAAGAGGCCCGAGCGGCCGCCCGCGCCGCCCGGCGGCAGGAGGAACGTCGGGCCCAAGCGGCCGCCCGCGCTGCCCGTCAGGCCGACCGGGTGGACTGCTGCGACGGCACGAAGTCTCCCTCTTGTCGCTACAGCCAGGGATCCCTGCGCGGGTGCTGCTCGCATCACGGCGGGGTGTGTTAGGTCCCCTCAGCCCCGCAGTTGGATCCCCATCCACAGGAACTGGGGCGTCCAGTGCGAGTTGCTCGCAAAGTTGGACTCCCAGTGTTGCGGTGATTCCAGCCATTCCTGGATGCGGGCGCCCAGCAGATCGCACGCGGCCGCGTCCTCACGGGCGAGGATGGCAAGTGGCCACAGTCGGGTCATCTCCTCGCCCACGATGTGTCCCGCGCCCAGCGAGTCTATCCGCGACGGTGGCATGTTCTCCACGGTGCGCTGGGCCGGCTGCCCTCGCAGCAGGTCGAGAGTGTCGATGATCGATGGTATGTGCAAGAAGTCGCCCGAGCGGCTGCTGCGCTCCCGCCAGTCGGCGCGGTGCCCATCGACCACGTCTTCGTAAAGAGCGTCGATGCGCGGCGTCGACTCGGGGTGGACCGGGTCGCTCATCTGCAGCATCAACAGAGCAAACAGCCACGATCCGTGCTGGCCGATGCTCCCGTCGTTGGAGGCCTTCGAGGTATTATGCTCGAGCCAGTCGAGTAGCTCCTGCTCCGAATCCTCGCGCATCTGCCGTAGGACCTCGGTGTTGCGATCGGGGGCGGCCGCGACTTCGGACAGCAGCACCAGCATCCACGCCCGTCCGTAGGGGCGTTCGAACGTCGGGTTGTCGACCAGGAACGCGCGCTCCTCGACGAGGTTCTCCTCGCTCAAGTCGTCGAGGGCCGCCTCCTCGCGTGCGGTGTCGCCCGTGATCCGAGCCATGCTCAGGCGGGCCCACTGACCGTGCACGGCCGAGTGGTAGTCATAGTTACCGCCGAAGATCCCGGTAGGCCCACTGGCGCCCCAGTGAGGGCTGGTCCTATCGAGCCCTTCCTCGATGGTGACCGCCATGCGGCCCAGTAGCTCGTCGTCGTGCATACATCCGCCGGGGCTGTTACCGTCGCTGTCGCTCTCGCCGCCGCTTTCGCTGTCGCTTTCGCCGCCATCGTCGCCTTGGCAGGTACGCTCGTGATCCCCGAGGTACAAGCGAGAGGCGCCGCCATCATGGAGCATGGCGAAGTCTCGACGGCTGGAGTCGCCGGGGAATCCGGTGATATCTTGCTTGGGGGTGGCGCTCAACCGGAACCCCTTGTCGTCGGCGATATAGGTATAGTGGTAGATCGCGTTCTGATCGCCCGCGTACGAGTAGAGGTGATAGTCGTCACCGCTGTGGAGCATGGCCCACCCGGTGAAGTCGGCGTCTTCGGGGATGTCCATGATCGGGAAGTCGCCCGACTGATACCCATAGACGAAGGCGTTCTGATTCGGGTCGAACGCGCCCTGGATCAGCTGGTTCTTGGCCTCGTTGAGGAAGTACAAGCGGGCGAGCTCGCCGTCGTGGAGCATGGCAAAGCTCGACTTGTCCGTCTTCGGCGGGAAGCCGACCACGGGAACGGACTCGTCCTGATACGCGTAGCTCTCGCCGTCCCACTCGAACCGGTGGACCTTGTCTCCCGCCTCGTTCATGAAATACTGGAGGTAGCCCTTGCCGTCATGGAGCATGGCCCAGCGTTCGTGGTCGAGGTCGGCCGGCTCCCCCGTGGTGCGGATGGTGGGGATCGAGTTGTGGCCGAACGCATAGGAGGAGCCATTCCAGGCGCCTTGGTTGACGCGGAGGTCGAGCTCCTCGTCGAGGCACTCGCTGCCGTTCTCGCGGACATCCTCGGAGCCGTTACGCGAGTACGAAGTGCCGCAAGCGGCCAGAGAGACCATGCCAAGCATGCTGGGGAGGAGGGCGGTGACGATAGCCCGCCGATGATGGCACACCTTGTTGTTCGAGATACTGATCATGATTGGAATCCTTCGTTGCTGATGAGCGATTGGTCCTTCGCGGCAATGCCAGGCGGGTCAATACCGTTGCCCGCAAGATTCGACCCGAAGGCCCCGTTGACATATTGGGAATGAGTTGGCGAGAACCCGGCCTCAGGACGGACGAGCCTGGTCGCCTCACGTAAGCATGGGCGAGTCGGCCGGGTCGTAGCAGATGGATGATCAATCGGACGAGCAGCTCGCCGTACTCGCGGGATGTGCCTCGAGCACGGCTTGCAGCGTTGCTTCCATCAGCGCCTGTGCATCGCCGTTCGGCACCGAGATCCCCACGTGGATGTGACCCGCCGCGAGGACGCTGGGGTGCTTGTCCGCATACGCCAGCCCGTGCAGCCCGAGGAATCCGCTCAGGTAGTTGCCGCTGGTGCCGTCCTCGTCGACCTCGACGGAGACGAGATCGAGGGCCTTGGCGGCCTCGACGATCTCGTCGACGGGGAGCTTCGTGGTGAGGACGTCGTCGCCCCGCCACGTCGAGATCGCGGTCCACGAGCGGGGGTCGATGGAGTTTTCGGTGGGGCGTGTCTGCCCGCCGTAACCGTCCGAGGACCAGTCGTACGCGGGGTTGCCCTCTCCGCCGTGTCCACCTTCGATCGCCTCGACCTCCCAGCCGATGCCGCCGCCTCGACTGGTCGTAATGATGATCGTCGGCTTGTTGGCGTCCACGATCTTCCAGAAATCCTCCGAGGTCCTCTGGTAATCTACCTGCAGATCGAAGTCCGGAGATCCCACGCGCCCTTCGGAGCCGAAGGGATCGTTGGAGGGATTACCGTCGGGCGGAAACTCCGGGAAGAACGCGTAGACGTCGTATCCATGGCCGCCCCAGTTCTTCCCCGTCCACTCGCCCGGGTTCTGCTCGGGGTTGGTGCTCCACTGGCGGAGCATCTCGTTGGTCGGGGGCCAGTAGCCCATGAGCACCACGTTCTTGGTGCAACCGTTCGGGTCCTCCGGGTCCTCGCAGACGTCTACGTAGTCCTCGCAGCAGGTACCGTCGGCCAGGCAAGCGTCATCGCACGCGCAGCCATCGGGGCTCGCTCCCCCGCAGTGGCCCTCGCAGGTGCCAGGGGTCGAACCATCGGTTTGTGCCCCGGTGGTCTCGTTGCCTCCGGTGGTCTCGTTGCCCCCGGTGCCTGGGGCTACGCACTCATCCTGGTAGTCATCGCAGCAATCACCATAGTCGGTGCACTCGTCGTCACAGTAGCATTGCTCGGCGCTCCGCCCGCCACAGTGGTCGACACAGGTCCCGGGGAGTGCGTTCTCTTGGTCCGCGCGCGCACCATTGCGGGTAGCACGGCCTTCGTTGTCGACTGTGCAACTGGGCGATGCAGCGGCTAGCACCATACAGACTGTTGATACGATTTGGATCTTCATACGTTCCCTCGTTTACGAGCGATGAGAGGGCGAGCCGAGCCGGCAGGCCGCATACATGCACGCGGGCGAGCATCTGACCGCCGTCTCGATGCAGACTCCCTCGCCGCTGCGATGATGGCTACCGCGTCGAGCGGGAGTCTTCCGTGGCGCCCATGGATTAGTGCCTACCGGGCTGCCGATATATTCAGCGCCGCTGGAATTTCGTCTCTAACCGACCCTGAGACCCCCCTTTTCAACGAAACGTAGCAATGTCGTGCCCGTTCCAAAGCAGAAATATCGCGTATTTATCGTGTTTCAGGTTGCCAATCACTCAACGATCAGCAGAGCGTGCGAGTGGTCACCGGCCCCGGGATGCATCCGGGATGCTCCTTGACTTGTGGAGCGCAATGTACCCTTGCGAAATAGATATGAGCACAATTCGATCACCGGAGCTGAATACTTTCCTTGGGCGAGTGTGACGAACTGCTGGGTGCCGACGATGTCGTAGCGCACCAGGGTGAGATAGCGAGTGACCGTCATGCATGGGTGTGTATGACCCATATGCCTAGGCGCCACTATGGAATCTGTTCTCAGCGACTGAGAACAGCGCGCAGTATTCCCACGTAGGATCAACAATTCATCAGCAACGAAGGACTCCAGCCATGATCAGCATCTCGAACAATACAACACCTCAGCGGCGGCGAACCGTCGTCACCGCCCTCTTCCCTAGCATGCTCGGCGTGGCTCTTCTCGCGGGTTGTAGCGTGTCGGACTCGATCGAGGGCCTCGAGGATGTCCGGCAGGACAACGACGGCGAGTGCAGCGAGGAGCTCGACCTCCGCGTCAACCAGGGCGCCTGGAACGGCTCCTCCTATGCGTTCGGCCACGACTCGGTCTCCACCATCCGCACCACGGGGGCACCGGCCGACGTCGACGACACACGCTGGGCCATGCTCCACGACGGCTCGGGCTTCTACCAGTACTTCATGAACACGGCGGGAGACAAGGTCCACCAGTTCAAGTGGAACGGCACCGCATACGCCTACCAAAACAAGTCGATTCCCGTTGTCGGTTACCCGTCGGAGGCAGACAAGTCGAGCTTTGCCATGCTCCACGACGGCGAGATCGCCCGCTTGTACTTCCTCAACGGGGCCAAGAACCGGCTGATCCAGGGCGCGTTCAACTCGGCTCAGAATGCCTTCGTCCATGGGCATCAGTCGGCCGATTTCCCGGTCAACGGCATCCCCGGTGACGCCGATTTCACTGGGTGGGGCATGCTCCACAGCGGTGGTAACTATCACCTATACTCGTACGCGGGCGGTCCCAACGCGATCTACCAGTATGTCTACAACCCCCAAAACGAGACCTACGAGTTCGGGCCCGAGGGATTCCACTCCCGGCTAGACATCACCGGCTTCCCTGGCGACTCCAACCTCGAGGACTTCGCCATGCTCCATGACGGCGATGCCTATCGCTTCTATGTGCAGGGCCTGTCCACCTGCTTCCCATGCGCGGTCGAAGGCGCGTGCGACGACTGCACCCCGGGCCCCACGGGGCTCTGCCCGGAACACATCGACGCCGCGATTGATATGATCGGTGGTGAAGATATGCAGGAACATGGCGACGATATCGTTGACCACATCAATGACGGGGAGGTGCCGGACGATGACTGGGCCGGACACGACGATGACATTCACTTAATCCAGGCATACCATCCTCAGTTCAATCCCGATCCGCGCGGTCCAGAGTGCCACGACGCCAAGGTCGATCTCGGCACAGAGCTGGTGTTGGACACGGCGGCTGTAGTGTCCGACCTCTTCTTTTTCAAGAATTACTTTACTCAAGGAATGAGAAATGCCGCAAAGCCAGTGGCGCAACAGATGGTACACGAGTTGGTACACGAGAACGATTTCGTCAAAGTGTACGTAGCCGCGGCCAACACGGCCAACGAAGCCAGCAGGGTAGAGAAGGCGGGGGAGATGGCCTTCAAGCTGCTTGGAGCGAACGGCTTCACGCACGTTATGTTCGAGGGGATGAAGGCGAGATACGACCTTCATCACCGGTTGGGTAGATGGCACCTTGCAGCCGACATCTTGGTGGGCGCCGCTACCGTTATCAGCGTCATCGTGCCAGAGACCTGGCCGGCCTGGGTGTTGAAGCTGACAGGCTTCCTTCGTACTGTCACCGATGTGGCAAACTTGGGTGTAGACCTGAAGATAAACCTTGAAAACTATCACCACAAGTGTGGTGGAGATAACTGTGGTGATGGTACGTGCGGCCAGCTCGACTATAGTTATGGGTGCATCGCTGATTGCCAGGCGGACTATGATGCTGCGTGCAGCGGCGGTTGCGGTTCGTACACAGGCGGAGACGAGCTCTGTGATGCTTATTGCAACCAGTGCAATAACAACAGCGTCTGCGAGCCGGGGTTCGGCGAGGATTCGACCACGTGCCCGAGCGACTGCAGCTAGCTAAGTAGAGAGTCCCGGAAGAACCTGTGAGCCGACTCCGTCTCACAAGCGGTCCTAGCACTCTTTGACGCCAACCGGAGGCCGAGCTCGGGACTTTGAGACCATCGGGAGCATGGACCCGGTCTGCAGGGACGGACCTACGAGGGGTCAGACGCGTGTCTGGCCCCTCGTTGTCGTTCGCCACGAGCGCGGACACCTTGGTGATCCCCTGCCGCCTCAGCCGCGAAGCCGGCTACGTTAGGGTGGTTCGCGCGCTCGACGAAGGCCAGCGTCGATGAGGTCGACGTTGGCGCGAGGGCTTCACCAGCCCGCGCTTGGCCAGGTAGCGGGCGAGCTTCCGAGAAGAGCGCTTGGATCCCGAGCTCTTCGCTCGGCTCACCCACACGCACGTAGAAGTTCGGGTCGCGGCTGCCTCGTCCGCAAAGCAGCCCCCGCGGCGGCGGCTCGGCGCTCGTTGTCGACAGCACGGTGATCGGAGCATCGGGACCGGTGATCGGATGGACGGGAGCCTCGCCCAGGGCATAGAACGACTCGGTGTCCAGGACTGCCACGTCCCAGGAGTCGGGGAGCGACGGCGTGGCGCTGGTCTTCAGCCAGATCTCGTGGGTGCCCGCGGGTAGCGACAGTCCGCCGCGGGCGGGGTCACGGTCGCTCGCGTTCCCCGGCTGGCACGGATCGTCGGCCAGCCGCACGTAGATGTCCGATCGCTTCGCACCCCTGACCTCGATCGCGAACGTCGACGGCTGCTTCACCACCAGCCGGGCGATCGGGGTGAGGACGGCGGACGATGCTCGTCCGTCGATGCAGCTCTCCATGCCCAGGTGGGTGGCCTGGATCGCGGGGCCCGGCCCCGGCTGGACCCGGGCGTAGGTCGGGTTGAGCGTGGGCTCGGGGTGGACTTCGTCGACCAGTCGCGCGCGAGCCTCCCGCTGGGCTCGCCGGGGCGCGGTGAGCACGAGCTTCGCTTGCCCGGGATCCTGATTGGGATAGTCGCTGATCGGGTGATACGTATACGTGCCCTCGGGCCACGTCCCCAGATCTACGAGGTGCTTGCCATCGAGGCACTCGATCTTGCCGTCGGGTCGGATCAATGCCCCGCGGCTGACGATCTGGCTGCCGTGGTGGCGGAGCTCCAGGTCCTCGTGCGGTCGGTCCAGGTGGAACGTAGTGGCTGGTCGGGGCGTGGTCTCCCCGCTCGTACCGCACTGGCCGAGGCCGTGAGCGCTCAGTCCGAGCTGGTCGAATTGCGTACGCGCCAGCGGGATCTCGATCGTGCGCGGGTTGGGGGAGAAATCGGCGGGTAGCTCCGCTCCTTGGATCCTGGTCCCACCTCGCTTCCCGCCAATGCGGCGTGGCTCGCCGTTGACCATCACGACCATGCCGCTGCATCCGGTCGCCAGGGTTGCTAGCAAGATCCAGCTTGTTCGTACGCCTGCGCTCGCCATGTTGTCGGTGATGATGGCCAGGGGCGAAGCGCATGGCATCGGTCAGGGTACGTAGCGGGGGTCGATCTGCGCTACGTACGTTGGATCCACCCCGAGGCTCGAAGGTGCGGCTTCATCGCGTCCTTGACCGCGCCAGACCGGGTGCGCTGGTTTCAAGGAGCCGGCGCGCCTTCGAGCACCGTCTGAGCCGCATCAGACCCCGGATGGGTGGTGGGCTGCATGATCACCAACACCGGCGAAGGTGTGGCGTGTCATGTGCGGGTGTACGTGTTATTGCGCAACGAAGTCGACCATGGCGCATTCGATCGAGATCGGACGATTCCACGAGCTCGCGGTGAGCGAGCTCGTCGCGGGGGGCGTCTTGCTGGGCGCGGGCGAGCACAGCCTGTTCCTTCCGTCGCACCTGGTGGCGGCCGACGTGGACGTTGGTGATCGGATCGAGGTGTTTGTCTACGCCGACCGGGAGGGGGCTCCGCAGGCCACCACCCGGGAGCCCAAGGCGGTGCTCGGGGAGTTCGCTTGCCTGCGGTGTGTCTCGGTGACGACCGCGGGGGCATACCTGGCCTGGGGCGTCCCCAAGGATCTCTACGTGCCGCCCGATGAGCAGACCTCAGCGATGGTCGAGGGGCGCAGCTACGTGGTGGTGGTGTGCCTGGATCGGAAGGGCGAGCGGCTCATCGGCTCGGCTCATCTGGCCAAGCACTTCGACTACGACGTGGAAGACGTCGAGTCGGAGGACGAGGTCGACCTGCTCGTATACGGGCACACGGATGCCGGGGTGCAGGTCGTGGTGGACCAGCGACACCGGGGGCTCATCCACCACTCCGACGTGTTCCGCCGGCTCTCGAAGGGCGACGAGCTGCGGGGCTACGTCCACAAAGTTCGCCATGATAACCGCCTCGACATCGTCCTGACCCGTCGGGGTCTCAACGGCATTCAGGACGCGCAGGCCACCATCCTCGAGGCGCTGAAGGCCGCGGGCGGCTCGCTCCCGCTGCACGACCGCAGCTCGCCCGATGAGATCGAGCGTGCGCTGGGCATGAGCAAGAAGGCCTTCAAGCGCGGAGTGGGTGGTCTTTACAAGGCCAAGCGGATCCTGATCGGCAAGAGCGGAATCTCGCTAGTGGAATCATAGTCGTTCTGCCAAAACCGACCCACAGGTTCTTCCGAAGACCCAAGGATTCTGAAGCCTGCCTGAATAATGCTCTGGATGGTGATCACTCCCCCATTCGCGCGAAGGATCTCCGCCATGAAGCTCAAAGGCTCTCCAAAGGTGACCACCTCAACCATGGCTGTGCTAACAGCTGTAGTAATGGTTGGATGGTTGGATGGTTGGATAGGTGGTGGGTGGATCCGAGTGTTCGATTTACGGGGTGAATCGCAATGCTCGCTCTTGGCACTCACATCACGCATGAATGATTCGGCTGTGCCCTAGCCACTAGTCCGTTCCCCTACCGCGACGGTGGGTCTCGTCATGGTGCCAGGAGGCTTCGCGTCCACCGAGATCGCTGTGGTGGAACCCATCACAGCGGCTTTTACGCTAGCCTCGCTCGCGCGATCGAGCCTCTCATGGTTCTCCCGATGTCATTCAGTACGATGGAATTTTTTCGAATTTTAACTGTCACGCCAAGACGAAAACCAACTCTATGGCTTGGGCGAGTCAGACAGTGCTGAACGGTTTGAATGCGCTCTATGCGTGATTCTGCCGGCCCTACGGCCGTAGGCGAACGCAACCCCAACCGGGTACGTCGTGACCTCGAGCGAATTCGACAGGAGAAGGTCTCTATGGACTTCGATTGGACACCCGAACAGAACGAGCACTACGAAGGAACGTTGAAATTCGCACGAGTCGCACTAGAGGGGCGCCGTAAGGAGAGCCCAATTACGCGCGAAGAGTGGGAGCGATGCGGCGAGTTCGGGCTGCTGGGACTTTGCGTGCCGACGGCGTACGGGGGGATGGGCCTCGACACTTTGACGACCGCACGGGTCATCGAGGCCCTCGGGCGCGGGTGCTCGGACATGGGGGTCGTATTCGCGATCTCGGCTCACCTCTTCGCCACTGTCATGCCGATCGTGGAGTTCGGGACCGAAGAGCTCAAGGAGGCCGTTGTCCCTCACCTGTGTTCCGGCCGGTGGATCGGCTGCAACGCGATCACCGAAGGCAACGCCGGATCCGACGTCTTCTCTTTAGGCACGAGGGCGACCCGGGAGGGCGACGCCTACGTGCTCGAGGGCACCAAGAGCTATGCGACCAACGGACCTTCGGCCGATGTCTTCGTGGTCTACGCGACCACCAACCCCAAGCACGGCTACCTGGGAATCACCGGGTTCGTGGTTGAACGTGAGACCCCCGGCCTGCGCACGGGCGCTCCAATGCCGACGATGGGGCTGCGAGCCGCCCCAGCGTGCGCCGTGATGCTCGACGGCGCCCGGGTGCCCGCGCACCGCCGCATAGGAGACGAGGGGAGGGGAGGATCGGTATTTCAAGCTTCGATGCAGTGGGAGCGCTCCTGCCTCTTCGCGGCCTACATCGGCATGATGGAGCGACAGCTCGAGCGCTCGATCGCGTACGCGTCCGAGCGGCGGCAGTTTGGTCGGACGCTCGGCAGCAACCAGGCCATCTCCCATCGGGTGGTCGATATGAAGATCCGGCTGGAGGCCGCTCGCAGCGCGCTCTACCGCGCTTGCTGGCTGCGCGATCGCGGACGAGAGGCGGTGGTCGAGGTGTCGATCGCCAAGCTGATGATCAGCGAGGCGGCCAAGCAGTCGAGCCTGGATACGATCCAGATCCACGGGGCAAGCGGGTTCACGACCGAGCTTGGCGTGGAGCAGACCCTGCGCGACGCGGTGCCCAGCACGATCTTCTCGGGCACCTCCGAGATGCAGCGAGACATCATCGCACGGGAGCTGGGCCTGTGATGCTCCTGCGCGATCTGGTGATCGAGAGCGCACGGCGAACGCCGGACGCGATCGCGGTGTGTGGCCCCGATACCACGTTGAGCTATGCACAGCTCGATACGCTCGCTGAGCGCTTTGGAGCGGCGCTGGCCGCTCGGGGAGTCGAGGCCGGAGATCGCGTTGGGCTTTGGCTGGAGAAGTCAGCGCGGGGGGTCGCGATGATGCAGGCATGCCTGCGCCTCGGGGCGGCCTATGTCCCGCTAGATCCTCAGAGTGCCGCGGCTCGCGTCGCGACGATCATCGAAGATTGCGAGATCGCGGTGGTGGTGACCACGTCCTCGCGCACTCGGATACTCGCCGAGCGGACGCCGACGGTCTCGTGCGTCTGCATCGACGACCGATCCTTGTTGGCGCTTGGGTCGGCGCTCGGGTCGGCGCTCGGGTCCGCGCCCCCCGCTCGGTCCCTATGTCGGGCAGAGCGGGCCGAGGATGACCTTGCGTACATCCTCTACACGTCGGGGTCGACCGGTCGGCCCAAGGGGGTGTGCATCAGCGAGCGCAACGCCATGTCATTCGTGGGCTGGGCGGCTCGGGCCCTGGAGGCGAGCGCGAGTGATCGCCTGGCCAACCATGCCCCCTTTCACTTCGATCTCTCGGTGCTCGACCTCTACGTGGCGTTCGCCGTGGGGGCGTCGGTCTCGTTGGTGCCCGAGGGCATGTCGTACATGCCCTCGAACCTGGTGGACTTCATCCGCAACGAGAAGATCACCATCTGGTACTCGGTTCCCTCGGCGCTGATCATGATGATGGAGAGCGGGGGGCTGCTCGATGCCCGCGAGCTGGCCCTACGCGCGGTCCTCTTCGCGGGCGAGCCGTTCCCGATCGAGTTCCTGCGCCGGCTTCGCTGCAGCCGGCCGAGCCTACGCTTGTTCAACCTCTATGGGCCCACCGAGACCAACGTGTGCACCTACTTCGAGGTGCATGAGATCTCCGAGGACCGAGCACGGCCGGTGCCGATCGGCAAAGCCTGCTCGGGCGACGAGGTGTGGGCGGTACAACCAGACGGTCGCCGTTGCTCGACCGGCGAGCAGGGAGAGCTGATGGTGGCCGGGCCCACGGTGATGCTCGGCTATTGGGGGCAGCCGCCCCAGGGAGCGCGCCCCTACGCTACCGGCGACATCGTTCGCCTCGAGCCCGACGGCAACTACCTGTATGTCGGCCGCACGGACCACATGGTCAAGATCCGCGGACACCGGGTCGAGCTCGGTGAGATCGAGGCGAGGCTTCAGCAGCACGAGGAGGTGCGCGAGGTGGCGGTGGTCCCCTGCGGCGCGGGAATGCGAACCCGCCTCGTGGCCGTGCTCGTCAGCGGCAGCGGCGAGCCGATCCCGCTGCTCTCCATCAAGCGACACTGCGCCGAAGGGCTGGCTCGCTACATGATCGTCGACGACGTCGTTCATGTAGATGCCCTGCCACGCACCGGCAATGGCAAGGTCGATCGAATTGCGCTCGCGCGCGAGATCGATGGCACGGCATCGCGCGGTGTCGATCTGAGTTGAGACGACCCATGACCCCCGAGCGGGAGGAACGATCAGTGCAACAACAGCAAGTCATCGAGATCCTACGAGAGTACATCGCCCGCGAAGTGCTCGACGGCAAGGACATCGGCCTCGAGGCCTCGACCCCGCTGCTCGAGTGGGGCGTGCTCAATTCGTTCGAGATCACCAGACTCATCAGCTTCATGACCGGGCGCTTCGGGGTGACGGTGCCGAGCAACAAGGCGGTGGGCACCCACTTCCAGGATCTCCGCTCTTTGTCCAGCCTGATCATCGACCTCACGCAGCAGCGACCACGATGAAACGCTACGACTTCGACGTTGGAATCATCGGCGGAGGTCCGGCCGGGTCGGCCTGCGCCGCCTACCTCGCCAAGGCCGGGCTGGAGTGCGTCGTGTTCGAGCGCTCGCTGTTCCCCCGAGCCCACGTGGGGGAGTCGCTGGTGCCCGCCGCCACGAGGGTCTTCAACGAGCTGGGTTTCACCGACACCCTGGAGCAGGCGGGCTTCCCCAAGAAGTTCGGGGCCGCGTGGACCTCCGCCGACAAGGCGGCGGTGTACTCGATGGGCTGGGACGGGCTGGCCGCAGACTGTAACGTGGGGATCCGCTTCGACGAGCGACCGCAACCAGGGGTGGACCGCAATTACACATTTCATGTGGATCGCGCCAAATTCGACCTGCTCTTGCTGCAGCACGCCCACGCGCTGGGAGCCGAGGTCTACGAGGGCACGCGGGTGCGCGGGGTCGATTTCTCCGATCCGACGGCCCCCGAGGTACGGTTTGCGATCGGCCGCAAGGAGGTGTCCACGCGGGCTCGGATGGTGATCGACGCGAGCGGACGCCACACGCTGCTCGGCCGTCAGCTCCGCCTCAAGGTCAATGACCCGGTGTTCGACCAGTATGCCATGCATACATGGTTCGAGGGCTACGATCGGAAGGCCCTGGCTCGGGATCACTCCCAGCAGGAATTCATCTTCATCCACTTCTTGCCACTGAACAATACTTGGGTCTGGCAGATCCCGATCTCCGACACCATCACGAGCATCGGCGTGGTGACCCAGCGCTCCCGCTTTGCCAAGGATCGCAAGTCACGAGAGCAATTCTTCTGGGACAGCCTCAAGAGCCGACCTGCCCTCTACGAAGGGTGCCGCGCTGCGATCCAGCTGCGCCCCCTGGCGGAGGAGGGCGACTACAGCTACGCGATGAAGGAATTTTGCGGCGATGGGTTTGCGCTCGTCGGTGACGCGGCGCGATTCGTGGATCCGATCTTCTCCAGCGGGGTGAGCGTTGCCCTCAACAGCGCGCGCCTAGTGAGCGCGGATATCCTCGAGGCGGCCGAGCGAGGCTCGTTCGACAAGGCGGCGTTTCGAAGCTTCGAGACCAAGCTCCGCCGAGGTACGCGGAATTGGTACGAGTTCATCTCGCTCTACTACCGACTCAATGTGCTCTTTACCGCGTTCGTCAACGACCCCCGATATCGGCTCGACGTGCTCAAGCTGCTCCAGGGCGATGTCTACGACGAGGAGAGCCCAGCGTGCCTTCGGAAGATGCGCAAGATCGTCACCGAGGTGGAGAACGACGAGCAGCACGCGTGGCACCAGTACCTGGGCAGCCTGACCTCGGACGGGCTCCGGGCGGCGTGCTCGAGCGAGGCATGAGCGAGGGTCAAGATGAGGTCATCGTACGATGTAGAGCCCATCGCGATCGTGGGCATTGGGTGTCGATTCCCCGGAGCAGCTGATCCGGCCGCATATTGGGCCCTGCTCTCGGAGGGACGCAGCGCGATCCGAGAGGTCCCGGAAGATCGCTGGGGCGGGAAGGCGCCGCTGGACTCGGGTTTGGCTCGCGGTGGGTTCCTCGAGCAGGTCGACGGGCTGGACTGGCGGGCCCTCCGTGTCGGCCCCCGCGAGGCCAACTACATCGACCCTCAGCACCGCCTTGCGCTCGAGGTCGCCTGGGAGGCGCTCGAAGACGCCGGGATCCCGCTCGACGCGGCGGTGGGCACCCAGACGGCGGTGGTCGTGGGGGTGTCGTGGGGTGACTACCAGCGGATCCAGGCTCGGGACTGGTCGCGGCTCGACGGCTATACCGCGGTAGGGACTCCGTTCGCGTTCGCGGCCAACCGCATCTCGCACGTCTTCGACCTGCGAGGCCCGAGCTTCTCGCTAGACGCGACCTGCTCGTCTTCGCTGGCTGCGGTGGGGCAAGCCTGCCACGCGCTGTGGTCGGGCCAGGCCACCCAGGCGCTGGCTGGGGGGGTGAACCTGATGCTGTCACCGGACACCACGCTGGTGATGTCGAGGGCGGGGGTGCTGTCGAGGTCGGGGCAGTGTCGGGCTCTAGACGCAGAGGCCGACGGCTTCGTGCGCGGAGAAGGAGCGGGCCTGGTGGTGCTCAAGCCCGCCTCGCGGGTGCGGCCCGACGACCGCGTCTATGCATGGATCCGCGGGGTGGCGCTCAACCACAACGGCCGGAATGAGTGGATCATGGCCCCCAACGAGCAGGGGCAGGCCCAGGCGATCACCGAGGCCTGCCGACAGGCTGGGGTGGCTCCGAGGCAGCTGCAGTACGTCGAGCTTCATGGCACCGGCTTTACCTACGGTGACGTCGTCGAGGCCCGAGCGCTAGGGGTGGCGCTGGGCGATCGCTCGGCCCGCTCGCGGCCGTGCGCGGTGGGCTCGGTCAAGACCAACATCGGCAATCTCGAGTCAGCGGCCGGAATCGCCGGGCTCATCAAGGTCGCGCTGAGCCTGCATCACGGGACCATTCCCCCGACCTTGAACCTGCGGACGCCGAACCCCGAGATCGATTTCGAAGGTTGGGGTCTGCACCCGGTACGCGCACCCCAGCCGTGGTCACTCGAGCCGGTGCGGTGCGCGGGGGTGAGCGCGACATCCCTCAGCGGTGTCAACGCCCACGTGGTGCTGTCGAGCGCCGAGGTACGAAAAAGGAGCGCGTGCGACCCGACGGAGCCCCAGGCGTACCTCCTGCCTTTGTCGGCTCGTACCCCGGCGTCGCTCGAGGCGATGGCGAAGGAATTCGCGGGCTGGTTGAGCCAAGAGGATCGACCGCGGCTGCTCGACATCGTCCACACGGCGTCGCGTCGACGTAGCCACCAAGGATGCCGCCTGGCCGCGGTCGGCGATGCCAATGCGCTGGTCGAAGCCTTGATGGCGTTTGCTCGCGGACAAACCCGGACCAACCTTCATTGCAGCGACTCATCGGGAGCGGCGACCGAGCGGGTGCAGGACGAGCAAGACCAGCAGGACGAGCAGGACCTGTTGGGGGTGATGGCGCACCGCTATGTCGAAGGGCTCACGGTCGACTGGTCGCGAGTCGTGCCCGAGGGTGGTGGCTGCGTGTCGCTACCGACGTATCGCTGGCAACGAGAGCGCATGTGGCCGTCGTGGCTGAGCCCAGAGACGATCGGTACACCACCGGAGCAGGGGCACGGCGAGGTGCCGCCGCGCGAGCCAGTGGTCCGATCCCCAGAGTCCGGGCTGCGTCGTGCCGTGGAGCAGGCCCCGCTGACGAGGGCGCGGTCTTTGCTGGTCGACTACGTTCGGGGTCAGCTGAACGACGCGCTGGGGCTAGACGCGGCCGCGTCGGTGGGACTGGACCAGCCCTTGTTCGACCTGGGGGTCACGTCCCTGACCGCGGTCGAGCTGCGTGACCACGTTCAGAGCGATCTGGGGGTGCGGCTGCCGTCCTCGATCTTGATCGAGCGTCCCACGGTTCGAGCACTGGTCACTCACCTGCTGACACTGGTGAGGCCGGACGAGGCTGGGGCGAGACGAGGCCCGAGCCTGGTGGAGCCGAGCCTAGTGGAGCCGAGCATGGTGGAGCCGAGCATGGTGGAGCCGAACACGGTGGAGCCGAGCGGGGCCACGTTGGCCCACGCGGTCAATGAGCTCTCGGAGCCGGAGGTCGAGGGGCTCCTGCTGGAGCGACTCGCAACCCTCGAGGAGCAGATGACACGATGAGCAAACTCCCAGAGCCCGAGAGCACCTCTACGCTCAAGCGAGCGCTGGTCGCGATCGAGACCCTCCAGGCGCGGCTCGAGGCCCAGTCGCAGGCGAGCACCGAACCGATCGCGGTGGTCGGCGCGTCGTGTCGCTTTCCGGGGGACACCGACGATCTGGACGCCTACTGGGCCTTGCTGCGCGAGGGCGTCGAAGTGCGAGAGCCAGTCCCCGCCGATCGCTGGGACGTGGAGACCTACCACGACCCCGACCCAGAGCGACCGGGCACGATGAGCGCGCGCGTCGGCGGCTTCCGAAGCTCTATCGACGGCTTCGACGCGGAGTTCTTCGGGATCTCTCCGCGCGAGGCAGCCGAGCTCGACCCCCAGCACCGCTTGGTGCTGGAGACGGCATGGGAGGCGCTTGAGGACGCCGGGCAAGCACCCCGCCAGCTGCTCGACACGCGCACCGGGGTGTTCGTGGGCATCATGAGCGCCGAGTACTCCCGGCTCCACGTGGGGACCGGCGACTACCGCTCGGTAAGCGCCTATACGACCACCGGGGGCTCGCAGAGCTTCGCGGCGGGCCGGATCGCGTACGTGCTCGGCCTGAGAGGGCCTTGCGTAGCGATCGACACCGCGTGTTCGTCGTCGCTGGTGGCCGTACATCAGGCCTGCCAGAGCCTGCGCGCCGGGGAGAGCTCGCTGGCGCTGGCCGGCGGAGTGAGCCTGATGGTCACGCCGGAGCTGAGCGTGTTCCTGACCAAGGCCCGCGTCCTGGCACCCGACGGCCGATGCAAGACCTTCGATGCCTCGGCCGACGGGATCGGCAGAGGCGAGGGAGGGGCGATGCTCGTGCTCAAGCGGCTCAGCGACGCGACGCGGGCGGGAGATCGGATCCTGGCGGTCATCCGGGGATCAGCGGTCAACCACGACGGTCGCAGCGGAGGGCTGACGGTGCCGAGCAACGCGGCCCAAGAGGCGCTGATCCGCGAGGCGCTGGCCAACGCTCGGGTGGATCCGGCGGAGGTCGGCTACCTCGAGGCCCACGGGACGGGGACGCCGCTGGGGGATCTGGTGGAGGCACGCGCGCTCGCGGCGGTGTTCGGCGGGCACCGCCGCACGCCACTACTTGTAGGCTCGGTCAAGACCAACTTCGGCCACCTGGACGCCGCGGCTGGGATCGCGGGGCTGCTGAAAGTGGCGCTTGTGCTGCGCCACGCCCAGATCCCTCCCCACCTGCACCTGCGCGAGCCGAACCCCGAGATCCCCTGGAGCGACGGCTTGCTGGAGGTTCCCACGGCGTTGAGCCCATGGCCCGAGGCGAGCGACACGATCGCGCGAGCGCGACGCATCGCCGGGGTGAGCTCCTTCGGGCTGAGCGGCGTCAATGCCCACGTGGTGCTCGAAGAGCCCCCCGCTCGGCCAGTGGCGGGCGGCGAGCAACCCCGCGGCCCCTGGTTGTTGCCGCTGTCGGCACGGAGCGACGGTGCGCTGCGAGCCCTGGCCCGGTCGTACGCACAGGTGCTGCGGAGCCCGACGGCCGCGACGGCCGAGGGCCTCGAGGGGATCGTCACCACGGCGAGCCTGCGCCGAGATCATCACGAGCGCCGAAGCGCGGTGCTCGGCTGCGATCGCGAGGTGCTGGTGGACGAGCTCGAGAGGCTGGCGGGCGGTGAGTCGAGCCCGCGTGGGTGGCGTAGGGGCGTTGGCTCGGGCCGCCCACCGCGGGTCGCGTTCGTCTTCGACGGGATGGGTGTCAACCCGGTGGGTGTGGGGCGGCAGCTCTTCGAGCGCGAGCATGTCTTTCGAGAGGCGCTGGAGCAGGCCGATGCGGCCATTCGACGTTATGCGGATCTGTCGGTGATCGATCTGGTCCGGACCCCGCAGGCCAGTCGCCTCGGGCCACCGATCGACGTGCTTCAGCCGCTGCTCTTCGCGTTGGGGGTGGCCCTGAGCGCCCAGTGGCGCGCATGGGGCATCGAGCCCGACGCGGTCATCGGCCACAGCATGGGCGAGGTAACCGCGGCCTGCGTGGGCGGAGCGCTCAGCCTGGACGACGCCACACGGGTGATCTGCGCGCGCAGTCGGCTTCTGCGACAGGCGAGCGGGCGCGGGGCCATGGCGGTGATCGGGCTTTGTGAGTCCGAGGTCACCTCGCGCATGCCGGCTGGGGCGTCCTCGCTGGCAGTGGCGGCCATCAACGGACCCCGAGCGACCGTGATCTCGGGCACGCCCCAGCAGGTCGAGGAGTTCATGGCGCCGCTGGTGGGATCTGGCGTGGACTGCCATCGGCTCGGGATCGACGTGGCCTTCCACGGCCCGCAGATGGACGCCCTGATGGTGCCGCTGCGAGCCGAGCTCGCCGGGATCTCGCCCGGTGAGGGGGCGAGCGCCTTCTACTCCACGTGCCTTGGTGGGCCGTGCTCTGGCGCCGAGCTAGGGCCGGACTACTGGGCCCGCAACTTACGGGCCCCGGTGATGTTTGCGTCGACCCTCACGCAGATCGTGCAGGGCGACGACTGGTTGCTGGTCGAGGTGGGCCCGCATCCGATCTTGCGTCCGCACCTGTGCGCCGTGGCTCCTGGGGCGCGAGTCGTCGGGAGCCTGCGCCGGCATGCCGATGAGCGCGAGACCATGCTCGCGGGACTGGGTGAGGCCTACGTCGGCGGAGCCGAGGTGTGCTGGCCGGGGGTCTACCCTCGCCCCGGCCACAATGTGCGGCTACCGACCTACCCGTGGCAACGCGAGCGCCACTGGGTGACCCCGGCTGCCCACGCGGACATGAAGCCGCGGCGACGGGCTCCGGCCGCTCACCCGCTGCTCGGCGCCGAGCTCGAGACGGCCCTCCGTCCGCGGGTGGTGTGCTACGAGCGGGAGCTGAGGGCCGAAGAGCTCGGGGAGCTGGCCGACCACCAGATTCACGGACGCGTGCTGCTGCCGGGTACGGCCGTCGCAGAGATCGCACTGTCGGCGGTCGAGCCAACGCTCGGCTCGGAGGTCGAGTTGCACGACCTCGTGCTTCGAGCGCCGGTGTGGCTCGACGAGACACCCGGCTCGGGGCTGACCGTTCAGGCGATCACCGAGCGAAAGTCCGACGACCGAGTGTCGTTTCAGCTGGCGAGCCGAGCCGAGTCGGGCCAGTGGCGGGTGCACGCGGAGGCCGAGCTGCGCAGGGCACCGAGCTTGCTTCGGGCGAGCGTCGATCCACCGAGCGAGCTCGACGGGAGCGGTGGACGATCGGGAGCCGATCTCTACGCCGAGCTCGCCTCTTTGGGGCTGGAGTATGGCCCGGCCTTCAGGAGGCTCAGCCGGGTCTGGGTGGGGGACGAGGGCGAGGACGCCTGGGCCGAGCTCGACGCTCCGCCGACGCTCGAGCACTACCACGTGCACCCCGCCGTGCTGGACGCGGCGTTCCATGCCCTGCTGGCGGTCGTTCCCCCGGAGACGACAGGCGAGGTGTTGGTCCCCGCGAGGCTGGAGCAGCTGCGGGTTTGGGAGCAGCCGCAGTCGCGCCATGCCCCCCTCTACAGTCACGCTCGTATCACCAGCCGGGAGCCGGGAGCGGTCGTAGGAGAGATCCGCCTGTGCTCCGCAGCGGGAGAGGTCTTGGCCGAGGTCAAAGGGCTGAGGCTCCAACGCTTCGGGTCGGGTCCGGCGCGCAACCTCGACTCGTTGAGCATCGAGCCCGCGTGGGAGCGAGCGCCCCGGGCCGAGGCGGAGCGTCCCCCGACCGAGCCTGGTCGATGGGTCTTGGTCAGCCGGGGGGGCGAGGGCGAGGGCGAGGGCGAGGCGCTCGAGGTCGCCGCGCGTGGCCATGGCGTCGACGTGACGCGCGTCGAGCCGGGTGCCGGGTTGCCTCCCCTGGGCCCCGGCGACGAACTGGTCGTTCTGTGTGGTGCGCCGGCCGATCCCACGACGTTGCGAGCCGACGAGCTCGAGGCCGCCCAGACATACGGCGTGATCGAGGTGCTCGACCGGGTCAAGCAGGCGCTCGATCGACCCAAGCCGCCACGACTTTGGCTCGTGACCGAGCAGGCCCAGGCGGTGAGATCGGGCGAGCCGGTCCGGCCGACCCACGCCCCGGTGTGGGGGCTGGGGCGTACGCTAGGCTACGAGCACCCGGAGCTGCGCTGCCGGCTGGTCGATCTGGGCGGTGATCGAGATCTCGATGGGCTGGTCGACGAGATCCTCGCGGGCACCGACGAGACCGAGCTGGCCTTCCGTGAGGGCGAGCGCTACGTGGGGCGGCTCGTCCCGGGATCGATCCCGGAGTCGGCGATGGAGGTGCAGCGTAGCGGCACGGTGCTCATCACCGGGGGCCTCGGGGGGCTCGGCCTCTCCGTCGCTCGGTGGTTCGTGGAGCATGGGGTGTCGCACCTGGTCCTCGGCGGTCGTAGGGGGGCTCGGACCGATGAGCAGCGCGCGGCTGTTCGGGATCTGCGCGAGCAGGGCTGCGAGGTCGAAGCAGTCGCGCTCGATGTGACCGACGAGACCGCGGTCGCCGAGCTGCTGGAGCGCATCGATCGAACCATGCCGCCGCTGCGGGGCTTGGTGCATGCGGCGGGTGTGCTCGACGACGGGGCGATCCGGCAGGGTGACGCAGCCTGGCTCCGCCGCGCGATGGCTTCGAAGCTGCGCGGTTCGTGGAACCTGCATCGGCTGACCCGCAATCGGGCCCTGGACTTCTTCGTGCTGTACGGGTCGATCTCGGCCCTGCTCGGGGCCCCCGGCCAGGGCAATTACGCGGCGGGCAATGCGTTCATGCAGGCGCTGGCGCACCATCGGCGTGCTCAGGGGTTGCCCGCGATCTGCATCGACTGGGGGGCCTTTGGCGAGGTGGGGATGGCGGCGAGCTCCGAGCTCCGCGGCGAGCGACTGCGCGAGCGCGGCATGGGGAGCCTGCACCCGCGGCAGGGAACGGAGATCCTGGCGCGGCTGCTGGGCAGCGATCACGTGACGCTGGGAGTCGCCGACCTCGATCTGCCGGCGTGGATCGAGTCCAACCCGCACTTGCGCGGGTCGCCCCGGCTCGCGCCCCTGACTCGCGCCCGCAGTGGCGCCCCGCAGCCGACATCGCACGAGCCTGCCGTGGTCTTGGCACGCTGGGTCGAGCGGCTCGCCGAGCCCGGGGCCGACTCCCGGGCGGACGTGGAGGGCCACCTACGCGAAGAGGTCGCGCGGGTCCTACGGATCGAACCGTCGCGGATCAACGCGAGCACTCCGCTCGCCAAGCTCGGGGTCGATTCCCTCATGGGCATCGAGCTACGCAACCGCCTCGAAGCCTCGACCACGGTGAGACTGCCGGTCTCGACCTTCCTCGAGAGCGGAGGGATCGCCAGCATCGCGGGGATCTTGCTGGAGCGGCTCGAGGCCGAGTGTCGGCTCGAGTCCGTCCGCGAGTCGGCTCGCGAGGGAGACCAGGACGGATGGGAGGTCATCACGCTATGAACGAAGCGCAACTGCTCGACACGCTCGCCGATCAGGGCATCAGGCTCGCGATCGATGGGGACAAACTTCGGGTCAGCGCCCCCAAGGGCGCCCTTACCCCACAGCACCGAGAGTGGCTCACCGAGCATCGGGACGCCCTGCTCTCCCTGCTGCGAGGCGAGCGACGCGAGGGGCTGCCTCGCCTCGAGCCTCGCCCCGAGGATCGGCACGAGCCCTTCCCGCTCACCGACATCCAGCAGGCCTACTGGGTGGGTCGCATGGGGGCGTTCAACCAGGGCGACATCTCGATCCATCTCTATGTCGAGATCGACGGTGAAGCGCTGGACATCCCGCGCCTGGAGGCGGCGTGGCGCCGGATGATCGCTCGCCACGACATGCTGCGCTCGGTGATCCGGCCCGATGGTCAGCAGCAGATCCTGGAGCTGACGCAGATCCCCGAGTATCGGTTCGAACGCCTGGATCTGCGCGAGGTAGATGCGCCGCTCGCCGAGGCTCGCCTGCTCGAGCTGCGGGAGTCGATGGCCCACCAGGTCCTGCCCACGGATCGCTGGCCTGGCTTCGATATCCGGATCTCGCAGCTGAGCGATCAACGGACCCGCGTGCACGTGAGCATCGACCTGGTGCACATCGACGGGGGGAGCGTCATGATGCTGCTGACCGAGTGGGTGAGCGCATACCACGACCCCTCGGTCGAGCTGCCGCCGATCCACATCTCGTATCGAGACTATGTGCTCGCCGAGGCGGCGCTCCAGCGTACGCCGTCGTACGAGCGAGCGCTCGACTACTGGCGAGAGCGCGTCGAGCACCTGCCGCCGGCGCCCGAGCTGCCGCTAGCCACCAGCCCTCGTGCGCTGAAGCAGACCCGCTTCGTCCACCGCACGGCCAAGATCCCCGACCAAGTGTGGGCTCGCGTCAAGAGCCGGGCGGCCGAGCTCGACCTCACCTCCGCGGCGGTGTTGGCCTCGATCTACGCCGACGTGCTGGCCGCGTGGAGCCGACGCCCGGACTTCACGCTCAACGTCACGGTGTTCAACCGGATGCCTCTGCACCCCGAGGTCGACCGGATCCTGGGGGACTTCACGTCCATGGTGCTGTTGGCGGTGGATGGATCCCGGGGCGCGTCGTTCGTCGATCGCACCCGAGCCCTCCAGAGCCAGCTGTGGGCCGATCTCGACCATCACGAGGTCAGCGGCGTTCGGGTGCTCCGAGAGCTGGCGCGGGTCCGCGGGGAGTACGACGGGGCGGCGATGCCCATCGTGTTCACCAACATGCTCAACCTGCGTTCGAAGGGCTTCTCGTCGCTCTACACGGCGCTCGAGCGCCTGGGCGAGGTCGCCTTCACGGTGATGATGACCCCCCAGGTGTGGATCGACTATCAGGTCCACGAGGACGAAGAGGGGCTACGCCTGACCTGGGACACGGTCGAGGGGCTCTTTGCGCCGGGCATGCAAGACCAGATGCTCGCGGCCTATCGTCAAAAGCTCGAGCGCCTGGCCAGCGACCCGCAAAGCTGGCACGCCGAGCATGACGACCAGGTGCCCGATGCGGCGCGAGAATGCTACGAGGCGGTCAATGCAACCGAGCTTGCGGTACCCGACGTCCTGCTGCACGAGCTGATCGCCGAGCAGGTCGCCCGCGGCCCCGATCGCCCGGCCGTGATCGCGGCGGATCGCACGCTGACCTACCGCGAGCTGTGGGAGCACGCGTGTCGGCTGGGCAACCGGCTACGGGATCTCGGGGTGAGGCCGGACGAGCTGGTCGCGGTGGTGATGGACAAGGGCTGGGAGCAGATCGTGGCCGTGCTGGGGATTCACCTGGCCGGAGCCGCGTACCTGCCGATCGACCCCGAGGTCCCGACGGCCCGGCTGACCTACCTGCTCGAGCACGGGCAGGCTTCGATCGCGCTGACCCAGCCGGCGCTCGATCGGTCCCGGACCTGGCCGAGCGACACGCGGCGCCTGGCGGTGGACGCCGCGGAGGTCATGGCGTGCGACCCACGTCCGCCCTCTGCCGCCCAGGGTCCCCACAACCTGGCGTATGTGATCTATACGTCGGGATCGACCGGGCAGCCCAAGGGGGTGATGATCGAGCAGCGCAGCGTCGTCAACCGCATGCTCGACGTCAACCGGCGGATCGGAGCCGGTCCCTCCGATCGTGTGCTGGCCCTCAGCGCGCTGCACCACGATCTGTCGGTCTACGACGTCTTTGGCATCCTCGCGGCCGGTGGCGCGACGGTGATGCCCACCCCCGAGGGGCGACGCGATCCTGCCGACTGGGTGGCGTTGATGGCCGCGCACGGGGTCACCCTGTGGAACTCCGTGCCGATGTTCCTCGAGATGCTGGTCGAGCACCTCGAGCACGCACCACAGGACGCGGCTGAGCTTGGCGCCCTGCGGATCGCGATCTTGGCCGGGGACTGGATCGGGGTGACGCTTCCCGATCGCCTGCGTGCGCGGCTCCCCGAGTGCACGGTCATCGCATCGGGGGGCCCCACCGAGACCACGATCTGGGACATCTGGTATCCGGTGGGCACGGTCGATCCGGGGTGGACGAGCATTCCCTATGGCAAGCCGATGGCGAACACGCAGTACCACGTGCTCGACCATGCCCTGGCCGAGCGCCCGCCCTGGGCCCCCGGCGAGCTGTATATCGGCGGGCGAGGACTGGCGCGCGGTTACTGGCGGGATCCCGAGCGCACCGCGACACGTTTCATCACCCACCCTCGCACTGGGGAACGCCTCTATCGCAGCGGTGACCTGGGCCGCTGGCTCCCCGACGGCACCATCGAGTTCCTCGGCCGGGTGGAAGGGGATGGTCAGGTCAAGATCGGGGGCCATCGCGTCGAGTTGGGCGAGATCGAGGCGACGCTTCGTCAGCACCCCGAGGTGAGATCCGCCGCAGTGGTGGCCATGGGAGAGCCGCCGGGCCCCCGCCGACTGGTCACGCACGTGGTGCCCGAGCGCGCTCATGATGCCGAGGCCGGGCCGAGCGCCCCTCGGGCCGGAGACGGCGAGCTGCAGGACTCCGCGGAGCGCTTGGCGTTCAAGGCGGAGCGACGCAACCTCCGTGTCGACCTGGCCGGATGTCGTCGGATCGAGCTGCCGCCGGTCGAGCTGGATCCGGCACGGCTGCGGGCTTACGACGAGCGTCGGAGTCAGCGGCGCTTCGCGGCCGAGCCCGTCGCCGAAGATGCCCTGGGGGGGTTGCTCGCGGTGCTGATGGGCCTGGAGCGGGAGGGCTGGGATCGCTACCGCTATGCGTCTGCCGGCGGCCTGTACCCGGTTCAGGTGTACCTCTACGCCGCGCCCGATCGAGTGTCGGGCCTGCGAGGGACGTACTACTACCACCCGCTCGAGCACCGCTTGGTCGAGCTCGATCCCCACGTGCGCATCGATGGTCGCGTTCACTCCGCCGACAACCGGGCGATGGCCGACGAGGCCGCGTTCTCGATCTTCCTGGTGGGGCAGCTGCGGGCCATAGAGCCGCTCTATGGCTCGCTGGGGCGGGAGTTCTGTCGGCTTGAGGCGGGGTACATGGGGCAGCTGCTGATGACCGAGGCGCGAACCCACGGCCTGGGCCTGTGCCCGATCGGGGGTGTGGCGTACGACGGGCTCGGCGACGCGCTGCGGCTCGACGACGGCCACCTGCTGCTGCACAGCTTCGTGGGAGGGCGGCCTTGTGCCGACCAGGGCGCCGCCACCCGGACTCCGGCGGGTGATCTGCCGACGCGACTGCGGGAGTTCTTGGGCGAGGCGCTGCCCGCGGCGCTCGTGCCCTCGGCGTTCGTGGTCCACGAGCGCTTCCCTCTGACCACCAACGGCAAGCTCGATCGCAAGGCGCTCGCGGAGCAGGGGGCGCCAACGCTGACGGCGGAGGTCTCGGGCTCGGTCCGTACTACGCCAGGCGGGACGCTCGAGCGCACGATCGCCGAGATCGTGGGGGAGGTGCTCGGCCTCGAGCGCTTTGGCATGGACACGAGCTTCTTCGAGCTGGGCGGCACGTCGGTCCAGGTGGTGACGATCGCCCGTCGGCTGCAGCAGCGTCTCGATCGCGAGATCCCGATCACCGAGATGTTCCGCAACCCCACCGTCGGCGCCCTCGCGCGTCAGCTGGGGGGTGACAGCTCGAAGGTCGATGCGCTCGAGGTGGCACAAGGTCGGGCCCAGGCCCGGCGGGCGGCCCGAGGACGATCGCGGAGGAAGGCATGAGCGAGGCAGAGCAACCTTCGGGCATCGCCGTGGTCGGCATGAGTGGCCGATTTCCCGGGGCACCCGACCTCGGGGCGTACTGGCAGAACATCGCCGACGGCGTGGAATCGATCGCGCAGTTGTCCGATGCGGAGCTGAGGGCGGCCGGGGTGGACGAAGCGCTGTTGGCCGACCCGGCCTATGTCCGGGCCTGTCCGGCGCTGTCGGACGTGGATCGCTTCGACGCGGCCTTCTTTGGCATCGGGGCGCGTGAGGCAGAGCTGATGGATCCGCAGCATCGCCTGTTCCTCGAGTGTGCCTTCGAAGCGCTCGAGGGGGCCGGCTGCGACCCGGCTCGCTTCGACGGAGCGGTGGGGGTGTTTGCGGGCTCCACCATGAGCACCTACTGGAACACCCAGCTGTTGGGCCACCCGCACGCGAGCCGCTGGCCCGGGTCGTTCCAGGCCCTGCTGGGCAACGACAAGGACTACCTCGCGATGTACACCTCGTACAAGCTCGGTCTGCACGGTCCGAGCATCGGGGTGCAAACGGCGTGCTCGACCTCGTTGGTCGCGGTACACCTGGCGTGCACGAGCTTGCTTGATAGCGAGTGCGATGCAGCGCTCTGCGGTGGGGTCACGATCCGCGTGCCGCACCCCGCCGGCTACCTCTCGGCCGAGGGCAGCCCCTTCTCACCCGAGGGACGGTGTCGTCCTTTCGACGCCGCGGCCCAGGGCACGGTGTTCGGCAGCGGCGTGGGGGTGGTGGTGCTGCGGCGCCTCGACGACGCACTGGCCGACGGGGATCCGATCCTCGCGGTGATCCGGGGCAGCGCGGTCAACAACGACGGCGCGCTCAAGGTCGGCTTCACGGCGCCGAGCGAGGAGGGCCAGGCTCGAGCGATCGCGGAGGCGGTGGCGATGGCCGAGGTGCCGCCCGAGACGATCCAGTACATCGAGGCCCACGGAACCGGGACCCCGCTGGGTGACCCCATCGAGATCGCAGCCCTGCGGCGGGTGTTCGCGGGGGTCGAGCCCGGGACCTGCTCGATCGGCTCGGTCAAGGGCAACGTGGGCCACTTGGAGGCGGCGGCCGGCATGGCGGGGCTCATCAAGACCATCTTGGCCCTGCGCCACCGGCAGTTGCCTCCCAGCATCAATTTCGACCAGGCCAACCCTGCGATCGATTTCGCGGCGGGGCCGTTCATGGTCAACACTCGCCTCCGACCGTGGCCGAGCCAGGTTCATCCGCGCCGGGCTGGAGTCAGCTCGTTCGGGATCGGGGGCACCAATGCGCACCTGGTCGTGGAGGAGGCACCGGCGCGGCCGTCGAGGGGCCGGGCCCAGGGTAGAGGTCAGGGTAGAGACCAGGGTGAAGACCAGGGTGGAGACCCGGTGCTCATTCCGCTCTCGGCACGCACCCCCGAGGCCTTGCAGGCACTGGCGGGCTCGTGGCTCGATTGGCTCGCCCGCGAGCCGGCGTGGGATCACGAGCAATTGCTCGATGTGGCGTACACGGCCGCGCTGCGCCGCTGTGAGCACGCCCATCGCCTGGCGGTGGTCGCCGATGATCGGCAGTCGCTCGTCCGCGAGCTGAGCGATCGAGCGACCAAAAGCCCGGCTGCAGCGATGGAGCATCGACCGTCGGTGGTGTTCGTCTTTCCTGGATCGGGTGCCCGCTGGCGCGGGGCCGGGCGGGCGCTGTGGTCAGCCGAGCCTACCTTCTGCGAGGCCCTGAAGGCCGCCGACGAGGCGTTGCAGCGATGTGGGGGCCCCTGTGTGCTGACCTTGCTGATCGAGGAGCCGCGGCCCGAAGAGCCTGAGCCCGGGGTCGAGGTGATGCAGCCCTGCCTCTTTGCGCTCGAGGTGGCCCTGGCCGCGCAGTGGCGAGCTTGGGGGATCGAGCCTCACGCGGTGGTCGGGCACAGCCTCGGGGAGATCGCGGCCGCTCATGTCGCCGGAGCACTCACGCTGGACGAGGCGGCCCGAGTGGTCGTGATCCGCAGTCGCTTGCTCTCTCGCCTCGAAGGCCTGGGGGCGCTCGCGGTGATCGAGCAGCCAGCCGACGACGTGCGTGAACGCCTGTCCGGCTCGCTGGAGATCGCGGCGGTCAACGGGCCTCGAGCCACGTTGGTCGCCGGCCAAGCGGACGACGTCGCGGCTCTGCTGGCGCGCTGCGACGCAGATGGCGTCGGGTATTGGCGGGTGCCGGTCGCGATCCCGTTCCACACCTCCCTGGTCGATCCGCTGCGGGCCGAGCTACGGCAGGCGCTGCGGGGGCTCGGCGGGCGCGCCGGCGAGGTGGCCTTCTGGTCGACGGTACGGGGCGCCCAGATCCCCGGGGAGCAGTTAGACGCGACCTACTGGGACAAGAACCTGCGCGAGCCGGTCGCGTTCTCGCGGACCGTGGCCGCCCTCGCGGCGGCGGGGCACGAGGTCTTCGTGGAGGTCGGCCCTCACCCCAGCCTGCTGCGGCACGTGGAGGCGACGCTTGGCGAGCGCTCCGGGTCAGGGGGCTCGGCGATCGCGATCCCCACGCTGCGCTCCGGCCAGGAGCACCGCACCATGCTCCGCTCGCTGGGGACGCTCTACGAGCGGGGAGCTGCGGTCGAATGGTCACGGATCCACGCGAGCGCGGGGCGTTCCTGCGCGAGCCTGCCGAGCTATCCCTGGCAGCGAGAGCGCCACTGGATCTCGCCAAAGCCAGCGACGCTCGGCCGCTCCACGAGCCGGCATGGGCACCCGCTACTGGGGGAGCGGGTTCGGCTCGCTCCCAGCGGCGACGTCGGGTTCTGGGAATCGAGCCTGTCGCCGAGCACCCCTGGGTTCCTCGCCGACCATCGGGTGCAGGGGCAGGTGGTCGTGCCGGGGGCGGCCTACCTCGAGATGGTGCTCGCGACCGCTGTGGATCACGAGATCTCCGCCCCAGTCGAGCTCGTTGATGTCGCGTTCACCGAGGCCCTGAACCTAGCCACCGACGAGCCCCGAGTCGTCCAGACCATCGTCGATGCGCAGGGGCTGGGCCGATCACGGTTTCGGGTGGTGAGCCACGCGCCAGGCCCCGACGATTCGAACTCGTCGTGGTGCACGCACGCGACGGGTCGCGTGCGCCCGGCGGCCGCTCCCGAGGCCGCGGTCGATCTCCATGCGCTGCGGGAACGCCTCGACCGCGCACTCGAAGGCCCGGCGTTCTACGCCCGGCTCGCTGGCGCGGGCATGGCCTACGGGCACGCGTTCCAGACCGTCGAGCAGCTGTGGTGCGGGGAGGGCGAGGCGCTGGCTCGGGTGCGGGCGACGGCGGCCGGTGGCGATGGAGCGGCTGCGTACCGCTTTCATCCCGCGGTGCTCGACGGGTGCATGCAGGTCCTGGCGGCCGCCGTCGACGACGACACGGGTCGCGTGGTGGCCGTGCCGAGCGAGATCGCCGAGCTGGGGATCTACGCTCGACCGGGCGCAGAGCTATGGTGCCATGCTCGGCTCACCCGCTCGGAGCCGGAGCGGCTGTGGGGCGACATCGTCGTCGCGGATCGATCCGGGCGAGTCCTCGCCAGGCTTCGCGGGCTCGAGGTTCGACGCCTCGAAACTCCGGTGTCCGCCCCTGCACCGCGGTACCTGGTGTCGCGGTGGCCCGAGGCCCCGCTGGACCCGAACGATCCCGGGGCGACCGACGCCGAAGGGAATTGGCTGCTCGTGGCCGGCGTGGGTGGGATCGCCACGGAGGTCGCGCGACGGCTCCGGATGCACGGCGGCCGGGTCACCGTGGCGATCCCCGGGGGTCGGTCGGGCGCCGACGGGGTGCTCGGCCTGGATCCGGACGATCCTTCGAGCTGGGCGGCCGTCTTACGCTCGGCCTTTCCCGCGGGTTCGCGACCCCGGGGTGTGGTGCAGGCGATCGGGCTCGAGGTGCCATGCGGAGAGCTCGACGACGATCTCGACCGGCTAACGACCACGGTCACCTTGGTGCAGGCCCTGCTCGACCAGGGCCTGCGTCAGCCACCGCGGCTCTACCTCGTGACCCGCAACGCCGTGTCCGTGACGCCGGCCGAGGGTGCCAACCCGGGGCAAGCCGCCCTATGGGGCCTACGGCGCAGCTTGAACATCGAGCACCCCGAGCTGCGCGGCACGTGCATCGACCTTGAGGGGCAGGCTGGGGTCGCCGATCGCGAGGTGCACGAGGCGGACGCACGCATGCTCACCGCCGAGCTGCTGTCGAGCTCGCGCGAGGAAGAGATCGCGCTACGCAGAGGAGGGACACGCCGGGTCGGGCGCCTGACTCGCGAGCCCGTTGACCCCTCGGCGCCGGTGACGGTCTCGGCGGGAGATCAACCGTATCGGCTCGAGCTCGAGCCACGCGGGACCTTCGACGGGCTCACGCTGCGTGCGTGCAGCCGGCGGGAGCCGGGGCCTGGCGAGGTCGAGCTCGAGGTCGTCGCCTCCGGCCTCAACTTCATCGACGTGATCAAGACCATGGATCTATACCCTGGGCTTGCGCCCGGGCCGGTGGCGCTGGGAGAGGAGGTCGTCGGTCGCGTGGTGCGACGGGGCGAGGGGGTGCAGGCCCTTTGCGTGGGGCAGCCGGTCCTCGGCTTGGCCCCGGCGAGCTTTGGCGCCTATACGACGACCCGCGCCGACCTGGTGGTCCCGAGGCTGTCGACGCTCGATCCACGCGCGGCCGCGACGGTGCCCGTGGCGTTCCTGACCGCCTGGTACTCGCTCTACGAGCTGGCGCGGCTGCAGCCCGGCGAGCGGGTGCTCGTTCACTCGGCGGCCGGCGGCACCGGGCTCGCGGCCGTGCAGCTGGCCCAGCGGGTGGGGGCCGAGGTGCTCGCGACCGCGGGCACCCCCCAAAAGCGCGAGTACCTGCGGAGCCTGGGCGTGACCCACACCTTCGATTCCCGCGATGGATCGTTCGCGGCCGCGGTGATGGCTGCGACCGCGGGCGAGGGGGTGGACGTGGTGCTCAACTCGCTGGCGGGGGACGCCATCGAGCAGGGTCTTTCGGTGCTCGCCGAGGACGGACGCTTCCTCGAGCTGGGCAAGCGCGATCTCCATGCTCCTCACCGGCGCCTCGGCATGGAGGCGTTTCGGCGAAGGGTCTCGTTCCATCCGGTCGATCTCATGGGGCTTGCGGCCCGTCGCCCCGAGCGGATCGCGGCGTGGCTCCACGCAATCGTGGCGGCCTTCGAATCCCACGAGCTCACCGCGCTGCCGCTGTGCTCGGCCCCGATCGCCCAGGTTGCCGACGGGCTCCAGCGCATGTCCCAGGGCAAGCACATCGGCAAGCTGGTGGTGACCATGGACGCACCTCCGCCGATCGTCGGGGCCCACGCGAAGCTCCCACGGATCCGCTCAGAGGCGACCTACCTGGTCACCGGAGGGCTGGGGGGCCTGGGGCTGGTCATCGCGCGCTGGCTGGTGGACGAAGGCGCGACCTCGCTGGTGCTGCTAGGGCGCCACGGGATCACCACCCCGGCCCAGGCCGACGCCCTCCAGCGGATCCGCGAGGCCGGAGCGTCAGTCCAGGTGGTGGAAGGCGACGTGGTCGACCGGGAGACGGTCGAGCGGGTGCTCGAGCAGATCGCCGCGGGAGGCTCGCCATTGCGAGGGGTGATCCATGCGGCGGGGGTGCTCGAGGACGGCGTCCTTGCCCGTCAACCGGCCAGCGCGTTTCGGCGGGTGATGGCTCCCAAGGCGGTGGGCGCGTGGAACCTCCACGTCGCGACCGAGGCGCGACACGCCGAGTCGCCGCTGGACTTCATGGTGTACTACGCGTCGGCGGTCGGCGTGCTCGGTGCGCCGGGCCAAGCGGCCTATGCCGCGGCCAACGCTTTTCTCGACGCGCTGGCCCACCACCGGCGAGCCCGGGGTCGGCACGCCTTGAGCATCGACTGGGGGCCGTTCGCCGAGGTGGGCATGGCGGCGCGGGGCGATCTCGCGGAGCACTTGGGTCGGCATGGGATGAAGCCGCTGGCGCCCTCGGAGGGTCCCACCGCGGTGGCTGCCCTGCTCGAGGCAGACGCGGTCCAGGCCGGGCTCGTGCCCTTCGATGTGCGACGGTGGGTCGAGTTCTTCCCGGCGCTGGCCTCTTCGCCGCGCCTCGAGCAGTTGATCGAGTCCGAGGTCGCGTCGCCGAACGCCCAGAGCGAAGCGGCGGGCTCGCTGCGCACGGCCCTCATGGCGGCCCCGGCTCACGGCCGCACGGCGCTGGTCGAGGACTTCGTGCGATCGCAGGTGGCCGCGATCTTGCGGATCAACGCGGAGCGGGTCGGCCTGGACGCGCCGCTGACCAGCCTCGGGGTCGACTCGCTGGTAGGGCTCGAGCTGCGCAACCACCTCGAGGCCGGGGCCGGTCTCACCTTCTCGGGGACCCTGGTGTGGACCTACCCCACGGTCGCATCACTGGCCGAGCACATCGCCGCTCGGCTGCAAGAGCAGCCGGCCGGGTCCGCCCAGGTGCAGCCTCGGGCCGCGTACGAGGAGTCGACCGAGCCAGAGGCCCAGATCGACGACGACACTCTGTTGACCATGTTCGACGCCAAGCTCGAGGCACTCGAGGAGCGGGTATGAAGCCATCGACCACCGACAACCGCGCTCGCCTCCAGCGGGCGATGGCCGCCATCGACCGAGCGAACGCTCGGATCGCACAGCTCGAGCAGGATCGGCACGAGCCGATCGCCGTCGTGGGCATGGCGTGCCGATTTCCCGGCGGGGGCGACGATCCCTCGAGCCTCTGGCAGGCGCTGGAGTCGGGGGTTGATGGGGTGCGTGAGGCCCCGACCCAGCGCTGGGGTCAGGTTCCCCCGCGCGATCCTCCGGGGATCCGCTGGGCGGCCACCCTGGACGAGATCGACGGCTTCGACGCCGAGTTCTTCGGGATCTCGCCTCGTGAGGCCACCCGGATCGACCCGCAGCAGCGTCTCCTGCTGGAGGTCAGCTGGGAGGCACTCGAGGCGGCTGGGCTGTGCCCGCAGCGACTGTCGGGGACCCAGACCGGCGTCTTCATTGGGATCACCACGCTCGACTACCAGCAGCGGGTCCTCGACCAAGGCCTCGACCTCTACTCGGTGACCGGCACCGCGCCCTGCTTTGCCGCCGGGCGGCTGTCGTACGCGCTCGGCCTGCAGGGACCGAGCGTGTCGCTCGACACCGCGTGCTCCTCCTCGCTCGTCGCGATCCACCAGGCCTGCCACAGCCTGCGAGAGGGTGAGAGCGAGGTGGCCTTGGTGGGCGGCGTGAACCTCATCTGTGCCCCCTCGACCACGCAGATGCTCGCGCCAGCCCTGTCCCCCAGCGGCCGGTGCATGAGCTTCGACAGCCGGGCCAACGGCTACGTTCGCGGCGAAGGCTGCGGGGTGGTGGTGCTCAAGCGCCTCGAGGCGGCCGAGCGCGCCGGCGATCGGATCCTGGCGATCGTGCGGGGATCGGCGGTCAACCACGATGGTCGATCGACCGGGCTGACCGCGCCCAACGTGCTCTCGCAGCAACGGCTGCTGCGTCGGGCCCTGGCCGACGCCCGCGTGTCCCCCGAGCAGATCGGGTACGTGGAGACCCACGGCACGGGAACTCCGCTGGGTGACCCCATCGAGATCGACGCCCTCCGAGCCGTGGTCGGTTCACCACGGACCAGCGGTCGGTCGTGTGTGCTGGGGGCGATCAAGACCAACCTCGGGCACCTGGAAGCGGCGGCCGGGATCGCGGGCTTCATCAAGACCGTGCTGGTGCTCGAGCGCGAGGCGATCCCCAAGAACCTGCACTTCGAAGCGCTCAACCCCATGATCTCGCTGGAGGGCACCTGCTTCGAGATCCCGACCTCGACCCGGCCGTGGCCTCGGCAGCCCGGCCCTCGCTTCGCCGGGGTCAGCTCGTTCGGGATGAGCGGGACCAACGCTCACGTGGTGCTCGAAGAGGCCCCCCGGACCTCCGAGCCTCGACCCAGCACTTCGCCTGAGCGAGCGGAGCACCTGCTGGTCCTGTCGGCGCGGACCGAGCATGCGCTGCGAGCCCTCGCCATCCGCTACGCCGATCACCTCGAGCGCACCGACGACTCCCTCGCTGAGATCTGCCACGCCGCCGCCACCGGTCGCACCCACTTCGAGCACCGGCTCGCGTTGGTCGCCCCGCACACCGAGCATGCATCCCGTGCCTTGCGCTCGTGGGTCACCGGCGACGCGGGAGCGGGTAGGGTCGTGCAGGCACGGGCATCCCGTCGGCCCAAGGTCGCCTTCTTGTTCACCGGCCAGGGCTCCCAATACCCAGGCATGGGCGTGGAGCTGCTGGAGGCCGAGCCGGTCTACCGCGACGCCATGCAGCGTTGCGCCGAGATCCTCGACCCTCTGCTGCCCGATCCCTTGGTTCAGGTCCTGCGACGGCCCGAGCGTTCCTCTCAGCTGCATCGCACCCAGTTCACCCAGCCGATCCTGGTCGCCTTGGAGTGGAGCCTCGCCCAGCTGTGGAAGTCGTGGGGCGTCGAGCCCGACGTGGTGATGGGTCATAGCGTCGGTGAGTACACCGCCGCCATCGTGGCGGGCGCCCTCGATCTCGAGTCCGGGCTGGGGCTCATCGCCAGCCGCGGGCGTCGCATGCAGCAGCTCGGCCCCGGCGGCGTCATGCTCTCGGTCTCCGCGACCGCCTCGACCGTCGAGCGAGCCATCGAGCGAGCCCGCGATCCGAATGGTGACGACCTGGCGTGCATCGCCGCCTATAACGGCCCTCGTCACGTGGTCGTCTCGGGCTCGGCGGCGGCGGTCGCCCGCACCCGTGAGATCCTCGAGCGGGCCGAGGTGCGCTGCCGCGCCCTGGAAGTCTCGCACGCTTTCCACTCTCACCTCATCGAGCCCATGCTCCCGGGCCTGGCCCAAGACCTCGGGAGGGTGTCCTGGGCCGAGCCAAGCGTGCCCCTCGTCTCCAACGTGACGGGTCGGGTGGTTCGGGACGAGATCGGCTCGACCGACTACTGGCTCGATCACACGCGCAAGCCGGTGGCGTTCGAGCAGGGGATGCAGACGCTGCACGCGATGGGCTGTGACCACTATGTGGAGCTCGGCCCCCAGCCCGTGCTGCTCGGCCTTGGTCGACAGTGCCTGCCGGGGTCGGCCGAGGCCGCCTGGCTGCCCTCCCTGCGTCGTCATGGGGATGCCGCCCCTCACCGCGTCTTGCTCTCCAGCCTGGGAGCCCTCCATGCGAGCGGCCTGCCGGTGGACCTCGAGGCGCTAGACCGGAATCACCGTCGTCGTGTCGTCCTTCCCGCCTATCCCTGGCAACGTCGGCGCTATTGGATCGACTGGACAGCAGGCGATCCCCCGCCCCAGCCTTCGTCCTCCTCGACCGCGCTCGGGGCCTTCAGGCTGCCGCTGACCGAGCAAAGCGCCGACCGCCCGGACTCGGTGCTGCGATCCTCCACACCGCTGGATCTGGAGCGGCATCCCTACTTGGGCGACCACCGGATCTTCGATCGCGTCGTTGTGCCCGGCGCCTTCTTCGTGACCGCGCTGCTCGCCGCGCTGGCGCATGCGAGGGACGGAGTTGCTGGGGCTTCTCTCGTCGTCGAAGATCTGCTGCTGCCGCGCGCGCTCGTGCTCGACGAGCCAACGTCGCTTCACCTGGAGCTGACCCCCACCACCGACGGGATGTTCGACGCCCGTTGCTCGAGCCCGCCGACCGCCGACACCGCTGACGCCCCGAATACGCACGCGATCGCCCGGCTCGCTGTCGCGGTCGCCGGGGGCGAGGCACGGGTCGAGTCGAGCCTGCCGCAGCTTCGGGATCGGCTGCCCGTGGCGTCCTCGCCGGCCCAAGCCGCCTACGCTGCGCTGGAGGGATCCGGCATCGCGTTCGGTCCCACGTTTCGCACCCTCGTGGAGATCGCACGAGCCCCCGGGGAGGCTCTGGCTCGCATTCACGTCCCGATGGCGAGCGACGACCTCGGCGTTGCGCCGCTCCACCCCTGCTTGCTCGACGCCTGCTTCCAGGTCTTCGGTGCGGCCCTCCCTGCCTCGCGGGATGCGGCGGTGCTGCCCTTCGGGTTCGAGGGGCTGCGGCTCCATGGCCAACCCGGCGAGACGATGTGGTGTCACGCTCGGCTCGCGTCCGATCCTCAGCCTGATCCTCAGCCCGATCCCACCATGTGGACCGGCGACATCACCCTCTTCGATGCGAGCGGCGAGGTGGTGGCGACCATCGAGGGCTATCGGGCTCGGGCCGTGGTCGAGGCCCAGCTCTCCACCGCTGAGGATCGTGCACCCGGGCCCCTCTACACCCTGGCTTGGCGACCCGTGGAGCCTCCCCGCGTCGCGAAGCGGCAAGGCCGACGCTGGCTGGTGCTCGCCGATCGTGGCGGTCTGGGTCAGCGGCTCGTTGCACAGCTCGAGGCGGAGGGAGACACCTGCCTCGGAGTGCTCGCCGCATCCCAATTCGAACGACTCGACGATCGCTGGCTCGCCGTGGATCCTTCGGCGCGCTCGGATCTGGACCGAGTGCTGCACGATGCGGGAGAGCTGGACGGCGTCGTCTACCTGTGGACCCTAGACGACGGCATCGAGCTTCACCACGGCTGCGACGGCGCGCTGGCCATGGTTCAGGCGCTCGCCGAGCGCTCCGAGCATCGGCCTCCGCGGCTGTGGCTGGTGACCCGCGGGGCGCAGCGCACCGGGTCGGAGGTGCCCGCCTGCGCCCAGGCTGCGCTGTGGGGTTTGGGCCGCGTAATCGCGGCCGAGCATCCCGAGCTCGCGAGCACGCTGGTCGACCTCGATCCGGAGGACGACGACGCAGTTCGGTGCCTCCGCATGGAGCTGACCGGATCCGAGCCCCTCGATCAGGTTGCGTGGCGAGGCGAGCGACGCATGGTCCCGAGGCTGATCGACAGCGACGCTCCAGCCTCGCGTGAGCCCTCGATCCACCCCGAGGCCGCGTACCTGATCACCGGAGGTTGGGGCGCGCTCGGACAGCACGTGGCCACCTGGCTCGCCGAGCGAGGCGCTCGCCACCTGATCCTGGCCGGTCGGCGCTCCCCCGCGGAGGCCCGCCAGGCGCTTGGACCCATGGAGGCGCTCCTATCGGCGCACGGAGTTCACCTGCGCCTGTTGGAGGCCGATGTCTCCCGGATCGAAGATGTAGAGCGCCTGGTCGCCGCATGCACTAATGGGCCCGTCCCCCTACGGGGCGTGATCCATGCCGCGGGTGTGCTCGACGACGGGCTGCTGCGGGATCTATCACCCGATCGCCTGCACGCCGTGCTCGGGCCGAAGAGTGCCGGAGCATTCCACCTTGGGGCCGCAATTGCCGAGCGCGGGGTGCCGCTCGACTTCTTCGTGCTCTTCTCGTCCGCCGCCGCGCTCATCGGGCCTCCGGGCCAGGGCAGCTACGCCGCGGCCAATGCCTACCTCGACGCGCTCGCCCACGATCTTCGAGCCCGCGGATGCCCGGCCCTCAGCATCGGCTGGGGGCCATGGCAGGGCGCCGGCATGGCTGCACGTCAGGCCCTACATCGTGGGTTTGCCACTCGGGGGGTCCAGCCGATCGAGCCAGCCCACGCGATGGAGCTCCTGTCTCGGCTGATCGCCGCCGGTGAACCCTACACCCTCGTCCTCCCCGGCACCTGGACCCGGACTGCCTCCTCTGCCTCGCTGGAGTCGCTGCTGTCCGAGGTGCGTCGCGTGCCCTCGCCCGCCGATCCGATCCCCCGAGCTGGCCATGAGGGCGTGGCCGCGTCGCGCTCTACCGCCACCGATCGAGCGGAGCTGCTGGCCCGAACTCGGCAAGCCGCGGCTCACGTTCTGGGGCTGTCGTCCTCCGCCGATCTCGACGACGACCGGCCCCTGGCCGAGCTGGGCCTGGACTCGCTGATGGCGGTCGAGCTCCGCGACGCCCTGGCCGGGATCGTAGGGCAGCCGCTGCCCGCCACGTTGGTGTTCGACCACCCCAGCATCGCTCGCCTCAGCCGCTACCTCGCACAGCGGCTGGAGCCGAGCACGCCCGAGCCCGCCTCCTTGCCCCCAAGGGCCGAGCCCCGCGAGCGGGACGATGCCATCGCCGTGGTCGGCATGGACTGCCGGTTCCCCGGGGGCGTCGAGGGCCTGGAAGCATACTGGGAGCTCCTTTGTCAGGGGGTGGATGCGATCGGTGAGATCCCGGCCGACCGCTGGGATCTCGACTCGCTCTACGACCCGGATCCCGAGGCCGCGGGCAAGATGTACACGCGCTGGGGCGGGTTCCTCGACCATGTCGATCGCTTCGACGCGCGGTTCTTCGGCATCACGCCGCGCGAGGCGGCCAGCATGGATCCGCAGCAGCGGCTGCTCCTCGAGGTGAGCTGGAATGCGCTCGAGCACGCAGGTATCGCGGCCGAGTCGCTCTCGGGCTCGAGCGCCGGCGTGTTCGTGGGCATCATGTTCAACGACTACGCTCAGCGGATCACGTGCGAGCCCGACCAGATCGACGCTTGGTTCGGGACGGGCAACGCGAGCAGCGTGGCCTCGGGTCGCGTTTCCTATCAGCTCGGGCTCACGGGCCCCAGCGTGACCATCGATACCGCGTGCTCGTCGTCGTTGGTCACGGTGCACCTCGCCTGTCAGAGCCTGCGCGAGGGAGAGACCGATCTGGCCCTCGCGGGAGGTGCCACCGTCATGCTCTCGCCGGCCGGCAACATCTACTTCAGCCGGGCGCGAGCGCTGGCCGCGGATGGCCGCTGCAAGAGCTTCTCAGCGGCGGCCGACGGCGTGGTGTGGAGCGAGGGCTGCGGCATCGTGGTCCTCAAGCGACTCGCCGACGCTCAGAGGGACGGCGATCGGATCCTCGCCGTGATCCGAGGCTCGGCGGTCAACCAAGATGGTCGCAGCAACGGCCTCTCGGCGCCCAACGGGCCCTCTCAGGTCGCGGTGATCGAGCGAGCCCTTCGACAGGCGAGCCTTCCCCCAGACGCCATCGACTATGTCGAGGCCCACGGGACCGGGACCCCGCTGGGCGATCCGGTCGAGGCTCGGGCCCTCGACGAGGCCCTGGGCGCGGGGCGTCCTGCCGATCGACCGCTGTGGGTGAGCGCCGTCAAGTCCAACATCGGCCACACGCAGGCCGCCGCCGGGGTTGCGGGGCTCATCAAGGCCGTGCTCGCGCTCGAGCACGAAGCGATCCCGCCCACGCTGCACAGCCAGCCGCCCAGCCCCGAGATCGACTGGGCGCGGATCCAGCTCGTCTCCCAGCTGCGGCCGTGGCCGACGGGCGAGCGTCCCCGGCGTGCCGGCGTCAGCTCGTTCGGGATCAGCGGGACCAACGCCCACCTGGTGCTCGAAGAAGCGCCGCGCGCACCCGAGGCCGAGTCCCCGGTGGAGATGGAGATGGAGGTGGAGGTGGAGGTGGAGCCGGAGCGATCCGAGCACCTGCTGGTCTTGTCGGCCCGGACCGAGGAGGCGCTACGAGCCCTCGCGACCCGCTACGCGACGCACCTCGAGCAGACCGAGGACGAGCTGCCCGATGTGTGTCACGGCGCGGCGACGGGTCGCAGCCACTTCGAGCACCGGCTCGCGATGGTCGCCGAGCGAGGCTCCGAGGCGGCCGGCGCCCTGCGGTCATGGGTCGCGGGAGAGGCTCCGCGTGGGGTGGTGAGCCGGCGGGCGTCTAGCCGCCCGAAGGTCGCGTTCCTGTTCACAGGCCAGGGCTCGCAGCATCCCGGCATGGGTATGGCGCTCTACGAGGCCGAGCCCGTGTTCCGCCGCGCGATGCAGCGCTGCGCCGAGGTCCTGGACGCTCGGCTTCCGCGGTCGCTGGTCGAGCTCCTGGGAGACGGGGAGTCGTCCACCGTGCTGCACCAGACCCGGTTCACGCAGCCCGTGATGGTCGCGCTGGAGTGGAGCCTGGCGCAGCTGTGGAGGTCGTGGGGGGTCGAGCCCCACGTGGTGATGGGCCACAGCGTCGGCGAGTATGCGGCCGCCATCGTCTCGGGGGCCCTCGATCTCGAGGCCGGTCTCGAGCTGGTCGCCCGTCGTGGTCATCGGATGCAGCAGCTCGATTCCGAGGTCGAGGGCGTGATGCTCTCGGTCCTGGCCGCCGCTTCGACCGTCGAGCACGCCCTCGACGAGCACGGCGGTAGGCAGGGTCTGGCCTGCATCGCCGCATACAACGGGCCCCGTCACGTGGTGGTGTCGGGCGCTGCATCGGCGGTAGCCCGAGTGCAGCAAGCGCTCGAGCGTGACCAAGTGCGCTGCCGCCGGCTGGAGGTCTCGCATGCCTTCCACTCGCCGCTGATCGAGCCCATGCTGGGCGGCTTGGCCGAGGATCTACAGGCGGTGTCATGGCGGGAGCCATGCATCCCGCTGGTGTCGAACCTGACCGGTGAGCTGGTGCGTGACGAGCTGTGCTCGACCGACTACTGGCTGGAGCACACGCGCAAGCCGGTGGCGTTCGTGCAAGGGATGCAGACGCTCCACGGCCTGGGGTGCGAGGCCTACGTGGAGCTGGGTCCCCAGCCGGTGCTGCTGGGCCTGGGTCGACGGTGCCTACCAGACCCGGCCCACAGCGCGTGGATCCCCTCGCTGCGTCGCCACGGCGGCGAGGGGCGCGACGGTCCCCATCGCGGGCTGCTCTTTGGGCTGGGGCAGCTCTACGCGCGCGGCGTGTCGGTCGACTTTGGGGCACTGGACCAGCATCGTCACCGCCGCTCCGTCACCCTCCCTGCCTATCCCTGGCAGCGCGAGCGCCACTGGATCGACGACAGCGCTCGCACGACCACGGCGGTGCCGGCCTCGGGGGGCCTTCGGATCCCGCCGGCCGGCGGCCACCCGTTGCTCGGTGAGCGGCTCGTGCTGGCTCACGAGCCCGACACCGGCTTGTGGCAGGCGCAGCTCGATCTTCGGCGGCTGCCCTACCTCCGCGACCATTGCATCGAGGGCCAGGTGGTGATGCCGGGGACCGCCTACCTCGAGATGGTGCTCGCCGCGTCATCGGAGCTGCTCGGGCCCGGGCCGCGGCACCTGGTGGCCGTGCACAACCATCACTCGATGGTCTTCGTCGATGATCGTCCGCGGGTGGCTCAGCTGTCCATCCGCCCGGTCGCCGACCACGAGCTCGAGTTCCGCATCTCCAGCCGATGGGTCGACGAGCCCACGCGATGGCAGCTGCACTGTAGCGGCCGGCTGCACACGCAGCCCCGCTCGTCGGGCGTCGAAGTCGAGCCGCTCGACTCGATCCGGGCGCGCTGCCACCTCGAGCTCGACGCCCATGAGTTCTATGCGCGGCTCGGTCAGCGGGGTAACCATTGGGGACCGGCCTTCCAGGGCATCCGGCGACTATGGCGAGGCGAGGGGGAGGTACTCGCCGAGATCGTCGCGCCACAGGGCGTCGAGCGCGAGCGACTCGCATACGAGCTGCACCCCGCGCTCAGCGACGCGTGTGGTCATGCCTTCGCCGCGTGTGGTCACGCCTTCGACGAAGGCGGGGATCTCCCGGGTGGTGCCTTCGTCGGCTCGGGAGCCCGCGAGGCCAAGATCCACGGTCGTCCCCGCGGGTCGACGCTGTGGAGTCACGTCCGGCTGCGCGAGGTCGATCGCAACGCCCCCAGCGGAGCAGACCAGGCCGAGCCCGGCAACGTGCTCGTCGCAGATATTCGCGTCTTCGACGGGTCTGGGGCGCTCGTCGCCGAGCTGCTCGGTGCTCGCTTCTGGTACCTCGACGCCAGCGTCTCACGCCGACCGCGGCTGGCTGCGGCTCCGTGGCTCTACGAGGTTGCCTGGGAGCCACGGGCCTGCCCCGAAGATCCGGATCCGCGCCCGTCGTCGTGCTGGCTCGTCCTGATGGACGAAGGCGGCGTGGGCGATGCTCTCGCGGCCCGGCTAGAGGCGCGCGGTGATCGGTGCATACGGATCTACTCGTCGAGTGAGGGCTTCTCGCTCATGAGTCGCTATCACGTTCGCCTGCGCCCCGGTGTCGCCGAGGACTTCGAGGCGCTGTTGGCCCACGTTGGCTCGTCGGGGCTCCCGCCATGCCGCGGCCTCGTGCACCTGTGGGGCCTGGACTCGCCCCCCACGCCCGAGCTGTCCGCTGCGGACACGCTCGACGTCGCCGATCTCACCGCGGCCCTCCACGGCCTGCGGGTGCTGGCGTCCGCGCCTCGTGAGTCGGGCGAGGCACCGAGGTTGTGGCTGGTGACCCGCGGGGCCCAGGTCATCGCCGACGATGACCCGATAGCCGTCGCCCAGGCTCCCTTGTGGGGGCTGGGCGGGGTGATCTCTCGAGAGCACCCCGAGTGCTGGGGGGGCCTGGTCGATCTCGATCCTCGTCGGCTCGACGAGCGACCCGATCCCGATGGCGTGGAGATCACCGCGCTCGCTCGGGAGCTCGCGTCAGGGCCCACTCGCGAGCGCGTCGCCCTTCGCGGCGACACCCGTTGGGTGGCACGCCTGAGTCGCTGGCCCGTGCCTACCACCTCGCCCCCGGCGCTGACCTGGCGGCCCGACGCCAGCTACCTCGTCACCGGGGGTCTCGGAGGCCTCGGCATGGCGGTCGCGCGGTGGATGGTCGAGCAGGGCGCTCGCCACCTCGTCCTCGCCGCCCGCACCCCGCTGCCGCCGCGCGCCCAGTGGAGCCAGATCACGGCCAGCCCGTCGCTCCCCGCCGGAGTCTCCGAGCGGGCCCGCGCGGCGATCGAGCAGATCGGCCAGCTCGAGGCCCGCGGGGCCCTCGTCCGGTGCGTTGCCGTCGACGTCGCCGACGAGTCCTCCGTGCGCCACCTCTTGCAGACGCACGAGCGCGAGGCATGGCCGCCGATCCGGGGCGTGATCCATGCCGCCGGAGTGGTCTCGCCTCGACCGTTGCTGGAGCTGGGGTCCGAGGAGCTCATGGCCGTCCTCCGGCCGAAGACCGCGGGTTCCTGGCTGCTTCATCAGCAGCTCGCCGCGGCGCCCCTGGACTTCATGGTCCTGTTCTCGTCGGCGTCGGCGATGCTGCCCTCCCCCCTGCTAGGCGCGTACCCGGCCGCCAACGCGTTCCTCGACGCCCTCGCCCACCATCGCCGTACCCAGGGCTTGCCCGCCGTCAGCATCGCCTGGGGCCCGTGGGCGGAGGTCGGCATGGCGGCCAGCCGCTCGGGCTCTGGGGCCTCCGGCGCCGAGATGATCCCGGTGTCCCGCGGGCTGGAGCTGCTGGGTCAGCTCGTGCGCCACCAGCCGTCCCACGTTGGCGTGTTGCCTATGCACTGGTCGACGTGGAAGTCCGCTCACCGCGAGGACGCGTCCGACCCGTTCTACGCGCGAGTGCTGGCCGACGAAGCGGCCGATGACCACGCCGTAACCGAGCGCGATCAGCCGGTCGACCCCGGAGCGTGGCCGTCGCTGCTCGACCGGCCCTCGTCCGAGCGACCGGCCCTCGCCCTGGAGTTCTTGCGGGCGCAGGTCGCTCGGATCGGCCGCCTCGATCCTGCGGCGGTCGACACCGACGCGCCGCTCGTCGAGCTGGGCCTGGACTCGCTGATGGCGGTCGAGCTTCGGCAAGCTGCGGAGCGTGGCCTGGGCGTGGCGCTGCCGCTGGTGCACTTCCTCTCTGCCGACAGCCTCGACCAGCTCGCCGCGCAGCTCTGTGAGCAGCTGCCGGCCAACACCAAACCGACCGTGGGCGTCGACCCGGCGCCCGCCGCAGAGCACTGGGAGGAGGGAGAGCTATGAGCCCTACCGAGATCTCACCACCCGAGGTGACGAGCATGAACACGTTAGCGCTCCTGGCCGAGCTCACCCGTCGTCGGGTGGCGCTATGGTCGGAGGGGCCCAAGCTGCGCTACCGCGCGCCCTCCGGGTCGCTCGACCCCGAGCTTCGCCAGGCGTTAGCTCGGCACAAGGCCGCGCTGCTCCCTATGGTCGCGGCCGCCGGACTCGACGACGAGGCGTTCCCCGAAGGCGAGGCGCCGAGGTCTGCCCTGGTGGGTCCGATGTCGCCCTCCCAACGCACCCAGTGGTTCCTGCACCGCACCACGCCCCACAGCCCCGCCCCGCACGTCGCCTTCGCCCTGCGCCTGCGCGGTGATCTCCACGTCGATGCCCTGCGTCGGGCTCTGCATGCGCTCGTGCGCCGCCACCCCGTCTTGCGGACGACCTATGCCCACCACCAGGGCGGCCCGGTCCAGCGCGTTCAGCCCGTCACCGGGTCGTGTCGCGAGCCCTTCGACGTCTTCGAGCGAGTGTGTGCCCAGGGCTGGGACGACGACCAGCTCCGCGTGGGGATCCGCGACGCCCACCACCGGCCCTTCGATCTAGAGCGCGGGCCGGTGCTCCGCGCCGTGCTCTTCGAGCGCGACGAGCACGAGCACGTCTTGTTGCTGGTCGTCCATCACATCGCCGCCGATGGCTGGTCGCTGTGGATCCTCATCGAGCAGCTGCGCCACCTCTATGCCGCCGCGTCCCAGGAGGTCGCCGTCTCGATGCCGCCGGTCGGCGCGAGCTACCTGGGCTACGCCGCGGCTCGGCACGAGGACGCCGAGGGCCCCGGCCGGGCCCAGCACCTCGCCTACTGGTCTCGGCAGCTCGAGGGAGTGCCCCCGGTGCTCGAGCTGCTCGGTGATCACCCTCGCCCCTCGACCCATCGCAACCGCGGAGCCTCGCACTCCTTTCGCGTCGATCTTACGCTGACCGAGGGGATCGTCGCGCTCGCCCGAGAGCGAAAGGTCACCCCCTACGCGGTCTTGCTGGCCGCCTGGCAGATCCTGCTCTCGCGTACTAGCGGTCAGCGCGACTTCGTGGTCGGGTGCCCGACCTTTGGTCGGGAGGACGCGGGGCTGGCCGAGGTCGTCGGCGACTTCGTCAATGTCGCCCCGATCCGCGCTCGACTGACCGACGATCCCACGTTCGCCGACCACGTCCGCCGCGTTCGCGAGGATCTGCTCGAGGGGATCGCTCACGCCGACTGCCCGCTGGCTGCGATCGTCGATCGCGTGGGTGTTCCCCGCGAGGTGCGTCGGCCACCTTTGGTCCAGGCGCTCTTCGTCCTTCAGACGCCCCAGCGCGGTCGCGATCTCCTCATGTCTGCGCTCGGCGATCACACCACGTGGGTCGAGTTCGGCTGGCTTGAGGCTTCGGCGATCCCGGTCGATCAGCAGGAGGGTCACTTCGACTTGATCTTGGAGGTGGTCGACCTCGGCCGGGACTCCGGCCAGGGGCTCCACTGCGTGATCAAGTACAACACCGATCTCTTCGTCGCCGAGTCTGCCCGTCGGCTCGCCGAGGGATTTGTCGTGCTCCTCCGCGATGCGTTGCGCCGGCCCTCGGCGCGTACGTCGGCGCTCATGGCCCACGAACCGGCCGAGCTCGAGCGCCTCCTCGCGGCCGTCAACGACACGCGCCGGCCATTTCCGTCCGAGGCCACCGTGCATGACCTCGTCGTCGCGCAGTGCCGGCGCACCCCCGACGCCCCCGCGCTGCTCTGGGACGACCACCAGCTCACCTATCGGCAGCTCTACGAGCGTGCGTCCGCCCTGGCCGCTCGGCTTCGACGACGGGGGGTAGGGCCCGAGGTATGTGTCGCCACCTGCCTGGAGCGCTCCCCGCAGCTCATCGTGGCGTTCCTCGCCGTCCTCATCGCCGGGGGGGCCTATGTGCCGCTCGACCCCTCCTACCCCACCCGGCGGCTGCAGTTCATGATGACCGATGTTCGAGCCTCCTTGCTGCTGACCGATCTCGAGCACGCCGATCTCCTCGGCGCTGGTCCGGACGCAGGGTTCGAGGTCTTGTGTCTCGACGACGACGGGGATCCGCCCGGGGGCCCGCTCGAAGATCCGCTCGGCGATCTCCCCTCCTCTCGTGAGGGCGATGCATCCAGCCTGGCCTATGTGCTCTACACCTCTGGATCCACCGGTCGCCCGAAGGGCGTGATGGTCACCCACCGGGCCATCTTGCGCCTGTGCTTCGATCGGGAGTTCGCCTCGCTGGGGCACTCGGACCGGGTTGCTCAGGTCTGCAACGCCTCATTCGACGTCGCGACCTTTGAGATCTGGGCCCCGCTGTTGCACGGCGCGTGCATCGTGGGAGTTCCCAAGGCGATCCTGCTCGACCCGCAACGCCTCGCTCGATTCATCACCGAGCAGGCCCTCACCACCATGTTCGTCGTCCCCACCGTCTTCAACCAGACCGTGCGTGCCGTACCCAGAGCCTTTGCCCCGCTGAGCACCCTCATCGTGGGCGGAGAGGCCCTCGACCCGCGGTGGACCCGTCACGCGCTGAAGCACGGACCGCCCCGACGGCTCCTCAACGGCTACGGCCCCACCGAGTGTACGGGCTTTGCCACGTGGCATCTCGTCGAGCGCGTGGCCGAGGGTGTGGACGGCACGCTGGCGTCGGTCCCCATTGGTCGCCCCATCGCGAACACGCAGGCCTACGTCCTCGACGAGCACCATCGCCCGCGGCCGATCGGGGTCCCCGGTCAGCTCTACCTCGGGGGTGACGGGCTCGCTCGCGGCTACTTCGACCGACCGGAGCTCGATGCTGAGCGCTTCATCGCCAGCCCGTTCGAGCCGGGCGCGCGGCTCTATGCCACTGGTGATCTCGCTCGGCTGCGCCCCGACGGAACCTTCGAGTACCTCGGGCGGCAGGATCACCAGGTCAAGGTTCGCGGGGTCCGCATCGAGCTCGGGGAGATCGAAGCGGCCCTCGCCGAGCTGCCCGCGATTGCCGACGTCGTGGTCCTCGCTCGCGAGGATCGCCCCGGGGACAAGCGCTTGGTGGCCTACGTCGTCCCGGAGCAGGGGAGCGCCGTCCCTGGCCTCGGCGAGCTTCGTGAGCAGCTCCAGCGCAGCCTGCCGCTCTCGATGATCCCCACCGCCCTGGTCGCTCTAGACGCCATGCCGACCAGCGTCAACGGCAAGCTCGACCGGGCCCGGCTGCCGCCGCCTGGCGGGTCGTCGGAGGTCACCGCGCTCACCCGGCCCCGGACCGCGGTCGAGCAACGCCTCGCCGCGATCTGGCGAGCCGCCCTGACGCCCGACGATTCCAACGCGCCGATCGGTCGCGACCAGAACTTCTTCGAGATCGGCGGCGACTCGATCAAGGTCATCCGGATCCACCACGAGCTCACCGTCGAGTTCGGCATCGACGTACCCGTGCTCGAGATGTTTCGACGCCCCACCATCGCCGCGCTCGCGGGTCTGATCGAGCCGGAGGCGAAACCGGAGTCGGAGCCGGAAGCAGAAGCGAGCCAGGGCAGCAGCCGCCCCGCCAACGCGACCGAGGTAGATCCGCGCGCGCAGTCCGAGCGTGCGCGCGCGCGCATACGGATGGGCCAGACCCGCCGGCACCAGCGACTCCGCCGTCGTCTGCAACCTGCTCGTGGAGAGTGAGCGCCATGGAGGATCCCACGATCACCACCGATTCCACTGTTTCCCCCGCCGACCGGGACGAGCTCGAGATCGCCGTCGTCGGCATGGCCGGTCGCTTCCCCGGTGCTGACGACGTCGAGCAGCTATGGGCCAACCTGCGTGACGGCGTCGAGTCGGTCACCACCTTCTCCGACGCCGAGCTGCGCGCAGCGGGAGCGCCCTCCTCGCTGTGCGACCAGCCCGGCTTCGTCCCGGCCGGAGCCCCTCTCGCCGACGTAGATTGCTTCGATGCTCCGTTCTTCGGGATCTCCCCTCGCGAGGCTGAGCTGATGGATCCGCAGCACCGCGTGTTCCTCGAGTGCGCATGGCATGCTCTCGAGCACGCCGGCTACGACCCCCGCGGCTGCCCGGGACTCGTTGGCGTATACGCCGGGGCCGCCCTGAGCACCTACCTGCTGAGCAACCTGTACCACGGCCAGAGCCTGCTGACCGACGGCGACGGCTTCTCGATGTTTCTGGGCAACGACAAGGACTTCATGGCTAGCCGAGTCTCGTACAAGCTCGGCCTCCGCGGTCCGAGCTGCGTCGTCCAGACCGCGTGCTCGAGCTCGCTGGTGGCGGTCCACATGGCCTGCCAGGCCTTGCTCGGGGGCGAGGCCGACATGGCGCTGGCCGGGGGCGTCTCCATCATGCTGCCGCAGGGCCAGGGGTACCTCTATCAAGAGGGCTCGATCGTCTCGCCCGATGGTCATTGTCGGGCGTTCGATGCAAACGCCGGCGGGACGGTGATCGGCAACGGGGTCGGGCTCGTCGTCCTCAAGCGCCTCACCGACGTGATCGACGACGGAGACACGATCCACGCCGTGATCAAGGGATCCGCCATCAACAACGACGGCAACATCAAGGTCAGCTTCACCGCGCCGAGGGTCGACGGGCAAGTCGACGTGATCCGGGCCGCTCACCTCGTCGCCGGGGTCGAGCCCGCGACCATCGGCTACGTGGAGGCTCATGGCACCGGGACCCCGATGGGTGATCCCATCGAGGTCGCCGCTCTCAACCAGGCGTTCGGCTCGCTGCCGCGTGGCACCTGTGCGCTCGGCTCGATCAAGACCAACATCGGGCACCTCAACACCGCCGCTGGGATCGCGGGGCTGATCAAGGCCGTGCTGGCGGTCTCGCACGGCCAGATCCCCCCCAGCCTCGGGTTTCGCCGGGCCAACCCCGCGATCGATTTCGACGACGGCCCGTTCTATGTGGCCGAGCGCGGGCAAGCGTGGCCATCGGGCTCGGCACCTCGCCGTGCCGGCGTTAGCTCCTTCGGCATCGGCGGCACCAATGCCCACGTGGTCGTGGAGCAGGCGCCTGCCTCACGCGGTCGATCCGCCCCGGCCGGGCCCCAGCTGTTGGTCCTCTCCGCTCGCTCCGAGGAGGCGCTCGAGCGAGCCACCGATCGCCTGGCCCTTCACCTCGAGCGCCACCCCGAGCTCGACCTGGCCGACGTGGCCTCCACCCTGGCCACCGGGCGTCACGCGTTCTCACACCGGCGGGCGGTGGTCTGCGAGCACCTCCTCGACGCCTCCAGATCGCTTCGTGCCCGTGATCCCGACGCCTTGCTCTTTGGTGTGGCCGAGCAGGAGCGCGATCTGGTGTTCATGTTTCCCGGGCAGGGATCTCAGCACGTGGGTATGGCCAGGGGCCTGCATGGTGTCGATCCCACCTTCACCTCGGTGTTCGATCGGTGCGCAGAGCAGCTACGACCCCTGCTCGGTCTCGACCTACGCGAGGCCCTCTACTCGACCTCGGCGAGCGAGGACGCCCTGGCGCAGACCACCCTGACCCAGCCGGCGCTCTTTTGTGTCGAGTATGCCTTGGCTCGTGCTTGGCAGCACCATGGCGTCACCCCGTCTGCCATGATTGGGCACAGCGTGGGCGAGTACGTTGCCGCGTGTCTGGCCGGAGTCTTCTCGCTCAGCGATGCGCTGTCGCTGGTCGTTACCCGCGCCAGGCTGATGGCCGCTCAGCCCCCCGGGGCCATGCTCACCGTCGCCCACGACGCCGCCGAAGTCGCTCCTTTGCTGCCCCCTGGCGCCGAGATCGCGGCCGAGAACGGCCCTCGCGCGTGTGTTGTGTCTGGCCCGTTCGCCGCGCTCGATGCCGCCGAGCGCTCCTTGGCCGCCGAGGGGCTGACGGCTCGTCGCCTGAAGGTCTCGCACGCGTTCCACAGCGCGATGATGGCGTCACTCGCGGAGCCTCTGCTGAACGCGATGCAGCGCATTGAGCTGCGGCCCCCCGCGATCCCCTACATCTCCAATGTTACCGGCACCTGGGTGACCGACCAGCAGGCGACCGATCCCACGTACTGGTTCGAACACCTCCGCCGACCCGTTCGCTTCTCCACCGGCATGGGCACGATCCTGCGCGAGCTTCGACCCACTCTGCTGGAGGTCGGTCCCGGGCGCACGCTCGGCGCCCTGGCTCGCCAGCGGCCCGAGAGTCGCGGTGTCCCCGTCCTGGCCTCCATGCGCCACCCTCGGGAGGAGCGAGCTGATGTCGAGCACTGGGCGCGTACGCTCGGGCAGCTCTTCGTTGCGGGGCACACGATCGACTGGGCTGCCGTTCACCCCGCGGGCTCGCGGCGTCGGATCCCTGTGCCGGGCTACCCGTTCGACCGTCGTCGCTATTGGTGTGACGCTCGGGCGGGCGCCTTGGTTCCGCGCACGAATGGCCCCCGGGATGAGCGGCCCGAGGACGACCGGGACATTGCGCCGGCCGCACGCCACCCCCGTCCTGCCGGGGCTTCGGCCTACGCGCCTCCCCGGGACGAGCACGAGCGCAGGATCTGCGAGATCTGGCAAGACCTGCTGGGAATCGAAAGAGTCGGCGTTCACGATGACTTCTTCGAGTTGGGTGGCCAGTCGCTACTCGCCTCTCAGCTCTGTGCTCGGCTCGGCCAGCAGCTCGAGCAGCCCGTTCCCGTGCGGGTCTTGTTCGAGGCTCCGACCATCGAGCGGCTCGCGGCTCGCCTGGCCCAGGGGGTCGCGGCGACTAAGAGGCCCGATCATGCGCTACCGCTCGCCGACGCGAGCCTCGACCTGCAGCTCGATCTCGCCGGCCGACCCCGGGTAGAGGGCGAGGCGTCTTGCGTCCTCTTGACCGGTGCCACCGGGTTCTTGGGTGCTGCGCTGGTCGAAGAGCTCGCCGCCCGTACTCGCGCGCAGATCCTGTGTCTAGTGCGCGGGCCCGATGCCGGTCGGGCTCGCGAGCGGCTGCTGGATCATCTCGCTGGCCTGCGGATCGCCACGAGTCTTGTCGAGCCTCGTCTCGAGGTCGTCGCGGGTGACCTGTGCCAGCCTCGCTTGGGCCTTCGTGCGGCCGACTTCGACGCCTTGGCCCGTCGTGTCGACGCGATCTACCACGCCGGGGCCTGGGTCAACTTCACCTATCCATACTCGGTGCTGCGCGACACGAATGTGATCGGTACCCGTACGATCATCCATCTTGCCTGCGCGCATCGGCTCAAGCCTCTGCACTTCATCTCGACTGCGGCCGTGTTCTCGTCGTCTCGGTACGAGAAGATCCGCGGGATCCCGGAGGACGCACCGGTGCAGGGCTCGGCCGATCTACGCGGCTACGATCAGACCAAGTGGGTGGCGGAGCAGCTCGTGTCCGAGGCCCGCGCGCGGGGGCTGCCCGCTGCGATCTACCGACCGGCCGCCGTCACGGGGCACTCGCGCACCGGGGCTTGCAACCTCCGGGATCTCTCGCTCCGCATGCTGCTCGGCTGCATCGAGCTTGGCGCCTGGCCCCGCCTCGACATGAAGTTCCACATGGCACCCGTGGACTATGTCGCCGGCGCCATCGTCCACTTGTCTTGCAAGCCCGAGTCCTTGGGCAAGGCGTTCCACTGCACGTCGGCTCGCCCGGTGGGGCTCGACCAGCTCGTCGAGCGAGTCGCCGCCCTGGGCTATCCACTACCCGTGGTGCCTTATCAGCGATGGCGGGAGCGTCTGGTCGCCGCCACGCGGGCCCGACCCGATCACCCTCTGGCCCCCTTCGTGCCGCTCTTCGTCGAGTCGCGGCTGCCCCCGTCGATCGACCTCGATTGTCAGAACTTCACCCGGGGCATCGCCGATAGCGATCTGGTGTGTCCCTCGCTTGACGCAGCGGCCCTCCGCACGACCTTCGCCTACCTGGCGCAGGCGGATGACGAGCTCTGCCCTCCCGCTCCGTCCGTGTTGGCGCACGTTGCCTCTTTGCCATGATCGCGTCTGCTCTTGTGTCTACCTTGTCCGCGAGCGCCCCCTAGTCGTCTGTGATCCAACGAGAACCCGACCGGGCCGGGCCGAAGATCTGACCGGGCCGCGGTCAACGACAGTTTTTCCCACCAACAACCCTCGAGTCGAGAACGAGCCAATGATGAACACCGACCGATACGCCAAGATGTGGAATGTGCCGTTTCGCATCGGCGCCTACGACTTCTTCATCCCGATCAACTTCGATCAGTCACTGAAAGCCACCTTCGATGCTCTCGCCCCCGCTCCGGACGAACACATCCTCGATGTGGGCTGCGGAAGCGGGCGAGTGTTGCTGCACGCAGGTCCGTGGTTACAATCGGGAGGTCGCCTGACGGGCATCGACATTGCAGAAGGAGGCCTGACCTTCGCCAAGAATCGTGCCACCACCCTCGGGGTGGAGTCCCAGGTCTCGCTGGTTCAGGGTGACATGCGATCCCTGTCGGATGCCCTCGACGGGACCTTCGACGGAGCGATGGTGCACTTCGCCGTCTACACCTTGTCATCCGAGGCCGATCGGGCTCGCACGCTCCAACAGATCGCGCGAGTGCTGCGCCCGGGCGGGCGGCTGGCCATCACCGTGCCGAGCGAAGGCTACCGAGCGCGACCCCTCATCCGGGATGCGCGGGTCAGGGAGAGTCGTCGCAGCGACATCTCCACCCCCGTTCGTCTGTTTCGCAAGTGGGTGCTGTACTCTTTTATGGAGGTCGCGACGCGACGGCACGTGGAGAGCAAGCTCGATGTCGACGTCTTTCATCGCTACACGCGCGAGGAACTCGAAGCACACTTGAAGGAGGCCGGCTTCACCGACATCTATATCGAGCAGCTGCACGGCGTGGAGAGCTACCGCGCGACCGCGGTCAAGGACACCCGATTGCCCGACTAGCGTGCACGCTCGACGTGCGCGCTCGGATCTCTGCCCGCGGGCGAAAGCGTCGCACGTTCCGACCGGCCGTTGTCCCTTGAGTGAACTGAGATCGTGCGGGTGAAGGGAGCGGCCCTACAGCTCCCGGGTGACGTCGAGCCGCCCGCGGACCAGCATGCCCACGCCGATCCCCAACGCCAGCACCGTGCCTGTGAGCCGTGAAAACCGTCGTGACGGACGGGTCGAGGGTGATCCGAGAATGCGCTTGGTCATGAACCCGAGTGGATCGAATCATCGTTGCGACGCCGCATCATCCGGATAGGTGAGCTTGCGTCGCAGTCGCTTCATGATCTCATGGACGCGCGCGCGAAGCGTAGCCGTGGCGCAGTCTGCACCTGTCACGGCGGCGATCTCTTCGTAGGAGAGTCCTTCGATATGGCGAAGCTCGAACAGCGCTCGTTCCTCGGCATCGAGGCTTCGCAGCGCGGCGATCAGATCAGGTAGTGCCCGGTCTGCGGGGTCTACCACGAGGTGGAATTCCTCGAGCATGCACGTGGCCATGTCCCGGCGGCCTCGTCCAGAGGACTGGTAGCGCAGGTGATCGCACAGGGTGCGGTGAGCGATGCGATACAAATATGTGCGAAAGCTGGCCTGGTGCCGGTAGCCAGTGATTGACGCCGATACTCGGGTGAGCACTTCCTGACGCAGATCCTCGACCTCGTGAGCACCTAGCCTCGTATAGAAATAGCGATCGATCGATCGCATGTAGCGACCCATCAACGCCATCCCCGCGCGAGCGTCTCCAGTTTGCCACGCTGCGGCGAGCTGCTCGTCATTGATCTCAGCAACCATTGTCGACCCCCTCCGGCGTCACAAGCCATTGGTGGTGGCGTCCACATTGAGGATCGAGATTCGGGCTGAACCAGCGAGCCCATGAGCACGGGGCTGGATAGTCGTAGGCCATGGCCACGCAGCCAAACTCGAACGCCGCTTCGACCGTGCGCCCGGCGCAGACCGCGTCAAAAAAAGCGCCAATGAACACCCGCACGGCCCTGGCTGGAATGGGCTGGTCGAAGCTCGTGCCTCGTAACCCTCGCGCGCACAGTGCTGGTGCCATCCAGCTCGACGAACACCCCATCAGTAATATACAAGCGTTGGCTGCACAGCACATGACCAACTCCTCGGCGAATACGTCCGCGTATCGCTGTCGGTGCTCTGGCGTGGTTGCTTCGAACAATCCAAAGCTCGGACCATGCCCGGCGAGCACGACGATGTGGTAGGAGCCCCACAATAGTGCACGCCGCAGACAAGTGTGTGACTGTAGCTCACTTGTGTCCAACTTCGATTTCACGTCAGTCCGGGCATGTGCCAGGGCATCGTCGATTATTGCAATTTCACGTCGATAATCGTGACGCTCGTTCCGGCTCGCGGTCGGGAATGCGTACAGGATCCTCATGACGACCTCCGAGGACCAAGCTGCCAGCTGGGCTCCCTGGTGTCGATTCACAGCGATTCACAGCGATTGCGCACTGTGCGCGGTGATAGATGGTGGATGGGTGGCTATTCCTTCTCGAGCAGTGGTCTCGGCACCAGAGGTAGCAGTAACAGCGGCAACACGAGGCACACGGCGTTGATGACGATCATGCCGTGCAGATCCAGATCGAAGCTTGCCGCGATGTGGGTACCCAAGACGTCGGACATCGCGATTGCGGCGTTGCCAGCGCTGAGGATCAGCGCATAGCCCAGGGCCTCATATCTTGGCGGGCTCGCCCGTGCGGTCAATTCTTGGACTGGCATGATGCTCAGCAAGAACCAGAAGCCTGCGTTCGGCTCGAGGACGAGCGCAGATGACATTGAGTCGTACAAAAGATAAGTCAATGTACATGCAGCGTTCAAGAACATCCCAACGATGAGCATGCGTCGTAGGGTGTAGCGCTTTGACAACCGCATGTACACGAACACACCGAGCATGCCTCCGGCGCAATTGAGTGATGCCAGGAAGCCAATGCTCTGATCACCAAACCCGAGCGCGTCGCGCTGGTGATAGTAGAGCAGGCTCCAGAATCCAGGCGCGAGGTAGATCAGCCCGGTTATCAAGGCCACGGCCCAGATCCGACGCTGCTTGAGCAACGCTATGGTCTCGGCGACTCTCTGCGGCAGCGGTACGCTCTTTGACGATGCGGCGTTACCATCGAGGAAGATGCCGACCAGCACCACCATCACGAGCATTGAGCCGCCGCCGACCGCACAGGTCGCGGGAAACGCTTGCGACGCCAGCCAACCGCCCAGCGGTCCGGCGATCAGCGACCCCGTGTTCATGGCCAGCACCCTTAGTGCGCTCAGGCGACCCGTCGATCGGTGCTCGCGACCCTTGTCCACCAGCAAGCCGCCGGTGACCGTGTTGCCGAGGACCGCCATCAAATTGATCGCCGTCATGGCAATGATCAAGGACTGCAGGCTGAGCGGGACCAAAGCTGTTGCAATCCAGGTGACTGCGCCCGCTAGCACGCTGAGCATCATGTAGTGCTTTCGCCGCGTGCCGCCGAGTGGGATCTGATCCGAGATGACCGCGGCGATTGGCTTGACGTACCAGGCGATCCCAATCAGAGCGAAGAACTCGGCCATCTGTTCCGGGGATAGGCCGAGATCATCCTTGACCACTGCCCGCAGCGGCAGCGTCGCCAGGCGTGAGGGAGTCGAAAACACTGTCACAAAAATGGCGATGGTGACACACAGCTCGGCCCGACGAAGGAGAGCCGTCTGCTCTCGACTTGATTGACTCATTTCATCACGCATATAACTTGCGAGAATCATCGCACGCTCGTGCAGGAGCATCGACGTCGGCGTTTACTATGTGACTATAGTCACGCTAAGGGTCCGTCACGATTTTCATCCTCGCCCGACTGTCTGCTCATCCATGAATCCTTCGCGCCCGATAACCATGCACATGATGAATCACCGCGAATAGTATCTCGTTGTCAACGTGCTTCTCATCGCTACGTCGTTGCATTCCGTTCGGGAATCTCGGCTACGACCCGAAATACGCATAGCAGCGAGCATGGTGGTACCACGGTTCATTAATATGGCTGAGCCCGCTCTTTGTGGGGGATATGTCTTGCCACGCGTATATGGTAGGCTTTCGCCACCAGTATGGCTCCGACGAACTCGTATGCGGTGCGCACCGATCTGGAACTGCTCGACATCTGGCGCGGTGGTGACAAGCAAGGTCTCGACGAGCTGTTGCTGCGTTACAACGTCGAGCTACAGCGTTTCCTCGGCACCCGGCTCGTCGAGCCGAGTGCCTGCGTCGACCTGATCCAGGGGATCATGGAGGCGCTACTGCAAGCGTTGCCCCGGCACCGGGGCTGCTCTTCGGTTCGCACATATATCATGAGGGTTGCTCGCAACAAGCTCAACGAATATCTGCGCCTTCGCTATCGAGCGCAAGAGCGCGAGGCGCAGGATGAGTTCGACTCGGGCAAGGTCTGCTTCGAGCACATCTATGACCGCTCTTTATCATCGATTCTGGGGGCCAAGCAGCGAAGCGAGCAGCTGCGCCGGCTGCTCGAGACTCTACCCATCGACGATCAGTCGATGCTGCAGCTGCGATACTGGGAGGAGCTATCGGCGAGCGAGATTGGTGAGGTATTCGAAATGAGCGAGGATGCTGTTCGCTCCAAGCTCCGCCGCCTGCGCGAGAAACTGCGGGTGCTGATCCACGCGGACGATGAGGCCGTGCTATCGCAGCTGCTCCAGGCTCGCGACGACAGTCCAGTTTGATTGCCGCTGAGGCTGACATGACCAACGATGGTGTTCCGAGCATCCGGCGACCCCGCTGTCTCCCGAAGTCGATCACCGGCCGCTTCATCCTACAGTCGGTTCGTCAGGGCATGGATACGGGCAAGGGGGCTCCGGTGGCGGTCGGTTCTGGCGGACGCTACGTGCTCGTGCAGGCCATCGGTCGTGGCGGCATGGGCATAGTCTATCGGGCGTGGGATACCACGCTCGAGAGAGATGTTGCGCTCAAGGTCGTCTCCACCAGGGAGCACCAGTCGGACAAGCTCCACCGGCTATTGTTGAACGAAGCGCGCGCACTGGCCAAGGTCCATCACGCCAACGTCGTGGAGATCTATGATGTCGTTGCCGACAGCGACGAACTATTCTTGACCATGCCATATATTCCAGGCCCGAGCCTGTCGGAGTGGCAACGGCAACGTTCGCCCGCGTCCGTGGTCGTCAAGTATATCGCCGCGGCGCGCGGCTTGGCGGCGGCTCACGGCGCCGGGGTGGTGCATCGTGATTTCAAGCCGAGCAATGTCATCGTCGATGCGGACGGGCAGGGAGTGTTCGTGATCGATTTTGGCTTGGCTCATGCGCTCGAGCAGTCGACCGTCGAACGCAGTGGATCGCTGCGAGCCGGCGTCTCGCCTGATCATGGGTCGATGAACACCATGATTTGCGGGACTCTACCCTACGTCGCACCCGAATTGATGAGCGACATGCCCGCGACCGCCGCGAGCGACCAGTATGCGTTTTGTGTTGCGCTGTGGCAAGGCATCACCGGTGAGTTTCCCTTTGGCCCGCAGCCGCGCGAGCCCGGCTCACCGTCGCCGAGTCGACCTCCGTCGATGCCCAGCTGGCTGTACCGTGCCATCTGCCGGGGGGTTTCGGTCGTTCCCGACGATCGCTTCGCCAGCATGAGCCATTTGATCGCCAAGCTCGAGCGCGGTCGCAGGCAACGCGTTCGGTTCTCGCTCGCGGCGGTTGCACTCGGAGTCGTGACTCTGGTGGGCACCGCCAATTTCGGCCATGGTGCGGTTCAACCATGTGTGTCGATGGCCGCGCCCATGGACACGCTGTGGAACGACGACGCGCGCGACCGCGTACGACGTGCGCTCGCCCGAGCCGATCGTGCGGGCATGCGGACCACTGCATTCGCGCTGGAGGTGCTCGAGGCTGGTGCGCAGCAGTGGCGCGACTCGAGCGTTGCCAGCTGCGAGGCTCAGGCGAGCGCACCCGAGAGTGTACGCGCGATGAACCAACGCGCGTGCCTCGATGCCCAGCTCGCCTACTTTGGCGACACGTTGGCACGGATCGAGCAGCTAGGGCCACGTTGCGCCGCGGTGATCCACGAGTTGCTCGAGCCGCTCACGCAGACGGATCGTCGCTGCGCGTTCCTGCGTCCGCTCGTGCACGAGCGCACCAGGAGGACGCTACGGGAGATCGACCTGGCGAGGGCGGAACGCAACTACAAGGCGGCCCTCGAGTTGGCGGAGGATGAGCTCGCGCGGGTGGGGGAATTCACCGAATCCTGTACGGACGGAGGTGAGTCGAGCGTCGAGCGAGGCGAGCTACGGTTCGTTGTCGCGCGAGTGCGGGGCGAGCAGGAGATGCCCATGCAAGCGCTTGCTTACCTCGACCGCGTCGACATTGATGCGCTCGACTGTGGTCACCACGATTTGCTCGCGCGCAGCAATATCCTGCGCGCACAGATCCTCGCGCTCGACCTTGGCGACGCTGATTCGGCCCAACAATGGCTCGATGCTGGCGTCGCCGGCTATCGACAGCTCGGTGGATTTGGTGTCGAAGAGCCGGAGGTACACAAGGCACGGGCGTTCGTCGCGCTGACGCGTGACCTTGCACAAGAGGCCATCGACCACTATCGGGCGGCGATCGAGTCGCTACCGAGGGAGCTGGCCGCCAAGCCGCACGAAGCCAAGTTGCTCGTGAACATTGGGGCGGCGCTGCACGAGCAAGGCGAGTACGCGGCGGCCGAGCAAGTCTATCAGCAGGCGATCGAATGTGTGTCGGAAGCGCTCGGCCCTGAACATCCCGAGACCCGCGCACGCCGAGCCCGGGTCATCTATAATCTGGGCATCGCTGCGATCGATCGAGGCGATGAAGAGCGCGGCGAAGCCTTGATTTCCAAGCTCGAAGGTCTGACCGAGCCCGTGCTCGCACTGCAAGTGCGGCACATCTTGTTGCGGCATATCCTCGGTAGTGCAGGGCGGAGCGACGAGGCGCGTACCAGCGCTGAGACACTCGCGTCCGAGCTCGATCGAGTTCCGTCCGTGCCCACGCGGGTTCAGGCCGAGGTCGATATGCTCGTTGGGCAGGTCTTGATAAGCGATGGTGATCCACGTGGGCTCTTCCATCTCGAACGTGCGCTGAGATCGTGGGAGCAACTCCCGGATGCGCGCGACCACCGTGACCTTTGCGAGCTCAACTATGTCGAGGGTCTCGTCAGCTTGGGCCGGCTCGACGAGGCAGGGGATCAACTCACCGCGCTGTTCTATCGCCTTGACGGTGACACTCTAGACGAGATCCATACATCCGCTGCGGATCTCGCCGAGCAACTCAGGCAGAGGTCGTCACCGAGCGGGCCGATCCTCGACCACGAAGTTGAACCGTCGGACGCTCCAGCACATTGAGGGGACCGTCAGCGCGGCCGTGGCCACCGGCACGGGCGTTAGAGCAGAGCTCGCCAAGGCCGCGCGGCGTGGTCTGAGCAGCGACGACGGCCTGGCGCTGGTGCGATCGAGCGTGCGTAAGTCCAGCGGCAGCGCAGTGGCAACGAAGAACCAGCAGAGCGTGCGGGGCCGATCACGCGGGACGTTGCCCGGCCAACGAAGGCAGTGGCCATGCGGGCCATCGGGGTACCACAACAGTCGTCGCATGGTTCCGGCGCGAATGGGTACGCCGCTGGGAAAGTGGGCCGCATGTAGCACACGCAGCATGCCGTCGACGCCACGCTCGACGAGGTTGAGGTACAGCTTGGGAATGTCGCAAGCGCTGCGATTGCTGGCCTCGACCCACATTCGATCCCCGACGCACGCTCGCATGCCGTCGTGCAGCGGCGAGCGAGTGCCTCCGCGCTCGATGAATACTGCGAGTGTCCATTCGTGTCGCCAGCCCGATCCACCCGCGCAGGCGTCCTCGAATAACCGGGCGCGGGTGAGCCCGTCGAGGTCTTCGAGCACGTTCGCGCGAGAGCTCGACAGCAGCAGCTCACCCGTGCCCGATTCGATCGACAGGGCCGGTGTGTCGTCGCGGACACATAGATCTGGCGCCTGATCCGACGCACGGATCTGCAGGTGTCTTGCGGTCGATAGTGCCTGAATCAACTGGCGGCGTACCGGATCGGACAGGGCGAACTCCACACTCAGCTTGCGTGTGCGCGCAACTGGGAACGCGAGTCCGCCGTCCTCGGGGATGCCACCGTCACTACGCGCTCGGGAGCAGTTACCCCGCACGTCCATGAGTTCGAGTTCCACGAACTTTGTGCCGTCGTGCGCAATGAAGCGGTCGCCCACGTCCGCTCCGTGCAGGGCTCCGCAGCCCAGCCACAGCGAGCCCCCAGCGCCCGCGGTCACACGGACGCTCGCGCCATGCTCGGCGCGCGCGAGCAAGAACAATCGTCGCGTGTCGGGCCCGCTCACGACCGGTTGCTGAAAGGCTTCGCCCCAGCGTTGCGCCAGACGTCGCGCGATGACGGACACCAGCAATCGCCAGCTGACTCGCCGAGCTCGCGCGTGCTTGATCAACTCGCACAGCTCGTGGGTGAACGCGCCGCCACGGCGACCGTCGCGACCCTCGGCCTCGTAGGCCGGCTGTTCCGCGCCGGCCGCGTTGACGCACACGATGTGCTCGTCGACCAGGCTTCGTTCGCGTCGGTCAGCAGTGCAGCGCGCCTCCACGTGACCGAGCCAGTCTGGCCGCGCGAACTCGTGGCGCCCGAAGGACTTGATGCTGGCCCCGCCACGCACGAGCTCGGGCGCGAAGCAGGTGTCGACGATTACCGTGACATTCCGAGTACGACGGACACAGCGACCAACGAGCGCGGATAACTCGACGGCGAGCACGCTCGTGAAGCGGTCGCCCGTGCCCTGATCGGCGGTGACGAAGAACGGCCACTCTGTCGCGCCCGCCGATGAGGGTTGGCCGCGAAACCGCGCCCAGCCGCCGTGTCCTGATAGATAGACGACCAGCGCGGCCTCAGGCCGCAGCGTGTGCTCGAGCCTCTCGAAGGCCGCCGCAATCGTCGACCTGGTGGCCGCTGCACACGACCAAGGTTCGAAGTCGGGGAGACACCGCGATAGTGCATGTCCATCATCGTCACAGCCGCGTAGCTTGCCTTGATTGGCGGTGATCATCAGGAGAATGCGCTGCGTACTCGTGCTTGGCACCCGCGTTTAGTCGGCGGGCGCAGGTGAATCGTTGGTTGAAATCAATTCTTTTTTCGCGCTCCAACATCGGCGGGTTGGCTACCGACTGACGTTGATGCCACACGGCACGAGAGGAGAACATCATGTCACTCACATTCACCGATCCCACATCCATCGAGTTCAGTACCTACCTCGAGTCCAACGCCCTGCGCGTGGACTGCGAAGGGACGACCTTGCCGGTCGCAGATCAGACCGTGATCTGCGAAGTATCCGCCGGCGCCGTCGTACCCTTCACCCTGGAGTTCGACGACCCCGATCCGCATCGCACGATCGAGGTGAGCCACCTCGATCAGGCCGGTCAGATGCAGGTGTGGTCGGGCAGCGATCCCTGCGCGTACAGCTTTGGACTGACGGGTGGCGCTGTCGACCTAACCGTCGCAGCATCGTCCAACGGTGAGACCAAGATCACGATCATCAAGCTCGAGGTCAAACCCAAGACGGACAAGCCATTCCGTCGCTGACGGAGCATGAGGCTCCGGGCGAGTCACGACCTCGCCCGGAGCCTACGTTGAGCACCGACGGTTCAAGACAAGCGAGCACGGCCGGCGAAGTGGCCGCGCTGGGAGCGGACGCGGTCGGTACAATAGTGAGTGAATTGGCCCTTTTGGAGCTATATGGAGTCGTTCACATGACGAAGATAGCTGCTACAATAAATAATAACAGACCAGGCGGGCCGAGTGGGTCGCGAGACCTTCGGGATCTAAGAAATCGTCACCATGCCCAATGCAGCACGAATATCTGACAGAACAGCACTCGAAGGAGTCATCATAGCGGGTTCGGCGGATGTGCTGGTCAACGGTCAGCCTGCAGCCCGGTATGGAGATGCCTATACATGTCCTCATCATCTGGGTGACAAGATATCGACAGGGTCGGCTACCGTGCTCATAAACGGGAGACCCGCTGCCTTCGTTGGTTGTGACCTCACATGTCACAACGCAAATCTGGGTGACGAGTTGAAGGAGAGATTGCAGGAATTGTTGGAACTTCAGATGCATGGTGAGGATCCTGCCGAACTCCGGGCATGGCAAGAACAAACCGGTGTGGTATTCGGTCCGAAGGATGGAAGTGGTAATAATCCCTACTATGGGTTGCCGCTAGAACCGCTCATGTTCGTCTATGAAGCCAGTCAGAGGATTGGCGCTCCACCCGAGGTGATCCTTGCGTTGTGGGCAAAGGAAGCGGCCTGCTCCATGGGAGAGATAGAAGGTACGCTCCGCGATGGTGTAGCGGTTACGGCGAGCACACCTGAGTTGGCGAAGGCCGCCGTGAGGAGCTTTTTGTATTTTCGGCTATTTCGACTGGATCATTTTACAGCGTATTTGCCGGGTGATAAGGATAATGTGCTTGATTCCGACGCGTCGAAACAAGAGCCCGCGTTCTTGCGCGCAATCGAAGGTCTTCCACAGTACGATTCCGAGGGGGCCAAGGTCATGGCAGATACCGTCAATCAAGAGTTGACCGTCACTGGAGGGCCCGGCGACTATACAGTCACACCGAGCGAGGAGTTTTACATCAAGACCCTTATATTGTATTACCAACATTTCAGTGATATTGGTTCGAATTCCTTCCCGCAGATGGGCGACACGGAGCCATCTACGACTCTAAATTACATGCAATGGAACATGGGGACGGGTAGGTTCGGAGAGTTCCTCAGCGACATCAATGGTCGCTTTGGAAACACGAGCAACGCGGCTGATATCGAGAATTGGGCGCTGCATACGCAGCCGGACTTTACGAAGCCAGACTGGGCACAGCCTCGGGTGAATGCGATCAAATTTGGACAGTACGTTCAAGCATACGCGTTGCTGTTTGATGGGATTTGTGCACCCAGCGATGTGATCGAGACGGGCTCGGCGAATGTACTGATTGATTCCGACTAGAGGGACGGTCGGGTGAGATAGACACGCTGATCTGCTGCGTTGTAAGATTTGTTGTAGAGGAGAGGTGCGGTTTTTGTGCGTTTAATCACGAATTGAATTCGTCATGAGGCGGTCATCATCTCGACTGCCCGAGCATGAACATCGTGCGATCATCGTCGTGGGCCCTACTCACCATCGTGCCGTTCTTGAGCAGCCTCGCTTGCGTTGATGAGCCTCTCGACGACTTCGATGGCTTCGACGCTGAGCTGACGGAGCTCGAAATTGGCGAGGAGCCGGGGTATCTCGACGCGGCATTGCTTGAGGATCTAGATGCTAGCCTCGACGCGGACGAACCTGGCGACTTCGAGGAAGTGGGCTTCAGCACGCCGCCCGGGCCTTCTGAGTTCGCGCTCGCCTTTCCGCCTCCCGTGGATGGTTTCGTCAACCCGTTGAGCCCCACGGGCTTCGCCGACGAGGCCATCGGGGGCGTTGACATTTACTACAATGCCAACGAGTGGACACACAATGGCGGTCATTGCGGTGAGGACTGGAACTACACGAGCGGCGGGAGCTCAGATCTCGGCGAGGATGTCTACGCCACTGCTAACGGCATCGTGCAGAGCGCGGGCAATTACGGCGGTGCCTGGGGTAATATCGTGATGATCGAGCACTACATTCCCGGCGCAGGGGATCCTGCCTACCGATTCATCACGAGTACTTACGCTCACCTCGAGAACTATAACGTGAGCCCTGGCGATGTCGTCGTTCGTGGCCAGAAGATCGGCGAGATCGGTGACGCCAATGGCTACTATCCAAACGCCGCTCACTTGCACTTCGAGATGCGCTGGGACGAGACGATGCCCGCGAACGCGGGGGGCTACGGTTGCTACAACGCCTCGTCTGGTACCTTCGATCCGACGACCTTCATCGACTCACACCGCTCTTGGGAGCCCACGTTTGGGGGTTGGTCCTTCTGCACCGCGGTCAACCCCTGTGGGCCAATGGAGGGCGACGCCGACAATGCCCTCCAATGCCTGGCGGGGGCTAGCTACGGGAGCAACACCGGGGCCAAGTACGGCTGGGATTCCAGCGTCGACACTTGCGAGAGCCAGTGTCATTCTGGCTCGGCCGGTGGCTTTCCCTACTGCTCGGTGGGCTGCCCCTGTGGCATAGGTGAGGGCGACTGCGACAGCAACGACGAGTGTATCGGTGACCTGATCTGCCGCTCCGATGTGGGGGCCAACTATGGCTGGGGCAGCACTGTGGACGTCTGCGAGGCGTGCCATGTGGGTGAGCTCGGAAGCAGCAGCTACTGCAGCCCGAGTTGTCCTTGCGAGTCCGGTGAAGGCGACTGTGATAGCGACGCCGACTGTCGGGGTTCGCTATCCTGCATACACAACGTCGGCGCGCAGTATGGCTTTGATCCGAGCTATGATGTTTGCGGCTGAAGCCGGAGTGCGCGAGCGCGGACTCTCGCGCTGATGCCAGGGTTTGATCGCGGAAGGCCACGACCTGGCTGTTCATCGAGCGTCGTCGGATCGCGTAAATCGGCACATTCGATGAGCAGCAAGGGCCTCGCACTTGGGGCGTGTGGGGGCAGGTCTCATGCGATCGGGGGTCCGGTGGCATGAGTGGGTCGGAGAGGGTGGCTAACTCGAATTCCTGAGGTCTGCGTTCAGGTCGAGCACTGGGAGATTTTGCCGATACTACCGGATTGGCTCGTCTAACGACGAATCAGGGGGCGCTGACAATTGCGGTGCTGCGTTCGCTGTTGTGAAGATCAATCCTTCTATTCATGTCGATATCCATACGATTCTGCTGGCGAGTCAACCATCACCGTAGTAAGGTCAATAAACCGTGTCTACTGATCGCCGTGCCGTGAACCTGTGCCTTGCCTCGGCTTTGCTCATCGCCACTGCCGCTGCGAGTCCCTTCGTGATGATGGGCTGCCCGGCGTCCGTGGTTGACGAAAAGTCCCTCGGTACGGGGTCCTTCGTTGTCCGACTTGAGCTTGAGACGGGTGCCGAGCTTCCTGAAGGTGCCGAGTTCCTCCTCGTCGATATCTCGTCGATCTCCGTGTACATCAACGGCGGCTGGACCGAGATGACCTCGACCTCAAGCCACTATGCGATCGCGCCTGACGAAATCCAGGTTGTGGGGCGTTTCGTCCTGCCCGCGGAGCAGTTAAATATTAAGTCGTTCCGCATGGAGGGTGAGTTTGGCCTTCGGACCGCCGCCGACGACATACGCGTGAGTCCCGAAGGAGGCGTCGAGATCAACCTCGGCGACCAGAAGCTACAACCGGAAGCGGTCAATCACATCCGGGTCGATCTCACCGACGCGTTCTTGGAGTCCGAGTTAAATGACGATGACGATGACGATGACGATGACGATGACGATGACGATGACGATGACGATGACGATGACGATGACGATGACGATGACGATGACGATGACGATGACGATGACGATGCCGCTCACCGTCGTCATGCCCAGCATCCTCATCATAGTGATGCGGCTGCGTACGATATTTATGACCTTAATTGGACACTCGACTGGAAGATTGCTGTCGATCTCATTGTCGATAATGCAAACTTCACAAGCGCAGAAGCCACCCCCGAGAGTGGTGCGCAATTGGCCCTTAATAGTGGCTTCGAGATCTCCATTCCATCTAACGCAGTGAGCGAGTCCCTGAGGGTTCATGTTGAGCGAGTAACCACGGAGAGGGGAACGTACTATATTGGCGGCCCCGACGGGCTCGAATTCAACGTTCCAGTAACCGTCAGTTTACCTTCTAAGGAGGATTTCATAGATCCAGCGATTTCATGGAATGGTAATGTTGTCTACGGATCGTACGACGAGTTTGATCGAGTTGTCGCTCATGGCCGCGACTTTGGTTGTTTGGAGGCGCTAAATGAAACAGAACCAGAATATATACGCCAAGGTGCGGTGGCTTTCTACGAAGGTAATCTTTGCCAAAGTGACTATAATATAGTGGTCGTGAATCTAAAGAATCCTCAGATTCATGTCAACCCGATTGTGGGTGATGAAGTGGAGGATGAAGATCGTGGTGACTGCGAGGGCAAGCGAGTCTTCCGCACCGCGACCGTCGGTGATCTGGTGAGCGATGCAAAGAATCTCGTTCCTGCCCACACGCCGGTTGTCGCGCTCAATGGTGATAATTATTTTCACAGTGATGGCCTGCCGCACAATCCGTTTAAGCCGAAGTTGGCTTGCTTTCGGGATCTGACCATAGTCAACCATGATTCCCTTGAAGAGAAGAATCCGATTCGAGACAAAAATGGAGATATCGTGTATGGCGACGATGGTGAGATATTGTATCGTTATGGGCTGGAGTTCGACAACTACCCCAATGGTGGAACGGTCTTTGTTGTCACCGAGAACCCTCCGATAGAGTTATGGCACGCATTTACTGGTAACGCGCAAACGATGATAGGAGGCAAGAAGGATGACAAATATCTGGGCGACTTGAAGGACCCCACGAATCACGACACCCGGGCTTCATATGGATTCTCCTCGGATATGCGATACCTGATTATTGCGTCAGCCAACAACAATGGTAAGGAGGGCGGGATGAATCTGAATCAATGGCGTAATATAGCGGGTCGCTCGCGCAAGTTCGTCAACGCAGACGGGGAGATGGTTGTCGTCGAGGTAGACACGCTGTATCGCGTTGACGAGGGCCGGACGACAGAGCTTTGGCTAGAGAAAGGTGGTGAGTTGAAGAAGGGGATTGGGTCGTTCCGGGCACCTCGGCAGACCAATCTGGCGATCGGTGTGTTTTGGCGCGACTCACCGCTTGATTCAGACTGCAAGAATGATGATGTCCCCTTGTACAAAGACGTCAGCCCGCATAACTGGTTCTTTGAGCCGGTCATTACGTTGATGTGCGAGGGCTCGTTGATTAATCAAGAGTACTATCGTCCAGGTGAGAGTGCGAATCGGGCGGAATTTCTGAAAGCATTGATCGAACTTGCGTACCCTGAGGGGTCCTACGACAATGAGGGCTACGCGGATGATTTCGACGAGTACTCCGACGTCGTTCCGTCGGACTGGTTCGCTCGGTATGTCAAATTTGCCCACGACAATGGGGTGCTCGACGATGTTGGACTGTTCGATCCGTCCGCCGAGATCGAGCGAGGGGAGGCCGCACGGTGGACCGTGCGTGTCGGTTACGACCACCAGGGGACTCCTGAGACACCCACAGAGAGGTTCCTCAGTATCTACGAATGGTACACGAACTTCGACACAAATTTCAATCCAAACTCGGCCAAGACGTATATAGACATCTCGACCGATAGCGAGATGGGGCGTTCCGTGCTGACGCTGAGCAACTTGGATAGCGGACGTGTCTTGTGCGGGAAGAATAATGGACCGATGTTTGTGCCCGAAGGCGAACTCCAGCGTGACGAGATGGCTAAGATCTTGTGCCACGCCTCGAGCTTGTGCAGCGGCCCACCGTGCCCTCCATCTCCTTGAGCTTGCCGGCCAGTACGACTTGGTCACTTGGGGTTGAAAGTCGGTCGATTTTTGATCCAAGATTCTGGTAGAGTCCGAAGATCTACGCTGGCAGGAGCGTCTCGCGGAGGTCATCGAGGATCTGACGATAGCGATGGTCCGTTGTGAGGAGTAGCGCCCGAGTTTAGACAACTCGTGTGTCGCGACTCTCCTCAACGGTCTTTACGCGCACGACGAAGCATCGCGTCGATGTCCGCCAGCGGCTCATCCACACCCAGGGCAACGAACTGGCGACGAGCCGCGGTGAGATCACGAACCACATCATGTGGGCTTTTTGCGTCCCCTAGCCCGAGGCGGGCACGCGCGAGCAGGAAGGAGGCTTGCTCGAAGCTCGAGTCGAGGCTAGCCACAAGCCGGCTCCCGGAGTCGATGTACCTGCGCGCCGCTTCGATGTCGCCGATATCCATCGACCAGTGCACGCCGGCAATCTCGGCTTGCACGGAATCCTTACCGACGGCGAACGCGTCACACACATGCAGGCTAAGATCGAGCAGACGCAGACACAGGGCATCGGGCAGCTCGCCCGCGAGCTGACGGGCCTTGACCCGCGCATTGGCGACGTTGAAGATGGCCGCTTGCAGCGAGTTATAATCAGCGCTAATGCCAAACAGCGCCGCGGCGCGCAGATGATGGTGCACGGCTTCGTCGGGTTGGTCGGTCCTGGTCGCGAGAATGCCCAGGGTATTGAGCACGGGCGCAAGCGCGCCAATGTCACCTCCACGCTCGACGTCGGCCGCGATCTTGCCGAGCTGCGTGTATTGCTCATGGGGGTCCAGGATCCTCTTGCGAATACCGATGCGGGCACGGATCCGGATCCCAACCGAGCGGCCCGCCGCATGACCGGACTTCTCGAACTCGTCCGCGAGGGCGTCGAGGGCATCCGGGTTGTCGAGGGCGTCGACGTAGTAGTCGGTCGCGCGCGCGTCGACGAGGCCCGCCCAGGCTTCGAGATCGGGGCTGATGAAGCTCGAGATGGCGCGTACGAGCTCGCGGGCGTTCTCTCCCTCACCGGTACGAAGCGCGGTCTGGGCGGCGACCAGGCACGCGAGCTGCTCGACCCACTGCTCGTCGAGCACGGTCTTGCGTGTGTGACTCCGGATCCAGCGTTCTACGCTCGCTCGGCTCGGGCGGAATTCAATGAGCTCGGGCGCGATCTTCAGGCGCCAGAGCTTGGTCTTGCCCTGGGAGTCGAGCACGGCGAGCCCGCGCGCTGCGAGGCCCTTACAGTGACGCGAGACTTCCTTGCGGACACTCTCGACTTTCTTGGTTCCCCAGTCGGCCATTGCATGCAAGCGCTCCGCGTCGATGAAATCATCTCGCCGAGCCGGTTCCGTGCGCAACAACGCGAGCAATCCGTAGAATTCGACCCACTGGCCATGAAGTTGGAGGTCAGCGAAGCTGACCTCTGGGCCGTATGGATTGTCGACATCGACCACGAGCTTCATTCCGTGGATGGTATCGTCGATGTCGAGTCGGATGTCAGGATAAGATGCTTACGTGCAGTCGAGAATCCGTAGAACGCGCGGGATCCGGTCTTCCTGATCGGGTAGATGAAGCGACCCATCACCCCGTTCAGCGCGTCCGATGTGCTGGCGTAGATGCCGGTGTTGGACTTGGCGGACAGGAATAGCTGGGCAACGCCGAGCGCGAGCTTCATGGGAAGCGAGAGGTCGCGATCCAAATCGGACTTCACCGTACCGGCGTGGAAGGTCGATGTCATCCTCCGCGAAACACCCCGCGAACATCTCGGCCATGACCGTCTTGGCGTGCAGCGCTTGGCTCACCGCTCGGAGCGAGCTGTAGTTGTTCCGCAACTGCAGATCCTCGAAGTCGAGCCGCGGCTTCAACATCTGTGACGGTGGACCGCTGACGTTCATGTTCCGTCCATGTCGCGATACGGCGACCGTGGCGGGTCCTTGACAGCAGGGTCCAGGGATCGGCCCTACAGGTCCCGGGTGACGTCGAGCCGCCCGCGGACCAGCATGCCCACGCCGATTCCCAACGCTAGCACCACCCAGAACAGCAGGGGCGAGGCGGTCTGCTCCAGCCCGCTGGGCAGGTTCATGCCAAAGATCGACGCGACCGCCGTCAAGGGCAAGAACATGGCGGCCAGCAGGTTAAGCCGCTGGCCGACCATCGCGAGCTTGCGGCTGCGTTCGGCTTGGGCCTCGGCGTTCTCGGCGATGTCGAACTCGAGGGCGGTGCGGGCCTCGGACTCGAGCAGCTCGGCCGCGCGCTCGACCTCACCGGCCTGGTCGCGGATGTCGATGATCTCTCGGTCTTGGCCGACCGCCTCACGGGTGGCCTGCACCACCTGGTGCACGTGCTTGGCGGCGCGCACCAGCGGGGTGATCGCGCGTAGCACGGGAAACAGCGCCTTGGCCGAGCCAGCGGCGCCGAACTCGGCCTCGAGGTCGTCGACCCGCTTCGCGTAGCGGTCGACCAGGGCGCGGAGCTCGGGCAGGCCCTGGCCGTGGATGTTGGTCTCCCAGCGACCCCGGGAGTCACGCCAAAAGAAGATGCCCTGGCGCTCGGGAATGCCCGGCTCGGGGACTTCGTGCAGGATGAGCAGCAAGTGGCCGTCGTGCTCCATCAGGCGCTGGCGACCGACGTTGGTGCCCAAGCGTTGGCGGAAGATCTCGGGAACGGCCCACATATGAGGAAGGATCGATGTCATGTTTGGTCAATCTGTGCGGCCCTGAGGGCCGGTGCCGGGGGCTGTGGCGCTCTGGTCTTTGAGCAGACCGCCTAGGACTCCCCGGTCGCCCGAGCCGACCGAAGGGGTCGCGGATCCATTCCCGGGGGGATGTTGCAGTATGGTGACAAAAGCTCGACTGTCGCGCTAGGGCCTAGCAGCCCGTGGTGAAACCCTCGCGCTGCTGTAACACCGCCCCCGCGGGTCGTGCCTTCGTTGCTCATCGGTTGACTACGCCCAGCAAACGCCCTCTTCGCGCCTTGGTACGAGCCGCGCTGACGGCGTTCCGGCCACACGAGGGGTTTCACCACGGGCTGCTAGGGTCTTGAGATCTCTCTTTGGTGGAGTGTACCGACCGACAGAAATTCGTTCGTGCGCGCAGATCGTCACTCATGGGCTCGACGAGCTCTTCGACACCATAGTCTCCAGAGCCGCCAGAGAGTGCTGGTGCGAACTTGGTTGCAACGTCAGTCAATACGGTCCGCCTTCGAACTTCGTCCCAACCTACGGGGCGAAGTTGGCGTGTTTTTGGCCGGATTCTTTGCCGGCATGATATATAGATGGCGCTTCAGGGTTTTGTGCGGGTCAATTCGCGACGAATGCGTCCCCTATGCGCCTGGCGATGTGGGAACCGCGACCGGGTCCAGGGTGTGCCCTGGACCCTCCTCGCCACTCGCCACGCCGCGCAGACGCTGTCCAGGGACGCGTAGCGACGAGCGGAGCGAGCTTGCCCTGGACAGTGGTGAGCAGCGTGGCAGCCGCATGTTCCTGGCATTAAAAGGACAAAACCTCGTCACAAGGTGGCCAAGAAGTCTATCGACCCACACGAAATCCCGAAGCCCAATATAGATACGACGGAACGTAGACGCTGGACTGGTGTTCAGTCTGCTTCGGGTCATCATCAAGTCTCTGCTCATGCGACTCGCCAGCTCTTCTGAGCTGAGATTCTACCTTGTGAGATTGATTCTTGACATCTTTACAAACCACCTGCTTCATACTAGGCGATTGTCATCGGAGGCGACTAAATGCGCCTTTTCAAGGCCACGCCCAATATGGTATAGAGCCGAATGGGAAATAGACAAGCTCGCGAAGGAGACCTTACCCTCGATGGAGGGATACTCCTGAATGGCTGTGAAAATATCCGTGTCAACCAGCGGAGAGCAATCACCAAAAATTCCACTCACCGATGCCCTTCTAGAGGAACATTAGGGCCAGTTGTAAGTGGGAGCACAACCGTGTTTTACAATTCCAAACCTGCGTCTCGTGTTGACGATCATGTGATATGCATACCTGAAGACGATGAAGAGATCGAGAAGCGCATTGACATTGCAATCGCAAATCTCAGTACGGTGTACGGATCGATGTTGGAGGAGTATAATGCGAGTCCAGAGGAGTATATGGCGAACCTTGAAGAGCGTAGGACGGAGCAGGGGGACTATGAGGATATGATGGACAGGTATGAATCGGACCTTGAATATTATGAGCTCGAAGAGAAAGATCTTGAAGTGCTTGATCGAATGATCGAGATACAGAATGACACAGGCGTCTGGATCGATCCTAATAAAGAAGCGTTAGGAAGTAATGTATTTTCATCGTTGAACCGCGACGCACTCGCGCTTGTCGCACGCGTCTCTGGGGAAAAGTCAATTCCTGCGGGTCGTTCATTCGCTATGTGGATCAAGGAGCAACAACTCGGGCTCGGAGAAAACGATATCACGGAAAAGGGGAGATTTCAGGTCGATGGGCGTAGTGAGAAGGACGCCAGAGTTGCAGCGATGGGTCGACTCTATGGTGAAATCACCCGTCTTGATGCTATGGTTATTAAGACGACATTGGTCCAGCGTGGTGATGATGGCAGTCTCGATACACGGCTAATTCCAGATGCTCACCATGACAAAAAGTTTCGTGACTTTGGCACGGCCGTATTTTTAGGTGATTCAGAAACTGTGAACAATCTACTAAAGGCATCACTCGAAAGTATCGACATTGTCAATAATGAAGACGGTACATGGGTCGCTACTCCCACAATGGATTTCTACGCTGTCAGTCTTGAGGTGTCAGATGCGCTATATCGCCACTATGAAGCATCAGCTCATGGCTCACACCCACTAACAGCGATCCGGTGGACGGTGTCGGATTGCACTTACAACGAATACACGAGATTGATGATGCGGCATTTCAATGTCGAACATGCTTCAGATCTCGAAGACATAATTCTAAGTGCCAAAGTCGATGACTACCAGTCAGATCTCGTTGAATTATCAATGGATGATGAGATCGGCATCCCCAACCTCAAGGAGTATGCGAGTAAGAGCTACGACTCTGATTCCGACGGAGAGGGAGATACGTATGACATTTCAAAACTTAGCAGAATTGGTATCGCATCGGAAATAGAGCGACTAGGTGCCGAACTTCTTTACGAGGTGGCATTTCGATGCGGCGACAGAATCGAGACCGGGTCAAACAACGTATTCGTCGGCGCCTAGTCGCTAATTTTGGAGATCCCTCGGCTTTGCCACTAAGGCGGTCCGCGTTTGATATTTCCGGTGGGATTTCGAGGAGCTCGTCGGCGTGAGCCGCTCGAGCGTCACGCAAGGGAGAACCTCGATGATTGCTGATTACTCATTGCTCATTGGACTCTAGATCGTAGCAAATTCATCCCTTAATGCCGTGGAAAGGGCTCCGTGCGGGTAGACCGGTCGGTTTCGAGCAGAGCCTGCCCGCCCCACCACGGCTGGCCAGACTCGCGCGACGCTCGCGAGCCCCCCTGACGGCCGTTCTTCGGCATTTTTGGCCTCGGTCGCAATCCATCGGCGCCGATCGTTCATGGAACGATCAAATGACGATTTCCGCAGCGATCTCGAAACGAGGGGGTCTCTTGTGCTTGTTGGCGCTTGCGCTGAGCACGATCCCGGGGTGCCGCGAGCAAAGCGCGTCTGACTCAGCCAACGGGCAGGATGGGGACGGCATGAGCGAGGACGGGTCGACGGAGGACGATCCTGCCTCGCAAGCCGAGCTCCGGGTCCTCATGAGGGCGGGGCCGATCTCCGGCACGACGCACACGCTGCTGCTGCGTGACGCCGAGCTCTTCGCGCCGGACTTCGTCATGGACATCGAGGCGGACTGCGGCAACGGCTGGACGCCCACGATGCTACAGCTGAGCGCTGACGCCTCCGTCGCGGAGTACTTCGAGGCCGGCGACATCATCCCGGCCCCGCACGGGACCCAAGATGCCGAGCTTTTCGAGGCGATGACGAGGCTGACCGAGCTCATCGATGCCTACGAAGCGTTGCTGGAGCCCTACGACCCGTACTACCCGGAGTACGGGTGCATGGAGGACCCGCGCTGCGCGGCCGAGCTCGAGGCGCTCGACGAGGCGCTGGCCGAGCTCGAGACGGTGATCGCCAACCTCAGCGACGACATCGACCCCTTCGCGCTCGGGGAGTCGGTCTTCACCGATCCGCTCTGCGAGTTTCGCGGGGTCTACGGCGATGCCGACAAGAAGTTCGTGCCCGGCAAGGCCGACCCCACGTACGACGACTGGGAGGGGGTGGTCGATATCGAGGGCGACCCGTGTCAGGGCAAGACGCCGAGGCAATGCTACGCGGATCTGCTCGACCGGTACTCGAAGCGGCTGTGCGGAGAGGTCGACGCCGAGGGCAATCCGGTCGCGAACCCACCCAAGCCCGAGGAACTCCCGGAGTCGTGTCGCTTGGGGTGCATTGCGCTCGAGGCCGGGTGGGTCGAGTTCGAGGAGCTCAGCTGTGAGCCGCAGCCCAACGCGGGCTTGGCGATCCGGACCGACACCCCCGCGGCAGGTGGGAATGGCCACCGCACCAAGGTTCGATTCGACTGGAACTCGTTCCTACGATCCGCGCAGTCGTACGCGACCTTCAAGCACGAACTCGACCACGTCGCCTTCAACGGCACCTTCCCGAGCATGGTCCAAGGCCGAATGGTCTTGAAAAAAAACCTCAAGGCCAAGTGGCAGGCCAAGCTGACCGAAGCGATCGAGGCGCTGGAGGCCAAGGACGTCGCGGCATCGAATCAGGCCCAGGAGGAGGCCGAGGCCCTCCAGCAGCAGTACGAGGCGGCGTGCGAGAGCATCCCCGTGGCGTACCTCGACAGTGTGCTGCTCAAGGAGACACGTGCGATAATGGGCATGCTCTACAATGCGATCCAGGTCTACGAGGGCAGCCCGGTAGGGGGCACGCTCGAGGGGGATGCGATGGAGCTCTACGGCAAGAAGACGGTCATCGCGAGCCTGGCCGAGCGCTTGGCGTATGAGCTGAGTCGCGAAGATTTCAAAGACCTGACTCCCGGACAGAGCGCGGCCAAGTACGTCTGCGACGAGCTCGCCAAGGCCGAGGCATTCGCCAAGGCCACGACAGTGCCGCCCTTGCAAGGGACCATGTGGGACTGCTCCATGGAGATCAAAGACGGTCAGCTCGAGCGAGACTTGGCCGCGGTGCGTACCCGGCTGGGGTGCACCTAGCAGCTACGCCGTTGACGACCCCGACCCGTCCGTTGGGCCTCACGATCGGTTGCACAGGCCCACGAAACCCACCGTCGGGGTCGCCTACGTCATCGTGGGCCCCGGGGTCGCAGCCGTTTCGGGTCGGCCGCATCGGTCGGTCCGCTTAGGGCACGAGGTTAGCCTCCGAGCATCAAGTTGATCGGATCATCGCCCCAGCAATGGTCTTGGTAGCCGCTTCCGTCCACCGGTATGATCTTGCCGCGGGCCGTGATCGTGCCCGTCATCAGGCCGGCCGGAACCGCGCAGAGCCACGCAAAGAAGTGGTCGCCGGCGTGATTGCTCGTGTGACCCGCATCCAGGCGGAAGCTGGCACCCGATCTCTCCAGCATCAGCTGGACCCCGAAACCATTGTTCATGATCGGATCCACGAAGATCTCGTACACATCGCGTCCCCCCACAGACCGAAAGTAGCTGGAGCCCATCGAGACGACGATATCCTCCTCTGAGATCGAGAGCTGAGCCGGATCGAAGTACACCTTCTGATCGACGAGCACGCTGTTTTCCTTGGAGACGATCCGAAGGTTGATCCGGGGGATCATAGTGCCGTCTTCGTCTAGACAGTAGAAGAATGTCACCTCCACCATCATCCCATTGGTGAACTGACCGTCCAGGTACCACCACTCGTAGGCATCTGCGCGGGTGGATGTCAGGCGACGGCCGTTTTCCCAGAGTCGCGGCCGCGGTGTCTCGTCCACGAGATCCGGTCGGAACCATACATCGGGGTATACATCCGGGTCTTCTTCGAGCCACCCTACCTCTTCCTCCGGCGATGGTGCGGTGAGCACCTCGGCTCGTCGATGGATCTCATGGCTTTCGGAAAATGTGTCCGTATTCATTCCTACCTCCGTTCGTACTTGGTCGTGGGTTGGGGGGCTTGCGGGTCTAATGAGTGGGTGGATCGGACTCCCGCGGCCTAACGGGCCGTGCAGAGCGTGGCCGCAGGTGCGCGAGCGCAGAGCGGCCGAAACCACCGCATCGTCGACTTCACCGCGACAACACGGGTCGCGGTGAGATCGACGATGCCTTGTGCCGAGAGCAGACGAGCGTACTTACTGGCTGTCTGCTCCGCCTCCACACCATCGCCCGAGCATGTCGAGACGATGGCGGGATGCTCCCCTCCCTAACGCAGTCGGACAACGAGCAGAGAAGCGCAACGCGCTTGACACCGTCGCTGTCGTCGTGGACTGTGTCCTTCCCCGGATGGAGCGGCTGATTCATGGCTCTTGTTCGTGGAAGATGTGGGGGGGATTTCCGGCTGTCCGCCGGACGCCCACACTTGATGCATGGAGTGGGCCAATGTATTACGCGTTGATATTACAGATTTTTTCGGGCGCGGAATCTTCCGTGCGTGATATGTTGCGTCGAATGGCGTAATATATCACGTCGGCGCAATATGCTGCGCTTGACGAGCAGGGACCTCGATGCCGCCACGCGACGACACATTCTTCCGGGAGACGACCTTGCGCATCTGCGGCAGCCTGGACATCGAGCAGGCTCTCGAGCAGACGTTCGCATACTTCGCGACCCAGCTCCCGGTCGACGCGATCGCGCTGGGCTTTGTGGCTCTGTCGGAGACGTCGATCCAGGCGGTGGCAAAGACTGCCTGGGATGAGACGCGCTTCGTCTGGCCGGCGGGCTTAGAGCAGATCGATCTGCCACCGCGCCTGGTCTCGGCCGTGAAGGCCAACGATCCCGAGGCGCCCAAGGTCACGATCATCAATGATCCGAGCGATCTGGGCGACGAGAAGTGGCTGAGCATCTTCCCCGGGCTCCGCACCGACTCGGCCATGTTCGTAGATCTAGGGATGAGCGGGCGAGGGGTGGGCATGGTCCTGATGTCGACCCGAGGGCTGGGCCAGTATCGAGCTCGACACGCCGAGCTCCTGCTGACGGTTCGTAAGCCCTTTGCCGTCGCGATGAGCAACGCTCGCCGCTACCGCGAGCTGCTTCGGCTCAAGGACCGTCTCACGGAGGACAACCGAGCGCTCGCCGACGACATGAGGCGGAGCGTCGGGGGAGAGGTCGTCGGCGCCAACTTCGGCCTGCGTGCGGTCATGGAGCTGGTGCACCGCGCGGCTCCGTCCAATAGCCCGACCCTGTTGCTGGGGGAGACGGGGACAGGCAAGGAGGTCATCGCCCACGCGATCCACGGCGCGTCACGACGAGCCACCGGCCCGATGATCACGATGCAGTGCGGAGCGATCCCCGAGACGCTCCTCGACAGCGAGCTGTTTGGCCACGAGCGAGGTGCGTTCACCGGGGCATCGGATCGCAAGCGCGGACGCTTCGAGCGAGCCCACGGCGGGACGCTCTTCCTCGACGAGATCGGCGAGCTGAGCCCCGAGGCTCAGGTCAAGCTGCTGCGAGTTCTCCAAGAGCGGCGCTTCGAACGTATCGGGGGCACGGCGACGATCGAGGTCGACGTGCGAGTCATCGCCGCGACGCATCGCGACCTCGAGCAAATGGTCCGCGAAGGCAGCTTCCGCGAAGACCTCTGGTATCGCCTCAACGTGCTCCCGATCCGTATTCCGCCCCTTCGAATGCGGAGGGAGGACATCCCCACGCTCGTGCAGTATTTCATCGAGAAGAAGGCCGGCGAGATGAACCTGCACCGCATTCCGCGGGTGCCGGCCCACGAGATGGAGCGCCTGCGGGCCTACGACTGGCCCGGGAACGTGCGCGAGCTGCAGAACGTGGTCGAGCGCGCGCTCATCTTGTCGCGAGGCGAGCAACTGACCTTCCCGGCGCTGGCGGAGCCGGGCGTCGACCAAGGCCGATCGGACCGCAGAAATCCGCCCCCGGACCGACGCTTCGCGACGCTGGACGAAGCGATGGCCGCACACATTCGGCTGGTGCTCGACGATGTGAACTGGCAGATTGCCGGCCGCGGCGGCGCCGCGGAGATCTTGAAGATGAACCCGAGCACCTTACGCTTCCGGATCAAGAAGCTCGGCATCTCACGAGAGTCATCACCGAGCTGAGTCCACGCCATCAACGTCCTGGTAATCCTTGCCCTGGTGGTCCCCGCCCTGGTGGTCCCCGCCCTAGTAGTCCATGTCTTCATAATCTTTGTCCTGGTAGTCCTTGCCGGAAGTTTCGTTCTGGCTAGCCGCCCGTCTCGAGCGGCCCGCGGTCTGCCCTCGCGCCAACTTCGCCGCCGGCTCGTGCTAAGCCTTGACGGTCGATGTCCACGGACGACACCCAGTCGCTCCTCGACCTTGAGCTCATCAACGCTCGCGAGCGGGCACGCAGCCAGCTCTTTGGCTTGCCGCCCCCCGCCACTCGGGTCGATCGCTTCACCCTGCTCGACCAGCTGGGCGCAGGCGGCATGGGGGTGGTGTTTGCCGCGTACGACCCCGAGCTCGACCGCCGGGTCGCTCTCAAGCTGCTGCGCACCGAGCCGAGCGCGGCGGGAAATACCGGGCAAGCAGCAGCCCGCTTGCAGCGCGAGGCTCAGGCGATGGCCCGGGTCTCCCACCCCAATGTGATCACGGTGTTCGAGGTCGGTCGGGTCGACGGCCAGATCTTCATCGCGATGGAATATGTAGCCGGTCAGACCCTCGCGCGTTGGTTCGGCGCCGAGCGACGCGAAGTGTCGGAGATCCTCGGGATCTTCGAGCAGGCGGGTCGGGGGTTGGTGGCCGCCCATGCGGCCGGGCTGGTCCATCGCGATTTCAAGCCGACCAACGTGATGATCGGGGACGACGGGCGGGTACGCGTGCTCGACTTTGGCCTTGCGCGCCCATACGCACTGGCCGAGCCATTGCAGACCCAGTCCGAGCTCGAGTCCGGGATCGAGTCCGAGCTCGAGTCCGGGATCGAGGCTGGGACCGGGCCTCATCGACTGCTCGACGCCCCGCTCACCCAGACGGGGGCGTTGGTGGGTACGCCGGCGTACATGGCCCCCGAGCAGATCCGCGGCCACCGTGTCGACGCCAAGACGGATCAGTTTGCGTTCTGTGTGGTGCTCTACGAGGCGCTCTATGGGCAGGCGCCATTCGAAGGTCGCTCGTTGCTCACCCTGACCGCGGCCATTGAAGCCGGCGAGGTGCGCGAGCCACCCGACGATCGCAAGGTGCCGCGAGCGGTCCGCACTGCGATCGAGCGGGGACTTTCGGTCGATCCTCGCGCCCGATACCCGAGCCTCGAGGCCCTGCTCGCAGCGATCCGACCACGACCCAAGCGGCGATGGTGGTGGGTGGCGGCGAGCATGCTGGCCACGGCCGTGCTCGTCGCCCTGCTGCTTCCCCCCTCGCCGCCCGCGTCTACGCCTGCCCCGTGTCACAGCGCTGCCGCTCCGATGCAAGAGGTATGGAACGAGCCTCGCGCCACGGCGATCGCTGCGAGCTTCACCCAGACCGGCGCTCCATTTGCCGAGCCCACGTGGGCCAGCGTCGCCTCCCAGCTCGAGGACTACGCGGCGCGCTGGTCGGCTCAGCGTGTCTCGGCCTGCGAAGCCACCCGAGTTCATGGCACGCAGTCGGCGGCCCTGCTCGACCGTCGGATGGCGTGCCTCGATGGCGGGCGGCGAGAGCTCGACGCGCTACTCGAGGTGTGGGGTCACGCCGACCGAGATACCGTGGCCAACGCGACCCGAGCGGTTGCTTCGTTGCCGGCGATCGAGCGCTGCGAGGATGCCGAGGCTTTGCTCGAGGGCATCGACCTGCCCTCCACCCCGGAGCTCGCCGAGCAGGTCGAGCAGGTCCGCGAGCGCTTGGCCCGGCTGCGCGCCCAGGAGCGAGTCGGTCGCTATCATCCGGTCCTCCCCGACGCGATCCAGGCCGATGAGCACGCCCAGACGATCGAGTACCCGCCGCTCCAGGCCGAGGGGGCCCTTGTCCGGGGGCGGCTGACGATCCGCACGGGAGACTATCGGGGGGCCGAGGAGCCGCTGCACCGCGCCTACGAGCTGGGCATCGCCCACCGGCACGACGAGGTGGCGGTGGAGGCCGCTGTCCACCTCGCGCTGTCACTCGGGTATCACCTGGCCGACTACGACGCGGGTATGCAGTGGGTTCGCCACGCCGCCGCGCTGCTCCAGCGTAGCGGCGGCACGGGCAAGGCTCAGCGCGAGGTGCTGCGACAGCGAGCGCTGCTCTTTCAGGCGCAGGGGCAGCTCGAGCAGGCTCGACAGCAGCACGAGGAGGGGCTTGGCTTGGCGATCGAAGAACACGGCGAGTTCCACCACGAGACCGCGATGGTCTACTACAACCTCGGGCTGGTCCTGTCCGCGCTGGGCCGTAGTGACGAGGCGGTCGAGCACCACGAGAAGGCTCGCGCTGTCTTCGAGGCATTGGGCGGTCCGCAAGATCCCGACGTCGCCTACCCACTCTATGGCTTGGCCAGCGAGGCTCGTCGCGGCGGACGCTTGATCGAAGCGCGTGCCCTGCTCGAGCGGGCTCAGGAGATCCGCGAGCAGGCGCTCGGACCCGAGCATTTCATCCTGGCCGGTACCCTGTCGGAGCTCGCCATCATCGCGACGAGCGAGCGGCGCCTGGACGATGCCACCGCGTTGATCGAGCGGGCGCTGGCGATCATCGAGGCTCGCTTCGGCCCCGATCACCTCCACATGGGTCGTGCGCTGATCAATCTGGGCCACGTGCACTTCACCGCGGGGCGGCTGGAGCAGGCGCAGGCGATCAACCGACGGGTGATCTCCATCTTCGAGCGCAGCCTGGGTCCCGAGCATCCCCTGCTCCTGCATGCGCTGAGCAATCGGGCCTCCATCGCCTACGAGCTAGGCGATGTGGATGGCGCCGTGGCCGAGTTTTGGCGGCTGCTGCCGATGCGCGAGCGAGCCTTCGGGCGCGAGCACCCGAGGGTGGCGGCGATGCTCGACGACATCGGTGATGGGCTGGTCACGCTAGGTCGCCCCAACGAGGCGATCCCGCTGCACGAGCGGGCGCTAGGGATCTACGAAGCGAGCTACGGTGCCGAGCACCTGAGCACGGCCAAGACACTGGTGTGGCTGGGCGAGGCTTTGCTGGCGGCCGGGAAGCACGAGCGGGCGCTCGAGATCGGGGAGCGGGTGGTTGCGATCGAAGGAGTCGTTTCGTCGCCGGAGGTGCTGGCCGACGGCCGCTACTTGATCGCCCGGGCCCACTGGGAGGCGGGGCACCGCGCGGATGCGCGACAGCAGGCGGCGGAGGCAGAGGCCGCCTACGTCGCGCTGGGTGAGGGCTATGGTGATCGGGTTACCGAGGTGCAGCGATGGCGACGCGGCCACTGACTAGCGCGTAGTCCTCCGTGCGATCTCGAAGGTCATGGTCGCTTCGGCACCCAGCCATAGCTCCAGGCCACCGAGTCGGAGCAGGTCGGATCCGTCGTCGATCACCCGAGGCGTGCCCAGGCCCCGAGTGATGTCGCCCGACAGACCCAGGGCCGCAACGCCTCCGAGTGACCAATTCCCTCCTCGCCATGGGGCCACATAGCGGGGTCGCACACCTGCCGTGATTCCCAGCAGCGGTCCCGGTCGCTGTGTCTGTCCGTCTGCGCGCAGCCCCGGCGACTGAAGTCCGCGGATCGTCCAGGGCTCGATCCCGAGGCTTGAGCTCAAGTGCAACTCGAACGGAGCGCGCGTCTGCACCGTATAGCCCAGCCCAAACGCCACGCGAATTCGAAGCAAGGTGAGCGCCGCGCGGGTGCGAGCGAGCAGCCTCAGCTGCGCGCCGAACCACAGCCGTCGAGGGCGGTACGCACCATCGATGGTGAGGCCGCCCGCGAGGCCGCTGCGGGCCGGCGCGGCTGGGGCCAGCCCGAGTACGACACCGGGCGAAGCGCCGAGGGCCCACTTTGGAGATGAGTTCATGGGCTCGGTGACCGGGTTGGGTTTTGGATCCTCACCGCTGGGGGTCACCGTGCCCTGCTCGATCCCTTGCAGCAGCACGGCGAGATCTGCGGCCAGGGTGCGAGCTGCGTCGTCCGGCACGGCCCGCACCGATCGACGATAGAGCCGACCGTCGCTCATGCGCACCTGGAGGTCATAACCGTCGCTCTCGGTGCGCTCGATGTGTATGCGAGCGTGACACATCGAGGCGGTCATGTTGGCCTCGAGGACGTGGAGCTCGTCCTCGGGGCGTCGGAGTTGAAGGCGGTCGACCAGGGGTTCGATCAAACCTTTGGGCCCGCTCAGGCACGAGCGATGGGCCGGCTCCGTCGACGCCGCGGGGTTGCTCGCGCGGGTATGGTCCGGCCCAGCCGTATCGAGCAAGACGGCCACCAGGAGGGTGGTCACCATCAGTCGTCTTCTTCGTCTCCGTCGTCGGAAGAGCTGCTGCCCGCGTCTCCCGTCGTCGACGGGCAGCGCGTCGACGCGCTGCTCGCCGACGCGCTGCCCATCGTGTTGCTTCCCGTGTCGGCGCCCATGGACGACCCGTCCCCCTCGCCACGGGTCGCGCTCGACGATCCGCCTTGGCCCGGTGATCCGCCGGTGGAACCGCCGGTGGATCCGCCGGTGGATCTGCCGGTGGATCCGCCGGTGGAGCCTTCATCCTCGCTGGTCTCGTAGTCGACGAAGCAGCTCGCGACCACGAGCAAGAGCAGAGGGCCGGCGCGACGTATCATGGTCGCCTCTGGCCCGACGGCGTGATGTGGGCGCGCGCTTCTCGTTGATGGGCACCGCGCGGGAAATCGGCGAGATAGTCGTTCCAACAGGACGCGCGCCGGTCCGCGGAGGCCCGACGGCACTGTCCCGCGCGCACATCGTCCGCAAAGCGGCCCCGGGGGAAGCGCGCGAGGTATCGACGCCACAGCCGGCTCTCCCGACCAGTTTCGCCGGCCTGGTGGGCCAACGTGAACAGGTCGCCGAACGCGAGCTCGGCCCATCGCGTGCGCCCGCCCAGCCGAACGATCTGTTCGAGGGCGGTCCGGGCTTGGTCGAGTCGCCCGGCTTTCCAGTGGGCTTGCGCTTGCTCGTCGAGCTCGCGTAGTCGTGCGCCCGAGGGACGCGCTCGGCTGCTCCGCGTGCGCTGTGTCTGGGGAGCCTCGGCCGGTGTCTCCGATGTCGCCGGCGGCTCCGCAGATCCGGGCGAGGTGGAGCGCAGCTCGACCGACGGCGTGGCCGGCACTGCGGCCGGTACCGCGGCCGGTACTGCGGGTTCGGGCGAGGCGGAACCGGGTTCGAACGTCGATCCTTTAGGTGAGGCTCCTGAGGTTCGGCGCGACCTCGCCATCCCGCCCGGTGCGGGCTCGGCTTCATAGCCGGCCTGCTCCGCCGCCGACCCCGAGCCCTGCATCGCGCGGCCCCGAAGTGTGTGGAGTCCCCACCACCCCAGCAGGAGGGCGGCGGCCAGCCCGAGCAACCCGGCTCCGAGCCGCAGGGCCCGGGTCCGGCCCGAGAGGCTTGGCGGCGAAAACCCGCGCTCGTGCTCCATCGCGAGGCGGCGCGCCATCGTACGGCGCATGCTCGCGATGAAGGGTTCGAGCGCGGGGTCGAATCGGTCCACCACCGAGGCGAGGACCGCGGGGCCAGTCTGTTCGGTGATGCGTCGGGCCTGCACCACCTGCTCAGACTCGATCGCATCGGGATCGAGGTCGTGCGCGCGCTCCATCACCTCGCCGAAGTCGGGGAGTGGTGCCTCGGCGATGGGGAGGGGTGGGCGCGTCACGGAGTCCCCTCGAGGTCGTTGTCGGTCAGCCAGCCTAGCCGAACGAGCGCGAACCGAATGGCATGACGGGCTCGGTGGGCCCTGACCGCCAGGTTTGTCACGGATACCCCGAGCTGCTCCGCCGCCTCGCGGGTGCTCAGCCCTTCGATGTCTCGAAGTACGAAGGCTTCGCGTTGGGAGTCGGGTAGCTCTTGCAGGACGGCATGGAGGATCTCGGTGCGGACCGCATCGAGGTGCTTGGCTTCGGGGTCGGCGGTTGGATCTCCGCGATCTTCGGTGGAGAGCTCAGCGAGCTTCTCGCACAGGCGCTGGCCGGACCTACACCTACGTCGTTGTTCCCGGACGACGTTGAGGGCGATGCGATACAGCCAGTGCCGAAAGCCCGAGTCGCCGCGAAAGCGGTGTAGGGAGATCACCGCGCGCGCGAAGGTGTCTTGGGTGAGATCACGGCTGACCTCGGCGTCGCCGACGAGGTAGTAGACACGAGCGAAGACCGCATCGAGGTGCCGGGTGTAGAGCTCCGCCCATGCGAACGTATCGCGCTCGCGGGCCCGTGCGACCAGCTCCGCGTCAGTGACCTTCTCGGCGGGCTCGACAGAGGGCTCGGCAGGCGGAGGCTCGTCGACCACCGGGGATGGCAAGCACTGCACCACGCTAGTGCCCATGATCCACCTCGGGAATCGAGCGGATCGTGGCGACGGACGACTGGATGAATCCGCCGAGGATAGAGCGAGCGAGCATGAGCGGTGGATCACCTACGAGACAAGCCGCCGCGACGCGTGAGCGTCGAGCGGCTCTCGCTGCGGCCCAGCGACGGATCACCTCAATGGAAGGGATGAGCATGGGACGTGGAAAAGAAGGTGTTGCCACGGGCCCGTGGCAACACCGGGGAGTGCGCACTCAGCCAGGGTTCTGGGGGTCCCCGCCGTCGCCTTCGCCGTCCCCACCGTCGCCCCCGCCGCCTCCGTCGTCGTCGCAGTCGTCGTCATCATCGTCGTCGTCGTCGTCGTCATCATCATCATCATCATCATCATCGCAGCCACAGTCGTCGTCGTC
>JBCCWC010000034.1:0-90038 GCA_039194325.1 Myxococcota bacterium
GAACAGATCTTCCTGCCCACCGTCGAAGATCTGGTGATGCGAGCCCTGGCCAAGGGCAGGCACGAGCGCTACGGCTCCATGGCCGACTTCGAGGCCGCGATCCTCGCCACCCAGTTCGACGCCGACTCGACCATGGCGGTGGTGGTGCCCAAGTTGGCGCCCGCACAGGGAGACTACGAACAAACGACCATCAAGAGCATGGCCGATCTCCCCTTGCCGCCCCCGCGAACCACCTCGCCTCGCCTGCCCGTGCCCCCCCGGATCCCTCCGCCCCCATCGCCCAGCCAGGGATCGAACCTGGGCAAGGGCGCCGGCAAAGCGACGGGCAAGCCCGCCGGTAAGGCCGGTCTCCCCAATCCGATCGCGGCCTCGCGCCGCGCTCGATCGGCCAAGCCGACCCCTCGCCCATCGCTCGATCCCGTCATTCCGCCCCCCGTCGAAGAAGCCTACGAGGCCACGGTCATCAAGAGCGCCCCGCTGGCTCCCGAGCCGGCTGCGGCCCAAGAGCACACGGTCATCAAGAGCATGCCCGGACGGCCGCCCCCCGCTCCCGCGGGCGGTAACTACGAGCAAACCGTGATCCGCAGCGCGCCTGAGCCCAGCGCCCCCAACCCGGTCGCGGTCGAGCCCACCGTGGCGATCCACCGCTCCGCGATCGCGCGCCCCGATCCGAGGCCCGTGGGCGGCACGGTCGTCGTGCAGGCCCCGCAAGCCCCCTCGCTGCCCAACTTCGACGACCCGCTCTCGGGCACCACGCAGATCCAGGGAACCCCCGCGGGACCACCTCCACCCATCGTCCCGCCCGCCGCCGGCGCAGCCCTGCCACCGCTACCGACCCAGGCCGATCCCTTTCCTTCACTCCCGCCCCCCTCGATCGACTCCATGGGGGCGCCGCCCGGTGCCGAGCCTCCTCCAGTGCTCCCTCCCCCGTCGGCCGCCGTCGCTCCAGCGCCGCCCGTGGCCGCGCCGTTTGCCCCCTCGCCCGCGCCGTTTGCCCCCTCGCCCGGATCTGCCGCCGGATCAGCCGGAGCGCCGCCGCCCCCGATCTCCCCCGGTGCGGCTCCCGGCCGCGGCTTCATAGCCCCCTCGCCCGCCGGTAGCTTCGGCGGCGGCGTGCCCGGGGGTCCACCTCCGATGCGAGACGACGCCCGCCCGGTCTTCGCCAAGGAACAAAACGCCAACTGGATGGCCAACGGCCTGGCTCCCCAGCGCCTGTCCTCTCCCGCGCCCCCCAACGCCAAGGACATCAGCCCCGAGGATGCCCTGCGCACCCCCTTTGTGGGGGGCCAGTGGGTGGAGACCGAGGAGAACAATGCCACCAATGCCATGTCCGGCGAGCACGACGGCGGCGAGCTATTCCTGCGACCACCGGCGCGGGAGGTCTCGCGCAACCTCGTGGTCGCGGTGGTCATCATCAGCATCCTCAGCCTGGCCGTGCTCTCGTTCATGCTGTGGACGATGTTCCGGGAGGAGCCCGGCAACTCCGTCACCGAGCCGCACCCCGCCACCATGGCCGGCCAGCCCAAGCCCACGCTCTTCGAGCCTACCGCGCCCGAGGGCCCCAAGTTCCCCGAGAGCGAGCCGGTCGTCGAGGATGACGACGACGAGCCCCCGCCCGAGCCTCCCAAGCGCGTCTTCAAGCCCACCGCCAAGCCCATCGCACAGACCCTGTCCAATAAACAGATAAGCGACGGCTTTGGCAAGGCGCGCACGGCCATCAACGCCTGCGCCAAGCAACACGGCGCCATCAAGGGCACCAGCCTCCAGGTCGGCTTCGATGTGGTCGACAGCCGAGCCCGCAACGCCAAGTGCCAACCCCCCCACAACCTGACCCCCCTGGGCCGATGCGTCGCGGGGGCCGTCAATCAGCATGCTCGCTTCCCCAAGTCCAAACAGCCCTCGATGGCGATCTCGCGGAAGGTCTCGTTTTAGTGCCGTGCTTCGCCTCCTGTCCCCCTTGATGCTGCTCGGGCTGCTCGCGGCCTGCGCTCCTCGTGAGTACCTCACCCCCCGGGGTCTCGCCGACATCCAGCGTCGGGACGACAAGCTGGAGATGATCCGGGTCTATCCATCGGCCACGTTCATCACGCTCTACTCTCGGCCGCTGGGTGAGAACTACGACATCGAGCGCAGCCAAGGCGCGGTGATCGACACCTTCCAGGGCCGCCAGATCGAGGTCCCCACCGGCCGCAAGAGGCCCGGGGCGATCCTCGAGCTCGACCGCAGCAAGGGTCGGTTGGTGCTCTGGGTGACCTTCGACACCAAGTGCACCGAGCGCAAGTGTGCCTACGGCTTCGTCCAGACCGAGGACGCCCTCTACCGCCTGTTTCAGGTGCCCACGATCGACCGCTACGCCGAGCCCTTCGTCTATCGCAAGCGGATCTCGCGACGCAAGCGCATGAAGAAGAGCAAGGTCTACTCTCGCTCCCGCTCGACCCCGGTCTACTTCACCACCCGGGGGATCACCGCTTCGATCGCGCTGGAGATCAAGCGCCAAGAGGTCATCGAGATCGACACGATCATCGTCGAGAACGAGGGGGTCCCCGGCGAGGTCTTCGTCGACCCGGAGAATCAACCGTGATCGACTTCCGTCATCTGTTCACCATGCTCGAGTCATCGGGGTCATCTGGTGTTCGTGCTGAGCGGTCGGGCTCATCTGGGCGGCCGGGCTCATCTGGGCGGCCGGGCTCATCTGGGCGGCCGCTCCAACGCTGGTGGAGCTGGGCCACCGCCGCGACCGCCGTCGTGCTGATGCTGCTCGACACCGGCTGCGCCCGGCGATTCAAGCTGGCCGACGTCGACCTGGCCGAAGCCAAGGAGTCCGAAGCGCTGACCGACCTGCGCGTGTATCCGAGCAACCGTACGCTCGCGTCCCACGACGAGCCCGCGCAGGGCTCGGTGACCGTGGAGCGCGAGATCCGAGAGCGCTCGCGTCGCCGGCGAAACGTGGACGTCCTCGGGCGCAATACCTCCGGGGCCATCATCAAGGAAGACAAGCTCAACGGCGAGAACCTCCTGTGGGTCACCTTCGATCGCGATTGCGCCACCCCCGAGTGCTCCTACGGTTTCGTTCAGGTCGGTGGCCAAGATCGCCGTTACGTGCTGGTCCACGTGGCCGAGCGTGAGGGCTTCAAGCCGCCTCGCGTCCACCGGAGTATCCGCTTCAAGCGGCATCAGCTCAAGAAGGGCTACTTGCGCTCGCTGTCCGAGGCCAACCAAGTCTACCGGCTCAAGCGCAAGCGCCGGGTCCCTACCGTGTTCCTCGAGGTCAAGCGCGCCAAGCAAGAGCGCGTGGAGGAGCGAAGAACACGCAAGTCTGGCGTCTAGTGCCTCATGCCCGTGGTGAATCTCTCGCGGGTCCAGGCACAGGCCCATCCCGATCGCCCCGTCCCGAGCACCCCATCCCGAGCACCCCATCCCGAGCACCCCATCCCGAGCACCCCATCCCGAGCACCCCATCCCGAGCAAATGGGGCTGACCATCCGCAGCGGGCCCCTTACAATCGCCGCGCATGAGACGACACGCGCGGCGGCTGCTGGGTCCCTTGATGCTCCTTGGCCTTGCGTGCGAGTCCAAGCCCGAGTCGACCGAGGCCGAGGCCGAAGCGCCTCCCGCCCCTGCTCCCGCGGCCCCCACCGAGGCCGCGACCGAGGCGTCCGACGACGACGCAATCGAGGTCGCCGACGATCTGCCCACCGAGCCGGTGGTGCGCCTGGTCGACCCCGGCACGCGTAGCCCCAAGGCCCTGCCCAAGCGAGCCGCGGGTACGTCGCGACGCCTCGTCGTCGAAGTCAAGATCACCGAGGGCAACAAGAAGAAGCTCTACCTGCCCGTCACCCGGGTAGCGGGAGACGTGGTCCTCGACTCGATCGACGACCAGGGCTCCAGCTATCGGTGGACCCCCCGGGGGACCACCGTGCTCACCACCGACGGCATGAACCCCGAGTTCATCACCGCCCTGGAGGCTGCGCTGGCCCCTGGGGAAGGACCGGCTGCGATCGTGATGAAGACCGATCGCTGGGACGTGGTCACCGAGCTGCCCTGGCCACCGGGCAACAACCCTCACGCGACCACCATCGGTATCGCGCAGCGGCTGTCGCTGAGCCACCTGGCCCTGCCCGTGCCCGCGATGGAGATGAGCGAGGGCGCCACCTGGCAGATCAACCGCCGGGTCGACCTGTTCGGGATCCCCACGTGGCAGACCCTCGACTGCACCGTCAAGAAGATCGCGGGCGACCAGGTCGAGGTCAACGCCGCGGTCACCTACCGCCTCATCGAGGGCGAAGCGGTCGCCAAGGCCCCCTTCGGGCTGGCGGGAGTGGCTGCGCTCAGCGGCCAGGGCAAGCTACGCGCCCGCTTCCACTTGTCCTCCTCCACCCCGGTCGACATGCAGCTGCTAGGTCGGCTGAAGATCACCCCGAGCGCCGGGGCCAAGCCCAAGCGCTTCGGCTTCGAGATCCGCGCCGACGAGGACTACATGGCCCAGCCCGATCCCCGGGTAAGGCTCACCGGCCAGCTGGTCCAAGGAGGGCTGGTCGTCGGCGTGGCTCCTCCTGGCACCAAGGTCTGGTTCAACAAGCGCAAGCTCAAGGTCTCCGACGACGGTGACTTCCTGATCGGCTTTGGTCGGGACGCCGCCCCTCGCCACCTGCTCGCGTTCGCCTTCGACGGCGGGCCCGACGAGCGACACATCCTCCACGTGGAAGACCGCACCTTCGAGCCCGAGTCCATCGACGGCCTGCCTCCCGAGATGGTCGAGCCCGACAAGGAGACCCGCAAGGCGCTCACCAAGTCGCGGGGGCGGATCAAGAAGATCCGCAACAAAGCCAGCGACGTCCCCTACTTTCGCGACGGCTTCCGCTGGCCGGCCAAGGGCAAGATTACGTCCACCTACGGCCGCAAGCGTACACTCAACGGCAAGGAGCTCGGCTACCACTGGGGCGTGGATCTCGGGGCCCGGGTGGGCGGCAAGGTCAAGGCACCGGCCGGCGGCGTGGTCGTCTTCGCCGAACAAGACGTGCCGCTGTCGGGCAACCTCATCATCCTCGACCACGGGCACGGGCTGAGCTCGTCGTTCCTCCACCTTCAGAAGATCAAGGTGGAGGTAGGCGACGAGGTGAAGGCAGGGCAGCAGATCGGCACGATCGGCAACACCGGGCGCTCCACCGGTCCCCACCTCGACTGGCGGATGAACTTGTTCGACACGCGGATCGATCCGCAGACGCTGGTGCCGCCCAAGCCCTGATCTGTGCCGGGCGGGCAACCGGCGGGCCCCCATGGTCACTCCTCCGCGGGCACGATGTCGAGCTCGGGGTAGCGACGAAAGATCCCGTGCTCGTTGAAGGGCAAGCAGCGATCGGTCGCCCGGTAGGCGGCGATCCGCGGCAGCCCGTCCACGTGCTCCCGCAGCGCGAGCAGGCCCGGTAGCTGCGGCTTCAGCCGGCTCAGCGCTCGCGGGAACGCATACTCCAGGCCCCGCAGCAGCTGGTCCATCGAGAGATCGACATAGCTGAGCGACCCGCCGATCAGATGTCGGCCCGAGCCTGAGGAATTGGCCTGGAGTACGGATTCGAAGTAGCTCGAGAACTTGGGCAGGCGCACGGCTACGAAGTGCTCGGCATAGCGTAGCGCCTCGGCCTTCTGTTCCTCGTAGTAGGCGCCCTTGCCCACCGGGTGATGGGTGTCATGGGTCTCGGCGATCAAGTCGGCGATGCATAGCTGAAGCTGGAGCGCCTCGGCGCGGGAGCCTTCGTCCTCGGGCACCAACCCGTGCCGGGCCGCCAGGTACGCGCAGATGTTGGGCATCTGAGCCAGCCGTCGCGCGCCGTGGAGCAAGATCGGCGGAGCCAGCGGGCGCAGGCCGGGACCTTCGGCCTTCAGCTGCTCCATGACCGCCGTAGGACCTCCTCCATCCTCCTTGGAACGCCGGGCGATGTCTTCGTAGGGCGCGGCCGCCTGCTCCAGCACGAGGCGCACGAACTCGCCGCGGCCGGGCAGGAACGGCCAGTAGTAGAGCATGTAGGGGGGATCGGAGGCCGCCACGGGGAATGCTCTACCCCGAGGCGAGACGCCGGGCAACTGGGCTCCCCGATCCCCGTTGGTCGCGTAGATATTGTCGAATTGGAGATTCCAGACGCTGAAGGCAGAGCTTGCGCGAGTTGTTGAAGTCACTCGGCCGCGCGTGGGTCTTGTACGACCACCCCCCCATCGTTGGAGTATCCGCAGCTGGCTGCGTTGCAGACACTGGCCCCCGGCTGGACCTTCTTCCAGTTGCCCCAGGCCTTGATCTCGAAGCTGACCTTCCAGTCCGCGACCATGACCAGACCCGACAAAAAAGCGAGCACTTGGCGACAACCACCATGACCACGCTCGACACCACGCGAGCACTTGGCGACAACCCCCACGACCGAACCCGACACCACGCGAGCACGTGATGGCACCCGGCGCGGCGGTCCACCCCGAGGGGCCACCACGGCCATCCCCGCCGAGATCACGGGCGCCATCGCGGTCGCTGCGTCACAATTGACGAGGGAGCCCATGGCAGGACGCGACTCCACGGCACGCGCATGGCGCCGCGACGCGAACGACCGCATCGACGACGCCGTGGCTCCCGTACCCGCTGCTGCCGTAGCCACAGAGCCCGTCGGCTCCGCCTCCGCCTCCCGCCCCGCGCTTGAAGTGGCGCCCTGGTCGCCATCCTCGCGGTCTGTGCGCCCTGCGCCCGAGCCCGACTCTTGGGTCACCCCCACCCTGACCGCCGGTTTTGCCGTGGGCTGGCTGCTCACCCTCGCCGCCCTGGGCACGTTCACCGCCGTGTGGCTGGTGGGCATGATCGCCACCACCGTCTTCTTGATCCTCGGGCAGGGCAAGCTGGTGCCGGTGCTCGTCTTCGGAGCCACCGGTGTACTGCTGGGAAGGGGCTGGGCGGGCATGGTGCAGACCATTCGCGGGCGCCTGCAAAAACCCGATCTGGCTGAACCCCCCGCACTGCCCGATCGGTTCTGGGCCTTGTCGGCGCCGCTCCAGCGGATGGTTCGCGACGCGCGGAGCCTTCGAATCGCGCTGAGCGATCCCCAGACCACCTTGCCCGAGATCGATCGGGAGATGTTCGAGTGGACCGCCTCCATGGCCCGGCTACCCGCGCCTGATCTACGCCGGCTGGCCGAGCGCGGGCTCACGCCCGACCGGCTGCGCGAAGAGCTGGTTCAGAGCCGCTGGTGGGCTGACCGCGCCAAGCCAGCATGGCCGGGTCGACGCCCACGGTGGCCCGGGCCCGACCACCGCACCCGGGCCCTGGCCCTGCTCGAGCGCTTCGAGCACGACGCGATCGGTAGCCACGACGATCCATTCCGTGGCTGATCCGCAGCCGTCCGCCGCTATCTCGTCACGGAGGCGCCCCGCGGACGCGTCGCCTTCTTCTTATTGTCCTGAAAATAGCTAAACCAAAGCCATTCTTGAACCTAATTGTCCTAAAAATGACTAAATCAGAGCCTAATAGGCACTTCATCATCTCAAAATTGGCTAAATTGGAGCGATCAATCGTCCTATTGTCTCAAATCGGGCTTTAATCAAGCTCCCGGCCTGTCCATTGCCCGCCAAGAGGCTTCGCCGGCGCGTCCTGGCAATGTTCTGGCTCCTCTGAGGCTTCGCCGGAGCATCCTGGCGACTGTCGAGCGCGGCTGCGACCGGCTCAGACCGGCCCTGGGATCTCCACCGGAATGCGCCAAAGCTCATCGGAGGTCGTCACAAACAAGAACTGGCCTTCGACTCCGCCAAAGGCCAGGTTGCTGACAAAGACCTCCGTGGGCAGATCGAGGCTCCCCCAACGATCACCCTCGGGTGAGAACGCATCGAAGCCCGTCGCGTTGGTCGCATAGATCGAGCCGGCCACATCGACGGTCAGCCCGTCGGGCTGCCCGGTCGTGTTGGCGAACAACCGCTTGTTGCTCACCGAACCGTCAATGGCCACATCGAAGACCCACAGCTCGTTGGCCGCGCTCTCGGCAACGATTAGGGTCGTCCCGTCTCGAGACAAGAGGATCCCGTTCGGAAACGAGAACGTGTCGTCGAGCAGCTCCATACGTCCGTCAGGATCAAGGCGATAGACCCCGGCAACCCCTTGGGGCACATGACCGGTGTTCGTGGGATCGGTGAAGAAGATCGCCCCATCGCTGCGCACGGCGACATCGTTGGGCGCGTTGAGATCGAGCCCACTCCAGGAATCCGCAATCACCTCGAGGTTACCGTCGGTCTCCCGTGCGACGCTGTGCGCGGAGATCTGGGCCGCGATGATCCGATCTTCGGGGTCGAGGGCCAACCCATCGGCTCCCTCCGTGTTCGACCGGTGAACAGACACGTCGACCCCATCGAACGCCAAGATCTCGTCGGCGTACACGTCGGTGAAGAACAGAGTCTGTCGAGGAACAGACCAGACGGGGCCCTCACCAAAACCAAGATCGGAGACGATCAGCTCGGGCTTGCCCATCCCGGGGAAGGGATCGGCCGGCTCGATGGAGTCGGTCGTCTCGGTCGGCTCCACGTCGCCCGTGGCGGAGTTCGAGGTCGAGCCCGCCGCCCCCTCGTCGGTTTCGGTGCTCGTCGTAGCCCCCCTAGATTCCTCGGCCGCGCTGTCGAGGCTGGATCCATCGAGCGTCTCTTCCGTGTCGTCGGTCGTAGCCCCCCCGGTCACGTCGACCGAGGTCGCACCCGATACCTCCGAGACGTCACCACCAGCGGCCTCGTCGCATGCCGCGAGCATGACGAGCATCGACGTGACGCCAACGCGAGCCGCTCGACTCCACATGGGGAAGACTCGCACCGCAATGGGCATGGATCGGGCAGGTAGCAGTCGCATCGTTTGGCCTCGAGGACGAGCGCACGAGCACAAATCATTGGTCGTGCCGGGCCCATCGCGTTCATCCGGACTCCGGGATGTGGGGCTTGCCGATGGTCATCGCTCCCATCGCCGTGGCCACCGACACAGACCTCGAACGGCGACGACATATCGACGGGAACCGACCTCGGAGGCACCTGAACCACGCCGGACGCCCCCGCCCCTTTGTGTCGTACCAGGAGTCACACGGGCGGCCCCCTCGTCCCCGAGATTCTTCGATGTCTTCTCGATCCTCCGGTCCGCGAACAGATCCCTCGGATCTCGCGAAACTAGCGCCGAGTGTGGAGAGCCGAAGGGGCGCTGGGGTGAACCCGCGGTGCGCTAGCCTTCGTCGAATTCGCCGCTCAAACCCATCACGCGGATGAAACCCAGCCCAGGATCGACCACGCTCTCCCGGCACACACCCTCGGCGACGACGACCATGCGTCGCTGATCACGTACGCGCTCACCGCTCGCCTTGCCCCATGAGCGATCGTAGCCACGGCCCGCCCACCTCGCCCATGAACGAGACGGCGCCGCCCCGAAGGGCGACGCCGTCTGATCGTTGGGCCGATGGTCAGAAGCAGGACTTCAGCCGGGGTTGAAGGTGAACGGATAGGTCACCATCGCTGTACCACCAGAAGCGGGCTTGGGGAACTTCCAGCGCCGCACCGACTTGGCCACGCAGTTGGCCACCGAGCGATCCCCGAGGGTGCTCTCGCTGACGGCTGCCCGCGGCACCGTGCCGCTCGGTCCGATGGTGAACATCACGGCCACCCGACCCCGGAGGTTGGGATCCTTGGAGAGCCCCGCGTTGTAGCAGTGGCGAACCTCGTTGTGATGGTTGCGGACGATCCGGCGGATGATGTCCTTATCGATGCCACCGTTGTGGATCTTGGCCTTGCCCCGCTTGATCACGGGACCGGTGGGCCGGCGCGGACCGAAGCCGGCACCCTTGCCCGGGCCATAGCCATAGCGATCACCGCCACCACCGCCCTTGTTGATGGTGCCGACGTTGCCCAAGCCGATCGTGCCTTCACCGGTGCCACCACCACCGCGACCAGTGCCAATGAGACCCAGGCCACCCACTCCGGTCGACTCACCGACCTCGGTGCCGGTCAGGCCACCCCACACATCGTCGTCGTCGTTGCCCTGAGCAAAGGCGCCGCCGAAGGGCGAGGACAAAAAGTGACCGCTCTCCTTCTGCATCAGACCGAGGATGCCGACGTTGCGGGCGCGCAGCTCGGGATCGAAGTTGCGGGCCATCTCGGGGATGGCGTCGCGGGGGCCCCTCATCGCGTAGAGACCGGACTTCTTGTTCGAATCGGGCTTGCCCATCTTGCCCTCGCTCATCGCGTGGCGCTTGCCGGTGCCCCCGGGATCGTCCTTGGTGCGCTCTTGGACGACCTCGATGATCTCCTCCTGCTCGGGTTCCTCGTTGGGCTGGTTCATGTAGCCCACGTAGCGGTTCTCCGCGCTCAGCTCGTCTACGTTCATGGCCATCGCATCCTCGGGGATGAGCTGCATCAGCGCGAGCAGCCCCCCCAAGACCGAGAACGAGGCCGCGTTGTAGATCCAGAAGGGCCGGTCGGCCTCGTTCTTGTTGGCGATGGCCTTGCCCCGAGCGACCGAGGAGACCTCGTAGCTGACCCCGGCGTGATCGATCTGGGCGCGAGCCCCCACCGGCAGCGGGTAGGCGTAGGATGAGCCGCTGACCCCAGCGTGACCGGCGTGGACCAGCTGGTCGAGGCCCAGTCGCTGACCACCCACGGTCACGTGACCGCTCATGCCCGCCGTGAACTGAAGGATGTAGTCGTCACCGTCGCGACGCACCAGCGGGAAGGCCTCGCCGTCGGGCAGGCCATCGGTGGGCACGTGGAACGAGGCATCGTGTCCCTCGCCCAGGGTGTAACGATCGAGCCCGACGTCACCACGGCGGACCACGCCCAGGCCAAAGGGCACCAAGCCGAGCAAGGCCAGGCCCAGGCCCAAACCTCCCAGGCCGAAGCCCGGGGCCTGCGGGGCCGCGCGGCCCAACGAAACGGCCTCGGTGCGAGCCTGCTGGTAACCTTCCCAGTCCTGAGAGACCTCGTTGGCCACGATCCCTGCTCCGGCGAGCAACATCAGGCCACCCAGGGCCATCCAGACCGGCGCCTGACGACGACGGCCGTCGACCTGCCCGACGTGCTGCACGTCGAGCACGGTGTTGCCGTAGCTGGCCACCACTTGGGCAACGTGACGATCCTGCGACTCGATGTCGCGCGTGTCGATCGGCAGCATCGCACGCGGTGAGGCTGGCGCTGGCGCCACGGGGGCCGGCACCGGCGCGGCTACGATGGCCGGAGCGGCGCCGACAGCCGGAGCAGCGCCGATGGCCGGAGCGGACACAACGCTGGTGGTGACGGCGGGAGCCCGGGCGACGGTGGCGACACCAGCGGGCGCGACCTCGAGCTGGACGCGATACGGACCGAAGACGAGCGCGTCGCCGCTGCGCACGGCCGAGCTCTTGACTACGCGCACGCCGTTGATCGAGGTCCCGGTGATGCTGCCGAGATCGACCAGACGAACGTCACCAGCGGTGACTTCGAGGACTGCGTGCATGCGCGCGACCGTGTCGTCTTCGAGATAGAGATCGCTGCTGCGAAGCTTGCCGATCTTGATCACCTCTTGCGAAAACGATCGGCTCTCGACAAGCTGCTCGTTCTTGAAGACCCGGAGATTGATCGTGCGAGACATGGCGTATCTTTCCTGGCTGCGGCGGCCAGGCTTGGCTACGAAGTCCAGGCTCGGCCGCGGTTGCTCGGGTTGACATCGACCCCCCATCGAAGTTCCCCCCCCTGGCCGACCCGCCGATCGCTCGGCTCACAAACTCCACATGCCATGCCGAGCACAAGCCTTCGGACCGTGGCAAGAAAAAATCACCGTCCCTCCGGGAACCTTCGGCCCAAGACGGTGTCCATGGACCGACGGGCGCTCGCACGGTCCGCCAGGTACTCATCGAGGGGCACAGCACCCTCCGCCGCTTCCTGCCCAGGGGGCAGTGAGGCGGGGCGCCGACTCCCATATCGACGCCCCGCCTATGTCCGTCTTCCTCGAGCGATGAAAGGCTGCTCTACTCGAGCTGGAGCCGCGGGCAGTCGACCGCGTTGAGCCGAGAGACGCTACAGCGGGCCTGCACCCGCGCCCCCGGCGGCGGCGGGACATCGTCGCGGCGCTCGACGGCGACCTCCAGGTTCCAGCCCTCTTCGGCGCACTGGGGGCTCATGTCGTCGTCGGTGGTGGGCGTGCGCTCCTCGGCGTCGGAGAGCGAGCGGAAGCAGACGTCCCGCCCCTCGGGGAACTCGAAGCCCCCGTCGACCGCAAGGCAGGCCGGGATCGTGTAGCTGTCGGTCTTGCCGTCGGGCGTGACGAACTCCTCCTCGAGCTGGCAATTGTGCTGGAGACCATCGGTCGTGGGATCCTCGTCGGCCACGCAGGTCTCCACGCAGGGCGGCTTGACCTGCTTGCCGATCGCCTCGGCGATCGCCGACATCGACGCGGAGTAGTCGTCGCGACAGACCGAGAACAGGTTGACCTCGTCGTCATCGGTGCGGAATGCGTCGGCGAACTCCGCCATCCGAACCGGCGGGGCCGCCTCACCGTTGGACGACGAGCATCCGGCCCCAATTCCCGTCTCCAGCCGGAAGTCGTCGTCGGTCCCGTTGCTGTAAGCGATCGGGCCACCAGCATAGTCGTCGGGTACGCCGGTGAGGACGCCGACGAGGATCTCCTGCTCGGGGTTGATCTCCTTCTTTTGCTCCTCGAGCTTGTTCAGGAAGTCCACGTAGCGCTCGAGCGGGTAGAGCACCGCATCTTCCTCGCCCGACGCCTCGCTGCCGTCGATGGCCTTGTCCATCGCCCAACACTCCTTGGTTCCGTCGGGCTGCTCCTCGCACTCGACCCCCGCAAACCAGCAGACCTCGGAGGTCAGCGTCCCGCTCTTGCGGTTCTCTTCCGACCAGAGGGCCTTGCTCCCGTTCTGGTAGTCCCAGGGATCGGCGATGCTGCTGTACTGGGCCGAGCAATCAGCCTCGTCGGTCACGAAGATCACGGCCAGGATGGCCCCCGGACGCATGAAGCCGTTCTCCGGCTGGTCGTCCCGGTCGGCCCGACGAAAACTCTCACGCATCGACTCGAGCGGCGCCTCGAAGCCACAACCGGTCAGCCCCTGCGGGGCCAAGCACTCGAAGGCCTCGACCGGTGAGATCCCCTCGGGCAGGTTGGTCACGCCGTTGATGCTCTCGATCCAAGGCCGCGGCTTGGGCGTATCATCCGCGAAGGTGGTCGTGGGCAGCATCTCGATCTCGTCATAGTTGCAGATGCTCGCGCACGCGTCGTCGAAGAAGTCCAGCTCTACATCGTCGATCCTCGCCCGGAAGTCCGAGGGTCGCGACAGGCAGCTGGAGGTCTTGAAGCGCCCTCCATCCCGACCGTTGCAGTGGATGTGACCGTTGTCGGTGGTGGTGATGGCGATCCGATAGTTGGCCCGAACGTCGTCTTGCTCGAGGCGCTCGATGAGCGGGCCGAAGTTGCGCGCCAGGGTGGCCTGCTCCTCGGCCATCGATCGGGAGTTGTCGATGACGAAGAGGATGTCGACGTCGCGGTTGATCGCGACGGAGACGTTACCCCCCTTCTCCTGCTCGCTCTGGAGCTCGACCGCCTTGAGGGGGTGGGAATTGCATGCCGCCATCGTTGGTACCAGCGCGGCCACCAGGCCAAATCGACCGATCATTTTGTTCCACATCGCTCTTGTCCCTAATTCGTCTGGACGAGGACCCCACCCCCGACGACGCGTCCCCATGGGGACGTGACGCCGCAAGCGAGCTACTCGGATAGAAGGAAGACGTTCGTTATCGAAGAGGTTGGTCGGGCACGCCATGGGATGCGCTCTTGGCCCGATGTCACCCTCACCCCCGAAGCATCGCGAGGTTTCCACGCCGGGTTGACATTTTCTGTGGCATGGATTTCGACCAAGCCATGGCCGCACTCGCAGCGATCCGTCACGGCTATCGCTTCGTGAACGCCCGAAAAAAAGCCCGTCAACTGCGTTGGCGGCCCGAAACAATTGCCCGCAGCCGGGGCACCGCACAAGGTTGGGGCTCCCCTGCACCTCGAGGTGTTCCGCGACTACTTCCGTCACGATTCAACAGCGGGCCGGCCCCGAAGCAGCGACGCCACGAGACACGACACACAATGCCCAATCCCGCGGGCTCAACAACTGCTCGCGGGGAGCATCTCGCACGCCACCTCGACCGTCGCCTGACCCAGCACGGGCGATCCCGCCGGCAACACCAACTCGAGCGCTGCGTTGGATCCCTGCGCACACTCCGAGGCATCGTCATCCAGACGCAGGCGGTAGCAAGCTTCGGCAGAGTCGCCCCCGTCACAGGCAGGCACCAGCGTCGACTCGCGCTCGAAAGTACCCGCCCGGGTCATGACGACGTCACACTGGGCCTGGGTGCCTGCGACCGCCGAATCCACGTCGGCCAGACATCCCGGGATGCAGGCCACGGGCTCGAGCCGAGGCACGGCGTAGGCCTGCACGATGTCGTCGAACACCGGGCTGAAGTCGTCTCGGCACACGGTGGCGACGGTCCGACGGTCCCCTACCGGAAACAGCTCGGCCATCGTCCGCAGGCGCACCGGAGGTACCGCCGAACCGCCATTGACGGCTCCTTCCGCACAACCGGGGTCGACGCCGAAGTCGTCCCTGAACTGCGCGGAGCTATTGGCCCCCCCAAAGGAGTAGACCAGCTCGGCCTCGCCTTCCAGGTAGCCCTCGGGTACCCCGCCGATCACCGCGATCCCGACCGAGTCACCAAGCCGGTAGATCTCCTTGCTCCGCTCGATCGCCTCGAGCTCTTCGATGAATCGAACCAGCGAGTACATGACTGCGCCGTCGACATCGGTCACGTTGCCCTCGACGTCGAAGTTCTGCGGGTTGCAGGCTCCCAGGTCGACCCCCTCGTTCTCGCACTCGACTCCCGCATTCCAGCACACCGCGCTGGTGGGCTGACCTGCATCGGGGTCGCTCCAAAACACGCGGCTACCCATGCTCGAGAAGATGTCCCAGGTGGGATTGACCGAGCAGTCGACCTCATCGGTCACGAAGACCACCGCGAGCCGAGCCCAAGGTCGCAAGAAGCCGTAGGAGTCGTCGGACTCGCTCTCGCTGCGCAGCAGAGCCTTGTGCATCGACTCCAGGTGCGACTCGAACCCGCACCCGTCGATGCCCTGCGGAGCCGCGCACAACACCGTCTGCTCGAGGTCGAGACCCCCGAGGTTGTCTTGCCCCGGAGCAACTTCAACCCAGGGTCGAACCACCGGCTGCGCGTCGAGGTGTGTCGTGGTCGGACTGAGGGCCAGTGACTCGAGATCGCAAAAATCGGTGCACCCCTGCTCGGCAACGTCGATCAGCTCAGAAAATACGAAATCACCCAGCCGCGACGCACACGAGCTCAACCGTAGCCGCCCCGCCTCCGGCTCGCTGGTCCCACACCAGGGATTGCCGTTGTCGGTGGTGGTAAAGCCGATCCGAAGATCGGCTCCGTTCGCCAGTGCCTGCTGGGCAAAGCCGGCAACCGCCTGAGCCACACGACTCTGTCGACCGCCCATCGACCCCGAGTTGTCGGTGACCACAAGCAGGTCGAGCGCGGCATCGTCGAGCTCCAGCACGGTCACCCGCTGGGCTTCGGGGGGCAACTGGGCGTCACCGCCCCCTCCGCTGCTCCCGCTGCCGGGCGCCACATCGCCCAGCTTGCCCGCAGGGATCGTGCAGGCTAAACCGAGCACGGCCAACGGGAGCATCGACCAGACCCAGTGAGGCCCGAGCTTCGACCCGCTCATGGCCTCGAACACACGCCGCTCATCCGACCGGCCAGGGCCGAGCCTGCGCGCTGCTTCAGGAATCGCCGCACCAGGTCCCGCGCCTCGGTCATTCGACCCGCAGCGCACAACAGCTCGGCCTTCATCACCCGGCGCTCATCCGACAAAGTGCCCTGCGGAAAGCGACGCGCGTGCTCGGCAAGCGCGGACAGACCCGCATCGAGTCGACCCTCTTGCTTGGCCGCTCGAGCCCGTTTGATGAGCGACAGCTCGACCTGGAGATCTTCGACGGTGCTCTGGGCGGGAGCTCGCGCGCGAGCCGGCGCAATCGCACGCGAGCGGGAGACAGGGGCGGCGGGCTCAGACTCGGCCGCGACCGCTTCGGGGGCGGCGAGTTCCTGCTCGGGGGCGACCGGCTCGGGCTCGACCGGCTCGGCCGCGACCGCGACCACCGCCCGCTCGGGTTCCGAACGAGCACGACGCGGCAGGGCCGACGGGGTTCGTTCGACGACCCGCCCGCCCTCGGCGGTGCCCGCCCCCTGATAGGGAGCCTCCATGGCTGGGTCTCGAGCCTGGCTGGCCAGCGCCGTCACTCCGGCCCCAACGGCCTTGACGGCCAGCAGTACGGCGGCGGCCAGCAGCACGGTGACCGCGACCACCTTGGCGTAGAAACGATGGCCGTCGTTGGCAGCGGGCTCATGAAGTCGAGCCTGGACCGACTTTAGGCCACGCTGACGGTCGAGCTCGCTGGGACTCTCGTCGTCCCGAAACACCCGCAAGAGCTCCTGTGCCGCCGTACTCAGCGGAGGACTCGGCGGGGTTGGATCTCGATCAGACATGGGACACCTTCGATCGAGCGGTGCGCCGCGTCACCGCACGCTCGAACCGGCGGCGGGCATTGCGGAGCCTCGAGTATACGGTATTGACCTTGAGCCCGAGCGCTTGGGCGATCTCGGGGGCGGTCAGCCCTTCTACGTCGGCGAGGACGAAGACCATGCGGTGGCCTTCGTCGAGCTCCCCGAGGAACGAGCGCACGAAGTCGGCTGCTTCGGACCGAGCCACGGCATCATCGAGCGGGGGGGCCGCGTCGGTGGGCGTGGGCAGGGCTTCGAGCTTGCGCTGGGTTCGACGCTGCCGCCGATGAATGTCGGAGGCCACGCGCCGGGCGATGCCATACAGCCAGCTGCGCACGGAAGCATCGGCATGCAGGTCGTCGCGGCGACGATGCACCACCACGAAGACATCCTGGGTCGCGTCGTCGAGCGCGGCCGCCGGCACGCCCATACGACGCAGGATGCGCCACACGAACGCGTGGTGACGGTGGTAAAGAGACGCAAACTCGGGATCGGGCGCGATCACGGGCATCGACAGGAGCCCCGAGGCGTCGGCAGAGCAGGCCGTCACGGAGGAGCCATGGCCGGGTCTAGGGGATTCCGTCGCAGAAAAGCCAGTCCACGAAGAAAAAACCAGCCCGAATAGCGCACAAGGCGCAGTTCTGTGCGCCGGCTTCGTGCCACAAGCCGCAAGCGGCAGCGCCGTCAGCGCACAGCCACTCTAGACTCAGGCGATTCCCATCGAGCTCCCCATAACCCCCGGTTTCCGTCCCTTCCGAGTGCCGCGTGCGCAAGACCGATGCCAGACGCGGGTCCTCGTGTCACGAAAATCCACCAAAAAACCGGGTGCCGCGGCCGGCGAACGCTTCGAATACCACTCTATGGCTTCGAGAAACTCCTCCCGCGCCTCGGACCCCACGATGACACGCACGATCAGCCCGTTGCTGCGATATCGATCCGATCCGTCCGGGCGATCAACTCCTCCGCATCACGCTCGACGTCTTCGACCGTATGACACTCGACTCCACCCGCACGAAACGCGGTCAAGCGACGCCGGATCTCTTCTCGCCAGGCCATGTCTACCTTCGACGGGTCTGTTGCGCCGAGACTATCGAGCAACACAGCAAGCAGATGAGCCTGCTCGTCGGGTGGCAAAGCCAACGCAGCGGATAGCACACTCTGAGCATCGGAGCTCACCGCGCTAGCGTATCGCGTCAACCCCACCATTGCCAACGCGCCCGAGCGCGCGCCGTACCTCAGGGGAACCGTGCTTCCAGCCCCGCGAGCCCCCGGCCGGCGACCAGCCCTGTTCGGTGGACCTCATTGTCACCCACCCGGAAACCAGCGCGGACGATGGGAACCACCAGCTCGGCGCGCACGAACAACGCGAAGAAACGACGCGGTACCCAGGCAAGCGCGGCGCTAGCGTCGGCGGCGACCCAGGGCTGTCGCGACGTCTCGGGCGCCGCTACGCGATCGCCCACCGGATCTCCACGCAAGAGCCCCGCCTCGAGGCCAACACACAGCGGGAATTCCAGCCCAACCCGCTCGATCCCCAAGACCCCACAGCCACGAACTCCACCGAGCCCGGCGCTGACGCGACCACCCAGGCCCGGCTCGGTGATCGCGGTCCGCGGAAACCAGTAGTCCCCATGCAGCTCGACGCGCCAGCGAGTCCCGATGAGTACACCGGTCAGGCGCAGACCACCGGCTGGACCGGGCAGCATCCCACCGTCGACACCTCCACCGACCTGCAGCCCAAAACGCACGCGACGCTCGGCCCCGGGCTCCGGCTCCGGCTCCGGCTCCACCGATCCGAAGACCTCGGGCGGAGATTCGAGCTCCGGCTCCGGCTCAACCGGTAAGGGCCCGGGCTCCGGCTCCGGCTCCGGCTCGGCGGGTGCGGGTTCGTCGGAGCGCCCCAGTACAGTAGAGGGATCCACGGCGATCGCCACGATGAGCGCCGTGGCATCCACGAGCACGGCGCAATCCTCGGCGGTGGTCTCCCGGGTGGTGACCCCCGAAGCGGTCTCGGTCCGCAGCGATAGCCGGTAGCCCTCCTCCCCCGCGGTCACCCGAGCCACTGCCTGCACCCCGGCACCCACCTCCTCGGCGGGCTCCTCCCCCAGATAGCTCGCCAACGACCGGCGCACGTCCGAGATCCCAGGACACTCGGCCGGTGCCTCCCACACCAATGCAACGGCCTCGGCGGCGGGCGACACCAGCTCGGGCACGTCGACGACCGGTAGCTTGGGCGGCTCAGGCTCAGGCTCGGCTACGGGCGCGTCGACGACCGGTAGCTTGGGCGGCTCAGGCTCGGGCTCGGGCCCAACCCCAAACCCAGCCCCGAGCACAGCCCCAAGCACCCCCGTTGCAAGGCTCATTGCCTGCATCAAGGCAAGCCCACGCGCGCACTAGAACCGGAACTCGACCAACAGCGGCATGATCTCGAAGCCGAGCAAGAAACCACCGCTGCGCTCTTCGCCGCCCAAGGGCAAGGCATCGGTGTGCACGAGGAAGCCGATCGGAATGTTGACGTCCATGCCCAGGCCGAGCTGCTCGAGCAAGAAGAGGCGGAAGCCCCCGCCAGGCCGCAGGTTCAGGGTCCACGACTTGAGCCGAGACTGCTGACGCTCCTCGCGACCCCCTCCAACCCGGGGCAAGGCCCACCAGGCAAAGCCCACCGACCCCTTGAGGTGAGGGACGAACCAGGGCCGCTTGTCGAGGAAGAAACGGTGGGTATAGCCGGCAAAGACGTCGTAGCCCACGACCCCCCCGTTCTCGCAGTTGCCGTCGTCCGCAGTGCAGCTGTCGAGCCGAAAGTTCTCCCAGCCCCCGCGATCGAACAAGATGCTCGCCCCGATGTGGATCCAATGACGGGACAGGGCAGCCGAGAGCTGACGGTCGTACTGAAAGGTGAAGCGCCCCTTGGGCAGGTACCCCACCGCGCCGATCTGGAAGGGAGCGATGAACGAAAGGTCATTGCCCCCCACCACCACCTCGGGCCAGTCGTTGTTGCCCCCGCGGCTGTTGCCGCTGACCCCCTTGCTCGTACTGATCGATCCGCCGGCGGCAGGACCGGCGGCGGCATCCTGCGGCCAGGCCACGACGGTGAGCAACAAGGCCAAGAACGGGGCGAGAACACGCATCTTCGACATGAGGGCTCGCTTTCCCCGCGATGCTAGCAGGCCGTCGTCCAGATGCGCGACCGGGTGCGATACGCCTCACACCCACACCGCTGCGGCCCGAACACCCGGGCGCGAGTCCGACTCCCCGACAGCGCCACCCCGTCGCCGTTGGCGTGCGGACTCACTTGCTCAGCTCACGGCGCGACCGGCCCAAGACGAGACGCGAGGGGTCATGGCGACGGTGGCGCTATGGTAGAGCCAATTCCATGCCCGTCGAGGCGACTCCGTACCTGCTGTCCATCGATCACCTGCTCACCGAGGACGAGCGCCTCACCTGGGAAGCGGTCCGCGACTTCGGTCAGCGGCGGATCGCACCGTCGATCGAGACGCACTACGAGAACGGTACGTTCCCCAACGAGCTGATCCCCGAGTTCGGAGAGATGGGCCTGCTCGGCTCGTCGCTCCAAGGCTACGGCTGCGCGGGCATGAACCCGGTGGCCTACGGCCTGACCATGATCGAGCTCGAGCGGCAAGATAGCGGGATCCGCTCGTTCTGCTCGGTGCAGTCGGCCCTGGTGATGTGGCCGATCTACACCTACGGCTCCGACGCACAAAAAGAACAGTGGCTGCCGAGCATGGCCAAAGGAGAGCGGATCGGTTGCTTTGGCCTGACCGAGCCCAACTCGGGCAGCGACCCCGGCTCGATGCACACCCACGCCAAGCAAGAGGGCCCGGGCGGCGACTTCGTGCTGAGCGGCCAGAAGTTCTGGATCACCAACAGCCCCCTGGCCGACGTGGCCCTGGTGTGGGCCAAGACCCTCGAGCACGGCTCGCAGACCCCGGTCATCCGCGGCTTCCTGGTCGAGCGAGGCATGAAGGGCTTCTCCACGCCACAGACCAAGGGCAAGCTGAGCATGCGAGCGTCGGTCACCGGCGAGATCGTGCTCGACGAGGTCCGCGTGCCCGCCAGCAACATGCTGCCCGGCATTCATGGGCTCAAGGGGCCACTGTCGTGCCTGACCCAGGCCCGGTACGGGATCGGCTGGGGCGCGGTAGGGGCGGCCATGGACGTCTACGAGCGCGCACGCCGATACACACTGGAGCGCGTGCAGTTCGACCGTCCGCTGGCCGGCTTTCAGCTCACCCAGCAAAAACTCGTGCAGCTGCACAACGAGATCGCCAAGGGCCTGCTGCTGGCGTACCACTGCGGACGGATCAAGCAGCAGAGCACCCTGTCGCCGGTGCAGGTATCGATGCTCAAGCGCGACAACGTACGGATGGCCCTAGAGGCCGCCCGCACCGCCCGCAACATGCTCGGCGGCAACGGGATCATGGGTGAGTTTCACATCATGCGGCACCTGTGCAACCTGGAGACGGTCTTCACCTACGAAGGTACGCACGAGATCCACACCCTAGCGATCGGACGCGCGCTCACCGGGCTGAGCGCATTCAGCTGAGCGAGGCATGATCTATGCCGAGGCCGGCTCGGGATGCGCGACTGCGTCGCGCCCGGCCTTGGTTGTCTATGCCGAGGCCAGCTCGGGATGCGCGACGGCGTCGCGCCCGGCCTCGGTTGTCTATGCCGAGGCCGGCTCGGGATGCGCGACGGCGTCGCGCCCGGCCTCGGTCTTGACCGAGCGACCGAGCGATCTTCGGCCGACCGAGCGAGCGCCTTATGCGCGGTGGCCGCGACCCGCCCCAAAAGCGTCCCTTGCCGACTCCGCGACCTTCTGAGCCCACGGTAGGGGCCCTCGCTCCGCACGCAAGAATCCGTTACGCTGCCGACTCGGTGGTGCACCCCGTCCAGAGCGTGATCGAGTCGCTGCAAGCGGCCGGTCGATGCCCCCGCCTCCACGTCAACGCGATGTTCGATGGCGTGGTCTGTCCCGACTTCATCCGGGACCAGTGGCGTGAGCGCCTCATCATCGATCTCGATCCCAGCTATCCACTCGACCTGACATTCCTGGAGGAAGGTCTGTCGGCGGATCTCTCCTTCGGAGGCTATGTCACCCGCTGTACCTTTCCCTACGGTGCGGTTTATGTGGTGGCCGACCGCAGCACCGGACGAGGGATCGTGCTCGACCAGAACATGCCCGACTCGGTCAAGCGCAATCGCTACGGCAAGGGAGACGAGGCGCAAAAGCCCGCCCTGCGCACGGTGGGCGGCGACCCGGAGGTGGAGGAGCCCACGACCGCCCCCGAAGAGCCCGCCGAGGCCGCGGCCGGCGCCCAATCGGACGAGTCCCAAGTCAAGAAGCGGCGCGCGGCGTTCAAGGTGATCGACGGCGGCGGTTGACCCCGCGCTCCGTGGCCCGCCCACGGGATCGACTGGCACATCGACTCGAAGCACGGCAAGCTCACCGCGAGTCGTTCCCATGAAGTGGAAGATCGCATCGGGCGCCATCCTCGGGCTGACCTTGCTATCGTTCGTGTCGTGGTGGACATTCATCCGCGCCCCGGGCCCGGTGGACGTGTGTAACCACATCCTCGAGGTCACCCTGCGCGAATCGGCGGATCAAGACATGAGCCGGGAATCCGAGGCCAAGCTGGTCGAGTCCACCAGCCGGGCCTGCCTCGAGCACAAGCACGACAAGATCCTGCTGCGAGGGCGGATCAAGTACGCCGAGTACGCCAAGTGCGTGACCAGGGCGCAGACCCTCGTCGAGATCGGCCGCTGCTGAGCGTCTTTGCTCGTGCCCTAAGCCCGAGCTCGTCGGTCTCGCGCCGCGCACCGGCTAACGCCGGATCGCGCGGCTGCGATGATGCTCGGCGATCGAACCCCGCGGCACGATGTTCCTCGTGTCTCCCTCGACCCGCGTGATCGTAGTGACCGACGACCACCCCGAGGGCAGCGGCGCCATGACCAGCCGGCCCCCGTCGCCATCCTGCATCGGCTGGGTGTGCGCTCGCACTCGGGCGACGAGTGCGTCGCCCTGGTGCATCTCGAGGAGGACCGACGACTCGCCCGCGACCGGCGCGCTCCCCGGCACCGTCAGCCATTGCTCCCGACCATCGGGCTCGATCGTCCCTAGAAGCATCGAGCCTTCGTACGGATCCACGTGGGACTCCACGTGGGACTCCACGTGAGGATCCGGGCCTGGCTCCGCGCCGCTCCGCTCCGCGGTAGATCCCCACGCGCTGAGCCCCTCGATGATCGGGTAGACCTCGTTCCAGCCCCAGGCCCCCACCCACGCGGGATGGCAGTAGGTCATGTAGTCCTTGTGCGAGCTGGGGTTGCGCAGACCAAAGTCCACCACGCCAAAGCCCCACTCGCCCAGATCCCCTCCTGCGTGGGGATAGTGCTCGTCGGGCCCCCCCTCGTCGCCGTTGCAGGCCACATGGTGGCGCCCCTGGGAGTGTCCGATCTCGTGCACGAAGGTCTCGGCCGACCATACGGGCTCGATCGACAAACCCGAGGACACGCGCAAGGCGGCCGCCGACTCGCTGAGGGGATCGTCGGGGATCCCGATCGCCATACCACCCGCGTTCCCCAGGCCGTCGGCGCACACGTCGATGAGCCCGTAGTAGTAGGCCTCGGGCGGCGCTCCCTCGTCGAAGCGCAGGCCGGCCAAGAAGGTATTGAGCGGGACGAAGCTGGTCAGCGGGGTGTCCCAGCGGATCGGAGCGTGGATCTCGAAGTCGACCCGCTCGAGCGGGTTTTGCATGTAGATCGCGTCCTGAAACCGCCGCATGGTGTCCTCGGACGTATCGGGAGCGGTCACGCAGCCGGCCCCGTCGTCGTACTCGAAGGGCACCAGCACCACCTTCATGACGAGCTCCTCGGGTCGTACGCCGAGCAAGGCGTTGCCCCCTGCGGCCGGCAGCACCACCCGAGGGCTGGGCTCGGACCGCTCGTCGTACTCCAGCGATGTCTCGAACAGCTCCACCCGAAACTCGCTCCCAGGACGGATCTGCTCCGCGGTCAGGCCCCAGAAGAACGATCCGCTCAGATCGCCCTCGCTCGCCTCGCCTTCGATGTTCTTGGTGTCGGAAAAGATCGTCTCGGAACCATCGGGCTGGGTGATGGTCAGGCGCCCCTCGATCTCACGAGGCTCCCAGTCGTCGGGCAGAGCCCAGTAGGCCCGGATCAGCGTAACGCGACCCTTGACCAGAGGCGCGGCCCGCTCGCTCGGGTCCACGCCCGACCCGTCGGCCCCGATGAGCACGCCGACCCCCTGGTTGGCCTGCACGCGGTCGATCTCGATGCCCCCCCGGGCCAGCGGGAAGACCGAGCCTGCCCCCTCCGGGTCGGTGTCGGTCGCGTCCGTATCAGACGTATGAGATCCATCGGTCGCCGACTCGTCGGCTCCGTAGGCGGACAGCGTGTCCCCTTCGGCGTACGAACCGAGCCCGCACCCCAGCCAGAAGGTCACGAGCGCCCATAGCGGCCACCACGCTCGCCTGTGCCCCGACGGCATGGCCCACCAAGAGGGTATGCGCGGATAAAAATCAAAAAATCGACGCGATTGCGAGGAGGCCAGGATCGAGGCCCAGGCCAATGCTCAGAGCCACACCCAGATCAACGTTTTAGACCGACACGACGTCTCCAGATCGTCACAACCAGCCCCTCAGCCCATGCGCAAGACGCACGCATTGCCGAGCACGCCACACAAGCACCCCGAAAAGATCGATCACTGACCGAGCCGCGAGATCGACATATCGAGGTTCATGTCCATCTCCATACGCTGCTCTTGGCCCATGGCGCTGATGTCCATGGCCATCGACAGCTCGATGGTCATCTGCACCGAGGTCGGGCTGACGTGGCGTAGATCGAGCTCCACGGTCCCGCGACCCGCCGAGTCGAATCGGCCGACCCGCGCGCTGGAGCCCAGCGTACCCGGCACGTCGACCTTGGAATCGAGCAAGACCTGCTCGAGGGTCAGCTCGAGGGTGGCCTGATCCTCGGCGCGCGCCACCAGGGTGTAGTGCACGGTCTGTCGCAGCTTCATGCCGTTTTGCGTGATGTCGCTGACGGCCGTCCACCGGGCGCCGATCCCCACGGCTTCTCGCGGCAGCGGAGCGGTCAGCTGCCCCATGCTCTCGGTCAGCTGCTGCATGGTCTGGCGGGTGGTCACCGGCATGTCACGCGGGATCAAGGCATCTCCCCCGAGCACGATTCCTCGCGGGTCCATGCGCGTCACCGCCTGGTACTTACGCAGGGGCTCGATGGTGGCCCGAACCTGGTCGACCACCGCCTGGGGAACCGCCGACGTGGCCTCCACCGACATGTCCTCGACGGCATGCTTCACCGTAATGCCATCGGGCCCTGCCTGCTGCACCTGAGAGGATAGACGCGTGCGGGTGGTGGGCACGGGGATCGCGGGGAGATCCTGCCCGTCGCTACGCATGCCCATGGTCATGCCGATCGCCAATTCGAGGGTCTCGCGGGTCCCCGCGGCGGGGCGAAGGCGCAGTGGAGCGCGAGGCTCCTGCCCCGGGTCGTCCAGGGTGATCGTGGGGGCAGAGCGGGTGGCGACCGTAATCTTCTCGACGGCCGGCGGCGCATCGTCTTTGCTGGCACACGCGCTCGCGGTCAGCAGCAGTAGCACGGCGACGAGCAAGCGCAGCGGCTTCATGGCGAGACGACCATAGCAGCGCTCGCCTCCCAGCGGTCGAGCTCGGCCTCGAGCTCGGCGATCTCCGCGACGCTCGCCGCCTTCTGCTGGGCGACCTGCCCCAGCTCGGACCGGGCCCGAGCCACGAGCGAGACCGCTCGCGCGGCCTCGCTGGGCGGCAGCACCCGCGCCAGCGCGAAGTGGATGCGGGGGCGCTGCATCGGAGGCCCGTCGTAGTCTTCGGACAGATGCACGGCGCGCTCCAGGTCAGCTCGAGCCCCAGCGTGGTCCCCTCGGGCCAGGCGCACGACGGCCCGGCGACGCAGCGGCCACACCAGGCGCCCGTGCGCAGGCCCAAACAACCCGGTAATCAGCTCGATCGCGGTGGAAAAGCTGCCCTGCGACCGCTCGTAGTCCTCGCGGGCCAGGGCCAGATCGCCCTCGAGCATGTAGGCCTGGCTAAGCAGGGGGGAGCTCTCGCCGCTGTCGAAGCGCAAGAGCCCAAACGCCTCGGTCACGGCCTGCGTAGCGTCGTCGAAGCGCTCGACCTCCAGGTAGATCTGGGCCATGTTCACCAGCCAGCGACCCAGCTCGTCGGAGCCACCAAAGGGCCCCCGAGCCTCGGCCAGGGCCTGCTCGGCCAGCCGAACACCCTGCGGGGAATCACCGACGGCCACCAGCGTGCTGGCCAGGGCGAAGGAGGTGTCGAGCGTCTCGTGGTGCACCGCTCCCAGCACCGACTGCTGCACACGCAGCACTTGCTCCATCAGCGCCCGCGCCTCTGATCCCCGCCCCATGGACTTGAGCAATCGAGCCCGCAACGATCGCACCCGGAGCACGTCGGGGTGCTCCTCACCCAGGTGGATCCGACGCACCTGCTCGGCGCGCTCGTAGTGGCGCAAGGCCTTGTGGCGCTCGCCGAGCGCCTCCGCCACCATGGCCAGGTTGTGGTGGGCCAAGGCATGGTTGAGGTGATCGGGAGGGAAATTGGCCACGTTGATGTCGGCCGAGCGGGTGAGATTGGCGTAGGCTTCGTCGTAGCGACCGGCGGCCATCCAGAAGTTGCCGAGGTTGTTGTAGACGGCGGCCAGCCGGGGATGATCGGGCCCGAGCGCGGCCTCGAACCCGGCGATCGCCCGGCCGAAGGCCTCGAGCGCCTCATCGCGGCGACCATCGCGATAGAGCGTGACCCCCAGGCCATTGTCGGCCTGGGCCACCAGTGGATGCCCGGGGCCGTACAGGCGCACACGCAGTTGCCGAGCGCGTTGCAGGTACGGGTGCGCCTCGGCGTAGCGCCCCTGATGCACGCGCAGTGCTCCCTGCTGGAAGGCCAAGGTCGACGCCACCCGGTCTCCCACCATCGCCGCCTCGGCCCGACTCGCGGCCAACCGTGCCACCAGGTTGGCACCATTGAGATCGCCTCCATCGGCCAGCGCCCGGAACAACAGCACCATGCCCTCACACGCGAGCTCGTCGTCTCCAACCCGCTCGGCTCGCTCGATCGCCTGCTGGGCCTCGTCGCGGGCTTGGTCGGCCTTCCTCTCCCCGAGCAGGGCTCCGGCCAAGGCCAGCCGCGCCCGCGCCCGCAGGTGCTCCCCGCCGACCTGCTCGGCCTGCTCGGCCGCACGCTGGGCGATCTGGAGCGCCGCAGGACCTTTTTGCGCGACCATCAGGGCGCGCGCCTGGGCGACGGCCTCCTCGACCTCGGCCACCGGTCCGTCATCGATGAGGCGACCGACACCGAGCGAAGGCACGACCAGCCGGGCGCAGGCTTGGGGAGACTCCAGCTCGCTGGCCATCAGCCCGGCCGCCTCGACCACCGCGTGGTCGGCATCACCGAGCACCCGGACCAACCCGGCCACGTGCCGCCGGTGACGCTCGAGGCAGGTAAGGCTCGGCCCCTGCTCCTCGGCCAACGGTCCATCGGGCTGCCGCGCGGCCTCGCACAGCGCGACGCGCTGCTCCACCCACGCATCGGCCCACGCGTCGAGCGAGACGGACAGGGTGCGCCAGCTCTTGTCCGCGTGCGGAAGCGTGGAGGCGACGAAGGCCTGCTGCACCCGCTCGGCCTGCGACCGATCCCAGACCCCGTCGAGATCGGATGCATGAGCCTGGCACGCCGAGTCCTGCTGACCGAGACCAACCGCCGCCGCGCTCACCCCAACGACGGCTGCGATCATGCCCAGCCCCAGGGTGATCTGTCGACGCTGCCGCGCGGGATCTCGCCCCAGCGCGTCGATGAGCGCGTGCATGTCGATGAAGCGATCGAGGGGGTGGGGAGCCATGCCCCGACGCAAGACTCGAAACAGCCACGCGGGGACATCGCTCGACGGCGGTCGCGCTTGCTGGGGCTGCAGCTTGAGGCGGGTGAGCTCGGCGATCTTGCGAGCCGACCACGGAGGACCCCCGTAGAGCAGCTCGTAGAGCGTGACGCAAAAGGCGTATTGATCGGACAGCCCCTGGGCTTCTTCCCCTCGGAGCAGCTCTGGCGCCATGTAGCGCGGCGTGCCGAGTATGGTGCCGGTGCGGGTGAGCGACTCGCCGAGCATGCCTGCAGGATCGGACGGCTCGTGCAACGAGGACGAGCTCGGATCGACGGACGGCGACGAAGCGCTCTGGCTCTTCGACGATCGTGATGACCGCAATGGCCCCGAGATCTCCGAATGGTCCAAGCCCTCCGACGGCCCCAAGAACCTCCGGCTTCCCGAGGCCCCCGACACCCCCGACAGACTCCCGTGGAGCCGCGCGAGTCCGAAGTCGAGGATCTTGGGGTGGCCAGCCCAGCTCACCAGCACGTTGGCCGGTTTGAAATCGCGATGCACCAACCCCGCCTGGTGAGCGGCCGCGAGCCCTCGCGCGGCCTCGATGGCCGGAGCGACGATCTCCCGCCAGCTGCGCTTGCGCGCCCGGGCCCAGTGATCGAAGCGCTGGCCGTCGACCAGCTCCATCACCAAGAAGATCCCCTCACGCGCCACCTCGGACACGCCCTCGGCCGCCGAGGCATCCAGCGAATAGGTCCCCACGTCGTAGATCGCGACCACGTTGGGGTGCGAGAAGTGGGCCATCGCCTGCGCCTCGCGGAGCAGGCGCTCGCGCCCCGTGGACGTGTCCTCACGCGCCCCTTGTCGAGGCACGAGCAGCTTGATGGCCACCTTGCGGTTGAGCTCGGGATCGTAGGCCGCATAGACTGCACCAAAGGCGCCCTGACCCAGCGGCTCGAGCAAGATGTAGCGAGACAGTACAATGGGCTCGACGGGCGGCCGGAACAGTCGCTGGGCGGCCGTGCCCAGATCGTCCCGAGGCTCCCCCGGACCGAGGGTCTCATCGCCATCGACGATCACTCGCGTAGGCGACTCGTTCACGCCGGATCGAGCCGACATCGGAGCGCCAGTATACGGGCCCTGCCCCGGTTCGGTCCCGAGCGGATCCGAACGGCGCGGTCGGTGGTCTGCAGGCCCGCGGCGCTGGCGCTCAATCGCGTGTCGGGTCAGCGGGGCGGCGGCGGGGCGAATCCCGACCGTGGAAAGGGCCGGGGCTCGGTCGGGGGCGCGGGCGTCATGGCCACTCCCCGGGCCTGAAGGCCCTCGAGGCTGTCGTAGTAGACGGTGAGGAACGCATCGGGTCGACGCCGCTTGCGGCGCTTGAAGGGCACCTCTTGCACTGCGCTGTGGCGGCTCTCGCCGTAGGCGGTACCGAGCTGGCGGGAGGGCTCGGCGGCGGGTGCGGTGAAGGCCTCACCAGAACGAGCCGACGAAGACACCGGGGCCGCATCCGCCTCGTCGGCGACCGCCCGCTCGCGCCGCGACGAGCTCTCGGGGAAGGGGGTCGGGGCCGAGGTCGAACCTGCGCCTTGGTAGTAGGGCTCGTAGTAAGGAGGCGGCGGCTGGGCCTTGGCCACGGCTCGACGGTGCCGCCGAGCGCTGCGCTTGTGCTCCTTGAAGACCGCTACACCGACGACCCCGGCATATTGCGGTGTACCGCGCAGCCCGGTGTAGCTCTGCTCCAGGCCGGAGAAACGGAACGCGGCGACGTTTTCGAGCGACTGCCGAAAGCCGTCGATCACCACCGTAGCCCAGGGGTCGAGCACATACCCGCGCTGGCGTTTGTAGTTGCCCAGCTCGCCGCTAACCACGTCGCGACCATCGACGGTGACCACCACCTCGACGCGATCGCCGGTGTTGTTGGTCAGCCGAAGGTCGTAGCGCTCGCCCTGCTGCCCGGCGAAGTAAAGCGATCCTCCGTGCAGGTACGACGGGAGACCCGAACCCCCGGGACGCTCGAGCGACAGGCTCACCAGCGGACGCACCGCGGGCGCCGTGGGGGCCGATGCATAGGCCCGCCGGGGACGGCGCGCCTGCGCGGGCTCGGCGATGGCACCGGCCATGAAGAGGGCGGCCAGGACGATGGAGATCGAGCGGGATGAACGCATGGGTAGGATCCAGATCGGGGTCGACGCACCCAGAGGGGACGAGAGGTCGGATTCGCGGCCCAGAACGCCAGGCGTCGGGGCCCCCTTACAGGCCGATGAAAGCCGTGGCAAAACCGCGTCGTGCCTCGCTGGATCGAGCGCCGTGGGTTCACGCTGAGGCCCCGCGACTCCGCGCTAACCCACGCCCGGGCTCAAGTGGTCCGGCTGTCGCTGGTCGAACGCCGAGGGCTAACGGGCAACTGGTTCAACGTTCGCGAGGCCCGGGCCGAGCCCACCGACGATCAGGCATCCGCGCCCCTTGCCGGGGGTCGCGCGCTGTCGTGGCGATGGCTGCGACGCGCCGAGGCCGAGCGCCTGATGGATCAGCGGCTGCGCACCCTGGAGGCCTTGGGCTACGCGATCGTCGACGCCGCCCTGACCGGACGCGGGCGCTGGGACTGGCTGTATGAGCTGGTGCGTCGCGGCCTGCGACCCCCCAGCGAAGCGCGGTCGCAGGCCCCGCCCCGCGACGCCCTTCGCGACGCGCTGGAGGGGCTGGGCCTGTCTCCCGACGCGATCGCCGAGGGGGTCGCCGCGGTCTTGAAGCTGCCCCCGAAGCGCCTGCGGGAGCCCGACGGGCCCACGGTGGCCGCCGTCGACCCGGATCAGTTGGGCGTTCTGTTGCCGTTCTTGGTGGAACACCAGCACCCGGAGGTCCGCGAGATCGGCGAGCGCTGGCTGGCCTGCCCCGGGGCTGCGTTCCAGCTGCCCCGCCCCGCGGTGGAGCAATGGCTGATCGAAGCGGGTGGCATGGGCGATCGACTGGCCTCGCGGGTCCGCGACGATGGCCTGGCGCTGCTCGGCCCGGACGCACTGCTACGGCTGTCGCAGGCGTCGTCGCGCGAGCCGGTGCGACGGGCGGCCCAGCACTGGCTCGCGCGCCTGGGCTGAGCGAGGGGCCGAGCGAAGGGACCGAGCGAAGGGCAAACGAAGGACCAGCAGAGCGAGTCGTTCCCTTTGGGCTTGGCCCGCTGCGCGATTGGGCTACCCTGCGCCTCGGTGACCTGCTTGGTCTGCTCTTTACTCTCACGATCCCGCCGTCGCTCGCTGCTCGGGGTCGCTCTCGGCCTGGGGCTGACGCTCGGCGGAGCCACCACCGCATGTCGTCGCAGCACGCCGCCGGCGGGCGAGCTCAGCGGCAGCGCCACGGCCATGGGGAGCTGGTCCCAGTGGCAGGATCTCGAGCCCTTGGTGACCGTGGCCCGCAGCCACGCCGACGAGCGCACGCTCGCGGTGCTCGAGCAGGCCGGCGCGCTGCTGCGCGAGGGCAAGGCCGCCAGCGCCGACCGTGAGCTGGCCACCGCCGCCGACGGTGCGGGGCGCCACTGGATCGCAGTCGCCCGTGGAAACGTGGCGGCCCTCTACTTTACAGTGTGCATTCGAGGGGTCGCCTGGCGGCTCGCCGACGGCGACCGGGGCGGGGCCACGGATCGGGAGGTGGATTTCTCCGAGACGCGTCGGATCGAGCCCGAGGATATCTCGGTCGAGGCAACCCTCACGAACCTCGATGCAGCGGCGGCGGCGGCGATCGAGGCGCTCGAGGTCCAGGCTCGGATCGCGCGAGCCCGCGTGGCGGCGTATACCCAGCGATGTCCTCCCAACGAGGACGTGGCCGCGCTCGCCCAGCGGATCCTGGAGTCCGATCTGGCCACGCTGGCCGCCGAGGGCCACCTAACGCCGGATCTGGCCTACCTGTGGGCGGGCGTGCAGATGACCCGTTTTTCCGGGGCCGCCGCCCGTCCCTTCTTGCTGCAAGCCCGCGAGGGAGGGTTCGATCATCCCGCGGTCACGTACATGTTGGCGGTGATCGCCCTGGAGAGCGGCGAGCTAGACCGGGCCGACGAGATGGCGACGAAGGCGGTCGCCGCCTACGCCGAGGTCGGGGATCGAGAGCAAGAGGCTCAGGGTCACTTCATCCGGGGGGAAGCAGCCCGACAAGGAGGCAACGCCGCGACGGCGCGCGGTCACTTCGAGACCGCGCTCGACCGCATGCCGGGTCATATCCCGGCGCTGCTGGCGATCGCACGGATGGTGTTCGAGGCGAGCGGAGAGGATCCGGCCGTGGAGTACGTTCACGGTGCCCTTCCCACGCTGCTGCTGGAAGGGGAGCTGAACGCCGAGGACGCCCGCCTCGCGACCGCCAACGTGGAGGCGCTGGTGATCGTGGCCGACGAGCCCTTCATGTCTCAGCTGTGTCGAGATGCGCTGCTCTTGGAGATCGACGAAGAGTCCGATCCCATGCGTCGGGGAATTCGTTACTTCTTTGCGGCCACCCTCGACGTGCGGCTGCGCGAGTACGAGATCGCGGTGGGACACGGCGTGCTGGCCAAGGACGAGTTCGAAAGCGCCGACGTCCCGGCACCGATCGACGTGCAGCGCTTCCTCGACCGGCTGATGGAGTCGAGCTAGCGCCGGACGTTCGTCGTGGGTTGGGCCTGCCTGGGCGCTCGACTTAGAAGGTGCCCGAGAGCGCGAGCTCGGGTAGCTCGTCGAGGGCGTCGGCGAGCTGGCCTTCGAGAAGGCCGGCCATCTTGGCCCTCTCGGCCTCGAGCTCGTCCCCCTCGAGCCCATCCTCGGCCTTGGTGTCGTACTCCCAGCGGGCTCGCTCGATGCGTACGGTGGGCGCGGGCAAGTACGACAAGATCGGCCACACATAGCGCTCGAGCGCGTGCTCGGGGCTCTCGGAGAGTCGCCAGCGGTTGCCCAGCATGAAGCGATCCGCCCCCTCGATCGCGGCCGACAGCCGCACCCCGAGCATGGTCATGACCACGCTGCGCGCCTCGAGCAGCCGGGGCTGCACGCCGAAGGCATCGAGGCGCTCGAGGCGATCGGCGGCGGGGTAGCGTTCGTCGCCCCGCCGGAACGCCAGCCACGACATGAACTCGTGGCTGTGGCGCCAGACCAGGCGTTGCACCTCGACTTGGGCCACCATCTTGGCCAGGCGACTGCCGTGCTTCTTGGTCAGCTCGGCCCCCACCTCGTTCATCTGCTCGCGCAGCTCACGGTCGAAGCGCGAGAGCGAGGCACCGCTGTGGTGCTCGTCGAGCACGGTGAGCGCCAGGGCCACCCCCAACCCCACGTGACCCGCCAGCTGCACCTGGGTGTGCACCATCTGCTCGTAGAGGTTGGGCATCACGCGCCGCTTGCCGTCGTCGTCGAGCTGCTCGACCTGCAGCAGGGCTTCCTGCTTGAGGGTCGTCAGGTCGCGGCGCAGCTCGTCCACCTCGGCATCGAGGTCGGGAGTTCGTACCTGGGCGAGGAAGATCTCCCGGGCGCTCGGCATGCGCACCGAGGGTATGCGCCCGCGGGGGCGCTTGTCACGACGGGGACCGGATCGATCCGCCGTTGGATCCACCGTTGGATCCGCCGCGGGTGGACGGATTCCCCCACCTGTTTCTCGAATATTTTCAGCCAGATGCCTCTTCCGCCCGCGACCCGTCTCGGCGTATCGTGAGCATGGTGTCCGAGGCTCCGTTGGCGATCCCGTTCTCCCTCTCCACGGGGGATGCCGTGCAGTGGCTCCGACGACTCGACGACGCCTCGGTCGACCTCGTCATCACCGATCCCCCCTACGAATCCCTCGAGAAGCACCGACGGGTCGGCACGACCACGCGGCTCAAGCACAGCAAGGCCTCGAGCAACGACTGGTTCACCATCTTTCCGAATGCGCGCTTCGCGGAGCTGTTTGCCGAGATCCACCGGGTCCTGCGCCGCAATTCCCATTTCTATCTCTTCTGCGACCAAGAAACAGCGTTCTTCGCCAAACCTGTGGGCGAGCAAGCGGGGTTTCGGTTCTGGAAGCCCATCATCTGGGACAAGCGCACGATCGGGATGGGCTACCACTATCGGGCCCGCTACGAGATGATTCTCTTTTTCGAAAAGGGCAAGCGGCGGCTCAACGACCTGTCGATCCCGGACATCGTCGAGGCTCCCCGGGTCTTGCGGGGATATCCCGCCGAGAAGCCGGTCTCGCTGGCGCGGATCTTGGTGGGACAAAGCAGCGCCCCCAACGAGCTCGTGGCCGATCCGTTCATGGGCTCGGGCAGTACGGGGGTGGCCGCGGTCACGCAGGGTCGCCCGTTCGTAGGCAACGATCTGAGCCACGAGGCGGTCGAGGTCACCCGCGCACGACTGCTGGAGCAGGGAGCGATCGAGCGCGCCTCACTGCCCGCTCGCAAGGCCGGTTCCAACCGCCAGGCGCTGGGTCTATCCTGACTCCGTCCGCGCCCCCGATGCCACGAGAGAAGCCAAAGGGCAAGTCACCGGGCAAGCCAACCGGCCCGTCATCAGGCCATTCACCGGGCCCGTCATCAGGGAGAACGCTGGCGTTGTCGATGCTCGCCGAGGGCATGGAAGGCCTGTCGCCCATCAAGGGTCGTGAGCTCGCCGAAGCGGCCGAAGTCTGCCTGGACCACAATGGACACGATCCCGGGGTGGAGCTGCAGATCACCGGAGAGTCCGAGACCTCGCGTCGGCTGGAGTTCGAGCCCCCCACCGATCAGACCCGTCGCACCCACGCCGATCTCCAGGACGCCACCGAAGCCGGGGCCTGTGCGATCGCGATCGGTATCGCCCGAGACCAGACCGGCTACCAGGTGCTCGAGCGCGCTCGCAAAGGCACCGGGGTCGACTACTGGCTGGGAACCACGATCGGCGTGTTCGAGGCCCGGCTAGAGGTCTCGGGCATCTTGCGGGGCACCGACGCCGAGGTGCGGCGCCGGATCGCCCAAAAACGCCGCCAGATGCGGCGATCGGACGGCGACGGGCTGCCCAGCTACGCCGCGGTCGCCGAGTTCAGCACGCCGCTTTTGTGCCTGGAGCGCGAGTGAAAGCCTACGCACGACAGCATCGCGAGGCGATGGCCACGTACGATCTGTACGAGCTCCACCAGCGACGAGGCCAGCATGCCGAGGCCAGCCGAGCACTGCACGAGTCCCTGCGCCTGGAGATCGAGGCCGCCAAGGGGGCGCCCCGGAATCTGGAGCCCACCCGCTCGGTCCTGTTTCGAAGCGCCGCGTCGATCGCCCTCGAGGCGGGGCAGCCCGCCCAAGCCCGCCACCTCATCGCCGAGGGGCTGCGGGGGCAGCCTCCGGCCCCGATCAAGGAAGAGCTCATCGATCTGCTCGACCAGCACAGCTACGTCCACGACGAGCTGGCCGACCCGGCCCGGCTGTTGAGCCCAGGCACGGTGGTGCAGCAGATCGCGATCCGCCATAGCGCCCCCACCCGCACCGCGATTGCCATGTCGGCGATCTCCGAGATCCAGGACATCTGGGTGCGGTGCTTCACTCCGCTGCTGGGATCGGGAGACAAGCCGGGCGACAAAAAGAGCGAGCTCGGCCCTCCCCGCCAGCTCGAGCCGGTACACGCCGCGGTAGGCTCGTTCGCCCTGCAGCTGAAGGTCTCCGGCGAGCTGGCGCCAAGCGAGCGCCAGCACTTGCTCGGCTCCCTCGACCAGCTGGGCGATCTGACCCGTGAGGGGATCGACCGCGCCAAGCTCAGCATCGAGACCCTCGACCGCCTACGCGAGCTGACCTCCCTGCTCGACATCCTCTACCGAGAGCGCGTGCGCTTGGACGTAGAGATGTTCGTGGTGGGCGAGGACGAACGCCGGGTTCACGCCACCTTCGCCCCCACCTCTCCCGAGCTGCTCCGCCGACTCCAGCAACTGCTCAGCGATCACGTCGTCTCGGCCGACATCCCCCAGGCCAACGACATCGACAAGGTCTTCGACCTGGTGACCCAGCTGCGCGCCACCGGGGAGCTACCCGCGCCCGAATCGCTGGGGATCGTGGCGCGACAGGTCAACTACTACCGGCGCGCCGCCGAGATCCTGGGCTACCTGCGCGACGGCGTGCTCACCCCGGCCACGTCCCTCATCGCCACCGCCTCGCGGGACGTTCGGCTTCGCCACGCGCTGTCGCGCTTCGAGGCCAGCGAGGTGGGCAATGCGTGGCTACGCTGGGCCGAGTGCTCGCGCCTGCACGACGTCGACCCCACCTCGGCCGAGCGGTTCTTGTTGGAGATCTCGGTGGGGCTCAGCCCCGCGACCATCAAGCGGCGCGCCAAGACGCTGCGCGCCTGGCACTCGGCGTTCGAGGCCGTGTTCGAGTGAGGGAGTAAAAAGGACGATAGCGTATCTTGCGCCAATCCTGCCTTCGTTGCTCCTCGCGGTTAGCTCGATGAAATCATTGAGCTAGCGACCACGGCTCCCACGCTCGCCCTGGATCCAGACCCATTCGACGGACCATGCGTTGGCACGCGTCCGTCAGGCCTCGCCCATGCCCACGCTCGCCCGTCCGCCCGTCCGACCCCGCCCGCACGGCCTGTGGCTGTGCGTGTTGCTCGCCCTCGGCTGTCGCTCCAGCGACGCACAGACCGAAGCCAAACCCGCCGCAGCACCGGCCGAAGCCGAAGACGCCGCCGCCCCGGCGATCCCACAAGACGGCGGCGAGGTGGTCGCGATCAGCGGCCCGGGCGGGATCCAGTCGCCGTCGCTCCCCGCCGGCGCCTTCTTGGGCCAGGGAGGCCGGCTCGCGATCGGTCAACCGCTACAGACCCCCAAGGGCACGCTGGCCGAGATCCGATTGCCGGGGGGGATCCGGGTGCGGATGAACGAGGACACCGCGCTCACCCTACCGGGAGCCGACGCCGCCCGCCGCCTGGTGCTCACGCGCGGTGAGGTGGTGGTGCTGACCGAGCCGGACGCGACCGCCCACCTAGCGGTCGCCGCCGGTGACGAGGTGCTCACGGTGGCCCGCGGCGAGGTCCAGATCCGTCATCTGGGCTCGGTACGACGCTTTGCGGTGGTCAGCGGCACGGCGCAGCTGCAAGCCCCCTCGCGCAACCTGACCCTGGGCGCGGGTGAGAGCATCGAGGCGCCGCTGCCCGAAGAGCGCAGCCGCACGCCTGAGCTGAGCCTGGCCCCGCTGCAGGAGACCAGATGGGCGCGCACCTTCGAGACCGCCTCCCGTATGGCCGACGAGGTCACCGACGGGGTGGGCAGCCTCACCGCGCGGCGCCCCGGCAGCCAAACCGAGCGCCAGCGCCTCAAGCTCACCGACCAGAAGGTCACCGTCAACATCGCCGGTCGGATCGCCCACACCGAGGTCGAGCAGGCCTTCTTCAATGATCGCCCCGCGGTGCTCGAGGGGATCTACCGCTTCCCCATGCCCGGGGACGGCTCCGTCTCCGGATTGTCGCTGCTGGTCGGCCGCCGCTGGATCGACGGTGAGATCGTCGAGAAGACGCGGGGCCGCCAGATCTTCAGGCAGATCGTAGACGCGACGATCCCCCGCGATCCCGCCCTGCTCGAGTGGGAACGCGGCAACCAGTTCAAGCTTCGGATCTTCCCGATCCCCGGTCGAGGCGAGCGGCGGGTGAAGCTGGCCTATACCCAGGTGCTCCCCGTGGCCGGGCAGACCTTGCGCTATCGCTTCCCCATGGCCGGCAGCGGCGCGGGGGGTACGGAGATCGAGCACTTCGCGTTCGAGGTGACCGTAGACGGCCAGCAGCTCACCGAGGCCCAGCTCGCCGACATCGAGACGCCCATGATGGCGCTCGACCGCCACTTCGAAAACGGCCGGATCCGCCTCGACGCCGAGCGCAAGCACTTCGTGCCCACCGCGGACATCGGGATCGACATCCCCGTCGGCTCACAGCAGGCTCGGGTCCACACCGAGACCCACCTCGACCGCGACGGCCAGGCCTACTTCATGGTCTCGATGCGGCCCGAGCTGGCGCTCGACCGCCCCGAGGGACCCACCAGCTTTGCCTTCGTGCTCGATCGCAGCCACAGCACCAGCCCCGAGCTGTGGACGGCGGCCCGTGGCATGGTGGAGGCGCTGTCCGCCTCGATGGAGCCCGACGATCGCTTCGTGGTGCTCGCCTGCGACACCGCGTGCGATCAGGCCCCCGGGGGCGTGCTCTCACCGACCGCGGGCGATCTCGACGAGGTGCAGCGCTTCCTCGATGCCCAGGATCTGGCGGGCGCCAGCGATCTAGGCGGCATGCTGATCTCGGCCGCGGAGGCCCTCGAGCAGGGCGGCGCTCCGGGCGAGCGGGTGGTCGTAGTTCTCGGCGACGGTACGCCCTCGTCGGGGGAGATGGCGGCGGCCGAGCTGGCCCGCCACGTGGCCGAGCCTCTGCGAGACACCCGGGTGATGGCGGTCGCTCTGGGTGCGCGATCCGATCTGACCACGCTGGGAGCGATCGTGCAGCAGACCGGCGGCGACATCCTGCGCGCCGATCCCCGCGACGACCGACAGCAGCTGGTCCGCGAGCTGCGGCTACGCGCGCGGGTGCCCATGGCCACGGATCTGGAACTCGACACCCCCGACGGCATGGTCGCGGTGCACCGCCTGGGCACGGCGGGCCTGCGCCCCGGCGACAACCTGGTGCTGGTGGGCAAGCTCAGCGGCCCGGTGCACGACGAGGTGCTCGTGCGCGCGCGTGGCTCCGAGGGGCCGGTGCAGGCCCGCTTCCGCGTGGACCTGGAGGCCGACCGCGGCTCGCCGCAGCAACATCGCCACCTGCCCCGCACGTGGGCGCAGGCCGAGATCGCCCACCTGACCCAGACCCGAGGCTTCGACGCGAGAGACGAGATCATCGCGCTGTCCAAGCACTACACGGTGATGTCCCGGCACACCTCGCTCATCGTGCTGGAGAACGACGAGATGTTCCGCGAGTTCAACGTGGTGCGCGCGGCCAAGAACACCGACCGGTGGGACGGCAACCTGCCGACGACGACGTCCGACCGAAGCAAGAGTAGCGGGGGCTCTACATCGACGTCCGAGCCGGCCCAGGCGCAACGTCAGCTCGAGCTGCGCACCGAAGCCAAGCTCGAAGAAAAGTCCGAGCAGGACAACGACCTGGCCACTACGCTCGACGAAGGCGCGGACCGTGAGCGTCGTGAGGCGCGACCCACCGAGGAAGTCCTGCCCCAGTCGACCCCGGATGCCCCACGCGCGGCCAATAAGCCCACTGTGCCGGGCGGCGTGCCAGGCGGCATATCCGGGGGCGTGCCAGGCGGAGTCGTCGGCGGAGCGACGGCCGGCGAGGCCGGCCGCAAGGACATCGGGACCAAGGCTCCCTCGCGTCCGCATCTGGAAGACCCCGCACCCGCGCCCAAGCCCGCACCCGAGCCCGAGCCCTTCCCGAGTGCGCAGCCCGTCGCAGAAGACGAAGAGCCCCTAGACGACGTGGACTTCGGGGACGAAGGCACACAGACGGGCGTTGGCGATGGGCGTCGTGCCCAAGGGAGCACGAGCAAGTCCGGGGGCGGCAAGAAGAGCGACTCCAAGAAGAAACCCAAGAAGAAGAAGATCGCCCTCGGGGATGATCCCTTCGGGCTCGGCGGCGGCGGCGGAGGCAGCTGGGAAGCCCCGCCTTCGCGTGGCCGGGGCGGCTGGCATCCTCCCGTACGGCGGCTGGAATCACGTCCGGTCACGGCGCCCAACTCCCGCGCGCTGGCTCGGATCGAGTCGCTACGGGGAGCGGTCGACGCCGATCCCACCCAGCGCAGCACCCACGGCAAGCTGGTGCGCGCCGCCCTACGGGCCGGACACGCGCAGGCGCTGGACTTTGCCCGAGCGTGGGCGGTGGTCGACCCCGACCACGCTCCGGCCCTGATGTCCCTGGGCGATGCCATGGCCGCCGACGGCGACCCAATGGCCCTGCGTGCCTATGAGAGCGCGCTAGAGGTCAAGCCCTTCGCCCGGCGACACCACGCCGAGCTGGCCCGAGCCTACGCCAGCAAGGGCGACCTGCGGCGGGCGTGCTCGCATCGCCGCGCGGTGGTCAGCATCGATCCGCTCGATGGCGACCACCACGTGGCGCTGGCACGCTGCCTGGCCCGCGAGGGCCGCCAGCGCGACGCCGTCGATGCCCTCGATGACGGCCGACGACGCGCCACCCGAGACACCCGAGGCCTCGACGCGGTGCAGACCGAGCTGGCCACGCGCACCGTGCCCCCGCCGACCTTCGAGCTGCACTCGGCCCCACATCTGCGCGCCACGCTGACCTGGACCGACGAGGACGATCTCCACCTGGCCGTGGTCGACGCCAAGGGGCGCCGCCTGTCGGGGATGCGCCCCCAGGGCAAAGCCCGCGTGCGGCACACCAAGGGTCGCGAGGAGCTAACGCTCAAGAAGGTGGGCAAGTCGGTGTTCATCGAGGTGACCCGCCCCACCCCCACGCGCGCCGCGGAGGCAGAGCGTGGCACGATCCGCGGGGAGCTGGTGCTCAAGACCCGCGACGGCACGCGGCACATCCCGGTGTCGATCCGCGAGGGCACGGTGCGGGTCGCCAAGGTGTTTTGGCGAACGCGCTGACAGGGCTCGACACCTCGAGCCCCCGTGAGCATCTCTCATCGAGACGATGGCACCCCTGTGCCACTTCACAGCAACGCGTCGTCTCAGCAGATTCGCAGCGCGCTCATCAAATTCCAGGTCTTGCGCCAACCCTTGTTGATCATGTCCAGGCAGACCTCGCCTTTGTCGTTGAAGCCAACGATGTCGGCCTCGCCCGCACTGCGAGCATAAAGCAGCACCTGCGAGCGACCATTACAAACGAAAGCCCCTACGGCGACCAGATCCCAGGTCTTGCGCCAGCCTCGATTGATTGTATCCAGGCAGACCTCGCCCTTGTCGTTGAAACCAACGATGTCAGCCTCGCCCGCGCTGCGATCGTAAAGCAGCACCTGCGAGCGACCATTGCCCAAGAAATCCCCGACGACGGCCCACTCCCAGGTCTTACGCCAACCTCGATTGATCGCATCCAGCTTGACCTCGCCCTTTTCGTTGAAACCTACGATGTCGGCCTCGCCCGCGCTACGATCGTACAGCAGCGCCTGCGAGCAACCACTGCCCAAGAACTCGCCCACCACCACCAAATCCCAGGTCTTGCGCCAACCCCGATTGGTCGTATCCAGCTTGACTTCGCCCTTTTGATTGAAGCCTACGATGTCTGCTTCGCCCGCGCTGCGATCATAAAGCAGCACCTGCGAGCAATTGCTGCTGACAAAGCTGCCTACGGTCATCGAGTCCCAGGTCTTGCGCCAGCCTCGGTTGATCGTATCCAGCTCGACCTGCCCGTTGCCGCTAAAGCCCACGATATCGGCTTCTCCAGCTGCGCGGTCGTACAGCAGGGCTTGCGAGCGGCCATTGCCTATGAACTCGCCCGCGACCGCCAACTCCCAGCTCTTGCGCCAGCCCGAGTTGGTCGTGTCTAGCGCGACCTCGCCCCTGTCGTTGAAACCCACGATATCGGCCTCACCATTCTCGCGATCGTACAGCAACGCCTGCTCATTGCCATTACCGATGAACGATCCGACGACATCGAGCCCCCAGGTAGTGCGCCACCCTTCATTGGTGTGATCCAGGCTGACTCTTCCTGATGAGTCAAAACCTACGATATCTGCTTCGCCTGCGTTGCGATCGTACACAAGTGCAACCATCTTCATCTTTCTTCTGCTCCTTTACTGCGAGAAAAGACCAAAGACCATTGGTCAATCCACGCATTGAAAACGCGAGAATTTAGCCAGCGTGATTCTCGTCGGCGAGATATCAAGCTCGAGACCACTATCAACGAAAAATGTTTTCTAGTCTATTGCTGTAAGTTTCAGCCTATTTCAGCGCCCCCCTCACTCCACCCCGCCAGCCTCTCCTTCGCACTGCACTTTCATCAAGGATCTCAAGCCATTGGGAGTGGGCAGCAAGCGTATCCCTCTACCACGAATCCTCTATCTTGATGTCAGTGTCATAGTTGTCGCCATGGTTGGCGCAATGCTCTATCCCGCTACGAATTCGGTCGACATATGCGTCCATGGAGGCTCATTGCCCTCGAATTCAAGGCAGAGAATCCTCACGCAAGGACCCGTCCACCCCCTATTACGGGGGTAGGCGGCTCGTCGCCATACCAGGTCGCGCAGACCGGCAAGCACAGCGCGAAGGTGAGATGGTCACGGGATCGCGCAAGCCCCCGGCTCGGAGGCCACGCAGCGATCCAAGGGAGGCGGCTCGCCATACCAGGGCGTGCACACCGTGCCGGGGACCAACGCCGGACACGGATCGAACCCACCAACGGCACACGTCGGCGTACAGCAACCCAAGGCCCCTTGGCAGTCGGGCAGGTAGAACGACTCGACGCACAAGAGTCCAGCGGGACAGCCGTTGATGAACTCGCACGGACTGCCAACACCCACGCCAGGCATCGACGCATCAGGAGCACACCCAAAGTAGCCCGAGAGAGGATAGCACCCCTCTCCTTCGGGACAGTTCTGCGCAACCGGATCGCAGGTCGGTAAGCACAACGTCAGGACACCATCGCCGGTGATGGCACAGCGATCACAGGAATCGGCACAGGCCGGCTCCGACTCGTCCCCGATGCAGAACGGGACACAGGTTCCCTCGAGGGTCTCAAGATCAACATCCCAGCACATCGAGGTCCCGTCGCAATCGTCGAGCCCGTTGAGCTCGCTGCTCTCGAGCATGCAGGACTCACCGACGGCTCTCGGCTCATCGACGAGCGGCACACACACCGTATCATTCCAAGTATTCCCTCCGTCATTGGCATACGGCATGCATTTGTAGCCCGCAGGGCAATCCTGGGCGAAGAGCGAGCAATCCTCGGGGAACTCACCGGTATCCAGCACACCCGTGTCCACCGACCCGCCGCTCACGTCCCCAGGCGGGCTGGTCGTGGGCGGGCTGGTGGTGACCGCGTTGGTCATCGCCGTGGTGGCCGGCGGCGGCTCCATCGAGCGGGTGTCCTCGCCGGGCTCGGTGTCGCCGGTGGCCGACCCATCCGAGCCCGGGGGCACGACCACCGGCCCGCAGCCGGCCAACACGAGGCTCGGAAACAAGAACCCCAACAGCAAAGCTCTCTTCGTCATCATCAACCCAGTCTTCATCGGTGATGTCATTGGCCCCCGGACATGCCCAGAGGCTATGGGCTCGCGCAGACCCCCGGCTCAGACACCAGACAGCGTTCGGGAGGAGGCGGCTCGCCATACCAGGGCGTGCAGACCGTGCCTGGCATCAGCTTGGGGCACGGGTCGAACCCTCCAACGGCGCACGTCGGCGTGCAGCAACCAACGGCTTCACAGGCCGGCATGCCCGACGACGGGACGCAGACCAGCCCGGGAGGACAGCCATTGATGAACTCGCAGGGGCTACCGACGGTCGTGCCCGGCGCAGACGCATCGGGACCACACGCGAAGTAGTCATCGATCGGATAGCACCCCTCCCCTTCGGCGCAGTTCTGCGCGACAGGATCGCAGGTAGGCAAACACAGCGCGATGAAGCCGCTGCTGTCGGTCGCGCAACGCTCACAGGGATCGGCACAGGCCGGCTCGGCGGCGCTACCAATGCAGAACGGCACGCAGGTCCCCTCGAGGGTCTCGAGATCGACGTCCCAGCACATCGAGCTCCCGTCGCAGTTGTCGATCCCGGTCGGCGAGGTGTCCTCGACCATGCAGGGCTCTGTGGGCGCCTGAGGGTCATCGACGATCGGCACACACCTCGCGTCGTTCCACGCCCCACCTCCGTCATTGGCGTAGGGCGCACACTTGTAGCCCGCAGGACAATCCTGGGCGAAGATCGAGCAGTAATCGGGGAAATCGAGCCGAGTCTCACCGGTGTCGACCAGGCCCGTGTCCAGGGGCCCATCGGTGGCACTCCCGGGCGGGGTGGTGGTGACCGCCTGGGTCATCGCGCTGGTCACCGGCGGATCCACCGAACGAGTGTCTTCACCAGACTCGGCACTCGTGGTCGACCCCGTCGAACCCAGCGTGACCTGGGGCCCGCAGCCAGCCAACACGAGGCATGGAAACCAGGATCCAATACGACGCAGAGCTCGTTGCCTCACCACACGACCAAAGATACCAAATCTAACTCAAATATTCTTCCTATAAATGTCTAACTCCGATGAAATTCACGTATCTCACATGGTAAAAGCGCATATTGCGCAAATCAAGCCCACCAATCTCCGATCCCCAGTGATGACGACTTCGGAGGCGAGCGTCGCGACACTCACTTTGGGGAGGAGCTAGGGGGGAGTCCACGGGGCTCAAGCCTCTCCAGCTCAGGTCCGCGCACACCCGGACGAGCTCGTGCTCGCACCGGACGGTTGAGCCACTGTCCGAGGTCGTCGTCATAGCGAGCATCAGAGATGAGGAGTCGAACTTGCGTGTCATCCTGCCGTCGAATCTCGATGGCACGCTCGGCGGACGTAAGGCGCACGACGTTGAGGATCCCTTCGACGACGCCGCCGCGGAACGCGTCATCTCGCGTTACCATGCCTCTTTCGTTCTGTTGGCTCAGACGTTGGCCAACCTCATAATCGAGGTGGACCTCGGGCAAGCGCACACGCCAAGTCGGGCTCGAGTAGACTACGTCGGCAACCTGAGCTCCATCTGCGCATAGCTTGAGGAGATTGTCGATGAACCAAGTGCAATAGCGCGGATCCTGCACATATTGGGTGAGGGTCTCCACATTGCTCGCCAATTCGAAAAAACCCTCCAGCAGAGCCCGGGTCGACACGCGGTGGTCGTGTTCTGCAATCTTCGAACGAACGTAGAGCCGAACACCGTAGCTCGCCGCGCGAGCCGGAGCTTGGAGAACCTCGAGCTCTGATGCCAAGCTGCTCATGCCCCTCTCCCGATATTCGCGCTCGAGCTTCCACTCGGCGATTCGCACGAGCGAAGTGACAAGTACCTTTTGCTTGTCTCCAACTAGTCGCGCTGGCGCGAGCCCCCTCTTGATCTCGCCACCGATGAGACGAAGCTCGATCGGTAATGTGTCCGGCAACGCCTCGGGATCCAGCTGAGATTCGACCCAACAGCGCTGGAGGAGATCCTGGAGTTCGTCGCGAGCCTCGTTACTCAGCTCGTCTTCTGCAAGCCAGCGATGAGCGAGGCGCTCGGCATTGGTCCATCGACCTGCCTTGTACCAGAGCGCCACGGCACTGACCGCAAGCACGCTCTTGATCCTCGGTGACTGATTTCGTGCATCCTCGGCGATGTCCTGCTCAATGGCCGCTGCTCGCCCAAAATCCTCCTGAGCCCCGTCGAAGTCCTGGGCGCGAAGCTTTTTCTCGGCCCGCCATGCATGCTCATCGACCTCGCGCCCACGAGCATCATCGAGACCATTCACGACGGAGCTCCGATGAGGATCTGCGCCGCCTCGAAACCCACGACCACGGCGATGCCAGGTCGTGCGAGGTCTCCCTTGCTCAACTGCCGTAACTTTTCGCCCAGGCGTGATCGCAGCCGCTCATGCCCTCGCGCGACACCAGAGACCTCCAGCTTGAAGAAGTCGTTGGCGGGCTCTCCCGAGCGTGTCACGAGGTAATCCGACCCGGAACCATGGTGAGCCCTGCGCCGTATGACGAAGCCTTTGCTCACCATGGCCGAAAAAGCAACCGCATAGGCCCCATCTCACGCGGACTAGCGCTAGACGCGCTTTCCCATCCCGAGGGCTCGGCGAACCTCGCTCACCGGCCGCTCCATGCTCGGCCACGGATCCCAAAAGCGCAGATCCTCGTCGACGGTCTCGCCCTCGGCGTAGGCGCTCGTGAAGGCCTCGACCTCGAAGTCCCCGGCCCGGGTCTCGAAGTCGGGGATCACCGGCGCGCCGACCCCGAACGCATAGAGCCCGAACAGGGCGATCGAGTACGCGTCGTCGTCCCCCATAAAGCCCGCCTCGAAGCCGGCCATGCCCACTTCGCCGACCGCATCGGCACCTCGCCCCGTGAGCGCATGGCCCACATCGTGGAACAGCAGGATCTCGGGAGTCCCTCGCCGCTCTCCGGGAAAGGCGAACCCGTTGGCCCGACAGTGATCATGAAGCACCCGCCCCAGCGTCCCCTCCGGCAACGACCCCAACGCCTGGTAGCGCGCGGCCTTGTGTCGGTCACGCATTCGGGCGACCGCACGGGCGATCCGCCACGCGCCCGACAGTCCGTCCTGCTTCCAGATCCGACGCATGAGTGAGGCGATGAACGAGCCGGCAAAGAGCTGACGGGTCAGCGCCCGCGTGCGCCCCTTCTTGAACGTGCGCAGGGTCGCCACCGCGGGGTGCGAGACCGCCAGCCCCCGAGCAAACGCCTCGACGACCTCGATCTCGGCCTCGTCCACTCGAGCGTCCAGCAGCGCGATCAGTACCAAGTGCCGCACCAGGCAGCGGCGCTCATCCTGATCGGGCAACGCCTGGGCGACGTCCTCCACCGTCCATGAGTAGGGCCATGGCGAGTCCTCCCAATAACCCCCCGGTTTTCGTCCCTCCTGGGTGCCGCTTGGGCAAGACCGAGGCCGGGCGCGACGCAGTCGCGCATCCCGAGCCGGCCTCGGCATAGACATCATGTCGTGGCGACGCGCCAGCTCGTCGAGCCACTCCCGCTGCGACGCGCTGATGTCTCCGTCCGCCTCGGCCACCGCCGCCACGGCTCCGGCCACCGCCGGAAACGACTCGGGGCGAGAGGTGATCCGCCACATCGGAACGACACCCGCGCCCGAGTCGACCCCAGCGTACGCTACAGCTTGGGCCCGCCGCCGCGGATCGCGTCGCTGGCCCGCTGCTCGTAGGCCTTGAAGTTGTCCCGGAACAACCCGGCCAGCTTCTTGGCCGTAGCATCGAACGCGTCCTTGTCGGCCCAGGTGTTACGCGGGATCAGCACCTCGTTGGGCACGCCCTCCACCTCGGTGGGCACGTGCAGGCCGAACACGGGATCCTCCACGGTGGGCGCGTTCTTGAGCGCTCCCGAGTGGATCGCGTCGATGATCGCCCGGGTGTGCTTGATGCTCATCCGGCTCCCCACACCGTAAGCCCCGCCGGTCCAGCCGGTGTTGACCAGCCAGGTCTGAGCGCCGTGCTTGTTGAGCTTGTCGGCGAGCAGCTCGGCGTACTTGGTGGGGTGCCACACCAAGAAGGGCGAGCCGAAGCAAGCGCTGAAGGTGGCCTCGGGCTCGGTGACCCCCATCTCGGTCCCCGCCACCTTCGCCGTGTATCCGCTAATGAAGTGATACATGGCCTGCTCGGGGCTGAGCCGGCTAACGGGAGGCAGCACCCCGAAGGCGTCGCAGGTCAGCAGGATCACGTTGCTGGGGTGCCCGCCCACGCAGGGGATCTTGGCGTTGGGGATGTGCTCGATAGGATAGCTACACCGGGTGTTCTGCGTGATGCTGGTGTCGGTGTAGTCGACCTTCCGGGTGGGACCCTCGTAGACCACGTTCTCCAGGATCGAGCCGAAGCGGATCGCGTTGTAGATCTCCGGCTCGTCCTCGGCCGACAGGTTGATCGCCTTGGCGTAGCAACCCCCCTCGATGTTGAAGACCCCGGCGTCGGACCAGCAGTGCTCGTCGTCGCCGATCAGCGCTCGGTGGGGATCGGCGCTCAGCGTGGTCTTGCCCGTGCCCGAAAGGCCAAAGAAGATCGACACGTCGCCGCCCTCGCCCTGGTTGGCCGAGCAGTGCATCGACAGCACGTTGCGGCGGGGCATCAGGTGGTGCATGACGGTGAACACCCCCTTCTTCATCTCCCCCGCGTACTCGGTGCCGAGGATCACCAGCTCCTTGCGGGTCAGGTGGAGGTTGACCGAGGTCTTGGAGGTCATGCCGGAGGTGTATCGGTTGGCGCTGAACGCCCCGGCGTTGTAGATGACGTAGTCGGGGTCGCCGAACTTCGCCAACTCGGCCGTGGTGGGGCGAATGAGCATGTTGTGCATGAACAGCGCGTGGTAGGCCCGCGAGCAGATCACCCGCACCTTGATCCGGTGGTCGGAATCCCAACCGGCGAAGCCATCGACCACGTAGAGCCGCTTGCGCGTGTTGAGGTAGTCGATCGCCCGCTCGCGGTTGATCATGAAGACGTGCTCGTTGATCCCCGTGTTGACCGGACCCCACCAGACCTCGTCCTTGGTGCTGGGCTCCTCGACGATCCGCTTGTCGGTGGGGCTGCGGCCGGTCTTCTCGCCGCTCATGGCGATCAGCGCCCCGGAGGAGGCGATCGCGGTGCCGGGCTCGTTGCGCAGCCCGTGCTCATACAGGCGCGACGGAGCCGCGTTGCGGATCACCTCCTTGACGGTGAGCTCGTACTGGGAGAGGTCGAAAGTCGTCTGAACCATCGTGACCATCGTTGCCGTCCTTTGCCGGGCGCGAGAGGGCGACAACGATAGGCCGCGGGCCGGTCATCGGAAAAGAGGCCAAACCGGAGCCTGACTCACATCGCGCGGGCCGGTCGCGGCAGTGCGATCGCGCGGTCCGGTCGCGCGATCCGGTCGCGCAGGCGCGGACAACGCCGTGTACCATGAAGGCGGAGACCAAGGGCGTACACAGGGGCCACACACCGAGGTCACAGACGAGGGCCGGAGATCGCGAACATGTCCACGAAAGGTGCCGCCGAAGACACCGACCTGCTAATGGTCCACGCCGACGACCTCGATCCCGTCCTCGAGACATCGGTGGCCGCGAGCGAGGCCGAGGCCGAGGCCGAGGACCCACCGCTCGAGGACCCCGAGCACCTGTGGGACGAGTCGCGCGAGGCCAACGACCTCGACGCCCAGGGATGGGGCGTTGTCGCGCCCGAGGGCCCGGCGGGCGACGAGTTGCTCGGCCGCATCCAGCGGCTCATCGCGCACCGGCGGGCCCAACAAAATGGCCGCGAGGTGTTGAAATATCGCGTCCCGCCCAAGCAGACGGCGGCCGAGGCGATGCGCTGGCGCAAGCGCGTATTCGCGGGTCCACAAAGTCGCCACCTCGAGCTGCCGCGCTACTTGCTGATCCTCGGGGATCTCGACCAAGTCTCGGCCGAGCTGCAGGTCGTCATGGGCGCCCAGGGCTACGTGGGGCGCCTGGCGTTCGACCGGCTCGAAGACTACGAGGCCTACGTGGACAAGCTGCTGCGCTGGGAGAAGCAGCCGGCGCCCATCGACCAGGCTCGGATCATCTTCCACACCGTTCGCGATCGCACCAAGGCGACCACGGTGGGACATCGCGCGCTCATGGAGCCGGGGGTCGCCCTGGCCCGAACGTACAAGGATCAGGGCGAATTCCCCGCTTCGACGCTGATCGAAGTAGAGCACGGCTACACCCCCAAGCCGGGCCCGCTCATCGAGGAGGCGGTCAAGACCGAACCGGGCGTCTTGTTCACGATAAGCCACGGCGCCGGCGCACCACGCCGCGGCTGGCGATCGGTGGCGGAGCAGCGCGTGATGCAGGGCGGCATGAGCTTCGGGCGCTCGGGAGGCTTGTTGACCGGCGAGGCGCTGGCGGGACGCCCGTTCATGCCAGGCGGCGTATGGTTCATGCTGGCCTGCTTCGGCGCCGGGACCCCCGCGGCCAGCAAGTACGCGGAGTGGTTGCGCGGCCTCGGCGAAGCCGGGCACTTTCAGGGGTCGCCCGATGCGGTGTTGTCCAGCCTGGCCACCGACGGACGACCGTTCACGGCCGCGGTCCCCAAGGCGGTGCTCGCCAGCCCCGATGGACCCCTGGCGTTCATTGGCCATGTGGATCTGGCGTGGACCTACAGCTTCCGCGAGCTCGACGACGAGGAACCGGTCAACCGCCCCAACCGGTTCCTCGACGTGTTCTACGGGCTGTTGCGACACGACCGAGTCGGCGTGGCCTTCCGCGAGCTGCTGCGCCACTACGGAGAGACCAACACCGAGCTCACCACGCTCATCGAGAGCCGAGTGGACGACCCCCAGCGGCGTGGCCACCTGTGGATGCTCCGCAACGACCTGGCCGGCTATGTGCTGCTGGGGGATCCCGCGGCCCAGCTGCCCATCGAGCCGGCGCCACAGACCCTGGGGAGTATGATCGACGATCCGTTCGCCGCGGTTGGCTTTACCCCCTCGGTGTCTCCCCGACAAGACCTGCGCGCCCAGCAGCCGGTGGTGGACGAGCCCGAGCAGAATATCGACCCGGAGGTCCTCGAGCGCGCGATCGGCCTTCACCTGGTGGGGGAGCTCGGCCCCGCCAAGATCATCGATACGTGCAAACTGGCGCTCACCACACGCGAATTCGAACGGAAGGTCAAGCGCTACAAGGAAGCGGGCCGTCGCGCGCTTGGTCTTCCGCCCGACTGATCGACGTCCTTGCTGGTACGCGGTGGTAGGATCCACCCGCGGTGCCATCAGCACCGCTGGCTTGGCCGATGACCCACTCGACCCCGAACGGTTCCGAGCGCGAGCCGGTCCACATCGAACTCGAATTCGTGCGAGCCAAGGAGGCCGACGACGCCTTCGCGTTTCGTTTCAGTCGACAGACCTACCTGGTCCGCGGACGACGCGGAGCTTACGAGACGGCCGAGCTACCGTGGAGCAAAGAGCTGCTGCGCAAGCTCCAAGAGGTGCGCCGACCCGATCGCGACCCGGCGATGGTCGCCGAGGTGGGGGGGCTACTGCGGGAATTCCTGGAACCCGCCGGGTGGCCGACCCACGAGTCGACGATCGTGCAGGCCCGAGCCGAGCGCCGCCGCGTCCACTTGACGATCCGCTCGGCCGCGGCCGAGCTCTACGCCCTGCCGTGGGAGCTGCTGACGCTGCGGGCCGACGGCCAGCACCTGGGCGCGCTCGACCACGTGCTGATGCGCTACGCGTGGCCGGGCACGTCGACCATCGCGGCCGACGATGCTGCGGGCGGCCCGGGTCGGGTGTTGATGGCCTGGTCGGCCGCGGGGGGCGGGGTACCGGCGGCCGACCAGATCAAGACGATCCGCTCGGCGATGGAGGACACCGAGGGACAGGTCGAGATCATCGACAAGGCCACCTATGGCACCATAGCCGACGCCCTCGAGGAGGCCACCGACCAGGGGCGCCCCTTCCGGGCGCTTCACTTGCTGTGCCATGGGGCAGAGGCCGGCTCGACCTTCGGGCTGAGCTTCAACGCCGAAGACGACGGACGACCGGCGGTGGTCGACGCGGGGCGCCTGCAGCAGCTGCTGGCTCCCTACGCCCACACGCTGCTCCTGGTGGTCGTGTCCGCCTGCGACGGCGGCAACATGGGCGAGCCGGGCAATCGGATCGGCAGCGTGGCGCAGCGCCTGCACCGGGCGGGCATCCGGTACGTGGTCGCCTCCCGCTACCCCCTGTCCGCCCGCGGGTCCGTTCGCATGACCGGAGCGCTCTACGAGGAGCTTTGGGAGGGCAGATCCGTCGAGCGAGCCTTCGTACGAGCCCGAGCCGCGGCCTCGCGAGAGGTCAGCCAGCTCGACTGGGCCAGCCTGCAGCTCTACGCCCGACCCGAGGACGGGGACCACGGCGCCGTGCTGGCCCCCGAGCGTCTCGAGTCCCAGCCCGCGGCGGTGGTACCCGCGGCGGTCGACCGCCCGGCGCCTGGCTCGCCGGCCTCCGCACGGGCGGTTCGACTTCTCGTTTCGGGCCAGTCGGGCCAGTCGAGCGACTCAAGCGACTCGAGCAGCTCCGCCGGCTGGTTTCGGATCCTCAAGTGGGTCGTGGGGACCGCCGTGGTGGTCACCATCGCGCTGGTCACCCTCGTGCTCGTGGTGCCCTTCGATGACTTGGACGACTACGCGGATACCTACGAGGACACGTTCGAGGACACGTTCGAGGATACGTTCGAGTCCGCCTCGAACGCATCTTTGCTGGCCGCCAGCCAGCCGCAGACCGATACGGAAGACGAAGACACGACCGACCCCGAGCCGGTGCTGCGCGAGGACTTGCCCGGCACCTTCGCCGAACCCCCCGTGGACGAAGCCCGACCCAAGCCACGGAGACCCACCCGAAGGAAGCCGACCCCAAAGCCGACCCCGCAGGCGATCGGGCTGTGCGGTAAGGCCGCCAAACAGGACATCAACGGGTGGATGAGCCCCACCGGGGGCGGAATCTACAGCCTCAAGGTTCAGATCAACGCCATCGGCACCTTCCGGCTACTGAGCTGTGAGGGATGCACAACCGAGATCAAGAGCAGGGCCCAGCAAGAAGTGGCTCGGATCAAATCCAAGCGCCCGCTCGGGGCAACCTGGAAGGGCAACCTCCCGTGTACCGTCAAATTCAATTGGACCAATTGATGAATGGGCTTCGCGTCAGCGCGTGGCTGACCTTGGTGGCCCTGCTCGTCCTCGGGCCGAGCATGCACGCCGCGGCCGGGCCAGCACGATCGGGAGCCAAGGCCGGCCCCGACCGGACTCGACAGGGCAACCGAGCTCGCCCCGGCAACCGGGCTCGTCCCGGCAACCGGGCTCGTCCCGGCAACCAGGCCCGCCCCGGCAACCAGGCCCGTCCCAGCAACCAGGCCCGTCCCGACCCCGAGCCACAACCCACACCCGAGCCCTCCCCACCAGCCGAGGAGACTCCGACCTACTCCCAGCCACGATCGACCAGCTGTGACGTGATCCACAGCATCACCGGGCTCGATCGAGAGCTCCGCGACCACCTCTACCAGGCGTGCCAGCAGGGCCCGCGGGCCGACGCCAAGACCTACGCCGCGCTCTTTCGGCTGGTGTCCTCATCGAGCTGGCACGTGGGCGTGGTGGCCGACATCCTCCGTCGCCACGCGCAACCATCGCTGACGGCGTGGGCCGACGGGCAATTACACGACCCCCCGCCCATCCTCGCCGCCCAAAAGCAGCTCGACGGTAAGCTGCCAAGGTTCGCCCGCGGGCTCGCGTGTCGCGAGATCCGTGAGTCGGAGGAGATGCTGGAGATGCTCGCAGCGGTCGGGGTCGACGAAACGCCCGAAGATCTGTCCTTCAACTCCAGCTTCGCCTCATGCATGGGCGTTCCCGAGAGGATCATGGAAGGCACTCGCTTGCTGACGGTCCGCGCCGACAGCCTTGCGGACGTCACCGTGGTCTTCGGCACCCGCGACTTCGTGCATGCACGCCGCTTCGAACGCACCGAGGCCCTCCACATCGAGGGCCACCGGTTCTTCGTGGTCGCGGTCCCCGAGGCTTCGCCGGTGGCCGTCTTCGCCAACCATGAGAACCTCGAGCTGCCGGTGATCTGGCGGGGCCTGATGGGGCGCCACACGCTCATATGGAGCTCCCCGCCGATGCGCTCGTGCCTCGATCTCTCGGTCGACATGAACCCCGGCACACACCTTTATATCGACGGTGTACGCATGGACGGGGGCACCGACGACGAGGTCTGCGGCGGGGCGAGCAAGGCCCCCGAACCGGCCCAGACCCAGACCGTCGATCGCACGGTCACCGTCACCCTCGATCGTACGGGCTCCGGCCTGCCCGACCACGAGATCACCGCCCTCACGTGTGAGGGTGAGGGCACAGATCGTCGGCCGGTCGTGCGGCATATGTCGCCGATCGACGCCACTGTCCCCTCCGAGCAACTACGCCAGGCTGGAGAGTGCGAGACCCTACGCCTGGACCTGAGCACCCCCGAGCGCAAGCGGGTGGCGGTGCTGGGGGTCGCCAAGCTCCCCGGTTGCGAGGTGACGCCGCTGTGGGCCAGCGATATCCAGGAACGAGCTCGCCACATCCTCAGCCGGGACTCCGCCCACCGCGACGCTCGCGACTACGCCAATTTCTCCGCCTACGCCGAGGCCACCGAGGCTTTGTCCAACCTCGAGACCCAACTGGGGGGCAAGGGCGAGGAAGGCCCCGAGCGCGGCGCCGATACCAACGCGCTGCTCGGCTCGGCGGCCCAAGAAGCGTGGCGGCAGGGGATCGACACCCTGCTGTCGTTCGCCCTGCAGTGCACCCCGCGAGGAGAGACCGCGGAGGGCGAGCTTCAGTGGGCCTACTCGGTGCGCGCCACCTCCATTCAGGTCAGCGACCTGTTCGCCCGGGGGTACTACGGGCGGGAGGGTCTGGACCTCGAAGACTTCATCGACGTGGAGAGCGTGGGGTTCACCGCGATCGACCAGCAGGATGCCTCGCTCGGCGCGCTGCTCGACCGCGTGTTCGCGGTCGACACCCCGCGCTTTACGCCGCCGCCGGTCGACGTGCACTACCGTTCGTCCCAGCCCCTGCTGATCAGCCGCTACTTCGGCTCGGAGACCGAAGATTCCGCGGTGCCCGAAGAAGTCACGATCGGCTACAAGGCGTTCCATCGAACCGGGCGCCCCCTGCCCCGCGAGGAACGCAAGGCTCGCTGGGAAAACGGCCCCCCCAAGGTGGGTACCGTCGAGCGCCCGCGGGTCTGTGAACGGCTCGTGCACCGCGGCGCCCGGCCTCCTGGCGCCATCAAGGAGGCGCGTGCCACCTATCAGGAACTCAAGACCAAGGAGCAGCGGCTGGTGCTCCAGCGCAGCCGCGACGAGCTCGACATCACCTCGAACCCCCGCGCGGCCGTCCACAAGGGCGAGCTCCTCCCGCCACGCCCCGGCTGGTACCTCATCGCCATCAAGGACGAAGACGGCGAGCTCCAAGACGCAGTGTGCGTCAACGCCACCTCGCATCTGCTCGATCTATGGGGTGATATCACCATCTCGGGAGGTCCGCTGGTCTTCGCCGGCAACGGATCGCGAGCTGGACTCCGGCTGCGTCCCCGAGTGGGCAGCACCTGGTATCCCCGCCGCAACTGGTTCGGTGCTGGCTTCAGCCTCGGCTACATCCGCACCCAGTATTCGGGCACGCGAGCCGACTGGAAGGATCTGGAGATCTCGGAGCAGAACAGCCTCCAGTGGACGCGCCACTCCATCAGATTGCTGGCCCCCCATGTCGAGGCCCGCAGCAGGACCACCAAGCTCCCCGTGGAGTTCCGGGCCCGCTTCACCCCCAGCCTCAACGCGGGCATCGTGGACATCAGCGGGGTCGACGACGAGCTGGTGGACTTTCGCGTGGGCAGCCTGGCCGACACACTGATCGACTTTGATTTCGACTTGAACCTCGACCTGTTGGTCGGCGTTCCGACCGGACCGGTCCAGGTCCAGGGGCTCATCATGCTCTCTTATACCGCGGTCGACGATGCCCTGTTTCGCTCGTCGACCAGCGTGGTCGAAGATGCCAACTTCTATCTTGGATTTGGCTTCGGTGTGAGCGGAGGACGACGATGAAACACCAACAATGGCCTCTGGTCACTACCGGGCTCGCACTGTGCGGATTTTTGTCTTGCCTCGACGCGGTAGACGAAAAGTTGTGTCAAGAAGCCTGCCAGACGGCCCGTCGCTGCGGGCTGCTGCCCTCGGCTCTCGGGGGCGCCACCATTCGCTCTCAGTTCGACAACGAAGCCGACTGCATCGCGCGGTGCCAAGCCAGCACCGAAGACGCAATCCAGGTCGAAGGGCTCCTCCGGATCCTGCGCGACCAGAACTACGCGAGCACCACAGACAACCGCCAGGACTCCTTGTGTCGTCCCGATGGGGTCGACCTGTGCGAGGAGCTCATCGAGGACCTCGAGACCAACGCCGACACCAGCGAGCTGAGCGTCACGACCAACCTCACCGTACGCATGACCTCCGCCCTGAGCCATGCGACCAACTTCTCGGCAGCGTCGTGGTGCTGCTTCGACTACGACTACGACATCTATGAGATCCCCGAGGACGTCAACGGAGACGGGGTCCCCGAGGTCAAAGCCATTCACGACATGCTCCAGCCCACGTACGAGTGCATCAATGGAATGCGGGCACTCCTCGACACACTCAACAACCAGACCATGGACGTGATGCCGGACGAATCCGTCTCGCCAACGGTCCGAGAATTGTGCACGAGCGTGACCTTGTCCTATTGGAGGAATGAGCTCGACTTGACGGCGCTGCAAGAGACTGAGGGAGAGGGAGAGACTGAGGGAGAGGGAGAGACTGAGCCTGGACTCTTGGAAATACTAACAGAAGAAGGGTTGCTAGATATTCTCCAGATGATGTCGGACGACCCGTGTGTTTTTGCGAGACAGAGCTCGCAGATCGGGGCGCTACGGGTCGATGATACGTTGTCGGAATGTGCGGTCGAGGGCATTCGCAACCTCTACTCGGGCATGAACATGATTCGCGAGAACTGGGGCCTCGTAGCAGGCCCAGAGCAAACGGATGACCAAGGATTTACCGAGGGGCTCTTCGACGAAAGCGGCACGGTTCACTCCGCGGAAGACATCACCACCTGGATCCAGGCCGAGATCCGCGACGAAATCTCTCGCCCGATGGGCTTCCTCGAGAACACCTGCGACGAGTTCTTCGATGAGATGGGAGGGGATGCGTGCGATACGATCGTACGCGGGGAGCTCGACCCCGATGACTGCAGCGGCGGCCCCTTTTGCGGTGAGGCCGATTGCCTCGACCCGAGATCCGAGTGCAACCGAGCGCTGTGCGACGCGGACGTTTCGCCGCCCAGCCGGGACTGCGCCTTCCTCGGCGTCACCTCCATCCGGCTGGGCTATCGCACCGACAAGGGCGTGGAGACCTTCGGTGAGCCCTTCAACGACTGCGCCGATCGGGCCGACGTCGCCAGCACCTTCGAGGGGGTCAAGATCGGCCAGATTACCCCGATTGCGGTGGTCTTCGGCAGCCTCGACCCCACGATCACCCCCGAGGGAGACACGATCGCCGACGGGTCGTACGGCTGGTACCTCGAAGGCACGACCCGCTGGGTCTCGGCGGGCAACAACACGCTGACGATTCCCTCGCCGCGGCTGGAGTACGCCCAGCTACGGTACGAGAACCCCCTGGAGTTTCTCAACTGGATGCCCCGTCGACTGCCGCTGGGCCAGGTCTGCGACACCCAGCCCGACCTGTGCGAGACCTTCTTCAATGACAATTGCGAAGACGGCATCGACAACGACCAAGACGGAAGCGGGGATGCGGCCAGCCCGTGGTGTAATGACCTGCTCTCCGAGCTGGTGGATCGCTGCGTCGTCAGCGAACCTGGCCGCGACGTACCGTCCAATTGCGAGTTCGACCCCGGCGATCCCTTCGATAACGAAGATCCGAACCCCGAAGATCTGCCTCAGCCCGACACGGGCGACGATCACTCCCCGCCCGAGATGAGCACCGGAGGCCCCGACCCGATGGAGACGACCGGCATGCCCGGCACGACCGGCATGACCGGCACGACCGGCACGACCGGCATGTCCGGCATGACCGGCATGACGAGCACCGGAGGCACCAGCTAGAGGCCAACGCGCCATCCACGACCGCGCCATCCACGACCGCGCCATCCACGACCCCTCTTCCCTGCAAGGACGAGGTACGCCAATATACTACCACCGTGGGCAACTTACCCATCCAACCCATATTCCCCTCGAGCGATAAAGTCTGGGATCCCGAGACGCTCGAGAAAATGCGCAGCGAGGGCGACCCGCCGGCCGACGATACGGTCGATGAGATCCTCCGCGCCAACGACGACAACCCGGAGAATGCCGCCAAGGTGCTGCTACGGCAGCTTTTAGGAGGTGGCCATCACAACGTGCTGCTCGGCGCACCGGGGACCGACCGACTCACCGAGTTCTTGCAAGAGTACAGCAAGCTGCCCCGCTGGGCCGAGCCCGAGCAGATCACGATCGGCCAGCAGCTCGGCCGTCGCCACACGATCGTGGGCTCGGTGCTCCTGGCGGTGGCCAGCCTGCCCGAGTGCTACCTCGATGCCCGCGGGGCCCCCGTGCTCGTTTCCACCGGGCAGCTCAGCGAGCAGCCCGCCCGACGCCTGCGGCACACCTCCCACATGGTGTTCTCGATCTGCGCACCCGGCGGGATCATCCCCGCCGACAATGCCCCGCCCGATACGGTACCCCGGGGGCTATCCAAGGCGATCACCGTGCGGCTGATGCACGCCCTGATCCGTCGCTTCACCGAGGAGGGCTACCGGCTCCCCGAAACCTTCTACGCCAGCGTCGAGCAAGAGCTCGACATGAAGCCGCTGCCCTTCGAAGAAGAGCACAAGCCGGTGCCGATCAACCAAGAGGATCAGGCCTTCGTCTTGCTGACCTTCTCCTACGTGGTCTTGCGCGGCCTGGAGCGCATGGGCATCGAGGTCACGCCCCGCGAACGCGACGCCTACGTCCACCTGTGGAACGTCGTGGGGCACTCCATGGGGATCCGACGCGAGCTCATGGCCGATAGCTACGCGGAAGCCGCCTCGCTCTTCCACGCCCTCAAGCAGCGCCTCGCCGGCCCCTCGGAGGAGGGCCAGGCGCTGATGAAGGCCATGCTGGGGTGGATCAACAACCTGGTCCCCCGGCCCGCCCGCGGGCTCAACCTCGCCGCCGAGCTGGTCATTCACTTCGTGGGCCGCGAGGGCGCGGCGATGCTGGGCATCGAGCAACGCGGCCGTCGCTGGCTCCGCCACCGGGCGTTCACCCTGGCCATCGACGGCTATGAGGCGCTCGGGCCCCAGGGCAGTCGGTTCAACCCGCTAGTCATGGCCATGAATACCCTCGCCGGACCGATGGTCCGCGCCTTCATGTCCGAGGCCAGCACCAATCGGCCTCCACCGCCCGCCTACTTGCTCAAAGGCAAGGATCGTCCCACGATCCCCCCAAGCGCCGAGCAGTGGCCGGAGTACATCGTGCAAACCTACGGCGGAGCCCGAACCTGACCGAATCGCTCAGCCCGTAAGCTCGTCGAGCAGCGCCCGGGCCTCGGTCAGATCTGCGCACGAGGCCTGGTACTCGAAGGGCGCGTAGGCCGAGGTCAACAGCTCACGCGCTTGGTCGGACTGGCCTCGCCGCGCGAGCAAGCGTGCCAACGAGACGGCGGCCCGCAGCTTCCACATGTGAGCACCCTGCGCCTGGGCGATCTCGATGGCGGTGCGAAACGATCGCTCGGCCTCGCCCAGGGCCGACTCCTCCTCAGCGGCGACCAGGTAGAGCTCGCCACGAAGCCGACACAGCTCGGCGGCAAAGAAGCACTCATGGCTCTGCTCGGCCAAAGACCCCGCTTCCTCCAGCAGGGACTCGGCGATCGCGAGCTCGCCGTCCCCTCGCCGAGCATCGGCGAGCAACCCCAGGAAGTAGGGCACCGTGAAGCCCGATCCGGTCTGCCGCCATAGATCGATGCCCTGCTCGATCTGCGCCGCCGCCCCGGCCTCGCCCAGACCCACGCCCGCGCTGCCGCCCAGGATCGTGCCCCACACCAGCCACCAGCCAAAGCTCTGCTCCTGCGACAAAGCGACCGCCTCGGCCGCGTACCCCCGCGCGAGCTCGTGCCCTCCCATGTACAGCTGAAACCAGGCCGCACAGCCCAGCCCGTAGGCCCGCGAGAAGGCGTGACCCAGGTGCTTGGACAACATCAAGGCGTCACGGTGCCGAGCCACCGCGGTGTCGATCTCACCGAGCTGGAAGCACACCAGGGCAGAGACCGAGCGCGAGGTCACCCCCACGTCTTGCCCGGTGCGCAGGGCCTGGCCGTGGTGACGCTCGGGATCGTAGCGAGCCACCACCCACTCCAGGTGCTCGCGCGCGCGCACCAGATCGTCCCCCTTGAAGAAGAAGCTCAGCCCCAGGGAGAAGTGGGCCTCGAGCTCGAGCTCCTCGGCCTCTTGCTGGTCGGCCAGCTCCAGCATCATCTCGGCAAAGTGAATGCCCTTGGCGTGGGTCCCCTGGACCAGATAGAAGGCCCACAAGCCCCACAGCACCCAAAAACGCTCGGGGGTCTGGCCTAGCTGATCACACAGCGTGTTGGCCCGCGCATAGGCCCGCTCGACCTCTTCGGCCGCATAACCTTTGATCGCACTGAGCGACGTGCCGAGCTTGGTGAGCATCTGCAGCTCCAGCCGCACCCGGTCGGAGCTCTCGGGCATCGCGAGCAGCAGCTCCAAGCCCCGCTGCAGGTGGCTGACGGCCTCCTGGTTGGACGAGGAAGCCTGAGCCCGCTCGCCGGCCTTGAGCCACTGACTCGCCGCCGCCTCGATGTGCATGCGCCCCGCCGCCTCGAGGTGCTGGGCGAGCAGCTCGGGCTCGACCTCGGCGAGGTGGCCAAAGCCCTCCTGGAGCGCCTCGGCGATCCTACCGTGGTACATCTGCCGCGTTCGCTTGAGCAGCGACTCGTAGGCCGCGTCCTGGATGAGGGCATGCTTGAAGATGTAGGTCTCCGAGGCGGTGCCCCGCTTGCGGAGGATCAGCTGCGCCTCCAGCAGTTCGTCGAGACCCCGCTGCAGCTCGCCCTCATCCCCCTGGTAGATCCGGCCGAGCAAGGCCCGGTCGAAGATCCGCCCGATCGTCGCCCCTAGCTGCGCCACTCTGCGCCCCAACGGATCGATCCGATCGAGGCGCGCCATCAGCGAGTCCTGTAGCGTGGTGGGAATCGCGCTGGTCTTGGTGTCCTCCAGCTGCCCGGCATCCATGAGCATGCGGGTCAGCTCCTCGACAAACAGCGGGATCCCGTCGGTCCGCTCGACCAGCTGCGCGAGCATCTTGGGCGGCAGGCGGCTGCCCTGGGTCATGGCCCGAACCAGCGCCTCGGCATCGTCGTTGGAGAACGGGCTCAGGCGCAGCTCGGTGACCGTGGGATCACCCTGCCAGGGGGACTCGAACACCGGGCGCGCGGTCATCAGCACCATGGCTCGATGCTCGGGCAGACGAGCCAGCAGCTGCCCGAGCAGATCGAGAGTGGAGGGATCGACCCAATGCAGATCCTCCACGACCAAGAGCGTGGGCGGCCCGTCTTCGGGCGGCAACAGGCAGGTGAGCAAGAGCTCGGCCGTGCGGAGCTTGCGAGCTTGGGGGGATAGATCGAGCGCGTCGTAGCCGGCCTCGGGCGGAATATCGAGCAGCCCGGCGAGCAGGGGCACCGCATCGGTCGGGGTGAGCGGCAGCTCGGTCAGCCAGATCCGCAGCTTACCGAGGGCCACGTCGCTGGAGTCGTCCCGGCCGATGTTCATCTCGACCCGCAGCATCTCCACGATGGAGTGCCAGGCGCTGTTGACGAAGAAGGGCGAGCACCAGGCCTCGTGCAAGCGATGGGGACGATCGGCAAGCCCTTCCTTGAAGGCCGGGATCATCCGCGACTTGCCCACCCCGGCGTCGGCCACCAACAGCGCCGCCGCTCCCCGACCGCCCTCGGCGGCACTCCAGCACTCGCGCAAGCTCGCCATCTCTCGCTCGCGCCCCACAAAAGGCCCCCGGCGGCGAGCGCCGGCGCCCTCCAGCCGGTGTCGGGCCTCGCTGACTCGCAGCAGACGGTGCACCTCCATGGGCGTGGCGATGCCCTTGAGCTCCTGCGGCCCGAGCGACTCGGTGTCGAACAACCCCTCGACGAGCTGCCGGGTGGCGTCGCTGATCACGCTGGACTGCGGGGTGGCGAGCCCCTCGAGCCGCGCCGCGATGTTGGCCGTGTCTCCCACCGCCAGCTTCTCGCGCTTGGCTCCCCCCCCCACTTCACCGATCACCACCAACCCGGTGTGGATCCCCAGGCGGATCTTGATCGAGACGCCGAACTCCTGACTGAGCTCCACGTTGAGAGTGTCGACGGCTTCGAGCATCTGCAGGCCCGCTCGGGCCGCCCGCTCGGGCGCGTTCTCGAAGGCGGTGGGGTAGCCGAAGTACACCAGCAGACCATCGCCGAGATACTGGGCGATGCTGCCGCCGAAGCGCTCGATCACCTCGGCGCAGGTGGCCTGATAGCGTCGCACCACCGCCATGAGATCCTCGGGGTCGAGCTGCTCGCTGAGCTTGGTCGAGCCCGCGATGTCGCAGAACATCACGGTGAGCTGGCGACGCTCGGCCCGGATGCTTCCCTCGCTACGAGGCTTCGGCGAGGGAGGGGGCGGGGCGTTGGCCGCCAAGCGCGTGCCGCAGTGGGAGCAAAAGCGGTCCGTCGCCGCGACCTCGGCCTGGCAGTTGGGGCACCTCAACACCGCGGCACCTCCGGGGACTTGTCCTTCGAGGGGTAGACGCTCAGCAAGCCGGGCAGGCGCCCGGCCTTGACGCCGGGCCAGGCGTGGTGAGCGTCGTGGTCGCAGAGCACCGGAGCCAGCCGGGAGCCCAGCACGACGCGGAGCCCCGCGTCGAGCGGCCACGGCAGACGCAGCGGAAACGTCCCGTACTCACCATGCCCGAGCCGGTCGCGCCCGCGGTTGGCTCGCTCGCGTCTGTTCCGATAATGGAGTACGTGGTGGAACATGTAGTTCGACACGCCGATGGTCAGTCGGAGGATGATCCAGTATCGCAGGAAGACCGCCGGAGCGAGCGCCGCCAGCGTAAGCATGAAAAACGCGCGAATACAGGCTTCTGCGCGCAGGCTGGGCCCGATCCCCCGGGTCGCCACCCAGCGCACCACCGCCACCTCGGAGGCGACCATCGCGGCCAGGAAGGCACGGATCCGACCTCCCTTGATCTGATGGAACTCGGGATCGGTGACCGTGGCCGGATCCCGATGGTGGCGCAGGTGAATGTCCTGGTACTCCCGATACCCCAGCCCCAGCGGGGTATCGAAGAGCATCATCATACGCACCGTCCACGCCACCCGCTCGGGGCGACGCACGTGCATCAGCTCGTGGGTGAGCAGCGCGCCGCGCACATAGCACACCACGAGGACCGGGCTGACGACCCAGATCGACACAACCCCCATCATCGCCAGGCCAAGCACCACGTGGATCGCCGCCATGTAGACGACGGCATGGCGCTGGTCACGACGAGCGTCCGCCTCGTTGCGAAGAAACGAACGGGGGGGTCGAGCGGCCCTTCGCTCACCCATGGACGCAGCTTCCATGGCTTGCCGGCGATGCCCATGGTGACGCCGGGTCGGTTGGGGTGTCAACGCCACGACCCCGCTTGCCGTCATGCAGACCCCATGCGAAGATCCGAGGGCCCGTACGTCCGGGCGTCGAGGAGCATCGAGTTCCGTGAGAATCGCGGTGGTAGGAGCCGGGCCAGCGGGTGCAGCGGCAAGCTATCACCTCGCGCGCCGCGGCCACCAAGTCGTCTTGTTGGATCGAAGCGCGTTCCCCCGGGCCAAGACCTGCGGGGACTGGATCACCCGCGGTGCCATGCAGGAGCTCGAGCACATGGAGCTGCCCTGGGCCCGGCTGCGCGAGCAGGTCGAGCGCGGAGCCGAGATCCACGGTAGCACTGTGGCCGCCCCCAACGGGCAGACCAGCCACGTGCCGTGCCGAGCGCCCACTCACGGCTGCTGCGTCCCCCGGTCCATGTTCGACGCCCGCCTCGTGGCCCGGGCCCTCGACGTGGGCTGCCGCATGGAGCGACAGTCGGTGCGCACCCTCGACGCGCTGCGGGCCGACCACGATCTGGTGATCGACGCCCGCGGCGTCTATGCGGGGCAGCCCAACACCGTGGCCATCCGCGCCTACTGGACCGTCCCGACGAGCCACGTCGACACGCGCACCCTGAGCACCGTGCAGCTGTTCACCGTCGAGCGCTTCCGGATGGGCTACGAGTGGATCTTTCCCGTGCACGTGACCCCGACGCACGTGGAGCTCAACCTCGGGGTCGGGATCTGGCGCGAGGAGTACGACGCCCGCGGCGTGAAGATCCGCGACGACTTCGAACGCTTCGTGCAACAAAACCCCGTGGCGCGCCAGCTGGCCCGGGTCGCCACCGAACGAAGCCGAACCCGCGGACACCACCTCGCCCTGGCCGCCGAGCGACAGGTGGTGGCCACCGAGGGCGTGCTGCGGGTGGGCGACGCGGCCAACCTCACCGATCCGATCACCGGTGAGGGGATCGCCAACGCCATGCTCAGCGGTCGGCTGGCGGCCCAGGCCATCGACGAGGCCCACGACGCAGCCGACGCCCAGCGCCGATGGCAACACGCCTACCAGACCCGCATGCTGCCCGAGCTGATGGCCGCTGTCCGGCTGCGCACCCTCCTGGTGGGCACGCGGCGCAAGAACATCGCCATCTGGGCCTTGCGACGCAGCACGCGGCTGGCCGAGCGATTTCACGGCAGCCTGGAGGGCGTGGTCTCCTATCGCGACGTGCTCCCGCTCCCTCGTATGCCTTCGTGGCGGTGACCCGAACGACGCGCGGGACCTCGCTGGGAAGCTCTGCTCCACGGTTCCGATGGGGGAGTCGCCTCGCCGGTCGCTTTTGTTCAACGGCCCGGCAATTTGCGCGCAGAGGACGTCATCGTGCTAATCGTCCGGTGTGGGTGAACAGCCCGTCGAGGTCGAAATCCCGCAGCCCGGTCGAGGCACCGTGTTGGCCAACGCGTTCATCGATCGCTGGGTCCCCCGCCCCATCCGGCAAAAAGGAGGCGACCGACTGCGCCGCATGCGACTCGCAGTCTGCATCAGCATGATCGGCCTCGGGGTGACCCCCCTGATGGCGATCGCCCTGTTGCTCAGCGGTCGACGATGGACCGGGACAACGCTGCTGCTCTCCACCCTCGGTTGCGCCCTCTCGCTGTGGCTCATCCGAACCCGAGGCTGGGCCGCGGTCGCCGGGCACATCATCTCCACCTTGCTATACCTGGGCACCTTCGCCGCCGAGGGCCTCTACGATCCCACGATCCTGGGCGCGATCGGTTTTCCCGTGTTCGTGATCTTCATGGCCGGCCGACGCGCAGGCTGGGCCTGGTGCAGCCTGAGCGTGGTCAACTTCCTGTGGCAGGGATCGATCACCGAAGGCGACGCCGCGGCCAATCAGGCCTGGATCATCGGGCTGGTGCTACTGACGGTCGCCCTGACCGCCGTCGCTCATGCCTTCGAGACCCTATGCAAGGGCTCCTTTGCCGAGCAGGCCCAGGCTCGCTGGGAGGCCCAGGCCGCCGCCGAGGCCAAGACCCGGTTCCTCGCCAACATGAGCCACGAGATCCGCACCCCGATGAATGGGGTCCTGGGCATGCTGGGCATCTTGCTGGACTCTCGCCTCAGCTCGGATCAGCGCAGCTACGCCGAGACGGCCCATACCTCCGGGGTTGCCCTGCTGGATCTGCTCAACGACATCCTCGACTTCTCCAAGATCGACGCCGGCCAGATGGCGCTGGAGGTGGCCACCTTCGACCTGCGGGGCCTGGTGGAGGAGGTGCTCGACCAGCTGGCATTCCCCGCGGGAGACAAAGACCTCGAGCTCGTCACCCGCTACGCCCCCCAGACCCCCACCCACGTGATGGGGGACGACGGTCGGATCCGACAGATCCTGCTCAACCTCGTCAGCAACGCCATCAAGTTCACCGAGAGTGGCCACGTGCAGGTGACGGTCCAGCACACACCGCAGCCCTCCGGACCGCCCCGCTTCCGGTGCTCGGTCGAGGACACGGGGATCGGGATCCCCCCAGACAAGCAAGCCGCGGTCTTCGACGCGTTCCAGCAGGTCGACGGCTCCACCACCCGAGAGCACCGCGGCACCGGGCTGGGCCTGGCCATCGTCAGCGAGCTCGTGCAGCTGATGGAGGGCGAGCTGGGGCTACGCAGCGAGGTGGACGAGGGCTCTACCTTCTGGTTCGACCTGCCCCTATCGCTGGCGGCCGAGACTCCGCCCGAGATCTCCCTCGAGCCCGATCTGGCGGGGCAGCGGCTGCTGGTCGTGGACGACAGCCGGGCCTGCCGTACGGCGCTGCGCGAGCAGCTCGAAGGCTGGGGCCTGAAGGTCGACGAGTGCAACTCGGGCCACCGCGCGCTCGAGCGCATGCTCGATGCCGCGTCGCGTCAGCAGCCCTACGCCCTGGCCCTGCTCGACGGCCAGATGCCTCGTATGGACGGGCTCGAGCTGGCGCGGGCGATCCAGCGCGATGATGCGATCCGGGGCACTACGTTGCTGATGCTCAGCTCGATCACCCATCGTCCTGCCCCCGAGGCCCTGCTGAGCGCCGGCATTCGGGCTCACCTGGTCAAGCCCGTGCGTCACTCCGATCTGCTCGCGGTCCTGGCGACCGCGTGGGCTCGGCGAGACGATCGCCTCACCGCCCCGATCAACCGCCCGGGCCGCTCGACGACCGGCGAATTCCGCGATTCGTTTCGGGGCGCACGGGTCCTGATCGCCGAGGACAACACCACCAACCAGAAGGTGGCCCAGCGCATGCTGAGGGATCTCGGCTGCCACGTCGACGTGGCGGCCGATGGCCAGGAGGCGCTCGAGCTCACCGCCACCGTCCCTTACGACCTGGTGTTCATGGACGTCCAGATGCCGCGCATGGACGGGCTCGAGGCCGCGGCCCGGGTGCGGGAGCGGGAACGGGAGACCGGGGACCCGACCCATCTGCCCATCGTGGCGATGACAGCCCACGCGATGCCCGAGGACCGCGAGCGTTGCCTGGCCGCCGGGATGGACGGTTACCTGAGCAAGCCGATCGAGCGACGCGACCTGGTCCGCGAGCTCCGCACGTACATCCTGGCCCACGGCGACTCTAAGCGGGGGCCCGACCCCCAGGAGCCCGAGCTACGCGAGCCTGCCCCCCTTCCAACCGACACACCGTGTGACCTGAGCTGGCTGCGCGCCAACTACGATCCCTGCGACGAGGTGCTGTACGAGCTGCTGCAGGAGTACCTATCGCACGCACAAGAGCTGCTCGAGCAGATGAGAGCCGCGCACCGGGACGATGACGCGGCCGCCTATCACCGCAGCGCCCACGCTCTGAAGGGAGCCAGCGGCAGCATCCAGGCCACCCCGCTGTTCGAGCGACTGTCCGGGGAGGCGGGGCTCACTCCCGCGGCGCTGCCCGAGGTCGAGCGGCTATTCGCCGAGCTGCACGAGTTCATCGATCGCGAGTGGGGCCCCGCGAGCAACGGAGCGGGTGCTCTATGAGTCCCCGCCGCTTGGGGACAACGACCCTTCCCTTCCCGACCCCTACCCTTCATAGCTCAGCACGAACCCTCCGGGCGCGAGGGCCTCGCCGGCCTCGGTGGTCAGCAGCTCCAGGCTCCCGGGCGAGTCTCGTAGGTGCCCGTTGAACAGGCCGATCGCGAAGTGCCGCTGGAGCGGCAGCGCCACCTCGGGGCTGATGTTGTCCGCGCCGCAGCCGTCGTCGAGGGCCTCGCTCAGGCCGATCTGCGTGGCTGCCTCGATGGCCTCGGCGTCGAGCAGGCACATGTCGCTGAAGCTGAAGTGCCCCCCGTCGAGCACGGTGAGCATGCTCCGCGGCGCGGTCATTCGCGTGTAGATCGACTCGGCATCGGCCAGCGGAGTGGTCATGTCGACCTCGCCGGCCTGGAGCATCACCGGGACCGTGATGTCCTCGGGCTGGTTCTCCAGCACCCCGAACCACACGGTCTCGTAGTCGGGCGGGGTCAGGGCCACCGCCGCGTCGATCGGTCGATCTTGAGCGAGCAGGCGCAGGGTGGTCAGCGCCCCGAACGAGTGCCCGGCCGCGCCGACCCGATCGTCGTCGACGATCGCCCCCAGGGGGTCGTCGTCGGGCAACCCCTGGAGGGTCGCGAGCACGAAGTTCATGTCGTCGGGGCGGAGCTCCAGGCTCTCGAACTGCCCGGCGAGGTCCTGCCCCCCCGCGACGACCGTGTCGCTCAGCGTGTTGCCCACGTGATCGGGCGAGGCCACCACGTAGCCGTGACTGGCCAGGAATACCGTCAGGTAGGTGGACTGCATGCGCACCCCCGACGAGCCGTGGCTGAACAGGATGATGGGGAAGCGGGTGTCTGCGTCGCGCGGCGCGGCATCGCGTACCGCGTCGGTGGCCAGCTCGGCATCGACCGACGTCTCGAGCAAGGCCCGGGCCTCCTCGGTGAGCAGATCGTCGGCGGTGTAGACGTAGCCGGGCTGACCCCGCGCGTCCTCGACCGCCGGGTACCAGACCTCGGTGACCAGGCGGCGGGCCTGCCCCTCGTCGTCGAGCCGAGTGTCGTCGACCCACTCGAGCGTCTGCACCCCAACCGGGTAGGGACCCATCTGTGCGGGATCGGGCGCGGCATCGGGACCGGCGGGGGGGAAGGGCAGCGTGTCGTCTTCACCGGAGCCGCTGCCGGAACCATCGCCGGTCGTGGACGCCATCGTCGTGGTGCCACTGGACCCCGCGCCCCCGTCGGCATTGCCATCGGTGGGCACGTCGTCACCGCAGGCGGCGGGCGCCAGCGCTACGAGCATGATCGAGCAGGTGATCGTCGAGCGAAACGAGCAAGCCATGGGGTCCATCCCTTGGGAGGGAGCATACGCAAGCGATGCTCGGCCGTCTGCTCGGTTGTCGGTTCGGCCGTCGGGCGACGGCCATGCGCATCGGGACCCACACGGGAAGACGATCTCGACAAGAGACTCGCCTCACGACCCGATCGGCTCAACGGCGCCGACGCGCCAAGCGCTCGTCGAAGATTCGATGCTCAGTTGGGACGCAGCCCCATCGCACGCCGGCTCTTGATCCAGGCGTGGGCCGCCTGGACCTCTTGCATCAAGCGCTGATGGCGACCATCGGTGCGGTCCTCGTACTGAAACGGCAAGGTGTGGGGCGGTGATTGGGTCGCAGCCGCGAGCGACCGCATCGGATGGGCAGATTCGTCGGATATCATCGGGTTGGCCTCCTCAACCTGAGGCTGCACCGACCGATCGCAACCCCCCGCCGCCCCACGGCCGCCCCACGGCCGCCCACGACCAAAGGCCGCGCATTGACCGCGTCGTCCTGACGTTCGCGACTGCGTCGGGTTTTCGTATAAGTCGGGACGCAGGAGCGGGATCGAGTGAACACCACCGACATCGCGTCTCAGGTTCGGCACCGCCGAACGTTCGCCATCGTCAGCCACCCCGACGCGGGCAAGACCACGCTGACCGAGAAGCTGCTGTTCTTTGGCGGGGCGATTCAGACCGCCGGAGCGGTCCGGGCGCGTCGAGCGTCGCGCCATGCCGTCAGCGACTGGATGAAGATGGAGCAAGAGCGCGGGATCTCGGTGACCACCTCGGTGATGACCTTCCGCTATCCGATCCCCGGCGCGCCCGACGAAGATCCCCCAGCCGACATCAACCTGCTCGACACCCCCGGCCACGCTGATTTCGGCGAGGACACCTACCGGGTGCTCACCGCGGTCGACGCCGCCCTGATGGTGATCGACGGGGCCAAGGGCGTCGAGTCTCGCACCGAGAAGCTCATCGAGATCTGCCGGCTGCGCGACACCCCGGTGGTCACCTTCGTCAACAAGCTCGACCGCGAGTGCATGGAGCCGCTAGAAGTCCTCGACGACGTGGAGTCCAAGCTGGGGATCGCCTGCGTGCCGATGACCTGGCCGATCGGCATGGGCAAGGGCTTTCGCGGGGTCTATGACCTGGTGGGCAAGCGCTTGTTCCTCTTCAAGGACCAAAGCGGGGCCAAGGACGACCAGATGCCCGAGCAGGGCATCCCGCTCGAAGGGGTGGACGACCCGCGGCTGGACGAGCTGGTCGGCGACCAGGTCGACGAGCTCCGCGAGCAGATCGAGCTGCTGGAGGGAGCGGCGCCTTCCTATGATCATGCGCTGTTCTTGGCTGGCAAGCAGAGCCCGCTGCTGTTCGGCTCGGCGATGAACAACTTCGGGGTCCGCGAGCTGCTCGAGACCTTCTTGCGCCTGGCGCCCCCGCCCCAGAACCGGCACGCCATCACGGGCGACGCCGTGCTCAACCCGCCGCCGCCCGGCGAGGCCGCGCCCACCCGCGAGGTGGACACCGCCGAGTCCAAGTTCAGCGGCTTCGTGTTCAAGATCCAGGCGAACATGGATCCCAAGCACCGCGATCGCATGGCCTTCTTGCGGATCTGCTCGGGTCGGTTCAATCGCGGCATGAAGGCGTTCCATCCCCGCCTGGGGCGCGACGTGAACCTGGGCAACGCCACCATGTTCTTTGCCCAGAGCCGCGAGATCGTCGAGCAGGCCTACGCGGGCGATATCATCGGGATCCCCAATCACGGCACCTTGAAGATCGGCGACACCCTCACCGAAGGCGAGCTGCTGCGCTTTGTGGGGATCCCCAGCTTCGCCCCCGAGATCTTCCGTCGCGTGCTGCTCAAGAGCCCGCTCAAGGCCAAGGCCCTGGCCAAGGGCCTCACCCAGCTGTCCGAAGAGGGCGCGATCCAGGTCTTCAAGATGACGATCGGCGGCGAGTTCGTGGTGGGCGTGGTAGGCCAGCTACAGCTCGAGGTGATGAAGCACCGGCTGCTGGCCGAGTACTCGGTAGAAGCCGACTACGAGGCAACCACCTACAATACCGCGCGCTGGGTGTCGCCTATCACCGAGGGTCGCAGCAAGATCGAGATCCGCAAGCTGATGGACAAGTTCAACCGGCGCAACGAGGCCAACCTGGCCCTAGATGGCCACGGCGACCTGGCCTACCTCGCGCCCAACAAGTGGAACCTACAAAAGGTCGAGGAGCGCTTCCCCGAGGTACGCTTCTCCGCCACCCGCGAGCACACCTGAGCCGACTCGCCGCACAGAGCTCCAGAGGCCCAAAGGGACCGCGTTGGATCCATGGGGCCATGCTACGCTGCGTGCTCGCCCATGGCACGTGCGCTCCGCTCGTCCCTCATAACGCTTGGTTTTGCCTTCCTATTGGTGTCCGGTTGCCGACCGGACCGATCCTCGAGCGATCCGTCGCAGGATCTGGTCACCGTGTTCGGAGGCAGCCGTGACCAAGCCTGCAAGTACGTGAGCTCCCAGCGCAAGCCCTATGTGGTGGGCTGGGATGAGATCAAGCTCAACGATCTGCAGCGCGCCATCAACCGCGGCCAGCCGCTGGCCGTACGCTCCGAGAATTGCTCGCTCGAGCTCTTGCTCAGCTGCACCGCGGGCGGCGGTCGTTACCGCTTCTCGCCCGCAACGATGACCGAACCCCAGGAGGTAGAGCTACGGAGCGCCAGCGAGGCCATCGCCGAGTTCCAGCTCGGCGGGGTGGGGCTCGAGACCTATTTCGACAGCTACGATCGACTCCACGTGATCCGAGCACTGGGCGGAACCTGGGAGGTGGTGGGCCCGTCGGATTTCTTCGACGACGACCTGGGGGGTTCGAATTGCGGCCGAGCCACTCACGTGGTAACCGCGATCGACGTTGGCGCGTACCAAGTCGAGGGCAGCCAGGGCAAGGCCGGCGGTGGTAAGGTCAAGGCTGGCGCCACCGGGGCCCGGGTCGGGGTCGGTGGTAGCGGTTCCTCGTCGCGCTCCGATCTGAGCAAGAAAGGCGATCCAGAGCAGTGCCGCGCGCGCTGGGGAGAGACTCCCTCCCAGGCTTGCAACACCCCTCTGCGCTTGACCCTGCAGGAGCTCCGTCCCGCGGCCGAGCGGGAGTCGCTGTGCCCCTACGGCATGCAGCACATTCAGGGCGGACGGCTGGGTGAGCTGCCCCTGCTCGAGTACTGTCTCGACACCGCCGAGGTCACCGTGGACCAATACCGCGAGTGCGTGGAGGCGGGCGCATGCGACGTGCCGCCGCGCTCGCGCTTCGGCACGTGGCGCAACCCCGATCGTCGTGACCACCCCGTGACCGACGTAAACTGGTACGACGCCATCGCCTACTGCGAGCACGCGGGCAAGCGCCTGCCCACCGCTGCCGAGTGGGAATGGGCCGCCCGAGGCCGCGACGAGGCGAGACCCTATCCGTGGGGAAGCAGGCCGCCCACCGCCGATCTGGCCTGCTGGGATCGCGCCGACGGCAAGCTGGGCACCTGCGCCGCGGGTGAACACGCGCTGGGTTCCTCGCGCGACGGAGTGCTCGATCTGGCGGGCAACGTGTGGGAGTGGACGGCCACCCCCTTCCAAGGCAACGCACGTCGGCGCGTGATCACGGGAGGGAGCTGGCGCGACCAGAACGTGCAGGCGCTGCGGGCCATCGCACGCCGCGGGGTCAAGGCCCGCGACGAAGGGGACGGGGACGTGGGGTTTCGGTGCGCGGCCGCGGTTCGATCGATCGAGCTGGGGAGCGGGTAGGCGATCGGAAAACCCGGGGTCAGGCCCAGCTCACGCCTTGCCGAAGAGCTGCTCGAGCTGGACGTCGACGGCCTCGCGATCGAAGGCTTCGGGGTCGAACCTCCGATAGACCATCAACTCTTCGGGCAGCTCGTCGGCCGCGTACTCCGACAATTGCTCGAGCGCCTGCATATAGCCGCCGATCCCGCCCGAGTCCTCCGGCGGACACGCCCGCTTGCCGCCGACGCAGCGCGGACGTAACAGTGGCTCGTCGGGCTCGTGGATCTTCTCCACGCGGATCTTGTGCAGCCACTGATCGCCAAAGTCATAGAGGTACTCGAAGGTCTCGCCCTGGGACACCAGCTCCCCTAGCACCATTTCCCGCTCGTCGTGGAGCCGGTCGGGGTAGCCATCGCTCGGAGGTCCAAAGCACTCGTTGCGCACGATGAACTCGTGGAGATGGTAGTCCTCCCACCCCATCACCGACTGGATCACCCGGTGCAACTGGGCGAGGGTGATGTCGATGGAGACGTCGATCTTCCTCCAGATCGGCGGCTTGCTCCCCACGAGCGAGACCTTCAGACGACACACTATCGACTCCGGGATCTGCGGAGGTAAGTCGAGGACGACCTCGTGGGACGTGAGAGGGTCGTCCTCGTCCGTCATCATCTCGATGTCGGGGAGGCCGATGTGCACATCGACGCGGGGTTGCCCCCCGATCGCGAGGGGGTAGCACGCCATCAATGAGCGCAAAGAGGTGCACTGCAGCACCGGGCTGTAGTCGGAGACGAACGCGTCTACGGCCAGCATCGCTGCGATCGCGATCTCATAGTCGTGGCGGGTCACCGCCCGAGGCCGCGGCCGAGCGCTCATGGCCACCAGCATCGGGTAGGGACCCTGACTCGGCGCAAAGGGCATCGCCGCGAGCTCCTGGACGCGTGATTCCGACAATTCTGCGCGATCGACGAAGACCACCGAGAGACTGTGGGGAGGGATCATCTCCAGGCCGAAGAGCTCGCGAGGCTCCGTATCGTCCGAGATCAAGGCCACGTCGGGCACCACCATCAGCCCTTCGGTCACCTCTGAGCCCAGCACCGACAGGGCTCCTTGTTCGAGGCCGCGGTCGGGCACCAAGAAGACGAGCGGGACATCGCTGGCCAGGATCTGCTTGGGCTCCGCACGAAGGAAGGTGACCGCGGCCTCGAAGAAGGTCATCAATAGCTCGTCGGTCACGTCGGCCGAGCTTCGGTACGCGTCATGCAGCTCGTCTTGACCGGCGCCGAGCAATTCGTAGCGCTCGAGCCCCTTGTGGAAGCCGTCGAGCTCCGGGGTGCGACCGACCACGACGGAGATGTCTTCGACGCCGCCACCGCGCAAGAGCTCAGCGTGCTCGGGGGCCGCGACCCGGAGCCGAGTGGGTAGCTTACGCGGGTCGGCACACCGCTCGATCGCGTTGTCGAGGGCCTCGACGACCGTCTTTGCGCTCAGCTCGAGGACGACCTCGACGTGAACGGCCGCCTTGGAACCCGCCTCCACGAAGATCACCGCGCTCGCCTCGCGGTCCGTCAACCTCACGGTACGCAGACCCATGACCCACTCGTGGTCGGGCTCGAAGTCGGGGAATAGAGGAAGCACGTTGGACGGCAACAACTCGGGCGGCGGCGGCACCAAGCGAAGCCCGGTTGCCTCTGGAGCCGTCTTCTTCTTGCCCGTCGTCTTCTTCTTAACCCCTGTCTTCTTGCTCGCCGTCTTCTTGCTCGCCGCCTTCTTGCCCGCCGCCTTCTTCTTGCCCGCCGCCGTCTTCTTGCCCGCCGTCTTCTTCTTGCCCGCCGCCTTCTTCTTGCCCGACGCCTTCTTCTTGCCCGACGCCTTCTTGCTCGACGCGGTCTTCTTGCCCGACGCCTTCTTCTTGCTCGACGCGGCCTTCTTGCTCGACGCGGCCTTCTTGCTCGACGCGGCCTTCTTGCTCGACGCGGCCTTCTTGCCCGACGCGGCCTTCTTGCTCGACGCCTTCTTCTTACCCGCCGTCTTCTTCTTGCTCGTCCGCCACCCGGTCATGGTCGAGCGGACGATAGCGCCAGATCGCCTCGCCTGGCTTCGACCACCGCACATCGAGCCCTATTGACGCATTCGTGGCGCTCTTGCCCGTGTTAGGCTCGGCGGCATGCCGTTCGTGATGTTCGGTCGCAAGGGCAAGGTTCGTCGCGTGCCCGATGGGCAGTTCGAGAAGCGGCGCTGCCCGGAGTGCGGGCGGACCACGGTGTTCCGCGAGTGCATCGTGAAAAAGACGTATACGGCCTATCACTTCGTCAACCTATGGAGCTCGGAGTCCACGCAGTTCGCCTGCGATGCCTGCGGCTCGGTGATGGATCTGGAACAAACGGAGGCTCCGGAGCTCTCCGCCCGGGAAAAAGCCCAGCTCGAAGCGCTCGAGACCAAGCAAGCGGCCATCGAGGCCAAGCAGGCCCGCCTCGAAGAGTTACGGAGTCAGCGCGACGCCCAGCAGCGCGAGCAAGCCATCGAAGACGAATTGGCGGCCATGAAGGCCCGTCTGGGACTCGATGACAAAAAATGAGTAGGCGGGTGTAATCCCCCTCCGGCTCGCGGGAAGACCTCTGCGAGCGAGCGACGCTACCCACCGGCACTGGCCCTCGGCCCGGCCCCCGACCACCCGTCACGGCGTTGGTCGCGGCTCCGAGGGAGCGCCAGGGTCGATCTCGAGATGACCGAGATCGGCAGGTCACGACCGAGGCCCACTGAGGGCCCGGCATGCCCCGCCCGGGGAGCGTCGTGCGTCCTAGACAAGAGGAAAGACCATGATCCGAACCAATCGCCTTTTTTCCGTGTCCACCCGAGTCCTGGCTCTGGTACTGCCCTTGAGCCTGATCGGAGGCTGCGAATTCGAGATCCCGGGGGAGATCCCGGGCGATGACGGGATGCTCCCCGGCGACGACGGAATGGAGCCCGGTGACGAGGGCGGCGAAGAGGGCGGCGAAGCAGGCGACGAAGCGGGCGACCCCGGACTCGACTGCGAGCTGCAGCTCGACGAGTGCCTGGGTAGCGGTATGGCCTCGGAAGACGAGTGCTTCGCGGCCTTCGACGAGTGCCTGGGTGGGACCGGTGGCGACGACCACGGCTGCGAGGAGCCTCCGTTCCCCAACTGCGAGGAGGAGTTCATCGCCTGCCTCGACTCCGGCGCTCCCCCCGAGGTCTGCGAGGAGATCCTCTGGGACTGCGATCCCGGCGAGCCGCCCCCACCCCCGCCCGCCGACTGCGAGGAGGAGTTCGCCCTCTGCCTCGACTCCGGCGCACCCCCCGAGGTCTGCGAGGAGATCCTCTGGGACTGCGACCCCGGCGAGCCGCCCCCGCCTCCGCCCGCCGACTGCGAGGAGGAGTTCGCCCTCTGCCTCGACTCCGGCGCCCCACCCGAGGTTTGCGAAGAGATCTTGCTGATGTGCGAGCCGGGCGGCACCGGCGGTGAGCCCCAGCCCGGCGAGGGCTGCTTCGAGCAGTTCGATCAATGCCTCTTCGAGGGGCTGCCGATCGAGGTCTGCGAGGAGATCCTCAGCGGCTGCGAGCCCGACGCCCCGGCTCAGTAGGAACGTACGACGGACCGTCGAGCCTCGACCGGGGTCACGAGCAACCGCTCGTGGCCCCGGTCGCTCGTGACTCCGGTCGCTCGTGGCCCCGGTCGCTCGTGACTCCGGTCGTCTCATCGACGACGGGAGCGCCTGCGGGGACGCTCCTGGTCGGGATCAACCGGATCCTCGGGCCAGCGAAAATCGGGGAACGTATAGCGGAATCGCTCGAGGTCGACCCGCTCGCGCTCGTCGAAGACCACGCCTTCGCCCTCGAGCATCTCGCGCTGCTGCTGGGCGCGATGCACATCCCCTCGGTGAGAGATCCGTCCTTGGGAGTTGATGACTCGATGCCAGGGCACGGGCTCGTCGGTCCGCATCAGCGCTGCGAGGGCAAAGCCCACGTGCCGCGCGACCCGGGGCGAGCCGAGCAAGGTCGCGACCTGGCCATAAGTAGTCACGTAGCCGGCCGGGCACTGCCGCACGACGGCATACACCCGGGCGTTGAAGCCAGGCTTGACCACGCGGGGCTCGACGGCAGGCACGGGCACGACCGTAGCAGCCGCAGACCCGCTGGGTCTCGCGAACGAAAGTAGGCTAGCCGCCCATGGTGAACCCCTCGTTGCACCGCAGGCGGCTGGATCCGCCGAGATTGCTGGAAAATCGCGCGCTCGTGTCATCATGCGGCGCGTGCCAAGGGTGGCCATCATGGGGCTCCTGGGTGCGGGGCTGCTCTTTAGCTGTGGGAGCCCCGAGCGTCCCGAGGAATTCGGCGACCCGGTCGGCTCCATGGGCCATACCGGTACCTCCACCGACGACACGCGAGAGCCCGAGCGGTCACGGCAAGCGTTGCCCGAGCGCGTCGCGGATCCGGAGCGCGAGCCCGCGACCGCCGCGGCCGAGCCGTCCTCGGCCGAGCCGCTTTTCTCGCCGAAGAAACCGATCCTCGAGCTGGCGTTCGTGGGGGACATCGTGCTCGGTGAGTATGTCTACGCCGATCACCGCAGCTTCGCCGGGCCGCTAGCCTCCGCCGATCCTTTTGAGAAGGCAAGCGAGTCGCTGAGCGCCGACCTGCTGGTGGGCAACCTCGAGAGCCCGGTGGTGGAGCAGGTGCCACGAAACTGCCCCATTCGCTACGGTCACCGCTTCGCGGGCTCGGCCGCAGCCGTGGACACCCTGGCCGAGGCGGGGTTCGACGTGATGAGCCTGGCCAACAACCACGCCAACGATCTGGTGCGCGAGGGTCTACAGCAGAGCCCGGCGCTCTTGCGCGCGCGCGGGATCGTGCCGGTGGGCGAGGCGCGCGCCGAGGGCTCGCCCTTCGTGGTGGAGACAGTCGTCCGGGAGGGGTGGCGGGTCGGCTTCGTCGCGGCCACCACCTGGCTCAACCGCTGGCCGACGCCGGGGGATCCCGCGGTGCCGCTGATGCGGACCAGCGGCCTGAGCGATACGCTCGTGCCGCTGGTGATCGAAGCGCGAGAGGATCACGACCTGGTGGTGGTGCTGCTGCACTGGGGTCGGGAGCGGCGCGAGAAGCCAGGGCCGCCGCAGCTGCACGCGGCTCACGACCTGGTAGAGGCCGGGGCGGATCTGGTCATCGGGCACCACCCGCACGTGCTGCAGGGCATCGAGCACCACGGCGAGGGGCTCATCGCCTACTCGCTGGGCAACTTCCTGTTCCCGGCGCGGTATCACGACTACCGAGACACCGCCGTGCTGCGCGTGCGGTGGCAGGCCCAGCCCCACTGCTGGGCCGACGCGGTGCTAGAGCCTATGCGACTGGAGCGGGCGCCCACCCACGCTCCGCGACCCACGACCTCCCGGGAGCGGCGGGTGATCGTCGAGCGCATGCAGCGGTTGAGCCAGGGGCTGGGGACACGCTGGCGAGAGCGAGACGACCGGTTGGTGCTCCCAGGGTGCGCCCGCTGAGTCCGCCCGCTGAGTCCGCCCGCTGAGTCCGCCCGCTGAGTCCGCCCGCTGAGTCCGCCCGCTGAGTCCGCCCGCTGAGTCCAGCGGTTGAGTCCAGGGCCCAGGACCGGACAAGATCGCCGCGAGCCCGATGAAGATCTGCACCCCCGAGTCCGCCCTCGCTTGCGTCACCTCCGATCAGCGCGTCTACGTGCACGAAGCCTCCATGGTTCCGCACACGCTGCTCGACGCTCTGGTTGCCCGTGCTCCCGAGCTGTCGCGTGTGGAGCTGGTCCATCTGCACATCGACGGCACCGCACCTCACGTCGCCCCCGAGCTCGCCTCTCACCTGCGTCACAACGCGCTGTTCGTGGGTGGCAACACCCGGGCCGCGGTGGCCGAAGGTCGGGCCGACTTCACGCCCGTGTTCTTGGGCGAGATCCCCTCGATGTTTCGCTCCCGCGAGCTGCCGCTCGACGTGGCCCTGGTCCAGGTCTCGCCCCCCGACGAGCACGGCTACTGCCGCCTGGGGCTCTCGGTCGCCTGTGCCCTGCCCGCGGTCGAGGCGGCGCGGATCGTGGTGGCCGAGATCAATCCTCAGGTCCCGCGGACCATGGGCAACTCGGCCATTCACGTTCGCGAGATCCAGTACGCGGTGCAGATCGATCGCCCCCTGCCCCGGGTCGCTCCCGCCCCCTTTGGCGCCGTGGAGCGCTCCATTGGTGAGCACGTGGCCTCGCTGGTGCCCAACGGCGCGACGATCCAGGTGGGGATCGGCAAGGTCCCCAACGCGGTACTGGCCGCGCTCAGCGAGCACCAGGACCTGGGGGTGCACACCGAGATGTTCAGCGACGGCCTGCTCGACCTCGCGGACCGCGGTGTGATCAACGGTCGTCACAAGAGCCGCTTCGAACGCCGGGTCGTCACCTCGTTTGCCACCGGTTCCGAGCGGCTCCACCGCTTCGTCCACGACAACCCCTTCGTGGAGTTCCATCCGTCCCACGTGGTCAACGATCCCAACGAGATCCGCAAGCAGCACGTGATGGTGGCCATCAACTCCGCCCTGCAGATCGATCTGACCGGTCAGGTGTGCGCCGACTCGACCGGCGAGCGGATCTATAGCGGGATCGGGGGTCAGATGGACTTCGTGCAGGGAGCGCTTCGCAGCCCCGGGGGTCGGGCTATCATCGCGCTTCCTTCCACCGCCAAGCAGGGAACTCGGTCGCGGATCGTACCTCGGCTCGAGCCCGGGGCGGGTGTGGTCACCACGCGCGGTCACGTGCAGTGGGTCGTGACCGAGCATGGCGCGGTCAACCTACGGGGCCGAACCCTGCGCGAACGGGCGGACCTCCTCGTTCGCATCGCGCACCCCGACTTCCGCGAGGAGCTGCGCGCGGCCGCAGCGCAGCGACGCCTCGTGGGTCCCGGCACGATCTCTTCCGGCTGATTGCCCCCGAGGAGGTCGCAAACGGCGTTGCGTGTGCCGAGCGGCCGCGGCACCATCCGGGCTCGCGGGGCCACCCGCGCGCTCAGGAGACGAACCCGATGATCGTCATGAAGTTCGGCGGCAGCTCGGTCGCCAACCGGGAGCAGATCGGCAAGGTCCTCGCGATCGTTCGCGATCGGCTCGACCTCCAGCCCATCGTCGTCAGCTCGGCCCACAAGGGGGTAACCGACGCGCTCATCGACGCCGCCCGCACCGCGGCCACCGGACAGGACCCGGGCGAGTCGGTCATCGACCGCCAGCGAGACATCGCGCTCTCGCTGGGCTGCGACGAGACCTTGATGGCGCCCTTCTTCTCGGAGGTTCGCGATCTGCTCCGCGGGATCCGCCTGGTGGGCGAGCTCAGCCCTCGCAGCCTCGACTACATCTCGAGCTTCGGCGAGCGCATGTCCGTGCGCTGCATCGCCGATTTCTTCTCCCGCGAGGGCCTGCCCGCAAAGGCCTACGATGCGTGGGATCTGGGCCTGGTGACCGATGACAACTTCGGCAAGGCCCGCCCGCGACCCGGCTACGACGAGGCAATGCGCGCGGCGTTTGCCGACAAGGTGCCCGCGGGGGTCGTGCCGATCGTCACCGGCTTCGTGGCGAAGAACGCCGACGGGGTGATCACCACGCTGGGGCGCAACGGCAGTGATCTGAGCGCGACCCTGGTGGGCGCCGCGCTAGGGGCGGCCGAGGTGCAGATCTGGAGCGATACCGACGGGGTGATGAGCGCCGATCCGGGGATCGTGCCCGCCGCCAAGAGCATCGCCACCATGCGCTTCGACGAGGCCGCCGAGCTGGCGTACTTCGGCAGCCGTGTGCTCCACCCCGCCACGCTGGTGCCGGCGATCGACAAGAATATCTCGGTGCGGGTGCTCAACACCAACCGGCCCGATCATCCCGGGACCGTCATCGAGAGCGCACCCACGCCCAAGCCCAACCCGGTGACCAGCATTGCGTATAAGGAAGGGCAGGGGGTGCTGACGATCACCGAGCCTCGCATGTTCGAGCAGGTGGGGTTCTTGGCCCGACTCTTCGAGGTGCTGGCGCGGCACGAGGTGGTGGTGGATCTGGTTGCCACCTCGGAGGTCAGCGTGTCCGTCACCAGCCACGACTGCGCCGCGCTGCGGGCCGCGATGGAGGATCTTCGGGCGCTGGGGCAGGTGGAGATTCGAGAGGGCAAGACGATCCTCGCGGTGGTCGGGCGGCATATTCAGCACTCCAAGGGAATCGGGCACCGGGTGCTCGAGGCGATCTCCTCGGCGGACGTGAACATCCAGATGCACACGTTCGGGATGTCGAGCAATAATATTTCGTTGGTGATCGATGATACGTCGATCTCGCGAGCGGTGGCGTCGCTGCATGCGGAGTTGTTTGAGTAGGAGGGGTCGGTGGGGTACCGTGATGCGGTACCGTGATGGGGCCCCATCATGAGGTCCCCGCGATGGGGTCCCCGCGATGGGATCCCCGCGATGGGTCGGTTATGCGAGGCCGTTGTTGGGTCGCGTGACGCGAAGCCGTGAGCGAGTGCGTCTGCGTTAGGTTGCGCGACTGCCTATCCCGACGGGCGGAGCAGCCGCCACGCATGCTGCGATCAAGGCGCCAGCTCGGCCCTTGCTGCCGACACGAAGAGGGCAAGCAAAGGGCGGTGACTCGGCACTTCGACAAAAGCTCGTCACCAAAGAGACACAGCTTGGATCACCGGCGTCTTTTCGCAAACTACATATATCGCCTCCCCTGTATTCCCTTGCTGTCTCTTTGGTGTCATCTCGTTCTCCTCAGACTGATGCTGCAGCTACCGCGAGCAAAACAAACTGCGTCCATTCACGAATCCGTGCATAGCCATTCGCCGAGGCACTCGTCGATTGCCATAGAGCCCCTCGATATTGGATCCATTGGGAAATGGACCTTCGGGCCAAGAGCCATCGTCTCCTTTCCTCTCCCTTCCCGGCGCAGGTTTTCCGTGTTATGAGCCAACATTCGTATGCTGAGACCTTCTATCCGTCCGGTCATCTTGGGCACACTCTGCACCCTTACGTCATGCATTGAATCTCTTAGCACTGCAACCAACCCAGACCACTGCTCGGAACAGGCCAAAACGCTTGGCCAAGACAGCAATCAGTGGTGCAGCGAAAGAGGCAGCCCAGAAGCTCAGTTTTGCAATCTATGCATGAGCTCCGATCAGGGATGCACGAATTCTCCACCGTCGAGTGAGTGCCGGCCGGAGGGAGTCAGTCTACCTGGAACGACGGCGACACCTTCGGACTCATCGACATCGGACGGAACCGAGGATTCCACCACGTCCGACACATCGGGAACCTGCGGCGAAAACTCGCTTGAGAGCAATGAGTGTATAGCTCAGGATCCCAACACATCAATCTGCTATCAAGGCAACTGTTTCTCTTCTTGCAGCAATGATATATGCGCAGCATTGGGAGATGACAAGAAGATATGTGCCCCGGGGGGAACGGCTTGTGTAGAGTGCACACCATGGGACGAGAGCATGTGCACAAACGCATCCCCGTTCTGCAACGCGAGCTACCAGTGCGGCGGATGCATGCGACATGAGCAATGTGACAGCGGAGCATGCGATCTAGCATCGGGAACCTGTATGAGTCCTAACAATATTCTTTGGGTCGACAATGGAGCGAGTGGCACGGGCTCAGGAACACCAGGAACCCCCTATAACTCTCTCGAAGCCGCACTCGAAGCAGCACCTGGAAGATATAGTCCCGAAGATCCAGGATTAGCGATCATGCTCATCGGCGGACACTCCGCATATGGCCGAATAGACCTCGGCGATTACACTGGAATTGATTTCAACCTGGCGATCATCGGCCGATCAATTCGCCCTCAGTTTCAGATTCTCGACGAAGTCGAATCATCCCCCTACACCATCTCTACATCCTACAACAATAAATTATACCTATCCAGTATAGATATCACCAACAGCACAGAGCCGGGAGCATACTGTCAAGGAGGCCCAGAATCGGGATTGTGGCTAGACAACATGACCATTACTGAGACCACAGGAGGTGCTGTCGTAGCAAACAGCTGCCCTCTTTCGATTCACAAATCAATCATCTACAATAACGTCGGGCCTGGCATCCGAATAACAGGCAATTCAAGCTTGCATATTGAATCAAGCCTCATCACTAACAACTCAGACACAGGGGTAAGAGCAGAAAATTCCTCTAACATAGACCTCACTTACTCCACAATAGTCAACAATCCAACATCAAACATCACATGCTCGTCAGATATTACTGGAGCAATCCGCAACTCCATCATCATCAACCCTTCCAGCATTAGCGACAACATAGACTGCCAGAATATTACCGCAACAGCAGACGATGGGAACGTAGCAAATGCAACCATCAACAAGGAAGAAGTATCATTCATCGATCTCAGGTCTTGGTTCTTGAACATTGAACACGGAGATCTGCATCTTTCGGACACAGGTCAGATGTTCTTCAAAGACAAAGCGACGTGGAACATCGGTGACAGTCTCTACGATGTCGATGGAGATCCTCGTCCGGGTATCGACGGCGGGCCGACCTATCCGGGAGCAGATGAGTAATGAGAAGTCGCGCGCCACGACTCCTCGTGTTGGCCTGCGCTGCCACCTCGATCAACCTCGCTGCTAGCGCGCCCTCGCTGGCATCGATGGTCCATAACGAGCCGGACCCCACCCAAATAGAAAACTACGACGGCGTTCACGAACCCGCGCCAAGCGCAGGGGAGCCGCAAGTGGACGCCGAACCGAACCGGACGAATGAAGTCGAAAGCGAAGCCAACCTCCCGCCGCTACGCCCCCGGGTAAAGGTTGACTCATCCGAGCTCAACACCTTGTCCCCAGAAACACTCGAGACGATCTCGGTCGAGGCGGCCAACATCCTAGCCGAGAACGGCTTCGACGCTCATCAGCTTCAGCTCTCGCTGGTGTGGATCGACCGCATGGCGTTTACCCGCGGCGTGCGAGCCCGATTCGTCGACACCGACTTCGTGATCACCGCTGAGGATGGCGACCTCCGCGGCCCAATCGTCAGCCAGTGCACCGAGTGCGGCGAGCCCGAGTACCAGACCGTGAGCCTCGAAGGGGTGTTTGAAGCGATCGAGCGCTATCACAAGGCCCAAGATGATGCCGCAAAGGTACAGAAAGTAGCCCAGCCGCCAAAACCCTCTCTACCCGCTCCACCACCCGAGCCGGCACCAAAGCGAGGTCTGGGGCCGCTGGGCGGCGCCGGCATTGCAAGCCTGAGCCTGGGAGGCGCGATCATGGTGACCGGGGTCGTCCTCGTGGCCCTTCCCCCCATGTCGGAGACTGACCTTACCGGTCCTGGGGACGAGACTGAGCTCTTCGAGGTCACGTCCACCGCCAACCTTCGAACGCCCGGCTATGCCGTACTCGGAGCCGGTGCTGCGGTCGCCATCGCTGGCGCGGCTTTGCTCGTAGTGGACAAGAAGCGCTCGCGTCGCCGCGACGCGATGGCCATCACGCCAATGGTGGATCCCCGCGGGAGCTTCGGGCTCGTCGCCCGAGGTCGGTTCTAAACAATTTCGACGGATCCAAGCCATGGCACCGCTCCACCCCCACTGTCTACCCAAGCCGGGCCCGGATCTACACATCAACAAGAAGTGCGATCGATGCTCGAGCGAAAGGCACTGATCGGTGGCTACGAGCTAATCCGCCGGATCGGTCGCGGCGGCATGGCCGAGGTCTGGGTGGCCCAGCGCGTGGGGAGGGGGCGGGTCGGCAAATTCGTCGCCGTCAAGGTGGTCGACGATCGCTACGTGGGCGACCCCCGCTACGCACGCATGTTTCGCGCCGAAGCCGAGCTGTCGAGCTTGCTCAACCACGCGAACATCGTGCAGGCATTCGACGAAGGAGAACAAGGGGGGCGTAGCTACCTCGTGATGGAGTGGATCGACGGGGTCAACCTGCTCAAGCTCCAGTCGGTGATGAACGTCATCGAGGACGATGACCAATATCGCCACAAGATCATCTCATACATCATCGGCCAGCTCCTTCACGCGCTGAGCTATGCCCACAGCATAAGGACCGTTGAGGGCAACCCCCTGGGGGTGGTCCACCGTGACGTCTCGCCGCAGAACGTGCTCATCAGCAACCACGGAGAGGTCAAGCTCACCGACTTCGGCGTGGCCCACCATGTCCTCGAGGAGAGCTCGGGGGTGCACGTCAAGGGCAAGCTGCGGTACATGGCGCCCGAGCAGCTCGGCGGCAAGACTCGCGATCCTCGGGTCGACCTCTATGCCGTGGGAGCGATCCTGCACGAGCTACTCGACGGCCGTCGCTTTCGGCATAACATCGAGGATCAACGCGAGATGTACCTCGAGGTGCTAAGCGGCAAGATCCCAAGCCTGACACGCGAGGTCCCCCCCGAGCTCGAAGCCTTGCGCAGCGGCTTGCTCGCCCCCGAGCCCGCGCAGCGGATCCCATCGGCCGACGCGGCCCTCGAGCAACTCGAACAATTTTCAGGGTACGGGGATGCGCGTCGAGATCTCAAGCAACTGTGCGGCACGTTCACCGGGATCTTTCAGCCGCGCGTCGGACCGGGACGCTCTCGACTGGTCCCGGGCGCCACGTCGGCCGCCATCGACTTCGATGAATCGGACGAACCCACCAAGAGCCTCGACGGCAAAGATATGTCACCACCGAGCCCGGCGGCCCCCTCGAGCACGGGCATTCCGGCCTCGGTCACGAATAAGAAGGTGGTCGCCACTCCACCTGCGCCCGCTCCCGCTCCCGTATCAAGGACGCAGTCTTCCTCTGATGCGAAGATGGCCGCGGGATCCGCTCCCCGTATTCCCTCCGGGGGTCGGACCGTCTCGGCTATTACCCCTCGCGCGACGTCGGCCACGGCACCTTCACCAGCCTCGGATTCAGCACCTCACGCCCCTGCGGCCGCAGCACCTCCACCTACTTCCGCGGCTGCACCTCATTCACCTGCGGCCGCAACATCTCCACCTACTTCCGCGGCTGCACCTCACTCCCCTGCGGTCACGGCACCTCCACCCACTTCGGTGGCAACCCCCGACATTCCTGCGACCACAACCTTTCAAGAGACCCATGCAAGGGACCCTCAACCTGCCGCTGCACCAACGCCGCAACCTCTTGCATCCCCAGAAGCGCTCAGCGACCCCTCCCCGCTCGCATCAACTTCGACGCCTTCGGACGCCAAGGGACACACCGAAGTCATCACGCCAGCTAAGCTTGCTTCGATTGGAGTCCCATCATCAGCGTCCCACCACAACCGCGCAGCATCGGGAGTCTCCCGAACGCTGCAGCTGTCAGGTGGATTCGGCGACGTACCAGGACCCGCGGTACCGAACTCTTCGACAACGCCAGCCGCGCCGGCATCGACCCTCGAACCAAAACCCACAGCGCCGAGCCCGTTGACGACTTCTCCCGAGTCATCACCGAACCTCGGACCAGAGCTCACGATACCGAACTCCTCGACGAATCCGACCACGCCACCCCCTACCGTCGGGCCAGAGCTCACGATACCGAACTCCTCGACGAATCCGACGACACCACCCACTACCTTCGGACCAGACCACGCCGCACCGAACTCCTCGACGACTTCGGCAGGGTCGGACTCCGCCCATTGGACGGAGCTCGCGGTACCGAGCTCCATGGCTCCAACAGAGTCAGCACCGATCCTGGGGGTTGTTACATCGGACCCTACCGATCCTACTCGGGAGGTGGCCACGGCCACGACGCTCTTCTCACCCGCCACTACTAGCGCCCAACCTCACCCCTCCCGCCGCCGCCTGCTCGTGGGGTTGAGCTTGGTCACCGTGGCCACGGCGAGCTTCGGCGGGGTCATGCTCTTCGAGTCGTGCAACGAGTCGGATGAGGATCCACCAACCGACGACCTCCCCGCATGGAAAGCATCGAAGTATGAGCAAACAACCGTGCTGGATGAAGCCAATCCCAAGCCGGCAGGTCGCTCGGACGGGCTCGATGCTAGGCGGGCAACGAGCCCGGACGAGCCCGACGCCAAGCCCGCAATGAGCTCGAGCGACCCTCCGAACGCACGAACGAACACGCAGCTCCTTGCGCCGAACGAATCACCTGGCGAGCCCGATCCAAGACAAACGACGGGTTCGGCCAAGCCCACGCTCACGCGATCGGCCATCGATGGCGATGGCAACGGCGACGCACCACCATCGAATGCTTCGCACCCGAACGGCTCCGCCACCACCAAGCAGACACCGGACTCCCATGACCAATCGGCATCGACTTCTCCCAACAAAGAGCCGCCGACGGCATCCACCCAAGCCAAAGAGCGAGCCCCCCGAGCAAAAGGCAAGCATCGAGCCAAGCCCGCAGGGCCGAGCACTCCGGTTCACATCAACACACGGGGTCTGGGAGCCATCGAGGTGCAGTTGGGACGCACGAAGGTCATAGAGGTTTCCCCCTCCTCGGGTGCAAGCCGGCGTTTTACCGTCGGTCGGTACCGGATCCGCTGGCGCAAGAAGGGGAGCTCTTCATGGAGCCCCGGGCGGCGAGTCGACTTGCCGCAGGGCTGTGAACTTCAGCTCACCATCGACCGCAGCGGACTCCACTCACGAACAATCGGAACCTGCTCATAGGTGATCGTGCCCTGATGACCGCGCAACCCTCACCGTCCGAAGAAGCTGCCGAGTCCCCGTCGATCCCCCAGCGGCTGCCCCGCGAGTATGTGCTGGGCCGCTATGTCATCGACGGCTGGGTGCGCGAGGGCGGCATGGCGTCTTTATACCGAGGTCATCACGTCACCACCGGGGCGACGGTCGCGATCAAGGTGCAGCTCTCCGGCGACGACAACGAGGTCTCCGCTGCCCGCTTTGCCCGCGAGGCGGAGGTGATCGGGCGCCTTTCGGGGGTTCAGAACATCGTGCAGGTGCACGACGCCGACGACCTCGGCGACGGCCGACGCTACGTGGTGATGGAGTGGATCGAGGGAGACAACCTCGAGGAGCTCTTGGACGACATCCGCAACAACGACGAGTCCATGAAGCTGCTGCGGATCTGCCGGCTGATGAAGGACGTGGCCCTGGCGCTCGACGCCACCCACAAGGCGCAGGTGGTCCACCGGGATCTCAAGCCCTCCAACATCATGATCGACCGCAGCCACCCCGACCGAGAGATCGCCAAGCTCGTCGACTTCGGCATCTCGGCCGACCTGGGCACCGGGGGAGACTTCGGTGACCTGACCCAGGCCGGCGTCGTGCTCGGGACCGCCGGCTATATGGCGCCCGAGCAAGCGGTGGGGCTGCCCGCGGCGCCGAGGATGGATATCTTCGCGTTTGGGATCGTGCTCTTCGAAATGATCACCGGCTACCGCCCGCCACCCGGGCAGGTCACCGAGTCGCTGCCCGACGTGAGCACGCTGCGCAGCCGCGTGCCCAAGGAATTGTCGGCGCTGGTCAATGCCTGCATCTGCCGAAATCCGAAAGAGCGACCCGACGGCGCGATTTCGCTGGTCGCGCAGCTCGATGAGGCGATTACGGCACTTTCGGGCCACACAACAAAGAAAAAACCGGCAGCGCAGACGGTACGAGTCCCGCCAGTCGCCGTGGTGCCGAGTGTCCCGCCGACCCATGCAGCAGTAGAGGCGGTCGCCCCTTCACCGACAAGCACCCAGGTCACCGGCGGAACGGATCCGGTCGTTGCTCCGGCACCAGCGAATGCCCAGGCCACCGGCGGGACGGATCCGGTCGTTGCGCCGCGACCAACGGCACCAGCGAATGGCCAGGTCACCGGCGGGACGGATCCGGTCGTTGCGCCCGCCTCCACGGAGATCTCGGTCACCAAGACCTCGGGACAGACCGCCGAACTCGTTCCCGCGATCACCCCGAGGACTGGCGCACCTGGAGCCACCGAGCAGTATGCCACCGCAGTTGCCCCAGGCACTGTCGCTCCTGAACCGACCGAACAACGTATCTCCACCATTTCTCTGGACACCAACGACCCAGGAGAGCCGGAACAATCCACCTCGACGATCTCTTCGAGACCGACCGCTGGGCCTGCCGCCATCGAACAGGGACCCGCAACCGCACCTACTTCTGGAGTCGTCCCTGGCACTGAACCCACGGCCACCAGCAGCATCGTCGCGAGCGCCGGATCTGTTCCGATGAGCGGACCTGCGCTGGATCACGAACCGGACGGGGCCATTCGGACCATGCCCAAGATCGAGCCTGGTCCAAACGCGGTGGCCGAAACACCTTTATCGACGATGAACGGGCCTACTGCACCCACCTGGGAGCACCTGAGCGATACGAACATCATGGTGTCGGGGATGGCGGACGCTGCGCCTCTCGGGCACCCAACGCGGGCTCACTCCGAATCGTCGTCGAAGAAACGCGTGCGTATCGTGCTAGTTCTCGGGTGTCTGGCCGTATTGTTGCTACTGGCCATCGGGTACGTATCGAGCACGCACGGCCCGGAGGCCCTCGGGACCCGCGTAGAGCAAGTGCGCGGGACGGATCTGAAGGATCGTCCTCATTCGGCCGAATCTGGCGGTTTTACCGGTGTTTCGTCGACGCCACCAAATGCGTCATCCGAGCCCGTGGCGCAGCGTGAGACCGAAACAACCGACACCACCGAGGTCGCCGTGCTCGACTCCCCGCTCGTTGCGGAGAGTCGGAGTGAACCTGTATCATCAGGGGATACCACCGGTTCATCAGAGCTCGGCCCGTCGTCCACCACGGGAGAACTTCCCGAGCTTGGATCCTCGTCCGACGAGGAGGGAGTGTCTCAGCCCGAAACACCCACGCCTGCACCTGCACCTGCACCCGCATGTAGGGCCATCCGTCGACGTGCAGAGGCTGCGCTCGCTGCCAGCGAGTGGCACAAAGTCATCCGAAACACCAAGAATCGGCGATGTTGGTCACCGGTGGAGCGGACACGCCTTCGCGTGGAAGCCTATCTGCAGCTCCGGCGCTATGCCGACTGCATCCGAGAAGGGACGGGCTACGCTGACTCTAGGGTGATCAAGACCACGAAGTTCTGCCGTGAACGGCTTTCAGCGGCGGGAGGCTGAGGATGAGGATTGGGCCCAGGGCGAGGTGAGCCCCTGGTAAGGTGAGCCCCTGGGCAAGGCAAGACCCAGGGGCAAGGTAGGACCCTGGGCAAAGGAGGACCCTGGGCCAAGGTGAACCCAGGGCAGTGGAGGGAAAACTAGGACAGGGCTGTACATGCAGTGAGCTCCTCGATCGTTCCCCTTCGCGGCGCTCGTGGTTTGCGGTACTCTCGATCGCGTTTCCGGATGATGGATCCCGAACGCCCCATGCCACAGCCTTGCTCTACGAGTATCCACACGCGGTGGTCTCGCGCCATGCCGCTGGTCATGGCGCTGGCCATGGGCTCGATACCCACCATGGCGCCGACCATGGCTCGAGCGTCGGTGCGCACCGAACCCACGCTTTCCTCCGACTCGGATGACTCCGCACCGGCCAAGGGATGCACGGTGCAAGCTCCCGCTGCCGCAACGAAAGCCGAGCAAGCCGCCTGGGACCGAGTGACCAGCCGGGTTCAGACCGCGTGCGAGTCGGCGATCGGAGCGGCGGTGGGGGATCCTTCGGTCAAGATCGTACTGTCCGGTGATACGGCCAGCCATGCGTACAAAGGCACGATCGAGGTACGGCGCGGCGACGAGCACGCGAAGACGACAGTCCTCGGGGATTGCGATTGCCTCGATGAGGAGATTCCCGCGTGGACCAGGGCCGGGGTCATGGCGGGGTTGAAGTCGTTGACGGTGGCGGTGGCGGTGGAGTCCGAGCCGGAGCCGGAGCCTGAACCCGAGCCCGAGCCCGAGCCTGAACCCGAGCCCGAGCCTGAACCCGCGCAGGAGCCTGAACCAGGCGAAACAACCGAGGACGAGCTTGAGCCCAAGTGGACAGACGCGGACAGAAGGCGAACGCGTGGCCTCGGGATCGGCCTGACCGCAGCAGGAGCAGCCCTTATGGCCGGCGGAGCCGCGATGGCCATCGTGGGGGGGGTGTTGCTACCGCGATTCGAGACGACTGAAGAGTTCGGGTTCGTGGAACAAACAAAACACCCGGGAGCACCGATCATCTTGGGTGTCGGTGCGGGCCTGTTCGTCGCAGGCGTCGTTCCGCTGGTAATCGGGATCTGCAACCTCAAGAAAGCCCCCGAAGGCAATGGTTGCTTACGCAAGAACAAAGCCGAGAAACAAGCCCTCATCCTGCCATGGATGGGCCAAGGCATCGCTGGAGCGAGCATTCAACGACGGTTTTGAGGGAGGGCATCATGAGACATCATCTTTCATTGATTTCGCTGATATACGCGGCTGGAGGCATCGCTGGACTCGTCTCGCTGTCGAATTGCGACGTCGTTCGATTTCGTGACGACCATTGCATGTTCCCTGACGCCAATGGCATCGCCGGCGACGATGCCTGCCGAGATGGTGATGGTTATTGCACTCCGAGCAACGTCAACATCAACGCTCAGGGCATGGTTGAGTGCGATCTCGGTCAAAGCGCCGACGAGCGGGGATGCGTCTACGCTGATGATGACAAGACAGCGCTCGACGAGACGGGCACGTGCCGCTTCGAGTGCGGACTCTCCGATGAGGCTCTTGCATGCATCAAGGACGCAACGGTCGCGAAGGATCAAGGGCTGGACTGCCTAAGAGCACTCTATGTTGGTGACCCGAATGATGCCGACGACGACGGCGACGGGTTGCGAAGCACCCAGTGCTTAGAGGGAACA
>JBCCWC010000035.1:0-89199 GCA_039194325.1 Myxococcota bacterium
GTCGCCAAGAGCGACGCCCAGTTCGAGCAACTCGCCGCGGAGGATCCGATCATGAAGTTGGCCAAGCAGACCCTCGAAGATCTGTCGCAAGACCCTGAGGCTCGTCGTGAGGCCTGGGAGCGGGAGGAGGCGCTCGCGCTATACAATAATAGCCTCGCGGCCAGCAAGGCCGAGGGAGTGCTCGAGGGAATGGCCAAGACGCTGGCCAACCTGCTCGGTCTGCGCTTTGGTCGTCTTCCCGACCGGGTGCGGGTGCGGCTCGAGACAGCCACCGTCGAGCAGCTGGGTGTGTGGACCCAGCGCGTACTGACGGCCAAGACGCCCGATGAGGTGTTCGCGTCATAGCCCGAAGACACGGTGCCGCTCTCGCCGTTTGCCGAAGCAGGTCGGTCGACCCGTGCACCGGCCAGGACAGTTCATCCCTCGGGCGCGCGTCGATCCACCACGTAGACCAGCTCGGGGCCCACCTCGAAGCGGTCGGCCGACCACCCTCGCGCCGACAATAGCGCCTCGAAGCGGTCGGCATAGGTCCGCCCCATGCCCTTGGCTCGGCCGCCGAGCGATCGGGTCGGAAAGCTGACCACCAGCCGGGGCGCCGGGATGGAGCCGAGCAGGGCGTCACTGGCCCCCGCCTGCTGCTGCTCGAGGCACGGGAGGGTCTTGAGCACGAGGGCGACCTCGGTCGAGGGCCAGGGGGGAGACCCGAGTAGATCGACCACCGCCGCGTGGGGCCGGTGACCCAGCAGCTCCAGGCACGTGCCCACGAACTGCACCAGGGCACGGTCGATGTCCCACGCGTGATACTCGACGCCGGGATCCAGCCACCAAGGGCTGGCCAAGGGCTGGAGCCCGCACGCCACGTCGAGCACCGATCGAGGGGAACCCAGGCGCCCGACGAGGGCCGCGGCGAGGGCCTCGAGGTAATCGAGGCGCTCTTTGGTGGAGGCGTGCTGGACCATCGCGCGGCGCAACACATCCCGCTGCGCGGCTGGGTCCGGCGCATCCCGCAGGGCCGCGAGCCACCGGTCATACCGCGGCGGCTGAGGCAGGTACGCGCCGAAGATCTGGTGGAGAGCCCGCTTGGTCGCCTTGATCGCGTCGACCGGCCGTCGGTGCTCGCCCCGGCTGAGGGTACGCTGCGCCAGCCGCCGCACGGTGGCCGGATGCACGCTGCGATAGCGTCGAGAGGCAAGCACGGCCTTCACCACGTCGTCGACCATCTCGTCCGCCGCCTCGTCCGCCGCCTCGCTAGGGCTCACCATTGCGCGCACACCATAGCCGAGCCCGATCCCTTTGCCCGCCCTGGACGGATCGCGCTCGGGCACCCAAGGCACCGCAAGGCTGCTAGCATCGCGGTCGGCCATGCGCTGGAGCCGACGACGCGTGCTGGGCACCGCCGCCCCGGGGCTCGCCGGCCTGGCGGCGAGCTGCCGCCAGCCGCCGTCGGTCGAGCGCGCCTTCGTGGGTCAGGATCCCGAGCGAGGCCACCGGCTGCGCGACGGGTCGATCACGGCCGCCCCGGTCTCCGAGCGGATCCGCTGCGACATCGTGGTGGTCGGCGGCGGAGCAGCGGGCATGGCCGCCGCCTGGCGGCTGGCCCGGGCCGGCTCGACCGACGTGCACGTGCTGGAGCTGGAACCGGAGCTGGGCGGGACCTCGCGCGGCGGCCAGACGCCACGATCGCGCTATCCGATGGGCGCGCACTACCTGCCCGCCCCCCACGCCGAGTTCGCGGCCCTGCACACGCTGCTCGACGATCTGGGCGTGGTCTTGCGGCGCCCAGCCGCCGGCCCGCCCGAGTACGACCCGCGCGTGATCTGCCGCGCACCGCTGGAGCGTCATCGCCACCGCGGCCGCTGGGACGAGGGCCTTTACCCCGCGGCGGGACAGACCGACCAAGAGCACACGCAATGGCAGCGCTGGCGCGACCACCTGCGAACGCTCGACGCGCGGCGCGGGGCAGACGGCCGGCGCTTGTTCGCCCTGCCGGTGGACAGCAGCAGCACCGAGCTCCGCCACCTGGATCGGATCACCATGGCCGCCTACCTCGACGGCCTGGGTCTGGACAGCTGGCGGCTGCGCTGGGCGGTGGACTACGCCTGCCGCGACGACTACGGCTGCACCCTGGCGCAGTGCTCGGCCTTCGCCGGTCTGCATCACTACCTCAGCCGCGGGCTCGAGGGCGTACACGAGCGCCTGCTGCTGGCCTGGCCGCAAGGCAACGCCTACCTGGTGGAGCGCATGGCCGAGGCGGCCGCGCTCGGGGATCGCCTGCACCGCGACACGGTGGCCGTTGCCGTCGATCCCGACGACGGCACGGTCCGGGCCTACGACATGGCGGCCGGGCGCAGCCGCGTGTGGCAGGCCCAGCAGATCCTGTGGGCCGCCCCGCGCTTCATCCTGCCGCGCGTGCTGCCCCCGGGCCGCGATCCCCTCCCGCCCGACACGCTGACCTACGCCCCCTGGTTGGTCGCCAACGTAGAGGTCGCCCGGCGCCCGGGAGGGATCGGGGCTCCGCTTTGCTGGGACAACGTGGCGGTAGGCACCGATCACCTGGGCTATGTGGTCGCCACCCACCTCGAAGATCTCCAGCAGCGCCGCACCCCGGGCAGCGTGCTGACGTTTTATGAGCCCTTCGTGGCCAACGACACCGAGGGCCTGCGAGCTCGACGCGCCGCGCTGCTGTCCGGCTCGCTCGATCACTTCTGTGATCACGTGACCACGCAGCTCGAAGACATGCATCCTGGGATCGGCCCCCAGATCCGCCGGATCCACATCGCCCGATGGGGTCACGCGATGGTCCGCCCCACGCCCGATCACCTGTTTGGACCCGGCCGGGCGATCGCACGCCGCCCCGTGGGCCGGGTGCTGCCCTGCGCGGCCGACGTGGGCGGCTTGCCGCTGTTCGAAGAGGCGTTTGCCGGGGGCGTCGCGGCGGCTGAGGAGGCGCTGCGGCGGCTCGGCCGTTCCCCGCGGGAGGTCTTGGGATGAACGCCGCCGCGGCTCCGCGGACAATGGCGATCCTGGGCCGCCCCGGGTGGGACTTCGCGTGGTTTCTGGGCCCGGGCGTGCTGGCGGCGGTTGTCGCCCTGGCCCTGGGCCTGGGAGATCCGCGGCCGGCCTCCGCGGATACCGGCGTGGGCCTTTGGATCGTGGGGGTGCTGCTGGTCGACGTGGCGCACGTGTGGGCGTCGCTCTACCGCACGTACCTCGACCCGGTCGCCCGGCAGCTCCATCGACGCCGCCTCATCGTCACGCCACTCTTATGCGCGTGGGTGGGGCTGATGCTGCACCTGGAATCGCCGCGGCTATTTTGGGGCGTGCTGGCCTACGTGGCGATCTTCCACTTTATCAAGCAGCACGTCGGGTTCGCGCTGCTCTATGTGCGAGCCGGAGGCGAGAGCCGGTACGACCGTCGACTGGTGGAGGCGGCGGTGTGGGCGGGCACGGCCGGTCCGGTGCTGTGGTGGCACGCCCACCTACCGACCCGGTTCGTATGGTTCATGCCCGGCGATCTGGTCACCGGCCTGCCCGCATGGCTGGGCCCGGCGGCGCTGTGGGGCCAGGTGCCGGTGTGGCTGCTGTTCTTCGGCCGGCGGCTGCAGCTGGGGCGCCGCGGCCAGGGGCACCCCCTGGTGCCCTGGCTCGTGCTGGTGCCCGCGATCAACTGGCACCTGGGTATCGTGATCTTCGACGACGACCGGATCTTCACGATCACCAACGTCTTCCTCCACGGCGTGCCCTACTTGGCGCTGGTTTGGGTCGCCGGCGGGCGCGAGCGTGTAGGGCGGGCCCTCGGGATCCACGGGACCGGTCGTCTCGTCCCGCTCCTCGCCGCCTACTACGGCGTGTTGGTCGCCCTGGCGACAAGCGAGGAAGCGCTTTGGGATCGCCTGGTGTGGCACGATCACCCGGGCCTGTTCGGGGCCAGCGCGGTCGATCTGTCGACCCAGCCGGTCGTGATGGCCGTGGTAGTGGCCCTGCTGACGGTGCCGCAGGCGACCCACTACGTGCTCGACCGGTTCATCTGGCGGGTGGGACCGCAAAACCCCGCGCTGGCCGAGCAGTTGGGGCTTTACCCAAGGGCGGGATCATGAGCGACGATCCCCTGGCCCTGCCCGCTTCGCCCGCCCTGCCCCACTTGGCCCACTTGGCATCCGGCGGCGTGATGTTGCTGGATGGCGGCGTGGCCACGGAGCTAGAGGCTCGGGGATACGACCTCGATGATCCGCTGTGGTCGGCCCGCCTGCTGCTCGAGGATCCGGCGGCCATCACCGCCGTTCATGCCGACTACCTGCGCGCCGGCGCCGACGTGGCCACGGCCGCCACCTATCAGGCCAGCCTGCCGGGGCTACGCGCACGCGGCCTCAGCGACGAGCAGGCGCGCGCGGTGCTGGTCGACGCGATCCTGCGAGCTCGCCAGGCCTGCCTGGATGCCGCACGAGCGCGAGCCCCGGGCTCCCCTCGCCCGGGCTCCCCTCGAGAGTGCCCTCGACCCCTGGCGATCGCCTCACTGGGTGCCTACGGGGCCTATCGAGCCGACGGATCGGAATACCGAGGCGACTATGGGGTCGACGATGCCACCCTGGTCGCCTTCCATCGCGAGCGGGTGGAGGTGCTCGCCCCGCACGCCGATCTGCTGGCGTGCGAGACGATCCCGAGCCTTCAAGAAGCGCGCTGCCTGGCCCAGGTGCTCGCCGACCAATCGTGTCCCGCCTGGGTGAGCTTTTGCTGCCTCGACGACGCCCACGTGGCCCACGGCGAGCCCATCGAGGACTGCGCGGCGGCCCTGGCCCCGGTGCCCTCGGTGGTCGCGGTGGGGATCAACTGCGTCGCACCGCAGCACGTAGAAGGCCTGCTGCTCCGGCTACGTGACGCCACCGGTCGCGTGCTGGTGGCCTACCCCAACGCGGGGGAGCGCTACGCGAACGGCCAGTGGTGCGGGCCGCGGAGCACCCCGGCGCAATTCGTATCGTGGGCGGATCGATGGGTGGCAGCCGGCGCACGGATCATCGGCGGCTGCTGCCGCACAACCCCCGCACACGTGGCCGCGCTCCACCGCTGGCGCACGGGCTCGTCGGATCCCAATGAGCCCAGGCCTAGCGAGGACTGAGCCAAGACCCGTATCCTCGAACTGTTCGCCGCCATGGAGCAGCTCCAGCTCGCGCTTTTGGGGGCCGCCCCCGCCCTTGTCGCCATGGCGATCTTCGACCGCTTGGACCACAAGCGGCCCGAGCCCCTGCGGACCTTGCGACGGGTCACCCTGGCCGGCTCGATCTCCGCCCTGCCCGTGATCTTGGTGGGCGAGCTGCTCAAGCTGGTCGGCCCCACCCAAGGCTACGCCGGCGCGCTGTGGATGTCGTTCATGATCGCGGCCGTCCCCGAAGAGTCGGCCAAGCAGGGCAGCGTGTTCCTGATGGCCTGGCGTCGCCCGGAGTTCGACGAGCGCATGGACGGGATCGTCTACGGGGCACGAGCGGGGCTGGGCTTTGCCCTGGTGGAGAACGTGGCCTACCTGCTGCTATTGCCCCACAGCCTCGGCGAGTACATCACCGTCTACATCGGCCGCGCCGTGCTCGCCGTGCCCGGGCACGCGATCTGGGGGGGGATCGCCGGCTACTTCGCGGCCCGCCGGCGCTTCGACGGGCGGGGCCCGGGGTGGTCGGGGGGCCTGCTCATCGCGGTGCTCATGCACGGGGCCTACGATGCGTGGCTGTTTTGCGCCCCGGTGGCGATCGCCAACGGACATCACTGGCTGGCCACCACGGTCGGTGACTTGCCGGTGGTGATCTATCTGGTGCCCACGTTGATGATCCTGGGCAGCGCGGCCCTGCTGCGCGAGCTGGCCCGCCGGGCGATCGAGGACGACGACGCCGACGAAGCGGCGATGATCGGCCGCTGGGCGCATCCGCATCACTACCACCCACGACCGCCTCGGACGTGATCGAGCCGGTGGCTCGCACAGGATCGCGAGCACCACCGCGAGCACCACCGCGAGCCTGGGCCGGTTTTTTGGGCTCGATGCGGATCTGACTTACATCAGAGCACAGGAGCTCTCATGAGCGTACAGACGCAGCGATGGATGCGACGGGAGCTGGACCAGTTGCTGGCTCAGCGGGCTCGCTATGTACAGGCCGAGGCCGCGTCCCGAGACGTACACCAGAAGGTTCAGCACACGACGCAGCGCCTGCGTCTAGACGAAGAGATCCTCGGTCGCCGACAGGCCCTGCACGCCCTGGAGCGACAAGCGGTCGACGCCCGGGCCGAACGGCGCGACCGAGGCCTTGGGCGCCCCCGGCCAACGGTGAGCAACCCGGTGCTCCGCCCGGTGCTCCGCCCGGTGCTCCGCCCGGTGGCCTCGATGCCGTCCGGTGCCGTGGATCGCATGGTGCTACCGCTGGCCCTGGGCGTGTGCATCGCGACGTTCTGCCTGGGCTTCGTGCTCACCGGCAGTGCGCTCTCGTCCGACGACGACCGCTCGCGTGCGCCCGCCCCGACCATGGTGAAGACGCCACGCTATCGGCGCCTGAATCCACCGGCTCCGACACCACCGGCGCCCGCTCAGCACGATCGGGTCATGGCCGCCAGCGCGCGACCGACCGCGCCTTCTGCTCGCTGAGCGGGGAATCAGCTCGACGACTCGTCGTCCTGCTGGCGCTGGGCCAGCTTCTCGCGTAGCGAGCGGGCCCAGTTTTCCACGTCGTCCGCGGTGGTCTCGCGCAGCGCGACCGGGAATTGCTCGGCCTCGAGGATCTGCTCGCGCACCAGCCGACGCGCTCGGTTCAGGCGGCTCTTGATCGTACCGGAGGGCACTCCACACACCTGGGCGATCTCGTCGATCTTCATCTCTTCCCAGTAGTGAAGCTCGACGGCGATCTGCAGGTCGATCGGGATCTTGCGCAAGGCGGTAAGCACGAGCTTTTGCTCGTCCCTGCCCGCCACCACCACCGAGGGCGAACCCAGCACGTCGGCGATCGAGGCTTCGAGCGCTTCGACCTTCTTGCCCTTGCGCGCGTACTTGCGCAGGTGCATCAGCAGCTGGGTTCGGGCGATCGCCAGCAGGTAGGTCTTGAAGCTCGAGTCCCCTCGGAAGCGATGAGCCCCCTCGGCACACGCGAGCATCGTCTGCTGGACCAGATCCTCGACGCCATGGCTGAGCTTGCTACGAAAGAACCGAAACAACGTACGAAAGTGGCGGCGAAGCAGCGCGGACCCGGCCGCGTTGTCCCCCGCTCGCCACGCCTCCAGCAGTTCCATGTCCTCGTTCACGTCGCGCGCGTCTTCCGTGAGCCCCGGTCACCTCCGGGACCCCTACCGTATCACCACGCCTCCCTCGCTCGATCCTCCCCGTGATGATCCCGAGAACCGACCGAACCACTCGCCTAGGGACCGCGCGGCCCCGGGCCGTGGTCGAGGCAGAACAAGTTGCGATCGTGGCCGGCCACGAAGACCTCCTGGCGACCATCCCCGTCGACATCACCCACTGCGGGCGAGGCCTCGATCTCCTCGCGCCCGGTGTCGAAGCGCCAGACCAGATCACCCCGCATGGCGTCCACCACGTGCAGCGAGCCGTCCTCGAACCCAGCGATCACCTCTCGCCACCCGTCGCCGTCGAGATCGACGACCACCGGTGACCCTGCCCCGCCCGCCTGGTGCCCGTCGGGATCGACGAAGCGGTGGCGCCAGCGCACGGCCCCCTCGCCGTCGAGGCTCAGTAGCCCCCGGGTCCGGCTGCTGACGAAGATCTCGGGTCGACCGTCACGATCGACGTCGCTGACCTGCGGTCGAGCTCGCCGCGTGGCCACGCCGAGCCAGCGACCGCGCTCGCGACCGTCTGTGCCCTCGAGCACCACCAGCGGATCGTCGTCGTGGTGGGGAGTCACGAGGATCTGCCGGGTCCCGTCACCCCGTAGATCGGCCACCGTGGGCTCGAAGTTGAGGCGGGCCCCCACGTCGGCCACCCACTGCGACTGGCCCGTGGCCGACAGGCAGACGACCCGGCCGTCGAGCGTGGCCACCACCACCTCGACCTCTCCATCCCCGTCGACATCGCTGACATGGGGCGCCCCGAAGGAGCCCAACGAGCCCAACGAGGCGCTCCACTCCAGGCCGAGGGTCTGGGCATCGAGCACGTGGATCTCGCCGGGGTCTTGCCAGGTCACGATGATCACCTCGAGCTGCCCGTCGCCGTCGACGTCGGCCACCGTGGGGCTGGCGTAGCCGATCCCGGCGTCGAACGACCCTTGCAGCGTCGCGTCGGTGCCCGAGAAACGACGCAGGCCCTTCGATCCCACGGCCAGCAGATCGAAGCCCCGCTCGACCGGCAGCAAGGCGGGCGGGCGGATCACGGTCGGCGTGTCGCGGGACACGCTGGAGGCCTGCACTCGGCCCGTTCGGGCGTCGATGATCTCGAGCTGCTTGGCCTCGCCCAGCATGCCGAACAGCGCCACCTCGAGCGCGCCGTCGCCGTCGAGATCCTCGACCACCGGGGTCGCGCGGACGGCATCGAGCGGGCGTCGATCCCAGCGGACCTTGGGCCCCACCACCACCGCGGGGCCTCGCGCCTCGAGCAATAGATCCACGAACCCGTCGGCGTTGGCGTCACGGCTGGCCTCGATCGTGCTGGCCGGGATCCGCAGGGGCACCGTGCCCAGGGGGCGCAGGCGAGTGTCGAAGGCCCGCAGCACCCCGTCGGCCGTGCCCAGCACCAGATCGTCACGCCCGTCGCCGTCCCAGTCGGCCAAGGCCACCGCCGAGCTGGGCGCTCGGGGGAGCACGTGGCGGGCGTAGGGCGTCCCGGTGATCGCATCGAGCAGCCCCAGGCACTCGGGCTCGCCGTCCATGCGACCGAGCGCCACCAGCGGTGCCGGCGCGATCATCAGCAGTCGAGCCCGTAGTCGAGCCGATGACGCGGTGGGAGTGGGTCGGTTCCAGATCGGACGGCCGCGGCGTCCCGAGACGAGCGCAAGCTCGGGCGCCTGGCCCCCGTGTAGCACCAGCAGATCGTCGGCGCCGTCGCCGTCGACATCTCCCAGCGTATGGCCCGGGCGTAGCACCGGGCGCGCACGCACGTCATCTCGCCAGCGCTCGTCCCCCTCCTCCCCGCCCAGAGCGACCACGGTCGCGCCTCGCTCGCGCGCCAGCAGCCCCACGAGCACGCCCTGACCCGGTCGCGGCTCGAGGGACGCGGCGACGACCCACGGCAGCATCCGCTCGACCCGCGCCCACGCTTCGCGAAGCCAGCGCTCGTCCACCGCGCCGTCGACCGTTCGCGGGGCCACCGGCAAGGCGGTGGACCAGCGCAGCGCGCCATCGGGGCCGAGCCCGTAGACCCCGTCGAGCCCGGCCACCACGGGGGCGAGCGCGCCCGCCGGATCGCGGCGCACCGCGACCTCGACCGGCTCATCGGGCAGTAGCCCGACCCATCGCGCCTGCCCCGATGCCGTATAGGCCGTAAGCGCGCCGGGCCTCAGCCCGGCCACCCAAAGATCGGCGCCGGCGACCTCCGGCGGCGCCCGGCTGTCTCGCCGTGCTCCGCCGCCCTGCCGCGTCCTCCCCTCCCTCGGTGCGCATGCGATCGCACCGAGCCCCACGCGGGGCTCGGTGCCCGCCGGGACGGCGACCGTCCACCGCGGCGACGGCTTCCGCCCGCGGACCCGCCCGTCGTAGAGCAGCAGCTCGCGGCGCTCAAGGTCCAGCGACAGCACGGCGATGTCACGAACCCCGTCGCCGTCGGTATCACACAGCCGATAGAGCGCCCGCTCGGGGGGCAGCCGGACCTGCGAGACCTCGCGATCGTTCCAGGGATCGTAGACCGTCAGCAGGTTGAAGCGGCGCTGCACCAGATCGTCGAGGCCGTCGCCGTTGGCGTCACCCACCCAGTAGGCCTCGAGCAGGGCGCCCGAGGCGGGCCGCGACCAGGCCAGGGCCTTGCGCAGCGCCACGAACCCGGCGTTGGTCTGGCCGGCCACCGCCGTCCACTCCATGCGCTCGTCCACGTACCCCTCGTGGCGCAGCAGCAGCTCGTGGGGCCCGGTGTCGACCGCGAGCGACCGCAGTCGCGAGCCGTAGTCGCGGCCGTCGATCAGGATGTGACCCCCGGCGGGCTCGAGCTCCAGCTCGAACATGCCCTGCTCGTGCCGTAGCTCGACCGCGACCTCGTGCACCCCACCGCGCTGCACGTCGAGCACCGTCTGGGCCGGCTCGTGGTCGGGCGCGATCACCTCGACCCGATGCAGGCCCGCCGGCACCTCCCCCCGGCCCCCGGCCAGTTCCTGCTCGTCCACGTAGATCCGCACCCCGGGGACCGGCTTCCCGCCGGCGGTCACCTCCACCTGCACCTGGCCGGGGCGGGTGGCCAGCCAGCCCGCATAGCCCAGCGCGCCCACGGCCAGCGGCACCGAGCTCCACCGCATCAGACGAGCCCGGCGGCGCGCGGGATCGGCCATCAGCGCCCGGAGCAGGTCCTCCATGCTGGCGAAGCGATCCGAGGGCTCGGGCGCCAGGCCCCGCATCACCACGCGATCGACCCACGCCGGCACCCGACGGTCGTCGGGCGCCGGGCGCACCCGGGCGGCGACCTTGCTGTCGAACAGCTCCCGCAGCGTGTGGCCGGCGTAGGCATGCTGCCCGTAGAGCGCCCGATAAAGCGACGTACAAAACGCGAACTGATCCGCCTTTTGGTCGGCGGGCTCCCCTCGATGTTGCTCGGGCGCCATGTAGGCGGGCGTGCCCAGCAAGACCCCCGTGCGGGTGAGCTTGTCCATCGCCACCGAGTCCTCGACCGGCAGGCTCAGCAGCTCCGGGGGCGCGGTGGTCGGCGTGAGCGTGTCGGGCGGGACCGACGACGACGCGCCGGGGCTATAGGTCAGCGCCAGCCCGAAGTCGACCACCTTGATCCGGCTGTCGTCGCCTACCAGCACGTTGCCCGGCTTGAAGTCGCGATGCACGATCCCCGCGGCGTGAGCCGCGGCCAGCCCCTGCCCCGCGGCCAGGAACACGTCGACCACCTCGCGCCAGCTCCGTGGGTGGTGCTCGAGCCAGGTGGCCAGGTCGTGGCCCTCGACCAGTTCCATCACGATGAAGATCCCGGCGTCCGGCCCCGCCCGGCCGGGCCCCCCCTCGCGAGTGCCCGGGGTCAGCTCGTCCGCACGGTAGGTGCCCACATCGTGCACCGCGATCACGTTGGGGTGGGACAGGCGAGCGATCGACTGGGCCTCGCGGACGAAGCGCGCGCGAGCCCGGGCCGCCGACTCACCCGGGCGCCCCGCCCGGAGCACCTTCACCGCCACCCGACGGGCCAGCTCGGGATCGTAGCCGTCGTAGACCACGCCCGTGCTTCCCGAGCCCAGCGTCCGCAGCAGCAGGTAGCGCGATAGCTGGAGCGGCTCGCGAGCACGGGCGAACAGGCTCGACTCGACCTGGGCCAGCGCTCGCTGCTCCTCGATCGCGTCGAATTCCAGGGCCCCGTCGATCGCGTGGCCGAGCATGTCGACCGTCTGGATCGTCGCGTCGGGCTCCGGCGTCGGCGCGTCGATCCGCGGTGGCTCCCGCACATGGCGAGTCTACGCGGTCCCGACCGGTGGCGGCTATGCTCAAGCCATGGAGCCCCGACTGGACGCAGTGGTGGTGGGCGCGGGCGTCGTCGGCCTAGCGGTGGCCCGAGCCCTCGCACAGGCCGGGCGCGAGGTGGTGGTCATCGAGGCCGAGCGCTCGATGGGCCAGCACGCGTCTTCGCGCAACAGCGAGGTGCTCCACGCGGGGATCTACTACCCCCCCGGGAGCCTCAAGGCGCGGCTGTGCGTCACGGGCCGACGCGCGCTGGTGGAGTACTGTCGGCGACGCGGCGTGGCGCATCGGCTCGTGGGCAAGCTCATCGTGGCCACCCGGCCACACCACCGCGCCACCCTGGCGCGACTTCGGGCACGGGCACGGGCCAACGGGGTGGGCGACCTGCCGCTGCTCGAGGCCGCCGACGTCACCGCGATGGAGCCCCAGGTCCGCGCCCTGGCCGGGCTATGGTCGCCGGTGACCGGGATCATCGACGGGCACGGGCTGATGCGAGCGCTGTGGGCCGACGCCGAAGAGCACGGCGCCATGATGGCCCTGGACACCCGCTTGGTGACCGCGGCGCCGAAGGATCGCGGGCTCGTGGTGCAAACCGGGGATCTGACCCTGCGCTGCGCACTGCTGGTCAACGCGGCGGGGCTCGGGGCGACGGGGGTGGCCGCGGCGATCCAGGGGCTGCCGGCCGGGGCAGTGCCGGTCGCTCGGCTGTGCAAGGGCAGCTACTTCTCGCTGCCAGGGATGCAGTTCTCGCACCTGGTCTATCCGGTACCCGACACGGCGAGCCTGGGGATCCACGTCACGCTCGATCTGGGAGGCGGCGTGCGGGTGGGGCCCGATCAGCAGTGGGTCGATCGCGTGGACTACGAGGTCGACCCCGGCCGGGCACCGGCCTTTGCCGCCGCGGTGGCACAGTATGTGCCGACGCTCGATCCGGCCGTGCTCGCGCCCGACTACGCCGGGATTCGTGCCAAGATCCACGGGCCCGGGCAGCGACCGCCCGATTTCGTGATCGCGGGGCCAGCCGAGCACGGGATCGCAGGACTGTGCAACCTGCTGGGGATCGAGAGCCCCGGGCTGACTGCATGCCTGGCGATCGCACAGGAGGTGCTGCGAACGCTGGGGATCGAGCCGTCGGCGGGTGAGCCATGAAGGCCATGAATGGTCGCTCGGCCGTGTGCTGGTGTCCGTAGCGGCCTACTGCTACTACTAACTAAACTGTTAGTAAGGTTCGTCTCGAGCAAACAGCGATCGCCGAGTTCGTCGCGGGTGGGGTGCATCGCCCGGCGACGCACCCCCTTCGCTACGATCGTAGCTCCGCCGTGCTCAGCACACGCCGGGTTGACATTGATCGTTGACGCAGCAGTAGCCGCCGGGCCAGCCGAGGGCCTGGTCGCAGTGGGCGTTGAGGGTGCACTCGTTGGTGCACCCATTGCCGTTGGGCTGACAGACGAGTTGGCTGTCGGCACAGATCATCGACTCGGGTCCGGAGCAGGCGAAGACCGGCTCGCACCGGGCCTGCGACGCGTAGTGCTCGCAGAACATCTCGTCGTCACCCCAGTAGGGCGCTTGGCCGCAAGGACTGTCGCACTGCCACGAGGGCGGCCCTGCGTTGGTGTCCCAGCACGTGCCCTGGCCAACGCCAAAGTCTTCTCCCCAGCACGACATCGCCGGGTCCGAGACATTGAACGACACGCAATCGTCCTGTTCGCCGCAGGGGCAGCCGAGCAGCGTGTTGTCCACGCCGTCCGTGGCGTCGCAGCGTCGGCACACGCCCCATCCGTTGTCGTCGGCGCAGACTCGCGACTCACCGCCGACATTGGCACAGTAGTAGAGATCGCCCTGGTCGTCGCGATACGTGCCGTCGGGGTGAAACTCGCCGCCGTCCTCATTGTGCCGATCGAGCAGAGAGCCCGCGCCGCGATCGCTGGGCTGCGTGGGTCGGCAGGGGCCTCCGACGCAGTCACGATCTCCGTACAGCTGGGCGCAGGCGGCCGGCCCGACCGCCTCGCAGTTCTGGCGCTCGGCGGGGTTGAGACAGTTGGCGTAGCTGCCGGGCGAGTCGGTCGACGTCCCGCCGTTGCAGGTGGCGGTGCTGATCACGGTACACGAGGCCTCACACGACAGATCGCCCTGCGCAAAGCCATAGTCGCCGCAGTCGAGCCCCATGGGGAACAGGCCCGGCTCGCAGGCCTCGCCCGGGTCGAGGACCCCGTTGCCGCACATGTTGCACAGCGCGGTGTCGAAGCGACACTCCTCGTTGCAGCCCAAGAGCCCGCCGACGAAGCCGAAATCGGCGCACGTCAGCCCGTCCAGATCGTCGCCATCACAGCTCTCCGGCGCCTCGATCTCGTCGTTGCCGCAGTATTTGGCGTTGTCGACCGCTTCGATGCTGTCGATGAACATCGCGCCGAGGGACTCTCCCATCCCATCATCGACCCGGATCTCGATCTTCTGGATGTGCTCGAGGTCCACCCCCTCGAAATCGGCCAGTGGCACGCGGATCGTCTGCGCGTGCGGCTCGGGACCGACGGGGCCCATGTCACAATCGGGATGGGAGAGATCGACGTAGGCGCTGGCCAGCACCTCGTGCGACTCGGTCACCCCCAGAAATTCCGACTCGACGTAGATCGCCAGATCGAACGACGGGGGGGGATCGACGCACGGAGTCACGAGATCCGCCAAGATTCCCGCCCGAAGGCTCAGCACGTCGTAGCGCTGCAGATCGAGATCGTTGATGAACTCCAGCGTGGCCTCCGTCGAGGACCCGTTCCACTGCATCGCCAGGGCCGTCGTCCTTCGGCTCCCGCCGGGATTGGCGTAGAGATCCACGTCCGTCGCCCCCTGGAGCGGCAGCAGCGAGCCGGGAATCCGGGGGTCCCAGTCCACCTCGAAGTCGTGGATGACAAAGCGACCCCCTCCGCCCTTGGTGCCCTCTACGTACTCGGTGAATACCGTCGGCCGCTCGAACCCGAGATCGCACGCGGCGGGCCACGCCACGCAAAAGGGCGGCTTCCGGTTACCTTGAAAGTGGTTCGAGAACTCGTGTTCACCCCCGACGTTCCAGCGCAAGAATGCCGTGATGTAGGCGTTGGCGATGGTGGTCGCGCGCTCGCTGGGGTTGTTCATCGCGCCTCCCCAGTGGCCGTGGGGCACATCGAACCCCCACACCATGCTCTTGCGCATGTAGGGCCCGGGAACGGGGAACTCCTGAGACGCCATGTCGTAGAGCCCCAGGCTCTCCCCGTCGATGTCGTGGTCGCGGGATCCCTGGAGGACCAAGAATGCATCGGTCGCGTCGTCCGACAGGTAGGTGAGCTGCTTGAGCGCTTCTTTGTCGGCGGCGTTCAGCGGGACGCCGTCGGCATCGATGAAGCCACATCCGCTATCGTTGTCGATACACCCCTTCGAGGGGGCGATGCCGATCACCGCGGGTACGTCGACCGATAGATCGATCGCGTGGGTGCTGGCCACCAGCCGATTGGCGACCATGACCGCGCCCTCGCCCCCGCGGCTGTGCCCGGCGAGCACGACCGTCGTCGGATCCACGTGCGGGCCCAGGTCCGTGTCGTCGATGATGTGCCGCAGCACGCACTGCATCATCTCCGCGCGGCGAGAGACGCCCGCCGCGAACGGTGTGCCCACGGACACCGCGACCACGCCGAGACTGGCAAAGTGCTCGAGGATGCCGTCGTAGCGGTCGTAGTGCATGCCATTGCCGGGACCGAGCAGCAGCAGGGGCAGCGCGCCGGGGGGCCACGCTCCACCGTCATCGGGCCGAAACACATCGGCGACGATGGTGCCGGGGCTGCCGTTTTCGAAGGCTTCGTCCACCGCATGTGGCAGATCCCCGCACAGCTCGACGTCTTGCTCGGTGGGGCCGATGATGAACGAGTGCAGGGTGTTGACGACAGAAAAGGGCCCCGGGCAAGACGGCGAGTCACCGGGACACCCGGCCCCGAGGGCTCGTGGGGCAGCCGCGAGATCGCCGTCCGTGCTCGGTAACGGCAGTGGCTCGCCCTCGAAGGTCTCCGCGTCGATGCTACTGCTCGTGCAGGCGCCGGGTCCTGCGGCGAGGACAGTCATGATGGCAATGGTGGGAATAGTGGAGAAGCGTGGCTTCATGGACCCGTCTAGTTCCCGCACCGGGCCTACTGGATCTCGAAGTCGTTGGGCTCCCCGGGCGTGAGCATCGCCCGCGTCGTGATCCGATCGTACGGCCGCGGGAACTAAAGGAGTGAGTCCTCACCCGAGCGAGCACTGACGCCGTTGCCACCCATTCGCTCCACCCCCGGATCCTCAGCGACGACGCTGGTGAGCCCGAAGCTTGTCCACGAAGCGAGCCAGCTCCGGCACGGTCTTCAGCCAACGAGCATCGGTAACCTTGGAGCGCAGAGGCCGAGCAAGCTCCTCATAGCGTCGGGATCGCTTGTCCGGCACCCGTACGCCCCGCTTCTTACCCGTCCTCGCATCGAGCAACCCGTGGTCGAGCAACGCTGTGGCGGGATCCTTGAGCACCTCGGCAGTCTTGACCCTGGTGTGAGCGGCCAAGAGCCAGGTCTCGATCTCCTCTCGCGGTAGCGTGATCACGACTGCGTCGGGAACGGCCTCACCCATCCATCCTTTGACATGGTCACACAAGTCATCGAGTTCGTCAGAGTCGACCTGTCGCGCCACCGAAACGAGGCGACGAATGCTCGCGTCGACCTGAACGACGACGAGGTCGAGAGTCGACATGGCCACCGCGCCAGACTGCAAGAACGAGCGCACCGCCTGCCAGCCCGTCGCGGGCTTGCGGATCCCAGGAGGCCGGGACAGGGCGTCGAAATCGGGCTGCAGCAGGGAGAACGTCGGATGGCGGGTATGGAGGATCTGGGCGACGATCTCACGGAGGACCGGGAAATCAGTGCTCCCTTCACAGATGATCCCGACACGCATCACTCCCCCGAACGAGCTCGGATTACAGCGGAGGAACCGCCCCCAGCAGCCCTCGGGTCCACATCTGAGAGATCGTCAGACCACTGACCTGTGCGCGCTCGATGGCCTCGGAGTGGGCGATCCGGGTGATCTTGGTGTGACCGCCCGCGGTACGTTCGACGGCCAGCAGGCGCACTCGCTCGTCGGCCAGTTCCAGGGAGTCGAGCACGAGCGGGTTGTGGGTCGTGACGATGATCTGGCGTCGGTGACGTCGAGCAAGGCGGGCCAAGGTGGCGAAGAGCTTTCGCGCCAGACGAGGGTGCAGAGCATGGCCTACGTTTTCGATCGCAAAGAACCGAGGTGAGCGTGGATGTAGGACCATCGCGAGGGCGAACAACACGTAAAGAGCCCCCTCGCTGGCGTCATAGGCCGATAGCTGGTTGCGATCGTCGCGGAGGAAGCGATCCGAGAAGCGCACCACCTCCGACGTCACGGGGATCGACGGCGAGATCAGATCGGGCGTAGGCGCAGCCACGGCGATACTCGACGCCCACTCGACCAGGGACTCGAACTCGGCGTGGAGCCGCTCGGCCTGCTTCGAGGACTTGAGAAACGCAACAGCCTCGGCCAGGCGTCCGCCCCCGAGACCAAGTGGATCTCGCTGGAGGAGATCAGGCTGGGTTCCCCGCAGGATCGAGGTCTGCGGATCGTAGATCGCAAAGCCCTTGAGGCTCCCGAGCATGAGGCTGACCCCCGGCGACTTACGCTCTCTGAGCGAGAGCCCTCCACGGGACAGACCGATGAAGGGGTCCAAGTCCGAGAGGGTCGTCTTTTCATCCGGGGCGTGCCAGATGTTGCCGCCACGGGGGCTGCGGCTGAGCAGCTTGGACTCACGGCGGCCGATCATCTCCGATTGGAACCTCCACGGCGAGGCCGACGTCTCCTGGGGATTGTCCAGCCCCACCCGGTAGTACGCCCCGGCCCGAGAGCTCGCCCGCAAAGAGATCACGCGACGGAGCTTCTTCAGATCCGCAAAAGCGCTCTTGTAGAGCTTGGGTACCCCGGGACGAACCCCTCGACGCAAGAGTTCGGTATCATCGACACGACCGTCGGCTGCCGCCCCGAGGACCCCGATCGCCTCGAGCACCGCCGTCTTGCCCGAGCCATTGGCGCCGATCAAGACGTTGAGCTGACCCAGCTCGATCCGCTGCTCCACGAGCGACTTGAACCCCTTGATCTCCAACGACTCGATGAAGCCGGCATGCGCTAACTCGGAGCGTGGCATCGTGGAGCGGGCCATCGTCGCAGACCACGGTGACGGTAGCACGGGGCTGCACCCTACTGTGCCGCATGCCCGGCGGCTCGGCTCGACTCGGCTCGACTCGGCTCGACTCGGCCACGATGTAGCCCGTTCCTCGAGTCGACCTCCGTTGAGCGTGACACCATGAGGCGAACCAAGCGTGCATCGAGCTCCGATAGGAGAGCGACGCGCACCACGGATCCCCCGTAGGTCGACCGGTCACGAGCCCAACGCCGACCAAGACGACCGGCTGTGCCCGCTGTGTACCCACGGGGCGAGCCCAAAAAACAAACGGCCCCGTCAGGGGCCGTTGGGTGGAGGATACCGGGATCGAACCGGTGACTTTCGGCTTGCAAAGCCGACGCTCTCCCAGCTGAGCTAATCCCCCGGGCGAGCATGGGGCCACAACGCCCCACCGGCGGCGGAGTATAGGCGCGACCCGCCACGGGGGCCACGACCCTCCCTTGTCACCTTGCGCAAAGGGCGCAAAACCTATTCCTACTGGCTTGTAGCGTCCTTCTGGCGCCCTTCTGGCGTCTTGTGTCGCCTGCGCGCTCCTCTTTGCCGTGGTCCTGCCTTGACGCCCGCACGACCGCGCATTCACCACCGCCCCCCGCCTGCGGATATCCTCGCCCCCCGTGACCGCCCCGCGTCAGCACTTTCGTACCTGCAACCTCTGCGAGGCCATGTGCGGCCTGAAGATCGAAGTCGACGGCGAGCAGATCCTCTCGATCCGCGGCGACGACGACGACCCATTCAGCCGCGGTCACATCTGCCCCAAGGCGCCCGCGCTGGCCCAGCTACAAGCCGACCCCGATCGCCTGCGCCAGCCCATGCGTCGCACGGGGTCGGGCTGGCAACCGCTACCGTGGGACGAAGCGCTGGACGAGGCCGCCACTCGATTGCACCAACTCCAGCGAGCACACGGCCGCAACGCCATCGCCGCCTACTTGGGCAACCCCAACGTCCACAACCTCGGCGCGATGCTCTTCGGCCCACGCTTGTTGCGACAGCTCCGCACCAAGAACCTCTACTCGGCGACCTCGGTCGATCAGCTGCCGCACATGCTGGCCGCGCACCTGATGTTCGGCCACCAGCTGCTGCTGCCGGTGCCCGACGTCGATCGCACCTCGCTGCTCATCATCCTCGGCGCCAACCCCATGGTCTCCAACGGCAGCCTGATGAGCGCTCCGGACATGGCCAACCGGCTGCGCGCCCTCCAAGAACGCGGCGGCCGGCTGGTGGTGATCGATCCCCGGCGCAGCGAGACGGCGGCCCGAGCCGACGAGCACCTGTTCATCCGCCCCGGCACCGATGCCCTGCTGCTGCTGGGCATGTTGCACACGATCTTCGCCGAGAACCGCGTGCGCCTGCGCGAGCTCGAAGACATCGTCGACGGCATCGCCCACCTGCGCTCGCTGGTCCGCGACTATACCCCCGAGCGCGTGGCTCCCCTGACCGGGATCGAAGCCTCGCGGATCACCGGGCTGGCCCGGGCGCTGGCCGACGCCGACGCCGGGGTCTGCTACGGCCGGATCGGCACCTCGATCCAGCCCTATGGCGCTCTTTGTGCCTGGCTCCTCTATGCGCTCAACATCGTCACCGGCCACCTCGATCACCCCGGCGGGGCGATGTTCACCACCCCCGCGGTGGATCCGATCGGCGCCCCCAAGGGTATGAGCGTCAGCCGGGGCGGGTTCGGCCGCTGGCGCAGCCGCGTGCGCTCGCTGCCCGAGGTGGGCGGTGAACTCCCCGTGGCCACGCTGGCCGACGAGATCCTCACCGAGGGCGAGGGCCAGATCCGCGGGCTCGTCACGATCGCAGGCAACCCGGTGCTGTCCACCCCCAACGGAGCCCGACTCGAGCGCGGCTTGGCGGGCCTCGAGACCTACGTCGCGATCGACTTCTACATCAACGAGTCCACCCGCCACGCCCACCTCGTGCTCCCACCCACCTCACCCCTGGAGCGCAGCCACTATGATCTGATCTTCCACACGCTGGCGATCCGCAACGGGGCCAAGCTCTCCGGTCCCCTGCTGGACCCCCCGCCCGGAGCCCGGCACGACTGGCAGATCCTCCACGAGCTGGCCGTACGCCTCAAGCAGCAGCGTGGCCGCTACCCGCTGGCCGACCGCCTCGCCGACGCGGCGCTGGCCCGCCTGGGACCGGAGGGGCTCGTGGGCGTGGGCCTGGCCATGGGCCCCTACGGCCTGCGCGCCCGTGGGCGCAATGCACTCTCGCTGGCCGCGCTGCGTCGGGCGCCGCACGGCGTAGACCTGGGCCCGCTCGTGCCCTGCCTGCCCGAGCGCCTACCCAAGGGGCGGATCGACCTGGTGCCCAGCCCCATGGTGGCCGATCTGACCCGACTACGCGCCGATCTGGTCGAGCCTCGGATCGAACCAACGACGACGAGCAACCCGGACGACCCCGCCGCGGACAAGCCGAGCGACACGAGCCGCGGCGAAAGCTCGCTGCGGCTGATCGGGCGCCGGCAGCTGCGGACCAACAACTCCTGGATGCACAACATGCCCGGCCTGGTCTCCGGCAAGCCCCGCTGCACGCTCCTGATGCACCCCGAGGACGCGGCGGCCCGCAGCGTGGAGCAGGGCGACGAGGTCTGCATCGAGTCCCGAGTGGGTCGGGTGATCGCCCCGGTCGCGATCACCACCGACATGATGCCCGGGGTGGTGAGCCTGCCCCATGGGTTCGGCCACGGGCGCGAGGGGATCCAGATGAAGGTGGCCCAGGCCCACGCGGGAGTCAGCATCAACGATCTGACCGACGAGTCCCGGATCGATGCGCTCAGCGGTAACGCAGCGCTCTCGGGCGTACCGGTCACGGTGACCGCGGTCAGCTAGCGAACAGGGGCGACGGCTGACCCGTTCAGGTCGATCCGCGCATGGGTCGACCGAGCCGCCAGCGCATGGTTGGGGCCGCGCGGACCTTCGGTCAAAAGGGAGGTCAGAGTCTTGCGCCGTCGGCATTAATCTCCATGTAGACGAACAAGACGCTCACCGTGCGGAGCCATTGCATGACCCTTTTGGACCCTGTGCCGAGCCCTGCTCGACCTCCACCCGCCTACACGAGCGCATCCACGAGCGCATCCACGAGCGCATATGATGGACCCGCTCGTGCCGAAGCCCCTGGTACCGCGAAGCACCGAGCATGTGTGCCTCTTTTGGCCATCAGCCTCGTCGGCTGCCCCTCCTCGGAGCTCGTCGGTCCCCACGACGCCTCCGCAGACCGGGTCAGCGCCGCCGAGGTGACCAGCTGGGTCCGAGAGATCAAACGCGACATCCACCCCGGACCTCGAGCGAGCAGTGTCTCGCTGTTCGTGATCCCCCGTGATGGGCGCGCTGCCGAGCGCCCCCCCTGTCTCGAGTCCATGATCCAGCCCGCGAGCATCGAGACGATCATCCCCTCTCCCGACTACCAAGAGCTCTACGCCAGCGACATCGACGGACGCTTGCTGCGTCGACGGGAATCGACCTGGATCCCCGTGCCCAGCCCCCCCCAGATCCCGCCGATCCAGGCCCTGCTGGGCTTCGTACGGGCCCGCTCCCCGCTGGAGCTCGTGGTGGGTGTAGACACGGGAGAGCAATCGGACCTATGGACGCTCGTCCTGGCCGCCGGCCAAGTCAACAGCGCCGGACCGACGGATCTCGATGCGCCGCCCTATACCGACGCGATCCAGTTCCTCCAGGCCCACCACACGCCCTCGTGTCGCGATGGCGCTCGCGACTGTTTGGTGTGGACCGGGGTCGACGATCGCACCTTCATCGACCGACTCCCGCATCGCCACGCCTCGAGCAGCCTGCCTCTTTTGGAGCTCACCGGAGAGCTCGCGGTGGCCGATGTTGCATGGGCCGACCCCGACGGCCACTCGATCTACCTGGCCACCGCAGGCACCCCGTGTGTGATCGAAGACTCGGGATGACCCCGCGCGACGCGACACCGCGTTGCGATCGATGGCGTCGGAGCGTCGACTGGGTGCAGTCCACGTGAGATGAGATGAGATGAGATCGGCAGGATCCGGAGATACCATCCCGAAGATACCATCCCGGACATGCGTCCCCTCTACCGAACCGCCCTCGCGCTCGGCATGCTGGCGGGCTGTCGCCCCGCGGCGTCCGAGCGGGTGAAGGCGCCCCCGTCCGCGGTCGTCGACACCACGCCCACCACCAACGCCGAGGAGCTGCGAGCCTTCGCCAAGCTCTACGGGTACGTTCGCTTCTTCCACCCGACCGACGCGGCGGCACAGGCCGACTGGGATCGGCTGGCGATCGAGGGGGCGCGGCGGGTCACCGAGGCGTCCGACCGAGCGGAGCTGAGCGAGGCGCTGAACGAGCTCTTCAAGCCCGTCGCGCCCACGATCGCGCTCTATCCCGAGGGCACGCCCGTCCCGTCGGGCGGGGCGCCCGGGCAGGGCCCGCTGGTCGCGTGGCAGCACCGGGGCTTCGGCTTCGGTCGCATGCACTCGATCTACGACAGCGTGCGGACCGAGCGTACGCACGAGATCCCCGACGGGTTCGCAGGCGGCTGGGCGCCGGTGGTCAACGCGGTGGATGCCGCGCCACTACGCGGCAAGAGGGTGCGCCTGCGAGCCCGGGTGCGGGTGCAGTCCAAGTCGCGCATCGACGCCGCCGGCCTCTGGCTACGGATCGACCGGCCCGACAACGAGAGGGGCGCGTTCGACAACATGAACGATCGGCCGATCCGCACGAGCGACTGGACCTTCTACGAGATCGAGCTGCCCGTAGCCGAGGACGCGGTCAAGGTCGCCTTCGGGGGCATCCTCAAAGGCTCGGGGCCCGCGTCCTTCGACGACTTCTCGCTGGTCGTGGTGCAGGGCGAGACGACCACACCCGTGGAGATCGACAACCCGAGCTTCGAGGCGGCCGAAGAGCCCACGGGCTGGAGCGCGCGCAAGCCGGGCTATGTGTTCGACGTACGGCAAGAGGGCGACGGCAAGATCCTGCGGATCTCTCGGGCCATGCGGACGCAGACCGAGGCGCTCTTCGACGCCCGTCCCGCCCGCGGGGAGGTGCTCGATCGGGCTTTGGGAGCCGGCCTGCGCGTACGCTTGCCCGTCGCGCTGCCCGACTCGAGCGCCGCCCGGCCGTCGGTGGGGGCCGCCCCCAAAGCGTCCGATCCGCTGCCGGGGGCCGAGGACCCGGCGGTACGAATCGCCGCAGTCATCGTGGGCTGGAACGTGCTGCAGCACTTCTATCCCTACTTTGACGTGATCGACGAGGACTGGGACGAGGTGCTCGACGCGACCCTCGAGGACGTACTCGACGACGAGGGGCCCGGCGATCTGCGGGACACCCTCGAGCGGATGGTGGCGCGGCTGCACGACGGTCATGGACGGGTGGCCGGGCCACTGCCGCCCAGCGGACGGATCCCCGCGTCGCTCATCCGGATCGGCGAGCAGATCGTGGTGGCCAGGGCCAAGCCAGAGTCCGGCCTCCAGCGCGGGGATCGGGTGCTGTCGATCGACGGGACCCCGATCGAGCAGCGCGTGGCCGAGGTCGCGACCCGGACCTCCGGATCACCGCAGTGGATCGAGCATCGCGTGCTGGGCAGGGCACGCGTCAGCGAGGGGCCCGCCCAGTCCGAAGCCCGCGTGGAGATCGAGCGCGGCGGGGCCACCCAGACCGTCGAGATCGTCCGCGAGGTGGGGTTTCCCGCCAAGCCCTTCGAGCACCCCCCCTTGGAGCGCCGGCCCGACGGAGTATTCTATGTGGATCTCGATCGCGCGTCCTGGCCCGAGATCCAGGCGCGCCTGGACGAGATCGCGACCGCGCCGGGGGTGGTGTTCGACCTGCGGGGCTACCCCAACTCCAACGACCAGATCCTCGCGCACCTCATCACCGAGGCCGATCACGCCAAGTGGATGTTCGTGCCGCTCTACATCTACCCCGACCAACAGCGCCAGGTCGGCTGGCAAGAGGAAGGCTGGGGGATAGTGCCCGCCCAGCCGCACATCGAGGGCAAGGTGGCGTTCATCACCGGCGGCGGCGCCGTCAGCTACGCCGAGTCGGTGATGGGCCTGGTGGAGGGATATCAGCTCGGGGAGATCGTGGGCTCGGCCACCGCCGGGGCCAACGGCAACGTCAACCCCTTCGAGGTGCCGGGCGGTTTCACGATCACATACACCGGCATGAAGGTCACCCGCCTCGACGGTCGGACGCACCACGGGATCGGGGTCGAGCCCACCGTGCCGGCCCAGCCCACGCGTGAGGGGATCACCGCGGGGCGCGACGAGCTGCTCGAGGTGGCACTGAAGATCGTTCGCGGGGGGCAGGAGTCGGGCGACGAGGCGAAGGGGGGCAAGAAGACGGGTCGCAACCGGGGCTTGCCTGGCGCACCATCGATACACCATCGATAGCTCAGCCCGAGGCGACCTCCCCCAACGCCGCCTCGAGCGCCCCCCGCTGCGTGGCCGACTTGGGCGCCACCAGAAGGTCGAGCGAGCAGGGATCGGCGTCATCGGGGCACGCCACCGAACGCAGACCACTGCAGGCGCCGTCGACCAGCGACGACTGACCGTCGGGCAACGCCTCGCGCAAGCCAAGCAGCGTCTGCGCATCGGACGGCGCCCGGGTGACCAACCAGCGCAGATACACGAGGGTCAGCGCGAGCGGAAGCTCCTCGGGAGGCACCGGATCGGCAAACAATTCGCGACGAAGCTCGGCAACGAGCAGCGCGCGCGACGATGGATGGAGAGGCTCGTGAAGCAACGCCTCGGCCCAGGCCAGTAGATAGCGCCGACTGACCGGCTCGAGCTGGTAGGCGCGATAGAAGTCGGCCGCCGCGCGATCGTAGCGCTGCCGGTCCCGGTAGATCACGGCCCGGCGCGCCAACGCGTCGGCCCCCCCCACGCACCCCGCCGGATCGAACGACGCGAGCCGAGCGAGCAACGCCCGCTCCGATCCGCTCCCCGAGTCCAGGTGAGGCACCAACGGGATCGCGTTGACCAGCGCGCATGCGTCCGCTGGGCGGTAGTCCTCGAGCGCCGCGAGGACCAACGACGCCGCCTCGGCGGGCCGCTGCCCGGCGATACACTCCGCCAGCGACAGCCGACCCAAGACGGCGAGGATCGGAACGGACTCATCGCCAAGGCGGCGGAGGACCGGCTCGATGCGCCCACAAATCGCCGGGTGCTCCAGCTCTCGACTGGCCACCAGATACCGCGCCACGTCGCACAGTCGCCGGTCCTCGGCGACCTCGTCTCGAGCGCCCTCGCATCGGGCCAACCGACGCAGCGCAGCGATCGGCTCGAGGGTGACGTCCCGCGCATGCAGGCGACGCAAGAGCGCCGCGATCGTGGCCCAGCGATACCCCACGTGCTCGACGTCGAGCACGGGCACGTCGAACCGGTCGTGCTCCGCGGCCCGGGGAAGCACCACCAGCAAGGGAGCCAGCGACTCGAAGCGTTCCAGATCGCTCAGCTCGAGCGTCGGCAGAAGCTCGAACAAGGGCAGCGATGCCAACGACGACTCGGGCACGATCTGGGCCCGCGCCTGGTCACCCACATGGATCGCCATGCTCGCTCCGCTCCCCAGGGCCCACGGGGGATAGCGGGTGGGCCCTGCGTTCCACCGTGAGACCCGACGGCAACGAACCCGGGGCTCGGCGACCTCGCGCAGGGCGGCGCAAAGCGCCTCGTAACGCGTCACCAGCTCACCGGATGCCCACATCGGAGCGGTGACGAGGATCCCCCCCGACTCGGCAAAGACGGCAGGCACGCCCCACGGCCACAGCAGCGCGAACACCAGCCCGAGTCCAAGCCCGAGTCCAAGCCCGAGTCCAAGCCTGAGTCCAGGCCTGAGTCTAGCCGCGACCGACACGGCCAGCGCGCTCGACCCCATCCACCAGGCCCGCCGCGCTCGCCCACGGCCCCGAACGCCCCCCCCCAAAAGAGCACGAGCCTCGGCTTCGGTCCCACCGCTAGCGTTCGGCTCCCGCGGGGTCGTCCCCGAACGAACGACCGATGACGAGCGCTCGGGTCGCGTCGCACGAAAGACCTCGAGCATCTGGTCCGCCGTGTTCGGACGCTGGGCTGGCTCTCGGTCGATCGCCCGCCGCACCAGCTCGCGAACCGCCGAGGGTATGTCGGGTCGATCGATCCGAGGCGGTCGCGTGGTCGCACCGATGACCTGCTGCAAGAAGCCCACGAGATCGGTGCCCTCGTCCACCGGGTAGGGCACACGCCCCGTGAGCATCTGATAGAGCACCACGCCGACCGAATAGAGGTCGGTCGACACCGAGGCATCCACACCGGGCGAGGCCAGCAGCTCCGGCGCCATATAGAGCGGCGTGCCCATGATCGCATCGCGGGCGGTCAGTCGCATCGAAGTCTTGGCCAGACCGAAGTCCAGCATCTTGACTCCCCCCCCGGCCCGGTCGGCGAGCACGAAGATGTTGTCCGGCTTGATGTCACGATGCACGATCCCGTGCGCGTGGATCTCGGCCACCCCCCTTAGGATCTCCACCGCGAGGCGCTCGAACTGTGCGCGGGCCATCGGTCGCCCCGCCTCGAGCCGCTCCCCCAGCGCCTCCCCGTCGAGCCGCTCCATCGCAAAGAAGGGCAGCCCCTGGTGCTCCCCATAGTCGTGCACCTGCACCAGGTGATCGCCCCGCAGCTGGGCCATCACCCGGGCCTCCTGCACGAAGCGCTGGCGCAATTGCTCGTCGTCGGCGAGGTGCGGGTGCAGGAACTTCAGCGCATCGTCTCGTTCGAGCGCTCGGTGCCGAGCGGTAAAGACCAGCCCAAAGCTGCCCTTGCCGACCAGTTCCTGCAGCTCCCAAGTCCCTTTGACGATCTGACCCACCCGCGGGGCGACCAGGGAAGGCGAGTTGGAAGGCGATTTGGAAGGTGAGGCGGAACGTGACGCGGTCACAGCCGATCGCTTATCGGTGGCGACACCGTCGTCGATCGCGGACGGCTGGCTGCCCCCCGCCACTCCGTCTCGGATCGCTCCCAAGAGTCGCTCGAGGTGCTTACCCGCGGTATCGTCGAGCTCGCCGTGTCTACGCCTCATCGGTAAGGCGGGGATGATAGCCGACCCCCGCATGCCCATGGACCCGCACGAGCCGATCGAACGGCGATCTGCCGACCATCGACACAACCCGTTCGGGTCATTCACGCCACTATCGGAAGTCCGTCGCCCATCACGAGGCTCACCCCGACGATCGACCCACGGCGAATGTTCGGGAAAACGAACCAACACCGAGCCGGTGAAGACCACTCCTCGGCCAACACCGAGGCACCACCGATCGCCAAGCACCGCGGCGGTGCTCGACCACCGGATCCACATGAACCGGCCGACGCGAACCCGTCGACGCGGGCATGCCCATCGAAACGCGAACCCGTTGCGCCAACGAGCACGACGATCGGCAGGTCCGAGCTCGACCACCCCGAACCGAATTTGCCTTCCGGCCGCGGTCGTCAAGTCGTTCGTTCATCGTCGCACTGCCCCAAAATGCCCCAAAACCTCGATTCCTGGCTGCTACGATCAAGCTCAGGCAATCCCTCACGGCAGCGCCCGCAAGGCGATGCCCGTGGGAGGGCTACGAAATGAGCGGTTGCGGTTGCGATTCGGTCAGCGAACGGACCACCATAGGGCCTCGTGTTGGACTGCAACAACCGATAGGCCAAGGACCATGACAGAGCAGAGACGGCTGACGACCACCCCTTCACTGACCATTCTACTCGCACTCGCGCTGGGCACCGCGTGTGGCGATGATACCGCGGTCGACCCCACGACGGGCGACGAGAGCAGCACGGGGAGTACGACGTCCGATCCGACGACGCTCCCCGATCCGACCACGCCCTCCGATCCGACCACGACGACGGATCCGACGACCGATCCCGACACCACGGGAGGCGAGTGCGGCAATGGGATGGTCGAGGGCGACGAGGATTGCGACGGCGACGACCTGGCCGGCTCGGACTGCACGACGGAGGGCTTCGAGGGCGGCACTCTGGCCTGCGGCGACGACTGCACCTTCGATACCTCCATGTGTGAAGGAGCGCCGCGCACGTGCGGCAACGGCCAGCTCGACGAGGGCGAGGATTGTGACGGCGACGAGCTCGACGGCCAGGACTGTGAGTCCCTGGGCAAGGGCTTCGATGGCGGCGATCTAGCCTGCGGCGACGATTGCACCTTCGACACCTCGATGTGCACCATGGTCAGCTGCGGCAACGACATGATCGAGGGCATGGAGGTCTGCGACGGCATGGAGCTGGCCGGCCAGGATTGCGCGATGCAGGGCTTCGACGGGGGGATGCTGGCCTGCGCCAAGGACTGCACCAGCCTGGACACGTCGGGCTGCTTCAGCTGCGGCAACGACATGGCCGAGGGCCCCGAGGCCTGCGACGGCATGGACTTGGCCGGCGAAGACTGCACCACCCAAGGCTTCATGTTCGGCACCTTGGCCTGCGACGACATGTGCCAATTCGATCCGTCGGGCTGTACCAACGATCCGGTCTTCTGCTCGGCGCCAGGCACTCCCATCGGGCCCGATGCCGGCGTGATGACGGTCGACACGGTGATGGTCCCCGTGCTCGGAGAATTCGTGGCCGACGTCAACGTGATCCTCGATGCCAACCACACCTTCGTGGGCGATCTCGAGATCGACATCCGCCATGTCGATACCAATACCTCGCGACGAATGGCCGACAATACCTGCGGCGGGGTCGACGACATCAACGCGACCTTCGATCAGAGCGCCATGGCCCCGCCCGATTGCATGGCTCCTATCGCGATCGAAGGCGACGTGCTGCCGCTCGAGAGCCTGGATGGCTTCACGGGCCTGCCCGACCCGACCGGCACGTGGGAGATCACCATCACCGACACCGCGGGGGGTGACGGCGGCATGCTCAACAACTGGTGCGTCAGCTTCCAGACCTCGGCGATGGATCCCAACAACTGCGGCGACGGGATCGCCACGTTCAGCGAGACTTGCGACGGCATGGACGTGAGCTCACAGACCTGCGTGTCCCAGGGCTTCGACGGCGGCATACTGGGTTGTGCCCCGGATTGTGCGAGCTTCGACACCTCGGCCTGCACCACATGCGGCGACGGCATGCTCAGCCCGCCGGAAGCATGTGACGGCATGGATCTGGGGGGGGAGACCTGCGTGTCCCAGGGCTTCGACGGCGGCATGTTGGCGTGCGATGCCGCGTGTGCATTCGATACGACCAACTGCTTTGTGTGCGGCAATGGGATCATCGAGGCCCTCGAAGACTGCGACAACCAGGAGATCACCGGCACCACCTGCGAAGATCTCGGGTTCGCGGGCGGTTCGCTGAGCTGCGATCCCGGGATGTGCAGCTTCGACACCAGCGAGTGCTCGAACACGGTGACCGCGGTCTGCGCCACCCCGGCCGCGCCCATCGACAGCGTGCTCCCGACGACCACCTCGACCGTCAACGTACCCGCGGGGCTCAACGTGCTCGACGTCGATGTCTTCGTCGACATCACCCACACCTTCAACGCGGATCTCGATATGTTCCTCGTGCACAACCCAACCGGAACCACGGTGGAACTGACGACCGATCAATGCGGCGGAGACAATGATCTGTTCGCATTCTTCAACGATGAGGCGGCCGCGCTGCCCGACTGCATCGAGCCGGTGGGGATCGAGGGCAACGTCCAGCCCGAGGGGCTGCTGAGCGACTTCGACGGCGAAGCGGCCGCGGGCGACTGGACGCTCGAGGTCACCGACGACGCCGCAGGGGACGTCGGCACGCTCAACGAGTGGTGCATCTACATCCTAGAGGGCTAGACCGGTGACGCCGGTCACGGCCGACCGACGCAGCATCGGTCGGCCGTGCACTGGCGATCCCGGCGCGGCCCTTGAACCTCGTTCCACGCCCCTGCTACCGTCGCGGCCCTTTTCACGGAAGGCCGCGATGATCGAGTTCACCCTCCGCCACCCACTCGACTGCACTCCCGCACGCCACTGGGAGCTGTTCTTCGATCCCGAGTGGACCCGCTCCCTCATCATCGACGGTCTGGGGTTCTCCACCTGCGAGGTCAAGCCGGTGCGACAGGACGGCACCACGCGCCACCGCGACATGACCGTCACCCCCAAGCTCGACCTGCCCGCCGCGGTGGTCAAGCTGGTCGGCAACAAGCTCGGCTACACCGAAAAAGGCCGCTACGACGAGACCACCCAGGCCTGGACCTACCAACTGACTCTCAACGTGCTCACCGACAAGATCCGCATGGGCGGTGAGGTCACCCTCGAACCGCTCGGCTCCGACCGCAGCACCCGCGTGTCGAAGATGTGGGTCGAGGCCAAGCTGTTCGGCGTGGGGGGCATGGTGGAGAAGGCAGCCGAGAAGAACATGCGCGACGGCTGGAGCCGCAGCGCGGCGTGGATCAACCGCTGGCTCGCCGACCACCCCGAAGACCACCCGGACGGCGCCTGAGCCTTCCCCCTGCGCCCACCCCGAAGGCTCGGCGCCCACACCGGGCCAGGCCCCGGGCATTGCGCAACCTGCGAGATCCTCGACCGGTTTTGCGGAAATCCCGCAATCCCGCGCCCTGGGGAGGGTTTGCGGGATCACCTCCCCCGAGCGCTCGTAAATTGCCTCTAAACGCCGTCTATCTGGCATTTAGAACCATCATGCCATCCCGTTCAATCAACGTGCATGTTTCTGCGCAATGACTGCGCAGGCTATTGCACACCCGGGCAGGATCCGCCATCTTGAAGGGGCGGAAGACGGCGATGAACGGCTTGAAGACCCTACGACACAAGGCCCGGCCGTGGGCGCTCGTTCGGCAGACGATGGGCGGCCCGCAGGCCATACGGACCAAGATCCGTGATCTCGTCACGGCTGTGTCTCATTATGGCCGCGAGGATCTGGTGCGCCGCCGGCTCGAGCGGCTCGAGCGGCTCGGTCACATCGACTCGATCCCCAACCGGATCCAGCGGGTGGTGGGGGCGATCGACATGATGCGCTTCTTCATCGTGCCCGCCGCGGCCGACTATTACGAAGAGAAAGGCCTGGACTTCCACTTCCACCAGCTGCTGCGCTTCCTCGACGATCCGGCCTCGCTCATCGATCCTACCGGCTTGCATTCCACCCGCGACAACATCATCGGCCACGTGATGCAGGTGGTGCACGCCAACCCCGAGTATGACTTCCAGCTGCTCGACACCTTCGAGGACGGCATGGAGCAGATGGAGCGTCAGGTGCGTGAGCTCCTGGCGGGGACCCACCCGCGCGCCGCTTCGATCCGGGCGATCGTCGAGGAGCCCGACTACCACGAGCGCCTGCTGGCCCACATCAAGGCTTACCGGGCCAACTCCGAGCAGACCACCCGCTTCGTTCGCCCCAACGTGGCCGCCAAGTTCCGCGCCGAGGAGCGCACCTTCGGCACCGTGCCCGCGGCCATGCGCTACTTCTCGCGCATGCCCAGCACCTTGCCCGACGCGGTCACCCACCTGATGCTGGTGCGGCGGTTCCCGATCCACCTCGCCGAGCCCGAGCCACCGCCCGCGATGGCCCCGTCCCGGGTTCACCGCGAACGGGTGGCGCACGCCTCCTCGTAGTTTTGGTGCGTGAGATCGAGGCCGGCCTCGGCCTCGATACCTCAGCTCCAGCCCTCAGCTCCAGCGCCGCCGGCGAAACGCCCCCAGCAGCACCAGCCACCCCAACGCCAGCGGCGTGGCGTTGGTGCCCATCGAGCATCCCTTGGACGTCGCGCCGGGCTCGCCCTCGACCGGGGGCGGCCCGCCGTCGCCGTCGCCGTCGCCGTCGCCCCCCCCGTCGCGATAGTCAAGGTCGTCACCCCCGCCGTCGCTCAGCAGCGAGCCATCGTCGCCGCCGTCGTCGTCACCCCCGCTGAGGTCTTCGTCGCCCCCGCCGAGCGCCTCACCGCCGCCCGAAGACGCTCCGCCGCTGGGCTTGTCGTAGTCGGCGTACTTGTCCGGGAGCTCGGGCAGCGTAAAGCCCGGCGGGCGGGCACGCGCGCCGGACAGGCGTTGCCAGCGGCCGGGGATCTGCCCCCCCGCCCCTGGCTTGCTGAACGCGATGAGATAGAGCGCTCGCCGGTTGCGGACCTCGTCGACGTTGTCGTCGGTCTCCACCCGCAGGCCCCGCTCGCCCATGCCCGCGTAGAAGATCTCGGCCCAAAACCCCTCGTCGTAGAAATACTTGGCGATCGACTTGGCGCGGCCATTGCTGAGCTTTTGGTTCTTGGCCGCGTTACCGACCGTGTCGGTGTAGCCCACGATGTAGAGCTGCGGGGTGAGGTTGGCGTTGACCGCCTCGTTGACCCGATCGAGCTTGTCGAGCTCGTGGAAGGCCACCGCGACCGCCTCGTCGAGCTTGGGCATCTGGCCCTTCTTGATGACGGCCTTGCCGCTGTCGAAGTTGACCTCGGTGTGCGGGATCTCGGCCGAGTACGGGACCCGGCGATCCTCGACGAAGCGCCCGAACTCGTCCTCCCCGCGGATCTCCACCATGAACACGTTGGCCGGGCTGTCCCAGCTCACGGTGAAGGTGCTGCCCGCGCTGACGTCCTTGACCACGGTGTCCGAGGCGATCACGTCGCCGTCGTCGTCGATCACCCGGTACTCGTAGCTGGTGAGGGCAAAGGAGGTCTTGTACTTGGCCTTCTTGCGCTCGACGATGTCCTCGCGGCTGCTCTTGAAGGTCAGCTTGCCGACCTTGCCCATAGGGCCCGCGGCCTTGATGATCTCGAAGGTAAAGCTGCCGCTGATGTCCGAGCCGGTCAGCTCCATCTCGTAGCGCACCTGCTTGCCCTTCTGGGGCCAGGAGATCTTGAAGGTCTTGCCGCCCTTCATCGATCCGGGCGAGCGCTTGATGGTGGATCCATCGTCGCCCCGGATGACGATCTCCACGTCGGACGCGGGATCGTTGAAGGTGACGGTGAGGTACGCCTTGCCGTCCTTGTCGGTCTGAGGCGAGTACTCGTAGCTCACCGGGTCAGCGGCGAACGCCACCACGGCAGACAGGGCCAGGCCAGCGAGGTTGGGCAGCAGCATGGGAACGGGAGCCTCCGGGCGGGGGTTGGCGGCTGGCGACGTTAGCGGAATTTCGCCCGAAGGGGAAAACCTGGGCGCCACCTCACCCCGCCCGACAACCGCGACCGGGCAAGGTTTCGGGCCGGGCTTCGATGGCGCACCAGGCCGTGCAAACCGCGCATGCCCGACGATGGGACCCAGGCTCGCTCGCCCGTGCTCAGCGGACGGTCAGCGGCGCAAACGACTCGGCGATCGCGGACAGATCGGCCGCCCCGGCGGCCGCCGAGAGCAAGCGCACCGGGTGCTCGCGCAAGGCCAGCAGATCGAACACGTAGCCCGGCTGTCGCATTCCCACCAGCACGCAGGACACCGGGGCCGACAACAGGCTGAGCACGACCTTGCGCGACAGCGGCAAGCTGCGCCACGGCGGGGGCAGGTGCGGGTCGAGTCGCGCCGTCAGCTGCTGGGCCAGGGCCTGGTGACGTCGGCCCAGGGTCTGCTCGATCGCGGAGTAGAGGGTGTGCATGGCCGTGCCGTAGGCCTCCCACCAGGTGGCGAACTGCTGCCGGGCCTCGCCCTGCAGCGCGCCGAGCAACGCGGCCGAGGTACGCCCCAGATGCGGCGCGATCACCTCGTGGCGTAGCCGCTGCCATTGCTCGAGGCTGCCCAGCTGCGGCAGCCCGCGCGAGAGCTCCTGGCCCCAGCGAAACAGGTCGACCGCATCGTCGCCGTCCTCCCCTTCCTCGGTGCGCAGCCGGGGGCCCAGCCCGGTGGCCCATTGGCCCTCGAGCTTGCGGATCCGAGCGAGCGCCTGGTCCACGCTGGCCTCGGCTGGATCTTCGTCGCGAGACTGATCGGCCAGGCGGATCAACCGCTCGCGCCCGTCGAGGGTGCCCCAGGCGTTGAAGGGACGATTGACCAGCACGCCGAGATCGTGCGCTTCGGCCACCTGCAGCGGGCTGCGCTCGCCCTGGGCGGTGGGGTGGCGCGTTTGCAGAGCCCCCAGCTCCAGCAGGTTCATCGGCAGTTGGATCACGCCCAGGTGATGGGGCCGTCCGGTCTCGGCGGCCACCGCCTCGGCGGCCTCCACCACGTCGGCCACCGAGGTCGAGGTGGTGGCCTCGGCATCGAGCACGAAGCCGTTGGACGACACTCCGTACCAGCCGATCCGCCCGTCGGCGACCTCTTGCTCGAGGTGGGCGAACGCGGCCGTAAGCCGCGCGCGCAGCTGGGCCCGCGCCTGCTCCACCGCCACCCCACGGCCCGCCGCGTGCTCGAGGAAGTACTCGGGGTTGTGCAGCAGCAGCACGTCGAGGCGCTCCAGGCCCAGGCGCTCGAGGCTCTCGGTCAGCTGGGCGCGCAAGAACTCGGGGTGAATGCAGTGGGCCAGGCCCGGCCGCATCTCCACCACCTCGGCAAAGGGCCGCTGGCGCTCCTTGGCGCGGGCGAGGTTGTGCCCCTGCAGATAGCCCACCTTGGACACCACCACCACGTGCTCGCGCCGTAGCTCCCCTTGCTGCACGAGGTTGGCCAGCACCATGCCCACCAGGGTCTCGCTACGGCCATCCCCATAGTTGGTGCTGGTGTCCACCAGGTTCACCCCGCCCCGCAGCGCGTCGGCCAGCGCACGCCGGTGCAACGCAGAGTCATCGCGCACCCGGTACCCACCAAAACCGACCGGGCTGACCGTGTACCCGGTGCGGCCCAGCGTGCGCGCGCCCGCACCGAAGCTCTCGGCCCCGCGTCGGGTGCCCTCGACGGTAGCGGCGCCGACCAACCGCGACTCGCTCATCGGCCGACCCCTCCCCCGCCCTCGGTCGGCGACGCCTCGTAACGCACCTCGACCACGGTGTGGATCCCCCCGCGCACCATGAAGTCCCCCTCGACCACCATCTGTCGGGGCTTCACCGCCGCCACCAGCTCGTCGAGGATCCGATTGGTCACCGCCTCGTGAAATGCCCCCTCGTCGCGGTACGACCACAGGTAGAGCTTGAGGCTCTTGAGCTCCACGCAGCGCTCGGCGGGGGTATAGCGGATCCGGATCGTGGCGAAATCGGGCTGCCCGGTGCGCGGACACAGGCAGGTGAACTCCGGGCACGTAAAGCGGATCTCGTAGGGCCGCTGCGGGCTGGGGTTGGGAAAGGTCTCCAGGTTCTTGGAGGGCGCCGTGGACACGGCGGCACTCTAGCGTGGATCGCCCCGTTTTCCTTATCCCCGCAAGCGGGTCCGCTCAGCCGGGCACCAGCGGCTCGCCCTCGGGGCGCAGCAGATCCAGCGGATAGAGGGGCGCCCCGCGCTCGACGTCGTCGATAAGGCGCCAAACCTCGTCACCCCGCAGGGCGAGCGACCGGATCTGCTCGGGCAGAAACCAGCCCGCTCCCAGCGTCTCGGCGTCGGGCTCGGACTTGGGCGGGGTGTCGTCGGCGGGGTGGGCGTGGAAGATCACCCGCATGCGCACGTGTCCCTCGGGCCGCGGGGTGTGTTCCACCCGCAGGATCCCGTCGAGCACGATGGGGATCCCGGCCTCCTCCAGGGTCTCGCGCACCGCTGCCTGGGCCAGGGTCTCCCCCGGCTCGACCCGCCCGGCGGGCACGTACCAGGTGCTCCCGTGCTTGCGCTCGTGCACCAACAAGAAGCGGGGACCCAGTCGAACGACGACCAGGACGAAGGTCCAGGTGGGCAAGGGATCGCGCGCCACGCATCCAGCCTACCGAGCCCTGGCCACCACGCCAGCGCTCGCGGGTCGATCACTCGCGATCGGGCCGCGGTGACCCGAGACGTGAGCCGCGCCGCCCGGCGAGCGCTCTGGACCGAGCGCGGCGGGGGGCCGACGGTCACTTGAGCCGGCGCTGGAGGGTCTGGGTGCCGTTTTGTGCCCAGAAGATCGCGTCACAGCCCAGCGCGAGCCCCCAGGGCTGCTCGGTGTTCGCCAGCACCTCGGCCCCCCCCGTGCCGTCCTTGCGCGCCCGAACGACCGTATTGCCCGACGCCGAGGTCCAGTACACGTGCACCTCGTCGACCGCCATGTCCCACACCATGCCCTGCTGGGTCGCGAGGGTCAGCAGGCCGGGGTCAGCCCCTGCGTTGTCCGTGCGAACGACCGAGCCCCCGTCGGCGACGAACAAGAAGTCGTCGTCCACCGCCAGCGTGGTGAGATCGCTGCCGTCGTAGAGCATCACGAAATCCTCGGTGGGCCCGACCGCATCGAGCTCGAGGGCGCGGACCTGGTTGGATCCGCCGTCGATCCAGTAGATCCGCTGCTCGTCGAGCACGATGTCGAAGGGGGACGCGGCCTCGTAGACCGACTCGGCCGCCAGCTGATCGGAGAGATCCTTGGCGGCGCGCCAGATCCCGCCGGTCCCTCGCATGGCGAAGTAGACGTGCTCGGCACCGACCGCCAGGCCACCGAAGCGAGCCTCACCGCCCGGGACCTGACTCACCGTCTCGACCAACCCCTCGGGGACCGTGGCCCGCTTGAGGGTCGGCCCGCCATAGTCGACGAAGTACACGTGGGAATCGTCGGCCGCTGTCTTGGTGACGAAGGAATTGCCCACCACGTCGGCCAGCCGCTCGTCGATGCCGGGCTCGAGGCTGGCGAGCTCGAGGGTCTGGCCGAAGCCGGTGGACCACACGACCCACTCGCCCACCACCGCCACCCCGATCGCCTCGGCGCCCATGGCCGGGCCCCCCAGCACTATGGAGTCGCAACGATCGATGCATGCCCCCTCGCAGTCGGCATGGCAACACGCCACCGGGCCCCCGGTGATCGAGCTGTCGCTGCTGTCCGCGCCGTCGACGATCCCGCTGCTCGTACTCGGGTCTGCGGTGGTCATCCCGGGCACCGTCGGCGCATCGGTCGGGCCGGCGGTATTCACGGAATCGGCGGTCGAGCTCGACTCGCCCGCCGGCACGCAGCGTCCGGCCAGCCCCGCGGGGGCCAGCTCTCCATAGCGCTGGTCGGAGTCACAGGAGTCGTCGGGGAAGCTGCAGTAGCCGGACGCCTCGCAGACCCCGCTCCCTTTGTCGCCACGGGTGCACTGGTCGTCCGAACTACAGGGGAAGGTGATCGTACAGCCTCCTGCGATCCCCGCCAGCGCCACCATCACCAGTCGTCGGCCGAGCTCCATGATCCCCCTGACTTCACGGATCGGTGTATCACTTTTTCGTGCCGAGCCATCGAGGCCGAGGCCGGCTCGGAATGCGCGACGACTGTCGCGCCCGGCCTCGGTCTTGCCCACGCGGCTCCCAAGAGGGACGAAAACCGGGAGTTCTTGATTGCCGGTCTGTCGCCCGGTCTGTGCCGACCGTCGCCCGACTGTCGCCCATTCATTGCCGATCGATCGTCACCTCACCCCCCAAGACGGTTGCCCATGCGCCTGTGTTGCCTTGCTCCGGCCCCGACGCCGCTGCTAGGCTGCAATCGTGGCTAGCGTGGCGCGAGCCGACTGGATCACAGGCGAGCGCAGCCAACTGGGGCGATATCGTCTGCTCCGTCGCCTGGCCACCGGCGGGATGGCCGAGATCTATCTCGCCCGAGCGACCGCAATCGAGGGTTTCGAAAAACTCGTCGTTCTCAAGCGGATCCTGCCGCAGTACGCCGACAACGAGAACTTCATTCGCATGTTCCTGGCCGAGGCTCGCCTGGCCGCGACCCTGCACCACCCCAACGTCGTTCAGGTCTACGACATCGGAGAAGACGACGGCTCATACTTCTTCTCCATGGAGTACATCGAAGGGGTGGACTTGCGGCAGCTGGGCGTCGCCGCCCGCCGTGCGGGCCATGCGCTACCCCTTCAGCACACTCTGCACATCATTACCGGTGTGTGTGCCGGATTACACTATGCCCACGAAAGGCGCGACGCTAGCGGCGCGCCCTTGGGGATCGTGCACCGTGACGTGTCGCCCTCCAACGTGTTGGTGACCTTCGACGGGGGCGTCAAGATCGTCGACTTCGGGATCGCCAAGGCGGCCAACGTGTCCACCTCGGCCGGCACCCTCAAGGGCAAGATCCCCTATATGTCGCCCGAGCAGTGCCGCGGCGCGCCGCTCGACCGCCGCAGCGACGTGTTCTCAATCGGCACGCTGCTGTGGGAGCTGACCATGGGCGCTCGGCTGTTCTCGGCCGACAACGAGCTGGCCCTGCTCGGCAAGGTGGCCGAGGGTCAGGTGACGCCGCCGACCACACTCAACCCCCACTACTCGCCCGCGCTGGAGTCGATCGTCCTGCGGGCGCTGGCGGTGGATCTCGACCAGCGCTACCCCACCGCCCTCGAGCTCCAGCTGGCGCTCGAGGACTTCGCCCACGACGCTCGATTGCCGCTGTCGGCCGCGCGCCTGCAGCCCTTCTTGCGAGAGCTCTGCGCGGAGCGGCTCGCCACGCTCCGTGCTCTGCACGCCGAGCACCACGACCAGCCCTCGCCCCACGAGGTCATCAAGAACGCCCCGACGGTGATCCATGCGGAGGCGGGCGCGTCGTCGAGCGTGCCTGGTGTCGACTTCACCGGGCTCGAGTCCTCCTCGCCCGACAACGAGGCCACCCACTCCCACACGGCGACCGTAGCGGCGCCGTCCCCCCCATCCTCCCCGGTCGTCGCTCCACGGCGTCTTCTATGGATCGGTGCGGCGGTGGCTCTGATTGCGGTGCTCGGGCTGGGCGCCGCCGGCGGGCTCTGGTTCCTTTGGAGCAGATCCCCTCCCGAGCCGACGGACGCTCCGACCGGGGCGCCCACCGAGACTCCGGCCGGCGCCGCGTCGCCGACCGCCCCGGCGGACGATCTGCGCCCGGATACGGTGCCGATACCCGACACGAAGTCGACCGCGGATCCGCTCGAAGGTTCGCGGGTCCCGACGACCGAGACCAACGCTGAGACCAACGCCGAGACCAACGCCGAGACCGAGCCACGGGACGACTCCGCGCGCGCACTGGGAGCGGACGTCCCCGAGACGAAGATCGAGACACGGACCGAGCCGCCCGCCGAGCCGTCCCCACCGTCGACGGACCGGTCCCGATCCCGGCGAGGCCGAGGCCGGCGCTCGACGCCGCGGTCCTCTTCGGGCAAGCGCGGCTCGAACTCTTCATCCACCTCTTCCACCTCATCCACCTCATCCAAGGAACCCCAGTGGGATCCCAAAGCCGCACCTCCGCCGGGATTGTGAAGCGAGCCGGGTTCGGGCGCCTGGTCGGAGCGACCCTCGCGATCGCCCTGGCGTGGCCGGCGAACGTGCACGCCGAGCCCAAGGATCCCAAGGCCCGCCAGCACATCAAGCAAGGCCAGGCCGCCCTGGCCCGCGACGACTACGACACGGCGATCGACTGGTACGAAAAGGCGCTGGCCATCGAGCGAGAACCCAAGGTCCTGTACCTGCTGGGGCAAGCGGAGTTCTTGCGCGGCCGGTGCCGCGCGTCGGTCCGCTACTTCTCCCAGGTCAAGGAGTTCGACGTGGGAGCCACGGTCGCCGACGCCATGCGCCCCTACCTGGCCGAGTGCGCCGAGCAGCTGGCCGACGAGCCCACGCCCGCGCCGATCTCCTCGACCGAGTCGGATCCTCCATCCGACGAGGACGACGCGATCGATCCGCTGTCCTCGAGCGATGCCCAGCCGGCCCCCACCGACGAGCGCGGCCCCAAGTCCCGCCGGTGGTACCAGGATCCCGCCGGGGACGTGCTGGTCGCCGTGGGCGTGGCCGGGGCGGTCGCGGGAGGATCGATGATGCTGGTGGCGCGGGGCCAGCGGACCGGGGCCACCACCTATGGCGATCTTGAAGAGGCGGCCGGGGGGATCCGATCGCTGCAGATCGCCGGAGCGGCCACTTTGGGGATCGGGGCCGCGCTGATGATCGGCGGGTTCATCCGCTGGGGTCTGATCGCCCGCAAAGGCCGGGGCCCGGGCGCGACGGCACGTACGGATGTGCGTACGAATGTGCGTATGGATGTGACCTACGACGGATCGGTCGCGGGTCTGTCGGTGGCCGGCCGTTTCTGAGGGTGCGCGCGCGCCCCGGTGCGCCCGACCGGCGGCGCCGCGGCCACGCTTCGACGGCCTCGCCAGTCGTCACGGTGCTCGTGCAGCGCCTGACGCAGCGCGCCCAACCCCGCGTGCCCCTCGGCATCGGGACGATGGAGCACCTGGTAGCGCACCCGCGGCAGGCCGGGCACGACCCGGCCCACCAGGCCCCGTGGAAGCCGACAGCACCCGTTGACCACCGCCAAGCCCAAACCAAGGGTCACGAAGTGAATAGCCAGCTCCCAGCCGGTCGCCTCCACCGATGGTCGCAGCCGACCCCCCTCGGCCGCCACCGCGCGGGCCAGCACCTCCCGCTGGGGTCGCCCTTGCGGGGGGAGCACCAGCGGGAGATCGGCCAGCGCCGCCACCGAGATCGTGCGCCGTCGGGCCAACGGGTGGGTCCGCGGCATCACCAACGCCTGGGGGATCTCTGCGAGCACCCGCCCCTTGAGATCGTCGGGCACCGGATCGAGCACCGCCACCCCCATGTGAGCCTCACCCCGCCGCAGCGCCTGCACGGTACCGTCGCGATCACGCGTGAGCAGGCGCAGGGGCGCAGGGCCACGGGCAGCGAAGGCCTTGATCGCATCGCCGAGCAGGTAGAGCAACGCGCCCTCCCCCGCCGCGAGCACCAGGGGCTGCCGGCTGTGGCCGGTGCGCAGCCGCTCCACGAAGGCCTCCGAGCGCTCCCGGGTCTGCCGGGCAAAGCGCAAGACCTCCTCGCCCTCGGTGGTCAGCCGCAGCCGACGACCCTCCCGGCCGTAGAGCGTCACCCCCAGCACCTCGCTGAGCTTGCGGATCTGGGCGTGCAGCGCGGGCTGGCTGATGTGCAGAACCCGGGCCGCGTGGGTGAAGTTGAGGTGCTCGGCAAAGACGGCAAAGCCCTCGAGCCACTCCAGCTTGAGCATCGTGGCAGCCTAGCAAGCTATCCAAATGAATTATAGATGAACCGATCATGCGAATTCCGCCGGATGTCTGCGCCCCTACCCTGGAACGAAACGAACACGAACAGGACACGAGACGATGGGACGCAAGCATCGCCACCACCACGGCCACCACCACGGCCACCACTACGAATCGGGCCGCGCTTTAGGCCAGCCCCAGACCCGCTCGACGGGCGACGACACCCCGGCTGCCCCGCGGGCGCTGGGGATCGACATCGGCCGGGTGATCATCAAGCCCGGTGACACCGCCGGAGATACCTCTTTTTTGCACGGTACCGACGCGGACGCCATGCGCACCCCGCCCAACCGCGGAGCGCTGGAGACGATCGCGCAGCTGGTCACCGCCTTGCAGGGACGGGTGTGGCTGGTCTCCAAGTGTGGCCCGCGGATCCAGGCGCGCACCCGACGGTGGCTGGCACATCACCGCTTCTTCGAGCGCACCGGCGTGCGACCCGACCGGCTCCGGTTTTGCCTCAAGCGCCACGAAAAAGCTCCGATCTGCGCCCGCCTGCGCCTGGACGCCTTCATCGACGATCGACCCGACGTGCTGCGACCCATGGAGGGGGTGGTGCCGTGGCGCTACCTGTTCGGCCCGCAGCGACGCGGCGTACGGGCCGGGATGAGCGATGGAATGTTCGGCGGGATGATCGCCGTCGCCGACTGGGACGCGGTCGCGACTCACCTGCTGCCGCAGGCGGACGAGCCGGCCGTCATGCCGGCGGAATGTCCAAGAAGCGCGGCGGCACCCGGTCGGTGAGCCACACCCCGTTGGGGCTCAGGTAGAACCGGTGGCCGCCAGCCCGCATGGCCTCGGCATGGATCGTCAGCACCACCGGAGCACCCCGGCGGCGGCCCACCGCGGCCGCCGTGTCGGGCTCCGCCGATAGGTGCACGTGGTGGCGCGAACCCGGCCGTAGACCCTCGCGACGGATCGAATCCAGCGAGCGCGCCACCGTCCCATGGTAGAGCCGCGCCGGCGGCTCCCGCTCGGGGTGACCCAGCTGCACCGGGACCGAGTGGCCTTGCACCGCCCGGATCCGCCGGCCATCGGGGCTCAGCATGAAGCGCTGCTTGTCGGACTGGGCCACCAGGCGGGCCAGCCCTCGGCGATCGAGGCGCATGCCGTGAGCCCGACAGGCAGCGAGTACCGCGTCGACCTCGGCCCAGCCCGCCCGATCCAGGTGCACGCCTACCTCGTGGGGCACGTGCCGGAGCACCCAGCTGAGAAACCGGCTGCACCGGATGGGATCGGGCCGCGACGGGCGGCGCGTCGGTTCCCCGCCCCCTCGGGCCGCGCCGTTGTGGCTCTTGCCGTCCTGGCTCTTGCCGTCCTGGCTCATGGTCGGGTTCCTGGGCTCACTCGCAGGGCTGTTGCGAGGCGCAGTTGGTACACTCGGCACAGATCATCGTCGACAGATCGGGCGACAAGACATAGGTCGAGTCGAAGGGGTAGTCGGTACAATCCATCGCTTGCAGCCCCTGGTCGATGGGCTTGTGGGCCGAGCCTCCGGTAAAGCGCACGTCGCCGTTGGGCTGTACCGTGGGGGGGCCTGCGGGGGTATGCGAGTTGACCTTATTGTCGCTCTTGACAGCGATGATGAAGGTGCCCGCGCTCAGGCTCCCGTCGCTGGCCTCGACCCGCCCGAGGTAGGAGACCTTGGGGCCACCGCCGCTTATCGCCCCGGGGGCGTAGCTGCCGATCCACCCCCCGCGCCCCTCGAGCGAGGAGCCGCCGCCCACGATCGTGTAGACCACGTAGGCGACGTCGCCTCCATCCCAGGTCAGGCCCAGGGCACGGCCGTCCGGACCCTCGGTCTCGTGGCGCTGGCACCACACCGGCGCGTCGCCATCGAAGCGGACCACGATGGGGTTTTGGTTGTTGCCGACCTGCTCAAAGCCCACGGCGATCGTGGTGTCCCCGAAGGTCAGCGCCGGGGCGCCCGCGTCCAAGATCTCCGCCAACGACCGATCGCATCCGAGCCCGACTCCTCCGTCGACATAGGCCGACTCCCAGCCCTCGGCGGCGGGGCCCGGCGGCGGGGCGCTGCCCGTGCCGTCGGCCGCATCGGCCGAGTCCGCCGGGCCATCCGAGCCCATCGTGGCGCCACCGTCAGCTCCATCCGCGGCTCCATCCGCGGCTCCATCCGCGGAAGGACCCGACCCACCGTCGTCGCCGCATCCAGCGACCAGCACGAGGGCCAGCACCACCGACCCTCCCCTTCGCACCCCGCCCCGACGTTGCATGACGCCCTCATCATGGAGCCCTCACCGCGCTCCGTCAAAACGATCGCCGCGGGACCTCGCCCGCGGGGCGCAAGGTTGCGCGTCGGTGGGCATACCCAGGGGCTCGGTCGCCCGCAAGTCCTGCTAAGGTCGCCGCGTGCGACCGATCCGCATCGTCATCACCGTCGCCGGCCTGGGCGGGATCGCGGGCTGCTCGCCCTCGTCGGGCGACTGCGGGGGGTTTTGTGGTGAAGGCACCGTGTGTGAGGCCGGGCGGTGCATCGTGGCCCCAGCCCCCGAGGCCGAGGCGCCTGTCGAGCCCGCGCCCGAAGACGGCAAGAAGAAACGGCGTCGGCGAACCAAGCGTCGAGGCGGCGGCGACGGAGCTCCGACCGCCGGCGGCCTGCCCGACAAGGACGGACACATCCCCCGCTACCGCCCCGATCGCGACGAGCAGATCGGCGAAGGCGGCGAGCGGCTCAGCGATCGCAAGGTTCGCCAACAGCTCGCCGGACTCGAGCCCGCGTTCAACCGCTGCCTGAGCCGAGCGTCCGAGGTCACTGACGCCACGCTCACCGGGCAGGTGACCTTTCAGATCGGGATCGAGCCCAGCGGCAAGGTCTGGGGCATCAACGCGCGCCTACCCAGCGCGTGGAACGTGCCGGGGCTTCGGGCCTGCTTTCGTAAGGTGATCTGGGGGCATCGATTTCCCAGCTGGAATGGGCCATCCATGGGGGTAGATTACCACTTCAAAGTCGACTGAGCTCGACTGAGCGCGAGGCGTTCGCCGGGGTCGGACGTTCGTTGTGGGTATGGCGGCATGGCGGGTGCGGCTGGAGGCGGGGAGAGCTTGGTTCGGTGCGTCGAGGTTACGGCGAGGGCGCCTATTCGCAGAGTCATTGTGTCCCCCCGTGCTCAAACAGTGGTTACGTGCCCGGTACGCAAACGCTCGAGACGCAAGGGCCGGTGGATCGACGCCCTACGTGGGGAGCACTCCCAAGACTGCGCGCGGGCGGACACAATGACTCTGCGAGGCGGCGAGTCTTGGATCGGGATGACCGTACCCGCGACGAACAAGAGGGGCACGGCGCGACTGCACCGTGCCCCCATGCGTTACGCGATAGCTCCGCTCAGTCGACGAAGCAGTCGGCGGGATCGGTGATCGTCTTGTACTCCACCCAGTCGAAGGTGGCCCGAAGATTCTCCTGAATGAAGCCGGTGTAGGCGATGGGGCCCGCCGACACGATGTCGGGCATGTCCGGGCGGGTGTGGGTGTCGAAGCGCGTCCAGGGCTCGTCTTGGATCCGGATGTACGCGCTGAGCTGGTCGTCCACCCGGCATAGCCGCATCTCGGCCTCCTTTTCGTCCCATTGGGAATCGCCCGGCCACACCGAGGTGTCTATCGTGTTGACGTCGCTCAAGCCCTCGGCGGTGCTCTTGGACACCGCGGTCACCACCCCGGTGTTCATGTTGCCGATCCCCATATGGTAGGTGTTGGGCTCGCCGGCGATCGCGTTGGGATCGCGCAGCATGATCCCGCCGATCCTGTAGGGCGCACCGGGCACCGTGGGACCGCCGAGCAAGTTGGTGACCTCGACCTTGGCCGTGATCGAGAAGTTACCGGTCACGCTCTTGCTCACGTGGACCGCCTCCTGGCCGTCGAACCACCAGGCGTTGATGTACGGCAACAGCTCCATCTCGCCGCCGTCCACCGATACATAGGAGGCGTGGCTATTGTAGATGTTCCACGCCGATAGGTCGTCGGCCTCGAACTCGTCAGTCAGCACCGCCAGCGGATCCTGCGGGGGCGTGAGCCCGTCGCCGCACGCCAGCGCGTGGTAGACCACATGGATGTCCTCGCTAAGGCCCGTCACCGTGGTGGACGACTGCTCAGCGCCGTCTAGATCCACCGCGATCGGGAAGTCGGCCGGGTTGACCGTGAACTCGCCGTTGGCGTCCAGCGGCAGCTTGGTCGAGCCGATATAGATCTGCTCCTCGTCGAGCGTCACCGTGCCTACCCGGTCGAACACCACCGTGGCCGTCGAGCCGTCGTAGTCGATCGCCAGGTTACCCACGTGCGTGCCCCGGCTGGGATCACACCCGCCGACCGCCGCGTAGACCGGCCACTGCGTGGTGGTGTTGGACGCCACGGGACCTATCGACCAGCCCCAGTTGGCGTGCCCGTCCTCGGTGCCGTCGCCGTCGAAGTCCGCGCCCAAGAAGCACTCGCCGCCCGGCGAGTAGGCATAGGCCGTCTCGCACTGGGCCACCGGGGGCGGCGGTGGCTCCGGGTTGGCGCTGCACCCCAACTCCATGGTGAAGAACCGACCCCGACGATGCCGACAACCCAGCGACTTGCCATCGCCCCACGCTCGCTTGTAGCGCCACGTGCCGTTGTTACGCAGCTTGCGGACCTTGGCCCGAGCCACGATGTGGGCGTTGACCGGATCGCAGGCCTCGTCGGCCCCATCGAGCCCCAGCTCGCAAAGCGGCACCGCAACAGTGTGGCTAGTCGTACCCTCCAGTCCGTCGTCGATGTATGGGAACCACTTGTGCTTGATCCGTCCCCGACGATTGGCCGGAATGTCCTCGAGCCCCTTGCCCACCGCCAAGTGGGTCTTGACCAGCTCCCACGGCCCCGTGGTCTCGTAGGTGATGTTCATGACCCCCGTGGCCCCCACGCCACACTGCGCCGACGTGTCCACCGTGTTGTCGATCGACGTGCAGACCGTGCCCACAGTCTTCTTGCGGTTGGCCAGCGCCACGCACGTGTCTACGTTGATGATCTCGACGATGCGATCGCTGTCGAAGTCCTCCAGGTCCTCGACGCCGTCGGCCTCCTCGGCCCCACACCCAACTCCAATGCTGAGCGGAATCGCGCAGGCGGCCAACCAGGCCAAACCCCGTGCGGATGCGTGATTGCGTAGGCTGCGCTGAATGAAAACTGTCGTGATGTCCATGATGCGAAGTCCCCCGACCCCTGTTGTCCTGGCGTCCATTGCCTATGCGGGCGTCCCTGCCCTCGTACGTTCAAGAACGAAAAGAGCGTATGCGTGGACACAAGATACACAAAACTTTGGATATGGCCATAAGGTGCCATTATGTGGGGCACCATTCCCCACATTGATTTAAATATATGAAATTAAAAGCTATATTAAATACGTCGAATATGTTGTTTTATTTTTAGCATCAATAAAATGAATTCCTTCATCAGGCTACAAATCAGCATATGTAGGGAAAACTCGCCGTCGGCCAGAAAGGCCACCATAGCTGTCACTTGGCCCGCCCATTGACCCGCGTGCGAATCCGGTGGCGAGCGTACCGACCACATGCTAAGAAGCGCGCCTCCGACGTACGGCGAGCGTAGCTCAGTCGGTTAGAGCGCCGGTTTGTGGTACCGGAAGTCGTGGGTTCAATTCCCATCGCTCGCCCCAAAAAACAGCCTCCTAGGGTGCCCTGGGAGGCTATTTTCGAATTTTGGGGCACGCGGTGCCCCTATGGTGCCCCTGCGGATCCGTCTTGCAGCTCTGGCGCACGCACGGCGTCGCGTTTCACGCTCGGCGATAAGTGCGCGTATCGCATCGTCATCTCGATGGTCGCATGGCCTAGCAACTCCTGAACGGCCTTGAGCGGCACGCCGCGCATGACCAAATGGGAGGCAAAGGTGTGGCGCAAGTCGTGCCAGCCCAAGGGGGCAATGCCCGCCTTCCGCCACGACCGACGCAGTGGATAGCGACAGGCGTGAGGGTCGACGAGCGGGCCGTCCTCGCGGCAGAACAAGAACTTACCGCGGAGGTGCCGGTGCTTCTTGAACGCCGCCGTGGCCGTGTCGCTCAGCGGGACCTCGCGTGGGCGACCGTTCTTGGGCGTGCCGGATCCGAGCAGAGCTGGAGGCCCGGCTCTTCGGCGAGTCCCGTGAGGCCCTGACCATCGGCCGCGACTCGCTCGAACACCACCTCGGCGAGGGCGGGATGGGCAAGGTCTACGCCGCGTTCGATCCCGGAAGTGGTCAGCGGGTCGTGATCAAGACTCTGCAGGTCAGCCCGTAGCACCGAGCCAGCTCCGTCGGGTCGAACGCGCTCACACTCAGCAGTCGTCGACCCGAGCACCTTTGGCCATGTGGCCCTGCCCACGTGCATGAACGCCGCGGCAAAGTCACGCCCTCCCTGGAACATCTCGCCCCACTCCCGGCGCCAGGCTTCCCCCGCTACAGTGCACCCTCCGATGGCCCGCAACGACAGCGACACGGACGACGTCGTCAACCAGCCCCACGACGCTTTAGTCCGGCGCATGCTCACCCGTCCGGAGACGGCCGCCGTCGAGCTCGACGCGGCCCTACCTGCCACCCTCACCGCCCACCTTGACTGGAGCACCCTTCACGTCAAGCCCGGTACCTACATCAACCCCAAGCTCCGCCGCCGCCACAGCGACATTCTCTACTCCGTCGCTCTGCGCGACGACCCCGAGCGCGAGATCCTCATCTACGTGCTCATGGAGCACCAATCCAGCCCCAAGCGCCTGATGGCCTGGCGACTGCTCGTCTACGTGTGCCGGATCTGGGAGCAATACGTCAGCAACAACAAGAAGACCAAGACGCTACCGATGATCGTGCCGATGGTGCTCTTTCATGGTCCCAACGGCTGGACCATGCCCCAGCGCCTTTCGGAGCTGCTCGACGTGCCCCCCGAGCTCGCGGCGAACTTTCCGTCCCCGATCGAGCTGGTCTTCGCCGTCGACGACATGGATCGCTCGGTGCTCGACGGCCAGATCCCCGCCGACCAGCGCGAGCTCGACCGTGCCGTTGCCTTGGCCGAGGCCGTACGCACCCTGCTGTGGCTGGCCTCCCATGCCAGCGCGATCGATGCTCCTCGCGCCGAGGCGCTAGGCCCGCTGTTCGAGGTGATCCGCGACGCATGGGGACCCGATGACCTACAGGCCCTGCTCACTTACATCGTATCCGCTTTCAAGCGAGACTCCCCCCTCCCGGATATACTGTTCCGCAGCGCGAGCAAGGAGACCCGGCTGATGTTTACCACCATCCGAGACCAGCTCATCACCGAAGGCGAAGCCAGGGGCGAGACCAAAGGCGAGGCCAGGGGCCTCGCTCATGCATTGGAGCGACTGCTCAACAGCCGAGGGCTCAAGCTCGACAAAGCGTTGCGCACGCGGATCACCGACTGCAAGGACCCCGCGCTGCTCCAGCGCTGGTTCGATCGCGCCCTGAAGGCCACGACCCTCACCGAGGTCTTCGACGACTGACACCGCCTAGCACGCTAGGGGCCTCGACGCTCATCGAGGTCTCCGACGACCGATTTCGCCTGCCGTCGACCACCCCCTTCACTCCCCGTCGTCGAACAGTTCGGCCACGACCAGCTCTAGCCGCTCGAACGGCTCGGCTCTCACCACCGCGTCGTGCCCCACGTCCAGCACGACTTGATAGCCGGGCTCGGCGTACCGATGCACACGAAGCGTATGACGGACGGGATCGAGCACCCAGTAGTGCGGGACACCAGCCCGGTGATAGAGGCTCAGCTTCTCCCAGAGGTCGCGCACCGCATTGCTTCGACTGAGGATCTCGCAGATCCAATCCGGCCGAACCGTGACCGGGCTGGACTCGGGGAACGATGGCAACCGCTCGCGTCGCCAACCGGCGAGGTCAGGGCGCACGATCACGCCATCGAGCAGCCGCACCTCCACCTCGCTGGCGAAGCGCCAGCCCCCGGGCTCCTCGGGATCCTTGGTCCGGCGATCGTAGGGACCAATATGCCGTCCCAGCCGCAGCTGGGCTGCGCCATGGCGCCCTGACGGCAGTGCTTTTTGGATGATCTCCCCGTCGATCAGCTCGTGAAATCGATCCTCCTCGGGGATCGCGAAGAAGTCCGCCTCTGTCGCGAAGGAAACGCTCGGAGCGGTCAAGGCCATCGACATCTAGTATATCGCGAGCTCGATTCCGATTTCTCCAACAAGGCTCGCCCCCCTCTGAACGCCCTATTCGATGCTCTGTGCGGCCCTCGGCCCAGTTTCTGTCTTGGCTCGCGCCAGCAGAGCGCGCCGCATGGAATCCAGCCGCCGTACGCACCCTGCTGTGGCTGGCCTCCCATGCCAGTGCGATCGATGCTCCACGCGCCGAGGCGCTCGGCCCGCTGTTCGAGGTGATCCGCGACGCATGGGGACCCGATGACCTACAGGCCCTGCTCACCTACATCGTGTCCGCTTTCGAGCGAGACTCCCCCCTCCCGGATATACTGTTTCGCAGCGCGAGCAAGGAGACCCGGCTGATGTTCACCACCATCCGAGACCAGCTCTTCACCGATGGCCGAGACGAAGGTCGCTCCGAGGGCAAGGCCGAGGGCCTCGCTCATGCATTGGAGCGGCTGCTCGACAGCCGAGAGCTCGAGCTCGACGACGCGTTGCGCACGCGCATCACCGACTGCAAAGACCCCGCGCTGCTCCAGCGCTGGTTTGATCGCGCCCTGAAGGCCACGACCCTCACCGAGGTCTTCGACGACTGACGCCGCCTAGCGTGCTAGCGGCCTCGACGCTCATCGAGATCTCGGACGACCGACCTCGCCTGCCGTCGACCACCCCCCTCACTCTCCATCATCGAACAGCTCGGCCACGACCAGCTCCAGTTGCTCGAACGGCTCGGCTCCCACCACCGCGTCGTGCCCCACGTCTAACGGTGTCGCTCGATTAACGCTCAGTCGTCCCCGGCTCATCCCCGACATGCTTGGTCTGGAATACAACTTCCACCGGCGCCAATTCCATTAAACCATCCGCCCAGTCCGTCTCCTCCCAGTTGTAGATCAGGAACTCATCAGTGTGGTACGCCGGGCAGAATACATGCAGTGTATTATTGTCCTGCTTGACGACCCACAACAGGACCATGCACGTCATCCCACCAGGACGACGACGACAGGGAATGAGCGTCTCACGCGCATGATTGCGCGGCAGGGGGCCCCCGGCTTCGATACATTGGGCCACGCGTAGCGCCCGTGCTCGCATGCGAGGATCGGGGAGTATACTGCATTGCGCACACGCATCACGGAATGCAAGGATCCAGACTTGGTCGAGCGCTGGTTCGAGCACGCCCTGACGGCGACAACGATCACCGAGGTCTTCGACGACTGCGACGCTCACTGAGATTTTCGGCGACGCTCATCGAGGATCTAGCGATCCGACGACTAGGGCCCATGCGAGCGCAGACGGCGACGAGCTGTACCTTCAAGTACCCAGGTGAGGTCCGCCGTCGAGCACGGATGGGCCCCCTCCGCGCGTTAAACAGGGCCCCTTCGCCCCCATTCGCAGCACAATTTCCCAGTGTTCACCCGACCCGCGCCCCTCGAACCCAACCCACCATCGAGACAAGACCGCGATTGAAACCAGTCCTACGCCTCGCGCTCCTGCTCTAGCGCCTCCTCAAACCGCCGCTTCGCCGAGCGGAAGCTCGCGAGCAGCGTTGCGATCCCGTCGCAGTCGTCCTCGTTGTCGCTCCCGGCCCGCCGCTCGATCTCCATGGCGAGCTCCCCCATCTCGACCGCCCCGACCATCCGACAATTGCCTTTGAGCGTATGGCCGACTCTCTTGAGCGTCCCGCGGTCCCGCTGAGCGATCGCGCTATCGGCCGACCGCAGCTCATCGTCCATATCGGCGAGCACCTAGCCCACGAACTCGCGCAGTGCTCCGTCGTCGTCGGTGCCGAGCACCTCCCCGAGCACCTCCCTAACCCGAACGAACAGGGATCGATCGACCGGCGCCCACACGCGCCCGTGGGCGCCCGCGCGCGGCAACCCAGCCGGAACGCTGCGCTGCGCCCACTGGCCATAGCGCACAATGGCTTCGCGCAAGTCGCTCGGGCGGAACGGCTTGCTCGAGTAGTCGTTCATCCCCGCGGCCAAGCACCTTTGCCGGTCGCTCAAGGTAGCATTCACGGTCACCGCCACGATGAACGGATAAGGTACCACACAACGAATCCTCGGTCGAGCCGTAAGCCGATGTAGGCTGACACCGCGGTCACGATCCCCGCGGGCGAAGCCGCCCACCCCGAGCGTCTCAGAATGGAACATGAAGTGATCTATCGACTGCTCGAGTGACGCTCACCCACCCACTACGGGTACCGGTTGATCCAGATCCACTATCCTACCGATCCGGACGTGGTGGACGTGGTGGACGTGGTGGACGTGGTGGACGTGGTGGGCGGGGTAGACGGGGTGGGCGACAACCAACACGATAAGACGCGGCACCGCCGGTCACCACTGGCCGTTGTGGTCGATCGCGTCCTACCACCGAGCCGAGTGGAGGCCGGTGGAGACGCGCTACGGCGGCTGCGGCTCATCACCACCCTCTTGCTGCTGGGGTGCACCTTCATCCCCCTTCGGATCGGCTGGACGGCGTGGAACGGCGAGTACGATCTGCTCGTGCTGCTGCTCGGGGTGTGGACGTCGGTCCTCACCCTCCTCGTGCTGATCCGCCGCGGGCTCGCCCCCTTCATCGCCGGCCAAGGGTTCGTGCTGCTGGGGACGGTGGCGACGACGACGGCCTCGCTACTGCACGGCGCCATGCATGCCACCTCGATCCTCGCCCCCCTCATCGTGCCGATGGTGGCGACCCTGGTCTGCGGCCGTCGCTCGGGCTGGCTGTGGTGCGGGATGAGCCTTGTCGCGATCGCGCTGCTGTGGTCACAGACCCCCGGTGACCCCGCCACGAACCTCAACAAAGCGCTGACGCTGGCGTTCGGCGCCGTGCTGCTGACGGTGATCGCCAACACCTTCGAGAGCCTGCGAGAGCAGGCGATCGCGGAGATGGAGAAGGCCCGCGACTCGGCCACCGCCGCGGCCGAGTCCAAGGGGCGCTTCTTGGCCAACATGAGCCACGAGATCCGTACCCCCATGAACGGAGTGCTGGGCATGCTCGGGATCCTGCTGGACACGCCGCTGTCCAAGGACCAGCGCGACTACGCCCAGACCGCCCACACCTCGGGAATCGCCCTGCTCGACCTGCTCAACGACATCCTGGATTTCTCCAAGATGGAGGCCCGGCAAATGGAGCTGGAGCCGGGTTCGTTCGACTTGCAGCGCCTGCTCGAGGATCTACTGGACCAGATGGCGGTACTCGCCGACAGCCGGGGAATCGAGCTGGTCGCCCACTACGTGCCGGGCACGCCCACGCACGTGGTCGGTGACGCGGGTCGCGTGCGACAGATCCTGCTCAACCTCGTAGGCAATGCGATCAAGTTTACCGACGAGGGCCACGTGCTGGTGACCGTCGAGCACATGCCCCAAGACGAAGGCGCCCCGCGGTTTCGGTGCTCGGTGGAAGACACGGGGCTGGGGATCCCCGAGTCGGAGCAGCGCGCGGTGTTCGAGCAATTCCAGCAGGGCGACGACTCGACCGCCCGAACCCGGGCGGGCACGGGCCTGGGCCTGACGATCGTGCGCGAGCTGGTCCACCTGATGGGGGGCGAGCTGCGGCTCAAGAGCACGCCCGGACGCGGCTCCACGTTCTCGTTCGATCTGCCGCTGCCCGTTTCGGAGGACGCCGAGCCGGACCCTGCTCCACCCCCGGCGCTCGCCTCGCTGCGGGTCATGGTCGTCGACGATCACCGGATCAACACCTGGGTGCTCCACGAGCAGCTCGCCCCCCGGGTCCATCAGGTCGACCAGTGTTCGAGCGGCCCGCGTGCACTCGAGCGACTCGCCGACGCACACGCCCAGGGCAAGCCCTACGACGTGCTGGTCCTCGACTACCACATGCCCGGGATGGACGGGCTAACGCTGGCCCGGGCGATCCGTGACGACCCCACCCTCCACGACGTGGTGATGATCATGCTCAGCTCGGTGACCCACCGGGCCACCGGGCAGCAGCTGCAAGACCTGAGCATCGCCGCCTACCTCATCAAGCCGATCCACCAATCCGAGCTGGTCGAGGTGCTCGCCACCGCGTGGAGCCGGCGGCAGGACGCGACCGAGCGTCCCCCGATCCGGCGCGCGGGCGGTCGTACCGCAGGCCGACCGACCGCGGACCCACCGGCCGTGGACCCACCGGCCGTGGACCCACCGGCCACGATGAAGTACCGGGTGCTGGTGGCCGAAGACAATGCCATCAACCAGATGGTCGCTCGACGTATGCTGGCGGATCTGGGCTGCCGCGTGGACGTGGCCGGCAATGGTCGAGAAGCCCTCGAGCTCATCGACATGGTGCCCTACGATCTGGTCCTGATGGACGTACAGATGCCGCAGATGGACGGCATCGAGGCCACCACCACGCTGCGCGAGCGCGAGCGCGAGCGCGAAGGGCCGCGGGTTCCCGTGGTGGCGATGACCGCCTACGCGATGGCCTCGGATCGCCAGCGATGCCTCGAAGCGGGCATGGACGATCACATCAGCAAGCCGGTCCAGCGCCACGAACTCACGCGCGTGCTCGAGCAGGTCGCCCACCCCGCCGACCCGCCACGCCCCTGATGACTCTTAGAGCTCCATCACATCGAGCACCGCCGTAAAGTTATCGCGCCGCTCCTGCACCGCGTCGACCGGGCCGGTCGCACAGGGCGGGTTGTGGCACCCGCGGTTGACGATCCCAGAGACCGCGTCGATGAAGTCGGTACCGGCCAGGCCCGACTCTACATAGCTGCGCAATTGCTCGCGATAGGACCACCCCTCTTCGTCGTAGTCTTGCACCGAGCTCATCCAGTAGAACAAGCCTGCGATCCACTTGAGCTCGGGGTGCTCGGCGCTGGCGCAGATCACCTCGGGATCGGCACAAAAGTCGATCTCGGGGTAGAGCACGTGCGTAGGATGGGGAAACTGCGCCGGGTCGAGGTGACTGTCGCCCAAGAAGTGGTTGATCGTGCCGAAGTTGCAGCGCCCGGTGGTCTGAATGACACCGCGACCCCACCAGCAACACCCTTCGACGGATCCACCCGAGCCGTCCCACTCGTAGCGACCCCCCCGCTGACCCTCGTAGACCTCGCACTCGGGCCGCAGGTAGGCCGGTTCGGTGCTCGCCATGAAGCCCGGCTCGGTGGCGGGATAGGGCCAGCAGTCGTGGCCGTGGTTCCAGCGCCCGGTCTGGCCGCCCGGACCCATCAGGCCCGCGGCCATCAGCTCGCTGTCGGGCGCGCAGAACATGGGCCCGGGCGCCCCGTACCACTTGGCGCTGGTGACCGCGGACATGGACATCGAAAGATCCTGCGGACAAGCCATCTCGCAGTCATAGTCGGCATAGTCCTGACCGAGCTGACCGCACGCGTTGGAGATCTGGTAGCCGTTGGTGTTGTCCCAGTTGTTCTCGTCGCAGGCGTCGTAGCGGATCGTCTCTTTCATGGACTGGGCCAAAAACGCCGCGAGGTTGACCAAGCCCATCTGGGCGCGTAGCTCGTCAGGATCGGCCTCGTCGCCGAGCCATAGATGGTTACCGGCGACCCCGTTGACGTGCATGAGCGCGGCGGCCTGCAAAAAGTCGTGCCAGCGGTAGAGGGTGGAGGGCTGCCAGGTGAGATCGGGCTGCTCCGAGATCAAGATCTCGTTGTTGAAGCGATCCTCGTTGCCGAACAGCACCTGATCGAGCGCGGGAACACCCGAGATCTCATTGGTGCACGCCCCGCTCACACAGACGAGGCCCTCGTCACAAGCGGGCACACACGGCTCGGGAGGCCCGCCCCCCGTAGTACCGTCGTCTCCCGGGCCGTCGTCGCCCGAGTCGCCCGAGTCTCCCGGGCCCGACCCATCGACGGCGCCTCCGTCCGTCCCAGGAGACGAGTCGGGAGACGAATCGGTCGTGGGATCGGTGGTCGGAATCGACACCACATCCGTCGTTCCCGAGGCGCTCGGATCACCGTGGTCTCCACCAAACGCGGTCAACCCACTGCCGGTGCCCGCGGAACACGCGGAACCGGCCAGGACAAATAGACAGGACAGCACACGGGACGTCGGTCGATGCATGGTCACCTGCCCTGATGTGGCCGGTGCAGCGCCCAAACGGATGACGCTTTTTTTGACCCCGTGAGGGGTACGACGAGGCTGCCCACCCGGTGACGGGCACTACCGACTCGGTAGTGCCGGCTGGGACCGCCTGCCCCACCGCCGGATCCCCCGACGGAAACTATTGACGGAAACTGGCACTTCTACCAGGTGGCACGCCCAGATCGCGGTGATATCTTCGATCGAGGGGACTTGCGATCGGCACGGTGGCCACGTGTCGAGCCCGCGGTGCCCCCCTCGATGGAAAGGCGCCCATCGTTTCCATCGACCCACGCTTGCTCGTCGGCTTCGGTTCGCCGTGCCGCCGTATCACCGTATCACTGTCACTTACCGCGACCCTGCGCCCTCGCAAAAAAGGAGAGGCCCATGACCACTGCAATCGACTGGCTTAGAGACAACCACGACGATCTCATCGAGCTCTTTGGACCGACGACCCCCAGCTCCGATCCCTCGAGCGCCGATCCGCACGACGACCCCCACCGTTTCCTGGAGGTCCTCGCCCAAGCGGTGCGAAGCGGGCAGCCGGCCCTGTTCCACGACGCGATCGCCTGGGCCAAGGCCCATCGCGCCCAGCACGGCGGCCCGGTGCAGGCCCTGCGAGACGGGCTGGAGCGCCTGCTGGCGGGGCTCGAGGAGCGCGCACCCGAGCACGCCGCCCAGCTGGTGCCCCCGGTGGCGCAGATCCTCGCGTGCTTCGACGCGCTGCCGACCGAGCCCGACGGCGAGCTCGGCCCGTCCACGACCCCGCACGCCGCTCTGGCCCAGCGCTACCTCGACCTGTTGCTGGAGGGGCGCCGGCGCGAGGCGATCGCCGCGGTGCTAGGAGCGATCGACGAGGGCCTGTCGATCCACGACGTCTACCTGGGGGTGTTCCAGCCCGTGCAGTACGAGATCGGACGCCGCTGGCAACTCAACCAGATCACGATCGCCCAGGAGCACCTGTGCACGGCGACGACCCAGCTCATCATGTCCCAGCTATACCCCCGCCTGTTCAACGGCGCGCCGCCCCACCACTGCGTCGTGGTGGCCTGCGTCTCGGGTGATCTGCACGAGATCGGCGCCCGGTTCCTGGCCGACTTCTTCGAGATGGAAGGCTGGGATGCTTGCTACGCGGGGGCCAACCTTCCCACCGATGGCCTGGTCGAGATGGTCGAGGCCCAGCAGGCCGACGTGCTGGCCGTGTCGGCCACCATGGTGCACCACGTCGACCGCGTCCGCGAAGCGATCGCCGCGGTGCGAGCGTCACGGCCCCGCATCGCGATCCTCGTGGGGGGCTACCCCTTTATGATCTCCCCGGATCTGTACAAGGAGATCGGCGCCGACGGAACGGCCGCGAACGCCAAGGATGCGGTCACCCTCGCCAACCAACTGGTGGCATCATGATGAACGCCGAATCCGCCGTCTTCGCCCTGCACGTCGACCCCGATGGACGCTCCTTGGAGGTCGTCGTGGACGGCCTGGGCCTGCTGACCTCCTCCACCCTCGACCACCTCGTCCCCGAGGGCTCTCAGCCCAAGCTCAGCGGCTTTTGGTCGCAATTGCAGACGTCGGGGGCCGTGGCCGGCTGGGAGATCCCCGTCCGCACCACATCGGGGATCCGAGCGGCGGTGTTGGGAGCCTCGCGACTGTCCGATCGGGTGGCGGTGGTGGGGCACCTGGCCGGCGCCGATGTCTACGACCTCTACGACGAGCTGTCGAGCATCAACAACGAGCAGTCCACGACGCTCCGCAACGCGCTCAAGCGGGTCGCGCGCCTCGAAGCCAACGCCGAGCGCTCGACCTCCCCCTTGCTCGACGACATGACCCGCCTCGCCAACGAAATGGGCATGCTCCAGCGTGATCTGGCCAAGCAAAACGCGGCCCTCCAGCGCCTGAACCGACAAAAGAACCAGCTCATCGGGATGGTCGCCCACGATCTGCGCAACCCCTTGGGGGTGATCACGCAGTTCAGCACGCTCGTCCGCACCAAGGCCGGCGATCGCCTCGGGTCCCGAGAGACGAAGCTGCTGGGACGGATCGAGCAGACGGCCCGCTTCATGCTGCACATCGTCGAGGATCTGCTCGATCTGTCCGCGATAGAGTCCGGAGAGATCCGCCTCGAGTCCTCCTCGTTCTCGACGAGCACGCTACTGGACGAGGCGGTGAGCCTCGAAGAGCTGCGCGCCAGCAACAAGCAAACCACGGTAACCATCGAGTCGACCGACTCGCCCACCGTCCACGGGGATCTACGCAAGCTGGTCCAGGTGCTCGCCAACCTCATCTCCAACGCAATCAAGTACGGGCCGCCCGACAGCACCGTCATCGTCGGCAGCGAGCAACGAGGGGATCGCGTGCGGCTCTCGGTGTCGGACCAGGGCCCGGGGATCCCTCCTGAGGAGTGCTCACGCCTGTTTCAGCCCTTCGGGACGACCAGCGTCAAAGCGACCGGCGGCGAGAAGAGCACCGGCCTCGGCCTGCTGATCGCCCGCAAGGTCGTCGAGGCCCACGCGGGCACGATCGGGGTGGAGACCGAGCTGGGGATGGGCTCCACGTTCTGGGTGGAGCTTCCCTGCAAGCGACCATGATGCTCGAAGTCGAGCATCGAAATCTCTCTTCACCCAAAGAGCGCAGCCGCTATCATCGGCGCGTCACCCATGTCGCGCCCTCCGCTTTGCGTCGTGCCCCGTGATCCAGCGAGCCCACCGCCGAGCCTGACCTCGACGGAGCTGTGCACCAGCCTGGCCAGCACCTGGGAGCGCTGGCATCCCGTCGACCCGGCACTCGACGAGATGCCCTGGCTCGATGGCGACGAAATCGATCGCAAGGTCCGCGATCTGGCGTGGCTGACCATCGAGAGGCTCTGGGACGAGCTGGCCGAGGTCGGCAAAGGCACCGGAGAGGTGGTCGACTTCGCCATGTTCCCGTCGCCGATCGGCGGCTTCCGCCGGCGACTGCTACGAGCGGTCGATCCCGAGGGCATGGTCTGATCGAGGGCATGGCCCGAGCCGCCCGATCTCACGACCCGAAAACGTCGACCGCCCCGTAGGCGAACCTACGAGGCGGTCGTTCGGTGGAGGAAAGGGGGCTCGAACCCCTGACCTTCGCACTGCCAGTGCGATGCTCTCCCAGCTGAGCTACTCCCCCAGATGTACGGTCTTCGGTCTGCGTTCGTTCGGCCTCCGAGCGGACTTCCGCCCGACGGGGCGCAGTTGATTAGCAGGGCGATGGAGGGTCGTCAACCCCTCGAGATCGGGCGCATGACGGCTCTTGTCGGAGATCGGAGGGTCGAGGATCGGAGGGTCGAGGATCGGAGGGTCGAGGATCGGACCGACCGAGGTCCGACCCGCGGGGGCTCGTCCGTCGAACGACGAGGAGGCCGGAGCGGGGTCGCTCCGGCCTCCCGATCCCCGACGACGCCGGTGGCCGTCGGCGGTCAGGGCCCGTCATCCGGGCCCGCCGTCCAGGCCCACCGTCCGGGCCCACCGTCCGGGCCCGCGGCCTACGGGCAGGTCCCGCCCACGCCCATGCACATCGGCTCCAGGATCGCTAGGTCGGCGCAGGTCTGGTCCCAGGTGTTGTCGCAGCAGAACGCATCGGCGGTGCAGACCGCGAGGGTGCACGCCGCATCGTCACAGCCGGGGCTCGCCATGCCGTTGTCGGCACAGCAATCTCCCACGCCCGGCATGCACATCGACGTGTCGTAGGCCGAGCAGTCGGGGGCGCAGCCCAGCGGGCCGACCCCGGCCCCTTGCGACAGACAGGTCTCGCCCGCCAGAGCGATTCCGTCGCAGACCTCCATCATCTCGATGACGCCGTTGCCACAGCCGGGCTCGCCGACGTTGACCACCCAGTTGCCGGTGGCCCCACTGTAGCCGGCGATCGAGATCAGCACCGTCTCGCCGGCCGCCATGTCCACGAAGATCTCCGAGCAGGGCACGCCCCCGCAATCGGTGCCGGGAATCGCGTCGTCGCTGCAGGTGATCTGGATCCCGCCGCAGTCGAAGAACGCCGCGAGCACGGTGTCGTAGTCGGAGCCGACCGCGTCGAACGAATACGTGCCGTCCAAGGTCGCGGTGAACTCGATCACCGTCTCGGGTCCGCCGCCATCACCGCAGCCCTCGGCCAGATCGTCGTCCTCGGCCAGGGTGTCCCCCATGTTGACCGGCACCGCGCCCATCGCCTCGGCGCAGGTGTAGTCCATGCCGAGCACGCACTCGGTCACGTCGAAGTCCAGGCAATCGTCCGCGCACCCCAGATCGCCGCTCCCGTAGCCCAAGCCCACACAGTCCTGGCCGCCGAGCTCCATGCCGTCACAGGTCTCGATGCCGATGATCTGGCCGTCTCCGCACGACGGGCACATAAGCGGCGCACAGGCGGCCTCCTCCCCCGCGAGGTAGGCACAGATCCCATCCCACGTCATATCGCAGCAGAAGGAATCGAGCGCGCACACGGCCATCTCACACGCCATGTCGTCACACCCCGGCGAGCCGTTGCTGACGCAGCAGTCGCTACCCATACAGGCGGAGTAGTCGAACGTGCACTCGTCGGTGCACCCCAGCATGCCGCCCATGGGGAAGCCCTGCGACACGCAATCCTCGCCGCCGAGCTCCATGCCGTCACAGGCTTCGCCCTCTTCCTCCTCGAGCACCCCGTTGCCACACGGAGGCGGCGGGCAGTTGAGCGGAGCGCAGGGCCGCTCCACACCGGCAGCATCGGCGCACAGCTGGTCCCACTGCATCGAGCAGCAGAAGGGATCGAGCGCGCACACGGCGTCCTGACACACCATGTTGTCACACCCCGGACCCTTGTTGAGCTGGCAACAGGTGCTCAGTTCCTCCATGCACGCCGAGGTGTCGAAATCCGAGCAATCATCCTGGCACGCCAGCTGCCCGCCCCCCATGAAGCCCTGTGACACACAATCTTGGCCATCGAGATCGTCACCATCGCAGACCTCGTCGTCGTCGAGCATGCCGTTGCCGCAAAGATCGCTCTCGGTGGTCCCCTCGGTGGTGTCGACCGTCTCGGTCGCCCCCTCGGTGGTGTCGACCGTCTCGGTGGCCCCTTCGGTGGTGTCCATCCCAGTGGTGGGCGGCGGCAAGGTATCCGGCCCCGTCGTCGTACTTCCGCTGGAGCTCGACGCGTCGGTCTCCACGGCGGGCACGTCGTCGCTGGGGCACGCCGTGCCCAGCAGCAGCAGCGCCCCCAAGCCAAGCGTCATCGAACCAAGCTTCGTCACCGGATGGAAAGATTGATGCATCAGTAGGGTGTCCTCCGGGCACAACGCTAACGGAAGAAGGACCACCGTGGCAGGACTATTCGAGGAGGCGCGCTCGACTCGTTCGTGGCGAATGATCACACGAACGGTCGCGGACGGTCGTCACGAACGGGTTGCGGATGTACGACACTCCGCGACCCCGACCCGCGCGTCACCCCAAGGCAACCGCCACCGCGACGTTCGTCCTGGGTTTCACGATCGGCAGTAGGCCGCGTGAGCGTTGCACCACAGGCGGCTAGACGTAGCGACCAACCTCGGCCAACGCCTGCTGCATGGTCCGCGCGTCGGGAAACCTCTCATCGGGCTCCTTGGCACAGGCCTTTCGAAAAAATGCATCGATCGCCATGGCCCGACGAGGATCGGGACTCCCCGGCAAGTGACGACTGGGAGGCTCGGGAACCCGCTCGCGCTGACACTCGAGCAACGCCCGAGGATGCTCGTCGAACACGTCCTCGAAGGGATGATGGCCGGTCACCGCCTCGTAGAACGTCATTCCCAGCGCGTAGAGATCGGACCGCGGATCGACGGCCCCCCGCGGCCGGCTCTGCTCGGGCGGCAGGTACCGCGGGTCGCCCAGGATGAGCCGCGGATCCTCGGGGGTCACGTCGTTGAGGTCGCGCGCAACGCCGAAGTCGAGCAGCTTGATGATCCGCAGGTCGGGATCGTAGGCGTCGTGGGGAATGAAGATGTTGGCCGGCTTGACGTCGCGATGGACGATCCCCCGCAGGTGGATGTAACGCAGGGCGTCGAGCACCTGCCGGAAGATCTCGCACACGACGTGCAGCGGCACCGTGCGCCCCCGCTGCATGGCCCCCCGGATGTCGCGACCCTCGAGCAATTCCATCACGAACCAATAGAGGCCGTGCTCCTGGGTGGTGCCCACGTCGAGGACCCGCACCAGGTTGGGGTGCTTGAACGACGCACACATCCGTGCCTCACGACGAAAACGACGTTGCTCCCCCTCGGGTACGTCGTCCTTCATGACCTTGATGGCCACATAACGATTGATGATCGGATCGAAGGCCTTGTAGACCTTGCCCATGCCGCCTTCGCCCAGGTGCTGGGTGATCTGATACTCCTTGCTGAATCGGATCGTGGTGCCGCTGGGGAGCTCGAAGATCTCGCGCTCCTCGGTGGCCAAACGAGGGGGACCGTCGGTCATGGGCAAAACCGACGGTACCCCACCGCTCGCGTCGAGGACAGCTTCGACGAACCTGCCGGGGACGCGCTCGACCTCGCCCCTCGAGCACGGCGTACCGACGGGGCAGAACTCCCCATGGAGCGCGGTGGGGCGGGGGCTCGTGGAGAGTTCATGATTGGACCGAACGGTACACGGGCCGGCGTCAGGGAGCGCCGGCGGGACGGACCAGGCCGGTGCCCGCGACGACGGTCCAACGGCCCTGGTCGGACTCGACCTCGATGGTGCCCGCATCGAGGCCGCGCTGCATGGCCCGGGCAACGGTGACGGGGCCCGGGCTCGGGGTCTCGATCCGAAGGGGATCGGCCATCACGGCGCCGGGCTGGTGCACGATCCAGGCGTCGGTGACCGCGGCCGGATGACGACGACGCGGTGGGTCGATCACCACCTCGAGGTCGGCGCCGTCACCGTCGGCGGACAAGGCATAGATATGGGCGATGACGGTGTTGCCCTTGGCGGGCTTTTCGGGATCGACGGGGACCTCCTCGTAGAGATCGAGCAGGTGGAAGACGCCACCGGGGGTGAGGGTGCGCGCCCGCTCGGCCGCCGTCACCAGCGTATCGACCCGGTGCGCCATGTGGCTGCCCTCGGGCACGGGACCGGAGAGGATCTCGACGTCGAGGATCTTATCGGGGGACAGCAGCATGGACACGAGCAGCCAGCGCTCGGCGTGCGCGGCGTCGAGGTTGGGCAGGTTGCCCTGGGTGTCGGGGCGCCAGCGCACGAACAGAGCCTGCGCCGAGCGACCCCCGGGGTCGACGTCGACCAAGGGGAGCACGACGACGTTGTCCCCGACCGTGCCCACGGTGTGGACACCCTCGGTGTAGGCCATACGCAACGACTTCTCGAGCTGATGCAGCAGCCGGCCTCGATCGTGCACCGCGACCAGATCGTCGGGCAGCACGGGGCGTAGCAGCCCCGGCGGCGGCTCGGACGTGGCCTGCCGAAGCCCCAGTTCCTCGAAATCACCCTCCTTGGCCATGCGCGCGCAGGCCGAGGACGACAGCAGCGACAGCGCCAACAAAAGCCGCAGACCCGAGGTCGATGCAAGGGGGCTCTTGCTCATCGCCGCGCACGATAGCACCACGCCAACCGCTCGCGACCCGGTGGCCCGACGACCTCAGCGGGCAATGTGCCGCGCCGGACCGGGCCTATCGTCGCCCGCCCCCAGCTGCTGCTGGCGCTCGTAGGCGTAGTACCGCCGCAGCACCGAACGCACATAGGACCGGGTCTCGGCGAAGGGCGGCACCCCGCCATACTTCTCCACGTTGCCCGCGCCCGCATTGTAGGCGGCCAGCACGAGCACCATGTCGCCGTCGTAGCGATTGGCCAAAAGCCGCAGGTACCGCGCACCCCCGTGGACGTTCTGGCCCGGATCATTGGGATCGCGCACCCCGAGCGCCTTGGCCGTCTTGGGCATCAGCTGCATCAGGCCGGTCGCGCCGGCCCGCGAGACCGCGTGCGCGTAGAAATTGCTCTCGGTGTGGATCACCGCCCGCAGCAGCGACTCGGGCAGCTGATAGCGCTGGGCCGCCGCACGAATGACGCTGTCGTACCGATGCAGACGCTCGGCGCCCAACCGCACCGGCGCTCGCCCCGACCGGGCCGACGCCCGACCCCGGGCCACGTCGTCCCCCCCGCTCCCCTCCAGGGTCTTGTAGAGCGACCACTGGCCCGGGCGACGCTGGGGGACGTTGGTGACGTGCAAGACGCCGTCGGCGTCGGTGTAGGCGTAGTAGTTGTTGCTCCCCGCCCGCGCCGGCGCCGCGCTCCCGGCCAGCCCGCCCAGCAGTCCACCCAGTAGCAACGGACGCCACCGCTGGCGTGTCGTGGACCGACGACCGACCCCCATCGCACCTACGATAGCGCGACGCGGCGAAAAAGAGGCGAAAGCGGCAAAAACTCCGGCGAGACTCTCATCGATAGGGCGACGGATCGGGCCGACGCCCCGCCACCAGCGCCACCGCCAAGGACAGGTGGAGTTCGGGACGCAAGGAGGGCCCGAGCACCCGCATCTGCTCGATCCGACCACGTAGGCGGGCATCGTAGGTGGCGGCCGGACATCCCGTGCGCAAGGTGTGCACCACCCGCTGGAAATTGGCGACGCGGGTCGGCTCGACCACCCCGTCGCTCAGCGCGGCGTAGCGCAGCGAGGCGGCGCGAAAGCTCAAGATCGGGCACCCGGGCGCGTAGAGCTCCACGAAGGACTCCCGCGTCGACCGGGTACGCGACTGAGGGACCACCCCGCCCGACGCAACCCGCAAGGCCGGGGCATGCACCGGGCGCGAAAGGACGAAGGTCCGATCCTCACTCATCTGTACGCCATGAACGAGCATCCTCACATCCGACGCGTGCAGTTCGAAGGAGCCCCCCCCGTCGGCCTCGACGACAAGCCTCCCACCCCGCAACCAAAAACGTCGCACCACGGTGCGGGGTTCGGTGAGCGCTGCCCCCAGAACCCACGCGGCGATCCCCTCGCGACGCAGCGCGGCGGCCACCGACCCCGCGGGCCGGGCTCCAGCGTAGGTGCCCAGCACCCCGGGCCAGCCATCGAGCACGCGCAACCGGGCCCGAAGCTCATAGAAGGTGACCCCGACCGCCTCGGCCCGCGCTCTCACCCAGTCGTCGTCGAGCCGAGATCGCCCCGCGGCCCGAGGCAGCCGGTGCTGGATCGCGACCACGTGCATCCCCGCGGCGGGATCGGGGCCGGTCGCCGAGGCGGTCATCGCTCCGATGGTACCGAGCCTCCCACCCCATGGCTCCCATGATCGGTCGCGTCTGCTAGGCTCGCGCCGCCGTGGTCCGACCCCCCGTCCACCGCTCGCGTACCCTGGTCATCGGCAGCGGCCTGGCGGGCCTTTATTTCGCGCTCCAGGTCGCCGACCAGGGCCCGGTGACGGTGCTGACCAAGGCCCTGCCCCAGACCTCGAACACGCAGTGGGCCCAAGGCGGGATCTCGGCCGTCTTTTCCGTCGACGACACCCTCGAGGCCCATGTGGCCGACACCTTGGCGGTGGGCGCGGGGCTGGGCCACCGCGCGATGGTCGAGGGCACGGTGGCCCGAGCGCCGGGGCTGGTGCGCAACCTCGCCGATCGCTACGGGGTCCGCTTTGACCGCGAGCACGGCGGCTCGGAGGGCCCGTTCGCGCTGGGCCGCGAGGGCGGGCACAGCCACCGCCGCGTGGTGCATCACCACGACATGACCGGCGCCGAGCTGGTGCGCGCCCTGGTCGCCGCGGCCAACGCCCATCCCAACATCACGCTGCTCGGCCATCAAATGGTGGTGGATCTATTGTCGTGGACCAAGGTCGACGGCACGCGCGGGTGCTTTGGCGCGTATGCGCTCGACACCAACACCCAGCAGGTCAGCGCCCACCTGGCCTCGGTCACCGTGCTGGCCGCGGGCGGGGCCGGCAAGGTCTACCGCTACACCAGCAACCCCGACGTGGCCACCGCCGACGGCGTGGCCATGGCCTATCGGATCGGAGCCACGGTCGCCAACCTGGAGTTCATGCAGTTCCACCCCACGTGCCTTTACCACCCCGAGGCCAAGAGCTTCCTGGTGAGCGAGGCGGTGCGGGGCGAGGGCGGGATCCTGAAGCGTCGCGACGGCAGCGCGCTGATGGACGGGCGCCACCCCATGGGCAGCCTGGCCCCGCGTGACGTGGTGGCCCGCGAGATCGATGCCGAGCTCAAGCGCACCGGCGAGCCGTGCGTGCACCTGGACGTCACCCACCTGCCCGCCGCGTTCCTGCGGGAGCGGTTCCCCGGGATCCACGATCGCTGCCTGGCCCTGGGCCTGGACATCACCACCTCGCCGATCCCCGTGGTGCCCGCGGCCCACTATATGTGCGGGGGCGTGGTGGTCGATCCCCAGGGGCGCACCGACGTACCGGGCCTGTTGGCGATCGGCGAGGTGGCCATGAGCGGCATGCACGGGGCGTGTCGCCTGGCCTCCAACAGCCTGCTCGAAGCGGTGGCCCTGGCCGCGGGCGCGGCCGAGATCTGCGACGAAATGCGGCGCGAGCCCCCCACCACCGTCAGCGAGTGGAACGAGGGCGACGCCGTCGACTCCGACGAGGCGATCATGGTCAGCGCCAACTGGGAGGAGGTGCGCGCGCTGATGTGGAACTTCGTGGGGATCGTGCGCTCGGACAAGCGGCTCGAGCGAGCGCGACGGCGGATCGAGATGCTGCGCGAGGAGATCCACGAGTACTACTGGCGGTTTCGCGTCACCCGTGACCTGCTCGAGCTGCGCAACATCGCGCTGACCGGCCACCTCATCGTCGAGTGCGCCCGCCGACGCAAGGAGAGCCGCGGGCTCCACTTCACGCTCGACCACCCCGCTCCTAACCCCGAGTTCGCGTGCGACACGGTCTTCAACAAACGCCAGGGCCCGGACGCGTGAATGGTCGCGTGACTGGTCGCGTGACTGGTCGCATGACCGGTCGCACGACCCAACACCGACGCCCGCGACCGACGAAGGTCAGCCCGTGGCTATTGGCCCTGACGCTCGGCAGCAGCGCGGGCTGTGGCCACGGCAAGAGCCGCTCCCCCACCCAGCTGACCCAGGCGCACGTGGCCGCGCTGAAGGCCGATGACCCGGCGGCCGCCTATGCCCTCTTGGCCCCGCAGATCCGGGCGGCCACCTCGTTCGAGGAGTTCGAGGCCCGCTGGAAGGCCGACGGCGACGAGCACGCCGCCGCCCTCGAAGCGGCCCAGGCCCTCCCGCCCGAGCAAGCGGAGCCTATCTACGGCGGCACCACTACCCACCCCGGCGGTCGAGTCCTACACTGGACCCAGGTCCACGACCAGCTGCAAGTCCACGCCGGCCTGCCGGGCCGCCCCAACACCAGCACCCCGGCCCAGACGATCCGGGGGTTCATCGCGGCGGTCCGACAGGCCGAGCTCACCCGGATCCAAGCCTTGCTCGGCGAAGACCTGCTCGACGCTGTCGACGAGGACTGGACCGCCCGGGTCGACGCCATCGAAGACGCGCTGGCCGAGCCGGGCGCCCTGGATCTGAGCGCGGATCTGCGACGCGCCGAGCTCCGCTACGAGACGGGACGGGTGCTGACCCTCGAGCAAACCCCGCACGGCTGGCGGATCACAGGGCTGCGCTAGCTGCGCGCGTTCGCACTCCGCGCGATCCGCTCGGGATCACCCAACGACGAGGCCGGCGAGATCGGGGGTGCACGGCCCCAAAATGGCGCTCCCCCCAAAAGAGCGCCGTTTTGGGCATACTCTTGGGCCAGGCATGCAACCGTCCTTCGCGATCGGCGACAAGTCCGTCTATCCCGCCCACGGCGTCGCGAACGTCGTCGCCGTGGAACACAAGAAGATCGGCAGCGAGGAGATCGCCTTCTATCACCTGCAGGTGGTGGGCTCGGGCCTCAAGATCATCGTGCCGGTCAACAAGGCCGAGGAAAACGGCATGCGCTCGGTGGCCAGCCCCGAGGAGATCGCCGAGATGTTCGAGCTGTTGGCCGACCACGAGATCCCCGACGATCGCCAGACCTGGAACCGTCGCTACCGCGGCTTCATGGAGAAGATCCGCACCGGCTCGCTGTTCGAGGTGGCCGAGGTCTTCCGCGATCTCTCGCTGCTGGCCACCAAAAAGACCCTCTCCCACGGGGAGCGACAGATGCTGACCACCGCCCGCGGCCTGTTGGTCCGGGAGCTGGTCGAAGCGCAATCGGCGCCCGAGGACGAAGTCGTCGACGCGCTCGAGGCCCCGTTTCGAGCGGAGCACTGAGCTATTTATGCCGAGGCCGGCTCGGGATGCGCGACTGCGTCGCGCCCGGCCTCGGTCTTGCCCACGTGGCACCCAGGATGGACGAAACCGGGGTTTCTTGGGAGACGCCCCCCAAGCCACCCCAAAGACCGGCCGACAGCCCGGGCTGGCGCCCCCAAGCCCCGCCTGACTCACGATCCGGGCCCCTGGTCCCCCCAGGCAGAAGCGGCTAAAAGGCGCACCGTGGCGGTCGACAACACCGATCAGGTCGTGATCCAGATCTGCACCGATCCATGGGAGGCGGTCGACGTGGACGCCTTCGTGTGTCCGATCAACTCGGAAGGGATCATGTCCACCTACCCGGCGTCCAAGCTCAAGGAGCTCGCCGGCGACACGATCGAGCAGCGAGTGCGCGAGCACGCCCCCCTGGCGGTGGGCGCCGCCTTCGTGACCGACGCGGGGCCCATGAAGGCACGCCACCTGATCCACGTGGCCAACACCGACAAGCCCGGCGGACGCGTCCAGGTGGAGGACATTCTCCGCGCGACAGCCGCAGTCATCGTCGCCTGCGCCCACAAGGGACTGCACAGCATCGCGATGCCGCTGATGGGGGCGTTCGACCAAGGGATCCCCGCCGAGGAAGCGGCGCGGGCGATCCACAGCGAGTTTCGGTCGTACCGCGGGGATCGGTCGCTGCAGGTGTTCTTGATGGCCAAGGATGCCGATGAGGTCGAGGTCTTCGAGATGGCGATCGAAGGGACGAGCTAGCCGCCGCGAAGAGCGGCGACGATGGGGCGTTTGGGCGGCCCAGGACGGGTTTTGCGGGCAAAAGGCGGGGTCGCGGAAGTGGTCGGGCTGTGTTAGTAGAGGCCGCGCACCGGACCCTTTCCTGTCATGGCTCAATCCTACCTCCCCGCATTGATGTTCGTGGTCTTCGCCCTGGGCTTCGCGGCCGTGATGATGGGCCTGGCGATGCTGCTGGGGCCCAAGCGGACCACCGCGATCAAAGACGAACCCTTCGAGTGCGGCAGCGAGCCGATCGGCAGCCCCCGGGTCAAGTTCAGTGTCAAGTTCTACCAGGTGGCGATCCTGTTCCTCGTGTTCGACATCGAGGTCGCGTTTCTCTACCCGTGGGCCTCGCTGTTCCGTGAGCTCAGCTGCTCGGTGCCGCTGACGATCACCGGCGCCTGCCCCGGCGAGCCCTCGCTGTTCGGGCTGGTGGAAATGATGATCTTCTTGGGCATCCTGGTCGTGGGCTTGGCGTATATCTGGCGTAAAAAGGCCCTGGACTGGGCGTGAGCCCGCCGTGTCTCAGACTATCGGTCGACCCGAGGTGCCCCGATGAGCAACGACAATCCCTCCTTCGTCCCCACCGTCCTGCAAGACGCGGTCAACTGGGCCCAAAAATACAGCCTGTTCACGTACCCCTTCGCGACCGCGTGCTGCGCCATGGAGTTCATGTCGACCATGGGCGCGCGCTACGACATCGCGCGCTTCGGGGCCGAGTTTCCCCGGTTCTCGCCGCGACAGTCGGATCTGCTCATCGTGATCGGCACGATCACCGAGCGCCAAGCGCCGGTGCTGCGGCGGATCTACGACCAGATGACCGACCCCAAGTGGGTGATCGCCTTCGGGGTCTGCGCCTCCACGGGCGGCTTCTACCAAAACTACACGGTCACCCCGGGCGCCGATCAGGTGATCCCGGTCGACGTCTACGTGCCCGGCTGCCCCCCGCGGCCCGAGCAGGTACTCGACGGGCTGATGACCCTGCAAAACCGGATCCAGGAGCACCGCGGCCACGTACAGGCCGAGCTGGGCAATACCGCTGCGATCGGGTTCAAGGACCGGCGGCGCCTGCCGATCCTGCCCGATGGCACCAGCATGACCCTCGACGCCGACGAGCGGATGCCCAAGGACGGCCGCGTCCGCTGACGCCGGCCCCGCTGCGGCAACCGCTCGGTCCCGCTCCCCGCCCTGAAACGACCCCGAATCATGGCTCAACGCGTCCTCGACATCCTCCAACAGCGCCTCCCCGAGGCGATCCTCGAGACCGGCGCCTACGTCGGCGACGAGATGGCCTTGGTCGACAAGGATCACCTCATCGAGACCCTCACCCTGCTGCGCGACGACCCGCAGCTGGACTTCTCGATGTTGACCGATCTGACGGTGGTCGACTGGCTGGGGCAAAACCCCCGCTTCGAGGTCGTCTACATGCTGTACAGCCTCCAGCACAAGCACCGCGTGCGGATCAAAGTGGCGGTGAGCGAGCAGGCGTGCGAGGTGCCCACGGCCACTGGCCTTTGGTACGCGGCCGCCTGGGCCGAGCGCGAAGCCTGGGATCTTTACGGCGTGCGCTTCACCGGACACCCCGATCTGCGTCGGATCTTGATGTACGAGGAGTTCGTGGGGCACCCGCTGCGCAAGGACTACCCGCAAAACGCCCGCCAGCCCCTGATCCGACGCCCCGACGCGCCCTCCACCGACGACCAGACCACCCGCTTGCTGGAGACCAGCCACGACCGCCGGGTCGAGTAGACCGGAAGCAAAGGATCCCGCCGTGACCGCCGCCAAGCAGCTGTCCCCTCCCCCCGTGGCCCACGACCTCGCGCAGACCTACGACCCCCAGGGGCGTCAGGCTGGTGAGCTGCCGCTCTCGCCCTCGTTGCAGCAATTCGCCGACGAGGCGGCCCGGCTGCCCACCGAGGAGGTCATCGTCAACATGGGGCCCTCGCACCCGGCGATGCACGGCACCGTGCGCGTGGTGCTGCGGATCGACGGCGAGCTCATCAAGGACGCCGACGTGCAGATAGGCTACCTGCACCGCGGGTTCGAAAAAGAGTGCGAGGGCTCCACGTACTCGCAGATCTTCCCCTACGTGGACCGCCTCAACTACGTCTCGCCGATGCTCAACAACACGGGCTTTGCGATGGCGGTGGAGAAGCTGCTCGGGATCACCGACCGGATCCCCGAGCGCGCGGAGTACATCCGGGTGATCGCCGGGGAGCTGGCGCGGGTGGCCGACCACCTGACGTGCGTGGGCGCATCGCTGGCCGAGCTGGGGGGCCTGAGCATCTTCTTTTATGCCAACTGGCCCCGCGAGCACATCTGGGATCTGCTCGAGGAGCTCTCCGGGGCCCGGCTGACCCATAGCTACGCGCGGATCGGCGGGGTGGCCTGGGATCTGACCGAGGGCTTCGAGGACAAGACCCGGGCCAAGCTGGCCAAGGTCCGCTACTACATCGGCGAGATCCGCCGGCTGGTCGAGCGCAACCGGATCTTCCTCGATCGCATGGAGAACGTGGGGACGATCTCCGCGGCCGACGCGATCTCGTATGGGATCACCGGCCCGGTGCTCCGCGCGTGCGGGCCGGACTACGACGTGCGCAAGGATCACCCCTACTCGGTCTACGACCACTTCGATTTCGACGTCCCGGTGGCCGACGGAGGCGACAACCTCGCCCGCTACCTGGTGCGGATCGAGGAGATGGAGCAGTCGATGCGGATCATCGAGCAGGCGCTGGTCCAGATCCCGCCCGGCCCGGTCATCATCGACGACCCGATCGTCGCCCTGCCCGCCAAGCGCGAGGTCTACAACTCCATCGAGGGCATGATCGCCCACTTCAAGCTGGTCATGGACGGGATCCAGGTGCCGCCCGGCGAGGCCTACTCGTTCACCGAGGGGGGCAACGGCGAGCTGGGCTTTTACGTGGTCAGCGACGGCACGGGGCGCCCCTACAAGTGCCGCTGCCGCCCTCCGTGCTTTTACACCACGTCCGCGCTGCGCCAGATGATCGTCGGGGCCAACATCGCCGACGTCGTGCCGATCTTCGGCTCGCTCAACATGATCGGCGGCGAGTGTGACCGCTGACCGCGAGGGGACCGCCATGGCCAACCACGACAGCCGCTCTACCTCCAAGACCATCCCGCCCTCGCCCGGCACAGTGCCCCCGCCCAGCACCGCCCCAGCTCCCCGCGTGGGGGTGGATCAGCGGCCCCGGCCCCCGGAGGGCTGGACCCCACCGGTCGCCCCGAACATCCCAGCCACCCCCGTCGAGGGCGGTCCAACGGTCACGCTGACCATCGATGACCAGCCGGTCACTGTCGCCAAGGGCACCAACGTGCTCGAGGCGGCCGAGATGATGGGCGAGGAGATCTGCCACTTCTGCTACCACCAGGGGCTGTCGATCGCGGCCAGCTGCCGGCAGTGCCTGGTGGAGATCGAGAAGATGGGCAAGCTCCAGCCCTCCTGCCAGGTGCAGGTGCGCGACGGCATGGTGGTGCACACCAAGAGCCCGGCGGTGCTCAAGGCCCGCCGAGAGATGCTGGAGTTCACCCTCAAAAACCACCCCATCGACTGCCCGATCTGCGACAAGGCCGGCGAGTGCAAGCTCCAGCGGCACTACATGGACCATGACCACCGGCTGACCCGGGTGGACGTGGCCAAGATCCGCAAGCCCAAGCATAAGGACATCGGCCGCGAGATCGTGCTCGACGCCGAGCGCTGCATCCTGTGCAGCCGATGCGTTCGCTTCTGCGAGGAGATCCCGGGCACAGCCGAGCTGACGATGACCTACCGGGGCGATCACGAAGAGATCGACATCGCCGACGGCCATCGCCTCGACAACGGCTACTCGATCAACACGGTCGACATCTGCCCGGTGGGGGCGCTGACCGCCAAGGACTTTCGCTTCGCCATCCGAACCTGGGAGCTGCGCTCCACACCGACCACCTGCTCGGGCTGCGCGACCGGCTGCGCGATCGAGCTCCACACCAAGCACGAGCAGGCCTATCGGATCGTTCCGCGGCATGATCCGGCCGTCAACGGGCACTGGATGTGCGATGCGGGGCGCTACCACTACAAAAAGCTGGATCCCGCCAAGCGGGTCTACCACGCGCGCGTCGACAACGAGGCCTCGGCCCTTCCCGACGCGATGGCCATCGTCGCCGAGCGGCTCACGCAGTCCAAGAAGGTCGCCTTGGTGTTCTCGGCCAGCGCCACCAACGAGGCCAACGACGCCCTGCGCGAGCTGGGTGAGGTGCTCACCCAAAAAGGCAACGAACTCAACCACTTCGTGCTGGGCAATCCCCGGGGCCCGGGCGACGAGATCTTGCGCGACCCCGACAAGAACCCCAACACCCACGGGGCCCTGGACGCGGCCGGCGACGTGGACAAGCACGAGGCGGAGCTGGCGCTCGAGCTGGCCGGACGGGCCTACGACGCGGTGATCTTCCTCGACAGCATCGGCGATCTGTCCGAGATCGCCCTGCAGGGCCTGACGGGGATCACCTCGGTGTGCCTGGCCTCCCGTCGCACCGCGCTCTCCGACGCCTGCTCGGTGGTGCTGCCCGCGGCCAGTTGGGCCGAGATCCTGGGCACCTACATCAATCGGCAGCGCCTGCTGCGAGTGGTCCGCCCCGCGTGGCCGCCCCAGCACGACCGCAAGCATCGGGCCGACATCATCCGCGATCTGCTGCTGGCCCTGGGGCTGCGCAACGTAGCCACCGCCAAGGAGCGCACCCGACTGCTGGCGGACAAGCACGGGCACGACGAGTTGATGGCGCTGGTGGCCGAGCCCAAGGCCGTGCGCCCCACCCTGCTGCGCTGGGCCAACTCCCGCGGCTGAACCGACCCCGACCGACGCTTCCCCTCGCTCGAGACCGGATCCCGACCTGATGACCCACGTCACCACGCTGCTGTCCCGCCTGTTGGCGGCCTTGCGATCCATCTGGCCGTCTGTACGGCTGGCCCCCCAGCCGTCTGTACGGCTGGCCCCCCGATGGGGGGCGCTGGGCTTCGTGCTCCTTTGGGGCGTGCTCGGCTCCGCCTGTGGCGACCCGCCGACCCTCACCGAGGCGCCGTCGCCGGTGCGGATCGAGCCCGGCATGCTGGTGTTCCACCCCGACACCCGGCCGGTGGAGGTCACGATCGTCAACATCTCCGACCAGCCGGTGACCCTGGGGCGCGCCCGCGTCGACGAGCAGAGCCCCGACTGGGTGGGTTTTACGATCGGCGAGGACGCCAAGCCCACCGCCCTGCCCCCCAAGGGCTCGGCCACGTTCCACGTGGGCGTCGACTCCAGCTACTTCCTGGGCCCGGGCAAGCACGCACCCATCGCCTTGCTCGGCGGCGAGGCCCCCGACGAGGTGGCCCCCGACGAGTACCGCACCGGCCTGGCCCGGCTGCTGGTCCCGATCGAGGGACAAGAGCAGCCAGCCGGCATCGCCATCGAGTTCGAGGATCCGTCGTGGGTCGACCAGTACCTGGTCCCGGGGCTGCTGAAGATCCTGCTGATGGTGCTGGGCTTCGTGATGCCCTTGGCCTCCCTGCTGACCTGGATGGAGCGCAAGCAGAGCGCCATGATGCAGGACCGGGTGGGCCCCAATCGCGCCACGATCGTGCTTGGCTCGGTGAAGCTGCGACTTTGGGGGATCCCGCACTTCATCGCCGATGCGATCAAGATGCTCTTCAAGGAGGACTTCATCCCGCGCAAGGCCCACCGGGCGCTCTACACGCTGGCCCCGATGTTCGCGTTCATCCCCTCGCTGCTGGTGTTCGCCATCGTGCCCTTCGGCGACGCGCTTTGCTACGACCGCCTGTTCGAGCCGCTGTCGGCCGCCGACGTGGCCCAGTGCGCCGACGGGCGCGGCGGCACCCCGCTGCAGATCGCCCAGATCGACGTGGGCCTGCTCTATTACTTTGCCGTGGCTTCGCTGGCCACCTACGGCACCGCGCTGGCCGGATGGGCCAGCTACAACAAGTGGGCGATCCTCGGCGCGCTTCGAGCCAGCGCCCAGATGATCTCCTACGAGGTCGCGATCGGGCTGACCATCGTGGGCGCGCTGCTGGTCTACGGCACCCTCGAGCCCCACGCGCTGGTCAAGGCCCAACAGAGCAGCTACTGGGGGATCGTCCTGCAGCCTATCGCCTTCGTGCTGTTCTTCACCGCGGCCATGGCGGAGACCAAGCGCGCCCCCTTCGACCTGCCCGAGGGCGAGTCGGAGATCATCGGATACTTCATCGAGTACTCGGGCATGCGCTTTGGCCTGTTCTTCCTCGGTGAGTTCATCGAGGTGATCTTCATGTCGGCCATGCTGGCGACCCTGTTCTTGGGGGGCTGGGGCCTGCCCTTCGGCATGATGGGACCCGCCGGCTTCTCCAGCCCGTTGATGGCCCAGCTGTTCTTCTTTGGCGTGGGCACGGGCCTGACGGTGATGGGGGTCGCCGCGTGGCGCACCTCCAAGGCCGGAGAGCTGTTCGGCGCGCTGGTGGCCCTGGTGGGCGTGCTCCACCTGTTTGGCGCCTCCTGGTCCCTGATGACCGGCTGGGGCACCGAGGTGCCCCACATCATGGTGGTGCTGCTGGGCATGGCGATTTGGGGCGGCAAGATCTTCTTGCTGTGCGGGGTGCAGCTGCTGGTCCGCTGGACCCTGCCCCGCTTCCGCTACGACCAGCTGATGAGCCTGGGCTGGAAGGGGCTGCTGCCGCTTTCGATCGCCAACATCGTGATCACCGCCATCCTCGTCTACATGCTGATGCCGGGCGCAAACCCGGCGTCGTAGGGCCTTTTTCGTGGCCTTCCCGCAGTCTCCGCGTAGTCTTCTCCCAAGTCTTCTCGTAGTCAGTCAGGACGAAGCGACATGACCATCGGCGTCAAGAAGGTCTCCCTCAAGCGTACGACCCGTGATCAGATCTTCCTGCCCGCGATCCTCGAGGGGCTCTTGACCACGGCGCGGCACTTCTTCAAGAACACCTTCACCCCCGGCCACGGCGACGTGGACACGATCCGCTACGGCGAGCCCGAGGTGGACGTCAAGGACTACTACCCCGAGCGCTTCCGCGGGGTACACCGGCTGATGTACCGCGAGGACGGCTCGGTGCGCTGCGTGGCGTGCATGTGCTGCTCCACGGTGTGCCCAGCCCGCTGCATCTACATCCAGGCCGAGGATCGCCGCGACGAGTCCGAGAAGGCCCCGCACAGCTTCGTCATCGACGAGCTCAAGTGCGTGGTGTGTGGGTTTTGTGTGGAGGCCTGCCCGTGCGACGCGATCCGCATGGACAGCCGCGAGCACATGGTGCCCACCGAGACGCGCGGCGAGGCGGTGCTGGGCAAGATCGATCTGATGGCCCGCGGTGGCCCCTCGGTCGCGGTCCAGGGCGGCCTGGGAGCGGACTACCGCGAGCAGGCCCCCAAGGCCGATCCCCGCTTCAGCCACGATCCCCACTGAAGGTCGGGTCTCGGCGGCTAGCGCGGCCATGAACGACGGGCGACTGTCAAGCAACCCGGGTTTGTTCGAAGCCACTGAGTCTTCGAGACCACTGGGTCTTCGAGACCACTGAGTCTTCGGGACCACTGTGTCAAGGCCTTCGATCCCGGACTGACCTCGCGTCGCAGCCGCTTCGTTTTTGCGTCACCGCCCCCGTTCCGAGTGCTACGCTAAGCCTTGCTCGGCCGCTGCCCGTGCCGTCAAAAGCTCTTCCTACTGATCGTTCAACCAGGGAATCGCCTCTGTTCGTGGGTGCGCAGGCCCGTCCGGCGGGAAGCCCGAAGCGATTATCCGTGATGCCCACCTACTGCGAGTAGGGGTTGAGCTTTCGAATCCGCCGGGCAGCGGCCCTGCTCCATTGGTTCGGCGCCCGATCGAAGGCCGGGTCCGAGGCCGGGTTCAAGAACCGGTCCGACACCCCTTTCGTTCCGTCGGCGCGCTCCGCTCGCTCGCCGAGGGGCGTCGGAACGATCGACTGGTGTCGGCCGGCGTCCCCAGTACGGCCGGCTCCAGAAACGATCCCTCGGTAGCATGGTGCCCTACGATCGCCTCGCCTGGAACCACGACGCAATGCACGACGAAACGACGGCGCTCATCCTGATCGGATTTCAAAACGACTACTTCGCCAAGGACGGCCTGCTCCACTCCGCCATCGAGGACAAGTCGCTGTGCGCCGCCGCAGTGGCGCACACCGTCGAGTTGCTCACCGCGCTGCGCGATACGAAGGTGACCATCATCGCGACCCCGATCCGCTTCACGGCCGACTACGCCGAGCTGGTCGATCCGGTGGGCATGCTGGGCATGGTCAAGACCCTCGGGGCGTTCCGAGACGGCTCGGCGGGGGCGCAGTCGATTCCCGAGCTCGACGAGTTCGGCGACCGGATCCTGGAGATCCCCGGCAAGCGAGGGCTCAACGCCTTCTCCAACACCGCCCTCGCCCAGACCCTCGAGCAGCGCAAGATCAAGGACGTAGTCGTCGCCGGGACGCTGACGTCGATCTGCATCGACTCCACCGGTCGCCACGCGTTCGAGACCGGATATCGGGTCACCGTGCTGTCCGACTGCACCTGCGGACGTACGGCGGTCGAGCAGCAGTTCTATTGCGAGAAGATCTTTCCCCTCTACGCCAACGTCGCCACCCGCCATGATCTGCGGCGGCAGCTGCGGGGCTAGGGCATGAGCTCGTCCCGCGACGACGAGCTCGGCTCGCAGATCCACTACCGCCTGATCGAGGAGCTCTCGGCGGCCGAGCAGCGCTACCGCGAGCTGGTCGAGAACCTCCGCGACGTGGTCTGCAAGCTCGACGCCGCCGGGACGATCCGCTTTCTCAACTGGGCATGGACCGATCAGCTGGGTCACCCCGTCGAGGAGTCGGTCGGGCACGCGCTCACCCGATTCGTGCACCCCGACGACCGACCCACGCTCCGTCAGCAGCTCGACCAACCCGAGCACGGGTCCCCCATCGAGCTTCGCATGCTCCGTGCCGACGGCTCCCCGCTGTGGTGCGAGCTGTCCCTGCGAGCGACGGCGCCACAGGGCTGGGTGGGGCTGCTCTACAACGTCAGTGAGCGCCGCCGGGCCGCCCAGGCGGAGGCCGCCAACCAGGCCAAGACCGAGTTCCTGGCCAAGATGAGCCACGAGATCCGCACCCCGATGAACGGGATCCTCGGCATGACCGGCCTTTTGCTGGACACGTCGCTATCGGACGACCAGCGCGAGCTGACCCAGACCGTGCAGGCCTGCGCCGAGGCGCTGATGCAGATCGTCGACGACATCCTCGACATCTCGAAGGTCGAGTCCGGCGCGCTAGAGCTGACGACCGAGGACTTCGACCTGCACGCGACCGTGCAGGGGGTGATCGGCAGCCTGGCCCCCGCGGTGGGCCCCCGGCCCGTCGAGCTGCGGATCGCGCTCGACGCGGCCGTCCCGCGGTACGTCCACGGCGACCCGGGGCGCCTGCGACAGATCCTGCTCAATCTCACCCACAACGCCATCAAGTTCACCGAGCGGGGCGAGGTGGTCGTGCGCGTGCGCGCCGAGCCGCCCGCCGAGGGCCGCGCGACGCTGCGCTTTTGCGTGGAGGACACCGGAATAGGGATCGATCCGGCGATCATCGAGAGCTTGTTCGAGCCCTTTGCTCAGGCCGACGACTCCACCACCCGCCAGCACGAGGGCACGGGCCTGGGGCTGACGATCGCCCGCGAGCTGGTGAGCCTGATGGGGGGGCAGCTGGAGGTCCGCAGCGAGCCGGGGCGGGGCACGACGTTCTCGTTTGCGATTACGCTGCGGCTCGCCGCCTCGACGGCGTCGCCCGGACCCCCAATCGCCGCCCGACCGGCAGACCAACCGGCAGACCAAACGGCCGTCCAAACGACCGTCCAAACGGCCGTCCGAAGACCCGACGGCTCCGCGTGCCGGCTGCTGGTCGTCGAGGACAACCTCGTCAACCGCCGGCTCGCTCTGCGGCTGCTCGACAAGCTCGGTTACGCCGCCGATGCGGTCGCCAACGGGCGCGAGGGACTCGAGGCGGTGGAGCGCTCCACCTACGACGCGGTGCTGATGGACTGTCGCATGCCGCTGATGGACGGATACGAGGCGAGCACCGAGCTGCGCCGGCGCGAGCGCCCCGGGCAACACCTGCCGATCATCGGGACAACGGCCAACGCAATGCCCGGGGATCGGCAGCGCTGCCTCGACGCCGGCATGGACGACTATGTCAGCAAGCCCATCGCGCTCGATCATCTGGCCCAGGTGCTGAGGCGACACCTCACCGCCCCGACGGGTCCGGCCGGCGACCCCACGGTCCATCCTGGCTCCCCTACGACCTCAGGGCCCCCTTATGCTCCGCCTGCCCCACCGCACCTCGAAACGGTCAACCACGCGCCCGCGTCCCCGGCATCGACCGACGGGGCTCCCCTCGATCTGACCCGGCTGCAGGAGATCTGTTCGGGCGATCGCACGGTCATGCAGGAGCTGCTCACGGTCTACCTCCACGACGCGACCAAGCGCCTCGGGCAACTCGAGACGGCGCTCCACGACTGTGAGTGGGAGCGGGTCGGCTTCTTGGCCCACGACCTGAAGGGATCGAGCGCCCAGCTGGGCGTGCAGTCGCTGGCGCGCACGATGAAGAGCCTGGAACGAGCCGGGCGCGAGGGGCGGCTCGACGCCGCGCAGTCCCACCACCAGCGCGCCCAAGCGCAGCTGGTCGAGCTGCAGGGGTTCGCCAGCGAGCACCTGCTGGAGTAGTGCCGTGTTCGGCTCCTGGCGCCTTCACTGCCCTGGCGCCTTCACTGGACGGACGGGCTCGTAGGACCCGCAGAGCCCCCTACGGGCCCGTCTTCAATTGTCCCCTCGATGGCCGTCTTGGGGCCCTAGCAGTGACCATTCCAGCTCTCCCTTTGTCTGGAGAATACGAGCCGTCCGAACCTGTCCTTGCACTGAAAATTTCACACGAACGGCAAGCTGGTAGATTCCGACCCGCGATGCATTGACCAAGATCGAGAACATCTCCTGCTCTCCACTTGACAGCTTGATATAGCTATCTTTTTCCAGGCCAATCGGCTGAGCAGGCATCACTTCTCCGATCGAGGATTCTACGAAGCATTCGTACTGCCGAACGGCTCCGATTCCAAGACAGCAGGCTCTGCCAACAACAGAGGCTGTCCGGTAGTCAACGGCCTCAGAAATTGCTCGGCAGCCAATGGTCTCGACAAAGATCTGGCGAACAGACAGGTCTTCCTCGTGCGGATTGGTCAGATCAAAAACAAGAGCAACCGGACCCCAGTGCGCCCATATCTTCATCGTTTCGCCCTCACCATTCGTGTCGACCTCCACCTGATCCCCCTGGTCAATACAGAATGACGTATGGACAATAGCCCCCCGCTCGCGAGGGCCAGCCTGGTCAGCCCTGAACGTTGACAACAGGTCAGTGGCATCTTCACTCGGCGAAACAGCGGGCAGGCAGCTGACCAGCGTGTCATTCCCAGGATACTGGTTCACCGCCACTTCTGCGATTGCTTGCGCACCACCGTGAACCTTCCCATTTTCAGCCTCGGTGACAACCGAGCGCCAAAACCCACGCGGAGTTTGAAACCTTGGAAGATCCTCAGGAGGAAACCCTATACTCAGGACGAGATCTTTTGCCTTCTCTGGCTCCCAGAGCACCTTCGCCAGCTCGACAATGAGAGCATTAAACTCGGTGATTCTCATCGCCTCCACTATAGACTGACCATCTGCGAAGTCGAATTGGCCCAGACGGGCCAATGGCGACACCGCTCCGCCGTTCTTACGGACCATCCCTGCGGGTAGTCGACGCAGATGAACACAGACTCGACGGTAGTATCGACGCTGCGCCCGCGCTCCTGCCGGCCTGGCTCCGATCTCGGCGGTCAATCAGGGCCACCGCATCGGACTATGAATCTGATCGAAACCATCCCGAGGCACCTGCGGTTTCGTGGTTCGACTGGACCCTAAACCCCCGCCGTAACGTCGTTGATTTACCAGTATTATTCAGCAATCGGTGTTTTAGGAGATCGGCTCAACGGGACCTCGTACCCCCTCGAATGAAGGGGTCTGGAGACCATTGATGAGCCACGAACCCCTTGCCACGAGGATCGGCATACAGCTGGTAACCTCATACCCCTCGGATGAAGAGATCTGGTAAATCATCGGTGAGCCACGAACCCTTTCGAGCATGGGGACCGGGAATAGTGAGTGACCTCGTCCCCCCCTTTGCAAGGGAGTCGGGGATAGTGATTGACCTCGCATCCCCTTTCGAAAGGGAACTGGAGGTCGTTGGTGACCTCCCAACCCCTTCGAGCAAGGGGGTACGAGCGGAATCGCCCTCCTCGAATGGCAACCTTGCCCTCCGGCCGGTGCTCCCCGGACGCTCTTGGACGCTCTTCGGTCGCTCGTGATCGCTCCAACACCTCACGCCCGAGCGCCGTGCGCCCCGCCCTGAACATGGGAGCACCGCTTTCCTACCACCCCGACGGGTTCCACCGCCCGCGCGCCTGTGGCCCTCCACTGTGGCCCTCCACCAACCGCGTGCTCCCTCGACCAACGTCGCTCGATGGAGCTCGTTCGGCGCTGCGACATGGCCACCGACATCGCCGTCGCACACAGGGCCACGGTCGAGCAACACGTCGCCAAGCCGGGCGCCGATCGCCTCGTGTGCGGACGCGTTCGCCAACGGCTCGTGCATCATGACCAGTTCCACGTGAGCGGGCGATGGGCTCAAGTTGCGTGTGGTGCTCCCACGCCTGCCCGATCGTGGACCTTTTGGGCCATCAACAAGGAAGTGGAAAACCGACGCCGGCGTCCCTCTCTGCATCGCATTTTCCAATCTCACCCGCAGTTCGGGCCAGTATCATTTCCAGCATGAAGCGAATGCAATCGGCGTGCGGGCTCACCCTCGTGATGAGCAGCCTTACGGCGTGTCCCACCCCGCTGCCCGATTTCTCGATGCTCAGCGCCACCGGCGATGACAGCGGCAGCAGCGGCAGCAGCGGCAGCAGCGGCCTGCCCACCAGTTCCACCGCACCATCGGTGGACTCCGCCACCACGACCTCCGCGGCCGACTCCACCCTCACGTCTTCGAGTGGGACGACCGCCGCGGGCGAGCTGATGCCCGCCCCGGATGACTACGTCATCCCCAATTGCGTGCGGAAAGCCGACTATCCGTGGTCGCCCCAAGACGGGCTGCTCGACAACGACATGCTCGGCGACGCCGAAGTCACGCTCACGCTCCTCGAGCGCGATACCGAGGCCGGCGGCACGGTGGAGCTGATGAACGACGGCTCGTTCACCTACAGCCCCCCTGGCGACTATGCCGTCGTCGACAGCTTCAGCTACGTCATCGTGGACGACACCGGTCAGCGCTCCGAGCCCACCCTGGTGACCTTGCGGCCGGCCACCACCCTTCAGCTGGGCCTAGACGGTGACGGGCGCTTCATGCCCATCCAAGGCAAGATGGCCACGCGCGCCGGGCTCTCGGTCGCGGCCGCCGGCAACGTCAACGATGACGACTTCGACGACATCATCATCGGGGCCCACCTCGCGACCGCCAACAACAACACCTTCGCCGGTGAGGCGTACGTCGTCTTCGGGCGCAGCGATCGTGCGACGATGCTCTCGCTAGAAGACGCCAGCTTCGCGGGCGAAGGGTTCGCCATCCGCGGCGCGAACAATGAGGATTTCGCCGGTCGCATCGTCAAGAGCGCCGGCGATGTCGACAACGACGGCTTCGATGATGTCCTGGTGTCGGCCCCCGGCTACCGCACTCCGAACCCGGACAACTTCATCGTAGGCCGTACCTACCTCGTCTACGGCAAGAGCGATCTAGAAGAGGTCTCGCTCGCCGAGATAAGCGAGCCCGATGGACTCTTGCTGTTCGAGGGCTCAGAGCACCAAGATTGGGTGGGAATCTCGATCGACGGTGGAACGGTCATCAACCCGCTCACCGGACAACGCGAGAATGTGGACATCAACGGCGATGGTGTCCCCGACGTTCTGCTCGCGCGCTCCCGCTGGCCCTCGTCCCAAGATCCCGGCAGTGTCTTTTGGCTCCACGACTTCTCCACGGCTCCCCAAACCCCCAATAGCATCACCACCGAGGCCCTGCGCTTCGACAGTGTCTTTGAAAACGGCGGTGGGTATGGGATCGGCCACGAGCTCCAGATCCTCGGCGACATCAACGATGATGGGGCTCCCGAGCTCGTCATCGTGTCCGATGCGACCACCTCCCTTCCGCCGAACAGCGACTATGCCGGACGGGTCCATGTCGCGCTGTCCCCCACCACGATGACGACCGAGTTCGACTTCGTGCTCCAAGGAGAGCTCGGTGACCGGCTCGGCCAGGCCGTCGCCGATGTCGACCTGAACAACGACGGATACAACGATCTGGTCATCGGCGCCCCCGGGCGGGTGTACGGCGCCGCACAAGGGGGTCAAGTCTACGTACTCTACGGCGGCCCCAACCTCACCCCCCCCGCCACCGTCGACGACCTCGACGACGACCTCGACCCAACCCGCCTGGCCATCCGAGGCGACCACGCCGACACCGAGGCCGGGCGAGCGCTCGCCGATGCCGGGGACTTCAACGGGGACGGATTGCGCGATCTGGTGATCGGGACCCCCCTGGCCTCCAACAAGGCGGGCCCCGCGTGCTCCGACGATGCGGCGTCCTACGTCATCTTCGGGTTCTCTTCGGACAATGCGCCGGCCGAGATCAGCCTCGACGAGATCACCTGTGATCCCAACGGGATCAGCCAGGGGGTGGCCATCCTCCCCGAGCCCACCCTGGTGGTGGGCACGACCCACTGCACCGGCTGGTCCGTGGCCGGGATCGGCGACTTCGATGATGACGGCTGTGACGACATCCTGCTGAGCGCACCGATCAACCTGGACCGCGCCTACATCGTGTATGGCTTCGACCCCAACGACCCGGAGCGGGGCTGCCCGGCGCAGAAGCACTGAGCAGAACGGAGAGCAGGCCCCGTGCCCTACCATCCTGGTCTCCATGCCAGCACCCAGTCGACCCCACCGACCTACCGCCCCGCCGCCGTCGAAGACATCCCCGACCGTAACGCTCGAAGCTACAGCCCAAACATCCGCCCGACGGCCTTGTAGAACATCTTCTCCGGCAGCCACTTCTTGTAGCGAATGGCCTGCTTGTCCGAGAACCCCAACGTCTCCTTCGCCGAGATCGCCGACGCGCTGGGCTTGGCCGAGGTCAGCGCGTTCTGTCGCGCGTTTCGGCGCTGATACCCGATGGCGCCCGCGAAGTGGCGCCGGGCCCAGGGGGATCGGCCGTGGCCGGGAGGTCTTCGGCAAAGTTCAGCAGCACCCTCCCCAGCACGGAACGCGACCGGCTCTGCTCGATGGCCTGTCGCCATTGTTCGAGGGGGAACTGCGCCGCCACCACCGGGCGCACGACGCCGCGGCTCGTGAGCGAGGCGATCTCCTCCAAGAGCACGGAGTCTCCTCGGTCCACCAACAGCCAGCGCGCCGCCCGATACGCCACGATCTCGGGCCAGTGGGCCAGGGGATCGGCCGGAATGAACGCACCGCCGTCGGCCAGCAGGTGCCGCACATCGGACAGGCGCAGCGTGTCACTCAACTCCAGGATCGCATCGTAGCGCCCGGTCATCTGCGCGGGACCAACCTCGCGATAATCGACGACTTTGGAGGCACCGAGCGTTAGGAGGCCCTCGTGGTGCTCCGAGCGAGCGACCGCGGTCACTTCGACCCCCCAGTGCCGAGCCAGCTGAATGGCATAAAGCCCAACCCCACCGGATGCCCCAAACACGAGCACCGCGTCGCCACGCTTGGCCCGAGCCACCGTCCGCAGGGCGACGAGCGCCGTTTGAGCGCCCATGGGAATCGCGGCCGCCTCGTGCAGCGAAACAGACGGTGGGATCTGTGCGAGCTGCGTCCTTGGGATCGTCAGCCACTGGGCGTGGCTGTTATGACCGCGCGTGATGTCGATGTAGCCCATGACGCGCGTTCCCGGCTCCCAGTGAGCACCCGCCGATTCCACCCAGCCCGAGAACTCCAACCCCGTCCGCACCTTCCCGCGGTAGCCAGCAAGCCAGCGGGATGCCCGGATGAGCGGCTTGGAGGCGAGCTCGAACTCGTGTGCGTTCACCGCGCTATGGCTCACCCGCACCAGCACCTCTCCCCGCCCGAGCCGGGGTTTGGGCAAGTCGTCGGCCAGAGCCGGGACACCGTGAGCCAGCGTAATGCCTTTCATCTGCGTGTTCATGATTAGGTCATATGACCTAATTGATCGCTTAGGTCAAGTGACCTAGTCTTATTCCGTGACCGGCGCACCCAAGAGCACCAAGGAGCGCATCGCGCAGGCCGCCCTGAGCGTGCTGCGCAGGCACGGCTCGGTGGGGCTTTCGATGCGCAAGGTGGCGTCCGAAGCCGGAGTCTCGCTGGGCAACCTCCAGTACCACTACGCCTCTCGCGAGGCGCTACTCGCGGGCGTCGTCGACCACCACTTTGGGCTCTGCCAAGCCGCGCTCACGCGCGGGCTGACCAAGCACCGCGGCGATCCCCTGCTCGCGATACTGACAGTCAGCTTGACCGACCAACACGTCCTCGAGGTGGCGCGGATCTTTCGAGAGCTGTTCGCGCTGGCCGAGATCGACCAGGGTGTCCGCGACAAGCTCCGGACCTACTACGCCGACCTCTGCGCAGGTGCGGTCGACCAGCTGCTCGAGACCAGGATGGCCTCGGACACGCGACAGGCCCAAGAGGTCATCGCCGTGCTCACGACGTCCATCGAAGGCTACTACCTGGTGGGCGACGCGACCGGGGTCGACGCCGAGGACATGGTGTCCGTACTCCATCGGGTCGCGCTGGCCATGCTGGCTCCGCTGGAGGGCTCACCATTCGAAACGGTCCAGCGCGCCTGAAGGGAGGGCACCCTGGAGCGGTTGGACCATTCGGGGCAAGGCCATGCCCATCGAGTCGCGGGGATCGAGGCGGCGAGCGGCCGGGACCGACCCGCGCTACTTGCTGACCTCGGCGTGGGCCAAAAGCGCCGCCGCGAACTCCCGCAGCCGCATGCGCACCCGATCCTTGCCCAACAGCGCCAGCGTGTCGAACAAGGGTGGCGCCGCGCTGCGGCCGGTGGCGCCCACCCGCAGCAGGGTGAATAGGTTGCGAGGCTTCCACTCGTGGCGCTCGCCGAACGCCCGGGCAAACGCCTCCAGCCCCTCGGGGCCAAAGGCCCGCGCTTGCGGATCCTTTTCGATCTCCTCGATGAACACCTTGATGATCTTGGCCGCCTCGGCAAACGTCCGCTTCTTGAGCTTGAGCTTGGGCAGCACCGGTGCGTAGTCGACCGATCCCCCGAAGAAGAACGAGACGTAGGGGATGAAGTCGTCCAGCCGAACGATCCGCTCGTGGGCCAGCCGGATCATGCCCCGGATCCGCTCCGGATCGAGCACATCGGCGACGATCCGCTCGTGCAGCTGCGCCTCGGAGAGCGCCCGAATATCGTCGGCGTTGAACGCCTCGAGCTTGCGCACGTCGAACACGGGCCCCCCGGGGCTGACCTTGGACCACTCGAAGGCGTCGATCATCTCCTGCAAGGAGAAGCGCTCGCGATCCTCCCCCATCGAAAAGCCCAGGGTCGCCAAGAAATTGAGGAAGGTCTGCGGCAGGTAGCCCTGCTCCCGGTAGTGGGTGATCGACACGGGGTTCTTGCGCTTGGATAGCTTGGACTTGTCGACGTTGCGCAAAAGCCCCAGGTGATGCCACTGCGGCGGCTCCCAGCCGAACGCTTGGTAGAGCAGCACGTGCTTGGGCGTGGAGGTCAGCCACTCCTCGCCGCGGATCACGTGGGTGACCCCCATGAGGTGATCGTCGACCACGTTGGCGAGGTGGTAGGTGGGAAAGCCGTCGGACTTGAGCAGCACCTGATCGTCGATCTGGGCGTGGTCGAACTCGACGGGGCCCCGCAGCTGGTCGTGGACCACCGTCTTGCCCTCGGCCGGCACCCGCAGGCGCACCACATACGGCTCACCGCTGTCCCGCGCCCGCTGGAGATCGCGGCAGTGGCCGTCGTAGCCCAAGCGCACCTTGTCCTTCATCTGCTGCTGACGCAGGGCGTCCAGCCGCTCCCGGGTGCACGTGCACACATAGGCGTGCCCCGAGGCCAGCAGCATGTCGATGTGCTCGCGATAGATCTCCAGCCGCTCGGACTGCCGATAGGGCCCGTGCGCACCGCCGACGTCGGGCCCCTCGTCCCAGCCGAGCCCCAGCCAGCGCAGCGAGGCGAGGATCGCCTCCTCGCTGCCGGGGGTGGCCCGTTCCTGGTCGGTGTCCTCGATCCGCAGCACGAACCGGCCACCGTGCCGCCGGGCGAAGGCGTAGTTGAACAGCGCGATGTAGGCGGTCCCCACATGGGGATCGCCGGTGGGACTGGGCGCGATGCGAACGACGGGAGGCATCCGGCCGAGCGTGGACATGGGCCCTGCCTACCACAAGCCCGGCCACCCCGTTACACTGGGCGACCGTGACGCAGGAGCTTTCCGACAGCCAGGTCCACGACGCGGTTTGGCGGGTGGTCACCCGCCGCATGGGCGAACGAGCGACCGCAGCGGTCGAGATGCTCGACGACCTGCTCCACTCGCACGGCCAGCTGCGCCGGCGCGACCAGGAGCTATTGGCCGGGGATCGGGTGCTCAACCACGATCGCGACCTGCTGCCCCGCATGGCCCGAGCCACCAGCCTCGGGCTGAGCCTCTACCTCGGCAACCGACGGATCGCGTCGTCCAGCGTGCTCGATGCCGGAGATGCGATGGAGGTGGGCGGCTTCGCCGACGCCTCGGTCGTCGACGCCGTGCTGCGCCGACGCGAGGTGTTCCGGGGCGTCATCGACGTGGCGGGGCGCCACCACATCGTCGCGGCCCGACCCCTGTACGCCACCGATGCACCCGACGATTACGGGCCGATCGGGATGGTCGAAGCGTTCCAAGACGAGGACTCGTTTCGCGAGACCTTGATGACCAGCCTGCGCGAGAAGGCCGGCACCGACAACCGCAGCGAGCTGGAGATCCAGGCCGAGCGGATGGATCGCGTGATGCACTTCATCGACGACGTGGCGCGTCGCCTGCAGCTGTTGGCCCTCAACGGCAACATCATCGCGGCCCAGGCCGGCGATCACGGCCGGGCCTTTCGCGTGGTCTGCCGCGAGCTGAGCAGCCTGGCCGAGCAGGCCAAGGACAACGTGGCCGAGGTGCGCGCCCTGACCCGCGAGATGGGCCTGGGCACCGAACAGGATCTGGATCTGCACGACGCCCCCAACAAGGACGCCCGCGCCGGCACACCCGAACCATCCCCAGGCGACTGAGCACTCGGGGCCGGGCCTGCCGTCCACCTGCGCCAGCACGCCCACACCAGCCAAGCCAGCCCACACCCGAGCGCCCGAGCGACCAAGCGGCGGGGCCCGCCCTCACGCCCCCGCTTCATCTGCATCATCGGACCCAACAGTGACCCGCGCCGATCCCGTCGCGGCGGGGCCGCGGGGCCGACGGCGCCGTTCGCCGACCCACGCCGGGTGGGACCGTGACCCGGCCAAACCGGAGCCACCCCGGACGGGGTGCGATCCAACCCTCGCGACGATCGCGGTGCGCGGTTGTGAATTTTGCGCACTTGACAAACCGTCACCTGCCGACGGACCAAACCGGACAGGGATGTCCGCCTTGACTCATCCGAACCGACCGCTCGGACGGAACGCATCGGTCGGACTACGCCCGCGGGATTGCTCCGATACAACTCGAGCGGCACGCATTCGGATCGAATCCGGGCCCACCCCGTCCCTTCGCGGGCAAGCCTCCGACGAGCACGACGCGTGCGTGGTCGGCTACGAACGCCCGGGTACGGAACAAACCGGGCCGTCGATCTCCGCACCACCATGACCCATCACGGCCGGGGCCACGAGCACCCAGACCCCGCGGACCGTCATTTTTCGGCCAATTTCGGCGACTTGGCGCAGAAAACTCACCCCGCCGTGATGCGACCAGGCCCGGGTCGATGGCCAATTGAAGCGTGGTTTTCGGCACCGCAGGCTCTTGTTGGTAGTGTGCCTCCGTGTTAGTGCGAGCGTAGGCCGCAGACGAGGGCGCCATGGATCAGATCTTCGAGAGCCACTTCGGGGGCAACCAGAGCTCCAGCAACGGCGGAGAGGTCGAGGGCTATTGCCCCAAGTGCCGGGCCGACACCCAGCACATCATCCTCGAGAGCTACGGAGAGGAGATCCGCCGCGTGCAATGCGCAGTCTGCGGCGATACTCACGCGTACAAGCCGCCGCGTGGCGGGGATGACGACAACCCGGAGACGGTGGCCGCGGCGAAGCGTCGGGGGCTCAAGAAGCCCGACTGGATCGACGCGATGAACCTCTTCGACCACAAGACGGCGGTCCGCTACTCGCCCAAGGCGCGGTTGGCGGAGAACCAGATCGTGGTCCACCCCACCTTCGGCGTCGGGTACGTGGCGGAGATCGTGGGCGAGCAGAAGGTGGAGGTGATGTTCCGCAACAACCTCCCGCGGGTCTTGGTCCACGGCCGGGGCGAGACCGACGAGGAGCTTCGCGGCGAGAGCGTCGACCAAGAAGAGGTCAAGCAATTGCTGGGCCTGGAGATGGGCCCCTCGCCCGAGGAGATCGCCGAGGAGCGCGAGCGCAAGCTCCGGGAAGAGGAGGCCGAGCGGCAGCGGCTGCTGGAGGAGAAGCGCCTCGCCGCGGAGCGCGAGCGCCAGGCCGCGGCCGAGCGTCGCGAGGCCGAGCGCCGCCGCCGGGCCGAGGAGCGCGAGCGCAAGCGCAAGGAGCGAGAAGAGGAGCGCGAGCGAAAGCGCAAGGAGCGGGAGGACGAGCGCCGCCGCAAGGCCGAGGAGCGCAAGCGGGAGCAGGAGCGCCGCCGTGAGGAGGCCGCCCGCAAGCGGGAGGAGGAGCGCCAGCGCCGAGAGGCCGAGCGCGAGCAAAAGCGCAAGGAGAAAGAGGCCGAGCGCGAGCGCAAGCGCAAGGAGAAGGAGGCCGAGCGTCTCCGGCTCGTCAAGGAGCGAGAGAAGGAGAAGCTCCGGCTCCAAAAGGAGCGCGAGAAGGAGAAGCTCCGGCAGCAAAAGGAACGCGAACGGCTCGCCCGCGAGAAGGAAAAGGAGAAAGAGCGCCTCAAGAAGGAAAAGGAGAAGGACCGCCTCAAGAAGGAAAAAGAGAAGGACCGTCTCCGGCAGCTCAAGGAGAAGGAAAAGGACCGCCTCCGGCAGCTCAAGGAAAAAGAGCGCCTCAAGAAGGAAAA
>JBCCWC010000036.1:0-87478 GCA_039194325.1 Myxococcota bacterium
CGAAGCCTCAACCAATCCCCCCGCTTGCGGGGGGAAGCTTCGCCTACCTCCAAGCACCCCCCTGGCCGCGGGGGGCAAAATGAGCCCAATCCCCCCGCTTGCGGGGGGAAGCTTCGCCTACCTCCAAGCACCCCCCTGGCCGCGGGGGGCTAAGCGAGCTGCACGTCGGTGTCGAACTCGCGGGTGACGACCTTGTCGTCGAGGTCGACCATGAACACCCGCGCCTTGCCCTGATGCCCGTCGAACTCGGTGAGCAGCCAGATCTCCACCGCCCACCGGCTGGTGTTGGCGAGGCACGGCGGGGCCCAGCCGATCACCACTGGGCCTCCCAGGCCCTCGCCCGACCGGCTGTTCGCGGCCCGGACATAGCTGGGCGTGTTCTTGACCGTCTCGACCGCCAGCTCGGCGACCGCGGGGCGCACTTGCTTGCGCCACGGGCTCATGAAGCGAAAGTCTTCGATCTCCTCGGAGCCGGGACGCAGCAAGGCCACGTAGCTCTCGCTCCCGTCGATGTCACCGTAGTCGGGCACATCGAACTCGGGGTAGAGGTTGCCCTCGTCGATCTCCTCGTCGCGATCCTCGATGAGAGCTTCGAGCCGCTCGAGGTCGAGCGCGCGATAGCACGCGAGGATCCGCAGCAGCGAGTACTGGCTGGGGATCTGGTGATCCCAGTCGAGCACCGCTCGCACCGCGTGAAAGGAATTGTCGCCAAAGGCGATCACGTCGGGGAGGGCCTCGGCGAGCTTGACCAGCTGCGCCTCGGTCGGGGCGTTGCCCTGATCCTTGATCCGTACGTGGACCTTGAGCTCCTCACGTAGGGCCTTGCGAACCTGCTCGGCGTCGCGCTCGCGATCGCTGCTCACCGGGTGCCGACCGCCTTCCGCGGCTCACCGGCCGCATCGGTGCCACGCACCACGGACCGCAGCGCGTCGATGATCCGAGCCACCGGACCGGGCTCGAGCTTGAGGCTCGCGGGATGAACGATGAGCCGACTGGTGACGTGCATGACCGTTTCGACTTCTACCAGGCGATTTTGCCGAAGGGTCTCCCCGCTCTCCACCAGATCGACGATCTGATCGGCGAGCCCGGTGATCGGACCCAGCTCCACCGAGCCGTAAAGCGGGATGATCTCGGGTGAAATTCCCTTGGAACGATAGTGGCGGCGCGCAAGCCGTGGGTACTTGGTGGCCACCCGAAGCCGCATTCCGCGGCGAAGACGCGCCGGCCGATCGGTAGGCTCGGCCACCGCCAACCGGCAAGCGCCGATCCCCAGATCGACCGGCTCGTAGAGATCTCGCCCTTGCTCGCGCAGGGTGTCGGATCCCGCGATCCCCAGGTCGGCCACCCCATGCTCGACGTAGGTGGGCACGTCGCTGGGCTTGACCAACAGCGCCCGCCCCCCGTCGGGTAAGTCGAGCATGAGCCGTCGGTCCTTGGCCTGACCGAGCTCACCCGTTTCGACCCCAGCCGACCGCAGCAACGCGAGGGCAGGCCCCAGGATCCGCCCCTTGGGCAGCGCAAAAGTGAGCGGTCGACCCGTCACACCCTTCCTTTTACTCGGGTTCAGCGTGGGGCGCCACGAATGCGCTCGATCGGCCCCCGAAGGTTCGACGCGGGGCGCCACGATGCGCTCGCTCGAGCCTTGCGGGGACTCACCCCGGGGCACCGGAAAAACGCTCGATCTTGGCCCCGAGCGGGCGCAAGCGCTTCTCGATGGCCTCATAACCCCGATCTAGATGGTACACGCGGCGAACCTCAGTGGGCCCGTCCGCCACCAACCCCGCCAGCACCAACGAGGCGGAGGCCCGCAGATCGGTGGCCATCACCGTCGCCCCCGAAAGCGGGGTGGGGCCGCGTACGACCGCGGCTCGACCGTTGACGTGGATCTCGGCTCCCATCCGCATCAGCTCGGGCACGTGCATGAAGCGGTTTTCGAAGATCGTCTCGGTCATGAGGCTCTGCCCCTGCGCCTGAGTGGCGAGCACCATCAACTGCGCCTGCATATCGGTGGGAAAACCGGGATAGGGCCGTGTGGTCACGTCGATGGGCCGTAGCTGCTGAGGCCCCCGCACCCGCAGCCCGTTGGGCTCTACCTCACACGTGACCTCGGCCTCCTGAAGCTTGGCGATCACCGCGTGCATGTCGTCGACGGGCGCGTCGAGCAGCAACACGTCTCCGCCGGTGATCGCCGCGGCCACGGCGAGGGTGCCCGCCTCGATCCGATCGGGCAAGACCGCGTGGTCGATGCCCGAGAGCGTCTCGACCCCCTCGATCTCGATCACGGGGGTGCCCGCCCCGCTGATCTTCGCCCCCATCTTGTTGAGGAAGCGCGCCAGCTCCTGCACCTCGGGCTCCCGGGCCACGTTCTCCAGCCGCGACTGACCTCGCGCGAGGGTGGCGGCCATCATCACGTTCTGGGTCCCGCCCACGGTGACCGTGTCGAACACCACGGCCGCCCCTTGCAATCGCTTGGCTCGAAGCTCCACATACCCGTGCGACAGCTCGATCTGGGCCCCCAGGGCGGCCAGCCCCTTGAGATGCTGATCGATAGGTCGCGCCCCGATCGCGCAGCCACCGGGCAGCGACACGCGCGCTCGACCGTAGCGGGCCAACAGCGGGCCCATCACCGTGACCGAGGCGCGCATGGTCTTGACCAGCTCGTAGGGGGCCTCGAGCCGGCCCTGGGCCACGCCGACCGGATCGATGGACAGTGTGCGGTCACCCCCAACCTGACAGCCGAGGCGCTCGAGCAGCCGCGACATGGTGCGGACATCGGAGAGCCGCGGCACGTGCCGCAGGGTGGTTCGACCCTCGCCCAACAGGGCCGCACACTGGATCAGCAGCGCGGCGTTCTTGGCCCCGTTGACCCGGATCTCGCCCGCTAGGCGCTCTCCCCCGTGGATGACGATCTTGTCCATAATGGCTCGCTCACGCTCCGGGTCGATCTCTCAGTCCCCCGGCTCGGTCGACGGCTCGGTCGACGGCTCGGTCGACGGCTCGGTCGACGGCTCGGTCGACGGCTCGGTCGATGACCGCCGGCGGCGACGGCTGGGGTTGCGGCGGATCTCGTCGGCGTTGGCCAGGCGGTCGCGGAGCTCGAGCTCGCGCTCGCGCATGCCGGGCGGACGCTCCCAGCCGGCCGCGGCCAGGCTCCCCGGGCATGCATCGGTCGCCTCGAGCGTCCAGGTACGGACGACCGGGGCCAGGCCGCCCTCGGCCGTGGGCTGGGCGAACCGATGATCCACCCGAGTCTGCGACCACACGGGTCGGCCATGGTCGATCGACAAGAGGGTGTGACGCTCGGTGCGGATCCCTTGCCCGAGCTCGTGGCCATCGGACCACTCGCTGCGCAGCCAGGCGTAGAGCGCCCCTTCGTGGGTGTAGAGGCCGGCCAGGGTCTCGCGCCAAGGCGGGACCACGCAGGTGCGGTGGTGGTTGTCTGCACCGCCACCGCCGGTCTGGGGGTCGACGCACGCCGAGCGGCTGCACTTGCCCCCAACGGGTAGCCCGTTCCAGCGCTCCGTCACCGCGGTCAGGCGTCCGGTCAGCCCCGGCCAACCAAGCGCCATGGCATCGTCCATGGGATCCCACGTACGGGGCCAGCAAGCGGCCATCGGCGAGGCCGGGCCCACCAGCTCGCGTGTGAAGTGGAGATCGCGGGTCGCCCCGATCCGCTCGGCGCGGATCCCCTGGTAGTAAAGCTGGGCAGGCACCGTGCCCTCTGAAGGGATCGGGCCCGGCTGCGGGGGGTGATCGGGCTGCTGCCGCGGGTGACGCCCGAGGATCAGGTCCGATCGGGTGTCCTCTTCGAACCGCTGCGCCGGCTGGTATTGGATCGACACGCGGTAGGCGTGGGGGCAATCCTCGGGCGGAGCCTGCCAGCCCAGCTCCACCGAGAGCATGGCGGCGGGGGTCAGATCGATCCCGTAGGGTTCCAGGGCGCGGTCGGCCTCGGCTTCGGCCATCACGCTGCTGGGCGCTGGGCTCTGACAGGCCGCTCCGAGCCCGAGCAGCAGGCAAAGCGACCCGGTGGCGCGTCGTCGCGGACATGCCCGCGGTCGCCCCGGGGCTCGTGCGCCCATAAGCCCAGCGAGCGCGGCACGCCCCGTGGGCGCCACCGCAGCGCCCGTCGACGCAGGGGCGGCCAGGAACGAAGACGACACTACGCGCAACGATGCCCCAGCCGGCCGGCGCCCGGCAAACCGCCCTCGACGTTGGGCCGCTGCCCGGCCGCCGCTTGGGGAGCGATCGCCAAAAAGTTGCCCCGCGGAGGAGATCCGTGGATCGGTGAGGCATGGCTCGATGCCGCCGTCAACAAAGCCCCGTGGGTGCCGCATGGCTCGCCGCTCTCGCACTCGGGACGACCGCTGGCCCCGCTGTGGCCGCCGACAGCCTGGCGACGCCGATCACGGCCGAGTTGCAGCAGGCGCTGTGGCCCGTGGAGGTAGCGCTGGAGATCGTGGCGGTACCGGACCCGGGCCGCTCCGAGCCAAGACCTGGGGCCGAGCCCGAGCCGATCGTATTGATGCCGACCGATGCGGTCACCGTGCCCGACGGTCATCGCCTGTCGCTGTCGCACGCGATCTCGACCCCGCGCGGTCGCCGAAATTTCTCGGTGGACATCGCCGCACGTCAGCACCCTCGCGACCAGATGGAGATCGAGTGGGATCTGGTGGTCGAGGATGCTCCCTACCAGACCATGAGCGTAGGCGACTACCTGTTACATCGCCTACGTTGGGGACCGCGCCCCGAGGTCGACGAACCGATCATTCGTGTATCGCGGGCGGACATCGTGACGACCCGAGGCGAGCCTCACGTGGAGACACTGGAGATCGATGGGGCCACGTACGAGATTCGCATTTTTGCCCTAAGCGTGCGCGGTTGACACCACCCCGCGCCGTGTTATCCCTTGGCCCCGGATTCCGAACGCGACCACGGCCCACGGTCCGGTCGCGTCGAGCCGCTCCCCGAAGGACCCGACGATGCGCCTACTCCTCGCTCGCCTCGCCCCCCTCGCCGTGCTCGCCCTACCGCTGACGATCGCCCAGGGCTGCAAGAAACCCGAGTACCCCCAGTGCAAGAAGGACAAGCACTGCAAGGTGGATCTCGGAGAGAAGTGCGTCGACGGCCAGTGCCAGAACTGCGCCACCGACGACGACTGCGCGGGCAAGGGTCCCGGCGGCACCAACTGGGTGTGCCACGAGCTGCGCTGCACCGATCCGGCCGCGATCCCGGCCGGGGCCGACGGGATGGGCAACCTCGGCGCCCCGTGCACCCAGACGATCGACTGCACGGGCGGCCTGGTCTGCACCGCGGGCGCGTGCTCGCAGTGCACCGACGACATCGAATGCGACGGCGGCACCTGTGACCTGGGCACCGGCACCTGTGCGGTGGCCGGCGGCGGCGGGGGTACCTGCACCACCGACGATCAGTGCGCCATGGACGAGATCTGCGACTCGGGGATGTGTGTGTTCTCGGGGATCGAGCCCAGCGGCAACAACCCCTGCGGTCTGCAGGCGATCTTCTTTGGCTTCGACAGCCCCAAGATCGGCGACGAGGCGGCCCAGCAGCTGCGCGACGTGGCCGAGTGCCTCAAGAACAACGGCAGCCTGGTCTACCTCGAGGCCCACGCGGACCCGCGGGGCACCGAGGAGTACAACATCATGCTGACCGACAAGCGCGGGCAGGGGGTCAAGAAGTTCCTCGAGGACCTCGGCGTGCCCAACGAGCTGATGCAGGTGATCTCCAAGGGCTCGCTGGAGGCCAGTGGCTCCGACGAGGGCAGCTGGTCACAGGACCGGCGGGTCGAATTCGTGTTCCCGTAGGACGAGGGCCGACCCATGCGCCCCTCCCTTCGTCGCCGACCCCTTCGTCGTACGTTGCGCCAGCCCACTGTGCGGGTCATGTCGCTGGTCATGCCGCTAGTCATGCCTTTGGGCCTGCTGGGCCCTTCGGGCTGCGTCGCGCTCAAGGCCGACCAAGACAAGATCGCCGAAGAAGTGGCCAAGCTCCGCCAAGAAGTGCTCGCCAGCGGCGAGGCGGCCGAGCGCAACCAAGAGCTGGCCGACCAGGTCGACGAGAAGCTCCAGGAGGTCGAGGATCTGCTACGTCGCAACCAGGCCGACCTGGGGCTGCGCGTGGAGAACCTGGAGGTCGAGGTTCAGGAGCTACGCGGTGCGGCCGAGAACGCCGACTACATGGCCACGGCGGTCAAGCAGGAGCTGGTGGAGCAGCGGGCCGATCTCGACCAGCGGATCTCCTCGCTCGAAGAGAAGCTCAACGAGGCCACCAGCATCCCCGAGAGCAAGAAAGAGCTGATGGCCGAGGCCGAGCGGCTGATGGGCAAGCGCAAGTACAAGCAGGCCCGGCGCCTGTACCGGACCTACGAGTCGCGCTACCCCGGCGACGCGCAGATCCCCGGCGTGCGCTTCAAGATCGGCCTGTCGTACTTCAGCGAGCGCGACTACAAGAGCTCCTTGGGCGAGTTCTATCGGATCATCCAGGACACCCCCTCTTCGGAGATCGTGCCCGACGCCCTCTACTACTCGGGCTTGGCCTTCGCCAAGCTCGGGCAGTGCACCAACGCGATCGCCTACTTCGAGGCGCTGCGCGAGAAGAAGACCAAGGCGCCCCAGCAGTATAAAGACAAGGCAGGGGAGCAGATCGCGATCCTCAAGAAGGACAAGGGCGAGCTGTGCGTGGACAAGCCCACCGACGCCGGCAAGAAGGATGCGAGCTCGCCCCGCAAGAGACGCCGCTGAGCCTAGCAGCCCTACCCGAAGGGCTCCATCACGTCGTTCATCGCGGGCTTCTTCTTCCGGGCCTTGGGCGACCTGCGCTTGCGCTTGCCCGAGCGGCGCTGCGAGTCGATGAACCGGTCGATGTCCCCGTCGAGCTCGCGCGCGCGGTCGAAGTTGGCCTCGGCTGAGGGCATGTCGCCGTCCTGACGATCGCACAGGCCGATCCCCGCGAAGGCCCGGGCCCGCACTCCGGCCTCGTCGTCTTCGAGGGCCAGGGCATAGTCGTCGCGGGCCCCGATGCAATCCCCGGCCTTTCGCGACCGATCGCCGAGCTCGACGATGTCCCAGCGGCCCGAGGCCGAGCCCACGCCCGAACCCGCACTCCGGTTGGGCTTGCCGTCAGAGGGCACGGGATCCTGCCCGGCTGCGGCGCTACCGTCTTCGCCCTTGTCGTCATCGGGGGCGTCACCCAGCGAGTCGAGCCGGGGGATCTGGGCGGGTTGCACGATCTCGGGCTCCTCGTCGGCCAGGTTTGCTTTGTCCGCCTCGGCCCCCGAGGGCGGCGGTGCAGCAGCGCTGGGGTCGGCGGCGACCTCCGATTGCACCCCACGAGCGGCAGCCTGGTCTTCGGGGAGCTCCTCGTCGAACGAGAGCTTGACCGTACGCGAGGGTGAGGCCTGGGCAGCGGGTGGACCAGCGGGTGGACCGGCGGGTGCCTCGGCGAGCTGCATCTGCTGATCAGGGCGACCGATCCACAGCACGAGCGCGGCCGTACCGGCCAGCGCTAGCGCCGGCACCAAGAAGGTGCGACGCCATCGGCTCCACCAGCGTTCGGATGAGCTCTCGGACGGGCCTGCGGACGAGATGGGCGCGACCGCGGGGGCGTTCGTAGCTTCGTGCGCCTCGGCGATCACGCCATCGAGCAGCCCCGCGGGGACCTCCTCGACGGGAAGCACCTGCCGGCTCAGGGCGAGCACCGAGCGATAGTCCGCCAGGGGCTCACGCACGGCCACGCTGGGCTCGTCCTCGAGCCAGCGGTCGAGCGACCCATCGAGCTCGAGATCCTCGAGGGCATCCTCAAGGCGGTCGAGCTCGGCGGGGCTGAGCTCGACCTCAGCCATGCGCGACCGTCTCCTGCTCGGGCCCGCAGCCCACCGCGTGGCGCAGGTCGGCCAGCTCCTCGCGCAGCTTGTCGAGCGCGTAGCGCATGCGACTCTTGACCGTATTCTCGGGGGCGCCCACCGTTTCGCCGATCTCCCGAAAGGACATACCCGCCATCAGGCGCATCAGGAAGACCTCGCGCTGATCGTTGGGCAGGCGGAGGACCGCGCCATTGAGGCGCTTGCGCAGCCGGGGCGCATCGGCGCCGAGATCGGGGGGCAGGTCACCGGTGGCCAGGGTGGACAGCAGCGAGGTCGAGCTCTCGTGCGCTCTGCGCCCGCGCAGCGGAGCATCGAGCGATTCGTGATCCCGGAAACGAGCACGACGGCTCTCGTCCACGCACAGGTTCCGGGCAATGGTGTAGACCCATGTGGTGAACCGTGCGGAGCGCCGGTAGCGGTCCTTGGATCGAATCACGCGCAACAAGACCTCCTGTAGCAGCTCCTCGGCCCTCGCGGGAGAATGGACGCTGCGCAACAGGAAGTTGTACAGACCTCGGCTGTGCCGCGTGACCAGCACCTCGAAGGCGTCGGCATCGCCGAACCGGAACCCCTCCATGAGATCCTCGTCGGTACGCGGCTCGGACTGTTCGGACGGGCCCATCGTGGCGGCTAGACAGCGGGGCTTGTGGGCCGTTCCCCAGCCGAAGAACGGGGCCAATGGCGGCGCGAATTGCGAGGTCGACATGACAAGGCGGGTCTTGGCTTGCCAACGCAGCGGTTGCCCTGTCGATCTCCACGATGGCTCCTGGCGCCAAGGGAGATCTCTTCATGCGAGATCTAAATCCCCGTCATTGTGGGAAAAACGAGGATCCGTCAAAGTGCCGACGCTTTGGATGTGACTCGTCAAGGACATGACGGATCCCGTCAGTAACCATGCATCGCCAAAATCCTGACAGGTGGGTATTGCGGACAAAGCGCAGGACCAACACGACTCAAACGCATGAGATCATTATGTATCCATGAAATGGAACCGCACTACCCGATCACTGGCACGTCGATGGCATCTATAGGGAGCGTCCCTGGCGAGGGACACGGTAGCGAACGACGCAAGACAAGAGTTCCACAGCCCAGAGGGTGCGATGTCTCCCCCGGCAAAGCGCCCAACTCTCCCTGAGCTGTAGGAAACACCCCGACCCCTTCCCTTGGTACCTCCCCCGGTGCCAAGGGTTTTTTTCTTTAAGGGGCCCGATTGTGTGCGTCGACCCGCGCAAGGTATCGCGGGAACGGCACGATGCGAAAGCCCCGGTGAAGCTCGCATCCTCACGACCGCTCCGCACCGGGACTCGGACCGGGACTCGGACCGGACCAATGCCCGGGTGAGCCCACGCCCGGGCGAAGATCAAAACCCGGGGTGCCAGATGTACTGCGGGGAGTTGCTGATCACCCGCGCGCAGAGCATTCCCGATTGCGTGGCCGCTTCGACGCAGCCCGCGTTGATGTCGGTGCGGGTCCAGTCCCCGCACAAGAACAGCCCGCGTACCCAGCTCTCGCTCTGCCCGAGGCGCAAGCCCATCCGCCCCGGCTGGCTGAGCACATACAGATCCCACGGCTGCATGCCCACGTTGAAGAACTGCCACGAGAAGCGGTCTTCGCCCTGCACATGGTCGGGGGCCACCATCTGCTCGCAGAACGTCACCCAGTTGGTGGGTGCCCGGTCGTAGAAGTCTCGGTAGTTGCGAGCGAGCCAGTTCTTGGCCCGGCGGCGCCAGTCGGCCTGCACCCGCGCGGGGTAGTCGTGCTCGTCGAAGGGATGACCGTGCAGGGGGTGCCCGCTGGTGAGCGCACCGGTGTGGTAGGCCAGGAACCGGGGCACCGTGGCGATCTTCGGGTCGTCCGACCAGCCCTCGCGCTCGACGAGATGGGTGAGGTTGCCAAAGCTGGGCTCGGGGGCCACGAACTCGGTGAGCAGCCCCCGATGGGGCGGGATCTCGGGCCGGTCGGGACGATGAGGCGGCGTGTAGAGCTGGTCCTCGGGCCGCTTCATCCACAGCTGCATGGAGATCGTCTGGCAGGTCTCGATCCCGTGGATCATCCGCGCCCAGGGCTCACAGTAGGCGGAGCTACGTCGCTCGACGAGATCGCCGGCCACCGCCGGGATCGCCCCCAACGACAGGCCACAGATGCATAGATCGAAGTCCTTGCCCCGCCGCAGCTCGACGTCTTGCACCCCGGGCCAGCGGGACCAGGCGTCTTCGAGGTTGTGCTCGACGAGGCGCTCGCCCTCTTCGAGCTGGCGGTAGTCGGGGCGGTCGGCCCAGGGCGGCAGGTGCTCGGGGTTGCCGGAGATCGGCGGCATCCAGAAGGGATCGTAGGCGTCGGGCCCGCCCTTGACGGTCGCCTGCTTGCGCAGCCGCACGCCGACCAGCCGCCGCTCGTCTCCGTGCCGCTCCACCTGCAGCTGCTCCACCCGATGGAAGAAGCAGATCTTCACCCCCAGCCGGCGCAGCGCCTTGTAGTAGGGCGTGAAGATCGTCTGCGGGCAGCTATAGCGAAACTCGTAGGCTTGGAATCCCTGGTAGTCCAGCAGCAGCAGCAGCCAGCGCAGGCCCACCCCGGCGGCCAGGTCGTCGGGGCGCACCGGCTCGGAGGAGCCGTTGGCGAACAGGGTGTCGTAGACGGCGAGCACGACCGGGCTGCGGTCGTTCCCGGGGCTGACCCCGTGCACTCGAAGCCACCGGCACAGGTCGATCCCGTCGAGCTGGTCGAAGTGGATCACCCGCTCGGTGAGCAGGCCGACCGCGACCGTGAGCATGACGTCCAGCCCGCTCCATTCGAACCACGCGTCGGGCTCTTCGTTCCGCTTGCCGGCGAAGAGCGCGTGGGCCTTGCGGCGCAGGCGCTTGAGTAGCCACAAAACGCCCCGGATCGTGACGGTATTGGACTCGATCGCGCGGGTGATCTGCTCGTAGGTGAGGCGCTGCAGGTAGGTCAGCGCCTGCTCGAGGGCCCGAAAGAGGGCCCAGTCTTCCAGGCGCGCGGCTGGGGTAAAGCGTTCCTCGACCGAATCGAGCAGGCGCTCGACGAGCGGAGGCAGCTCGGGTTCCCGGTCTTCGGCCGGCTGCGTGCTCCGCCGCGCCTCGGCCTCCACCCAGGGCAAGATCCGGGCATGCTTGATGGCACGCTCGACGGTGATCTTGAGGGCGCGGGCAAACCCCTGGGGCCCGTCGTCGTCGGGCATCTGCCCGGGTACGGCGTCGTTGATCTCGGTGGTGGTGGGGAAGTAATGCCAGTGAAAATTCCCCTGCTCGTCGCGCCAGCGACCCATCAGGCCGACCGCGTTGGTGCCCACGAAGGCCTCGGCCACCGGGCCGTCGCCGCGGGCGAGATCCTCCACCGTCCATGGGGCTTGCCCGCGAGCCAGCGGCAGCTCGGCCTGCTCGTAGACCTCGCGAACGGTGCGCATGGCGTTGTTGTAGAAGCCGACGAAGGCGTGCAGCCCGTGCTCTTCGATCCGATAGCAGGCCTCGGGGTTACGACCGGCAGCACACTTGCCTCCGAGACGAAAACCCAGGGTGTACATGGTGATGTCGTACAAGCCAGTCTTGGCCAGGTAGAAGGCCGCCGCGCACGAAGAGGGCCCTCCCCCCAGCACAACGACCTTCCGGCGCCGTCCCGAGGCGGGCGGGGTGGTGGGGTAGCGGGCATCCTGGCACGAGCCAGGCAGCGAGATCTCGTGCGGCACGCGGATGTGGAACGCGCCGAGCTCTTCGGTGGCCAGGCAGCCCACGTCGAAGGTGCCAGTGGGGAACGCGGGCGGGGAGAAGTCACCGGTGACGCGCACGGTGGCCCGCAGCGGGGTGACGCGAGCGCTGGGGTCGTCGAAGCGATAGCGGTTGATGCAGCACAAGAAGGGGCCGCCGGCGCGGCGGTAGAAGGCGTTGGCGTCGACGATCCGCAGGGCCTGCGAGATCGTGGGCTGCTCGAGCATCTGCTGGATCGCGTCGAAATTGGACAGCGCCCCCGGAGCCACCGCGTCGCCGGTGGGCTTGAACCGTCCCTCTGCCAGCAGCGTGCCGCTGTCCTCCTCTCGAACGGTGAAGGACTCGTCGTCCACCGCGATGGCAGCGGCGAGCTTCTCGAAGCCGTAGAGCACGTTGCCCAGCACCCGCGGGAGCATCTGGTCCAGATACAAGCGCGGCATGTAGATGAACGGGCCCCGGTTGGGCAGGTGCTGCTCGACCAGCTCGACCCAGGGCACGCCGAGCAGCAGCTCGTTGTAGTCGAGCTCGTCGAACCATGCGTCGAAGCACTCGTCGGAGAACAGCAGGAACACGGGGTGCCGATCGGGCATGGTGAGCGGCTGGGGAGCCAGCTGCAGGCCGGCGGGCAGTAGCTGCTCCACGTCTTGGCGCGGCAGGGCCAAGGTGACCACCCGGGCATCGAGGACTCCCCGCGCCTCGGTGGTGGCCCGTATGGCGGCACGGATCCGTTCTTCGGCAATGCCGGCCAGCTCGGCGATCCGCACCAGTAGCTCGACGTTTCCAGAATCGGCCAGCTCACGAGCGTAGCGCTCGAGCCGGGCTCGCTGTTCCTTGCTCATCTCGAACACCTTGGGTCCGCGAGCATTCTACGCACGCCCGGGGCCACCACCGCAAACTCCGCGCCAAACTCCACGCCCAACGGGCCCCGGTGTCGAAGCGGTTGACGAGCGATTGACTGGCGATTTACTGGCGATTTGACTGGTGATTTGACTGGCGATTTACTGGCGTACGAAGCCGGGCGCCGCCATGTCGATGAACCGTTCGGGCCTGACGATGCCCTCGCGCTCCATGTAGGCGTTGGACTCGGCGAGCAGCTCGTCGGCCTCGCTGCCCCCCACGATGGCGGCCAGACGAGCCTGGGCCGCGGCCACGTGGGTCCCCATGCGGCGCGAGGCGGCCAACTCGATGGCCTGGCGCAGATCGGCCACCGCGGCCTCGTCGTTGCCCGCGAGCGCGACGGCCCCCGCTCGGGTGAGGTGACCATAGGCCCGGGCGTAGACGCTGGTGTGCTTGAGCAACTTGGACGCGTTGCGCCGGGCCTCGGCCAGCAACGGCTGGGGATCGTTCGTGGCGGTGGCCCCGGCCAGCGCACAGCCCCCCCGCCACTGCCAGAACTCGGCCTTGGCCAGGGCGGCGGCGAGCACGGAGAGCTTCTTGATCTCGGGAAAATCCTGCTCGCAGATCTCCCAGGCCCCGGCGGGATCGCCAACGTAGCGCCGCAAGGCGGCGGTTTGGGCGACGCAGTTGATCCGCTGGGCCTCGAGGTTCCAGGATTCTCGACGATAGATCGCCAGTTGCTCCTCGGCCTCCTCGACCCGGTCGGGCGCCAACAGGGCCAGGTTGCCCAGCAAACCACGCGCGTAGCCTTGTACGAAGGGATTGGCTCGCTCTTGGGACTCTCGGAGCAACCGCGGGGCCCGTAGGGCCAGCTCTTTGGCTCGCCCCATGTAATAGAGGCAGATCGCGGCGTGCGCCTCGCAGTAGGACAGCACCTGCGCCATCCCGGTGCACTGCTCGCGAAAGATCGCGGTGGCCTTGTCGAGGTCGGCGAGGGCCTTGGGCCAGTGGCCCACCGAGATCCACACATGACCGCGGCACTCCACCACGAAGCCCCGCGCGGCAGCCTGGTCGGCTTGCTCGGCGAGGGCCTCGGCCTGCGCCAAGATCTCCTGAGCTCGTGGGAGCTTCTTGTCTCCACCGATCACGGCCTGCATATGCGCTTCGGCGGCCAGCGCCCGGGAGAGCCGAGCCGGCTCTCCCGCCCGTAAGGCCATCCGCAGGTGCCGGGTGTGGAAGTCGGCTCCGAGCAGCCCGTCGGTGTAGACGAGCCCCCGCGAGGCGGTCCAGGCGGCATCGAGGCGCTCGAGCTGCTCGGGGGGCACCTCGCTCTGGTCGCGCAGGGTGTACTTGAGACCGCGCAAGCCGATCGCGACCTTGTTGCGCAGCAAGGAGGCCACCGCGCGACCGGTGGATTGCGGCAGGGACAGGCCCACCGACTCGAGCACGGTCTCGAGCACGACCCGGCCTTCGTCGCTGTGCCCGCTGGACAGCATCCGATCGGCGGCGCGACGGGTCCACTCGAGGTGCTCGCGGTCGCGACCCTGATCGCTGGCCCGCAGGTAGGCCTTGGCCGAGTCGTAGAGGCGCCCGGCATTGGCGAGGGCCTCGGCCAGGCGTGCTTCGATCTCCGGGACTTCCTCGGAGGGCAGGGCGTGCAGATCGATCGCGGCGTGGTAGAGCTCGGCCGCGCGGTCGAAGGCGAGGGCGGCTTCGGCCTGCTCGGCGGCATCCAGGGTGTGTCGCGTAGCGCGATGGTCCTCGCCGGCCTGCCGGAAGTGGTGTGACAGAGCGACCGCGTCGGCATCGCCCGAGCTCTCGAGGGCACGGCCCAGGGCGAGGTGGATCTCGGCGAGCGTGCCTCGCTCGATGGCCCGCAGCGCGGCTTCGCGGATCCGGTCGTGATAGATCTCAACGGGATCCTCGTCGCGGGGGCCCTGGAGGCGGGCGAGCGACTCGGAGCGCAGCCGCGACAGGGCGCTGCGGTCGCGCTGCTCGCCCATGGCCACCGAGAGGGCGATCCCCTGGCTAATCCGCCCCCCGGCGACCGCGATCACCTCGAGCAGGCGACGAACGTCGGTGGGCAGGGCCGCGAGCCGATGTCGGATCACGCTGTCGAGGCTGACGGCCGAGCTGGAATCGGTGATCGGGATCTCGCCCTCGTCGGCGACTCGACGGGCGTAGCGGACCAGCTCGCCCACAAAGAAGGGGCTACCTTCGGCCTCGCGGGCGACCTCGTCGGCCAGCGCGCGATGTCGCTTGGTGCGCTCGCCCAGCATGGACAGGGCCAGATCGGACGCTTCGGCCCGGGACATGGGTCCCACGTGGACCCGCCGAACGTCGACCTGGTCATCGACGGTGAACTCGTCGACCAAGCGAGCGAGGGGGCCATCGCCCTGATCGGCGCCGCTGCGGAAGGCGGCCACCAGGAGCATGGCCGGGGCATCGGGGTCGCGCACCAGGGCATCGAGCAGGATCGCGCTGTCGAGGTCGGTCCACTGGAGGTCGTCGATGTGAACCACGAGCCGGCTGCGGTCGGCGATCCGCCCCCATAGCTCGCGGAGGGAACCAAAGGCCCGCCGTCGGGCCTGGGCAGGGTCGAGCCCCAAGACCTCGCGCTCGGGCGCGGTGGCGACGGAGGGAATGGACAGCAGCACGGGAAAGAGCCGCGCCACCGCCCGCGGGTCGCGGGGGAGCAGGGCCTCGACCTCGGCCGCGCTGGCCAGCCCCCGCAGGTACACGCATAGCGTGTCCATGACCGAGTCGAGCGCCTTGTAGGGGATCGACTCTCGCTCGGAGCACTTGCCGGAGAGCACCACCGTGTCGGGCTCGCGACTGGCTTCGTACAAGAAGCGCTGCACCAGGGCGGTCTTGCCCATGCCCGAGACGCCGTCGACCAGCACGACCACAGGACGCCCGTTGCGCGACTCGGCCAGGGCCTCGTGCAGGCTCTGACACTCGGCGTCGCGGCCGAGGAACATCAGCACCAAGCCCGACGTGGACGCGTCCGTGGGCCGGCGAGGCACGCCGTCACGCGCGGCTCGTTCGTTCTTGAATGCCGCGGTCCGCTGGAGGACCTCGTCACCGGTGGGACGCAGGTCGGGATCTCGCTCGAGCAGATCCATGCACAGCGCCTCGAGATCGTGGGGGATCCCGGTGACCATGCCCGAGGGCGCGGGAGGTCGGTCCTCCTGCTTGGCGGCCAGTAGGGCCAGCATGCCCTTGCCTTGGAACGGGGTCTGCCCGGTGAGGGCCTGGTACATCAGCTCGCCCACCCCGTACCAGTCGCTGGGCGGGCCAAGGCGATCGCCCATAGCCTGCTCGGGCGACATGTAGAGCGGGGTACCCAGTACGGCGCCGTCGTCGGTGACCCCCAGATCGGCCTCCATGTCGTGCTGACGCACCAAGCCGAAGTCGAGCAGCACCACCCGCCCCTGCTCGGTGACCAGGACGTTGGAGGGCTTGATGTCGCGGTGGAGGATCCCGCCGAGGTGGATCGCATGCACGCCCTCGGCCAGCTGCCGCAACGCGAGCCGCAGCCGGTCGTAGTCGCGACACGGCCGACGCCGTGGAGATTCGGGGGTGATGCGAGATCCGCACAGCGAGGTGATGAAGTCGACCCCGCGGACCAGCTCCATCGTGAAGAACAGGCGGTTGTCTTCGAGATGGAGCTCGTAGAGCGAAACGACGTTGGGGTGCTGGAAGCGAGCGAGCGCGCGAAACTCCTGCTTGAAGCGATAGAGCGCCTCGGGGCTCAGCCGGCTCACCGACTTGATGGCCAGCGGACTGCGGGCCCGGGGGTCGATCGCCTCATAAACCACCCCCATCGCGCCCTGTCCCAGGCGCCGTACGATCTCATAGCGCCCCAGGCGTTCGGGGTCGGGGTCGTTGGGAGACGCGGGCGGCCCGATGTCCACCGCGTCTTCGAGGGTGCCGAGGCTAGGTGCTCGCAGGACCTCACGGGTTTCCTGCTCTCGGAGAGCCTCCGCCGTCCGCTTGTTGCGCTCCACCCCCACGCTCAGAGGCCACAGTGCCCTTTTTGCCACGGTGGTTCAAGGCGACCGCGGGGCCCGCAGCCCCTCGCAAGCCCCGCCGATTGCCCCTTATTGCCACCATGATTGGCCCCACCATGATGCGGCGGGGACCGAGGATGCGGCGGGGACCGAGGATGCGGCGGAGACCGAGCCGAGCTCAGCGCACGCCCGGCGCGTCAATCGTCGACCGAAGCGCGTGCGATGGCGATGACACGCTCGCATCGAGCCATGCCTCGTCGCCAGCGAACGCGGAGCTAAAGCGCTGGTGCAGGCCGGGAAAGCTCTGCTGGAACTCCCCTTCGGTGATCTGATGACCCAGCACCACACCCCCGGCCAGCGCTACCGTAAACCGCAGCCCGTTGTCACCCGCATGCACGGTGATCTCGTGGTCCCGCGTCTGGATCGTGGTCACCACCGGCAGTGCGTTACGGTCGGGGACAACCGTACACTCGGGGGTCGCCGTCTCGGGCACGGGCGCGTTCGCAGGCTCCACCGGCGTGCAACCCACCAAGCCCAGCAGGATCCACGACCCCCACCGCCAACCGCAAAGATGCATCGGTGGCGAGTTTACCAGGACTACAGGAGGATCCGGGCCAGAATCGTCACCGGCATGTGCGCAACGAGCCACACCGGTCCTAGCAGCCTACCAGGCCATCTCGTAGACCATACTCTGGCTGAATTCCTGGGCGGGAAGGCTACCGGAGACCGAGTCGGAGACGGCGCCGGCCACTTCGATGACGTAGTCGGCCGCCGCGCGACCGTCGAAGTTGATCACCTGGATCCCGTATACGCCGCGCGGCGCCGAGGCATCGAGGAAGATGTTCTCTACGTGGCTCCCGTTGGGGTTGGCGCACGAGCCGGAGACGCAATCGTCCACGTCGAGCTCGCCGTAGGAGGTGATCTGGTTTTCGAAGCTGATCCAGTCGCCGTTGGGCACGAACAGGTGCAGGTCGAGATCGGTCACCACCGACCACGACAGGGTGACCCGCAGCATGCCCACCCCTACGCAGACCCCCTCGAAGCAGGTCTGGTTGCTCCCGCAATCGTTGGGCTCTTCGCAGGCGGTGCCCGGCTCGACGTCTTCGGTCTCACCGGGGACGAGCTCGGTCTCCCCCAGAGCATCGGTATCGCCTCCGGTGGCGCCTCCTCCCGCGCTGCTGTCGAGGTCGACGATCAACCGATCCGTACAACCACCGACCGTCAGGGCCGTCACCAACCCCAGCGTGGCCATCCACCGCCATTTGGTCGACACGACCGCCGATCTCGGCATACATATCCCGCCCGAGCAAGACCGAGGCCGGGCGCGACGCAGTCGCGCATCCCCAGCCGGCCTCGGCATAGACAATGTCCTCAGTCCTTCTTGATCGTGATGCGGGGCTGGGCCCACTGCGTGGCGGACCGATTCCTCCGCTCGCGCAGGTGAGTGAGACAAGCCTGCAAGCCTTCTCGCAAGCGCTTGAGGGTGATGAGCTCGTGGAGCTCTACGCCCAGGTCGACCAGGGTGCGCGCGATCTCGGGGCCTATGCCGGTGACCACGCAGAACGTACCCAAAAGCCGCGCCGACTTGACCAGCTTGATGAGGTGGTCGGCGGTCATGGTATCGACCACGTCGACGCCGGTCAGATCGATGATGACGCAGGCCGCGTTGGTGTCGGCGATCCGCTGGAGCAGCTTCTCGGTGATGTCGACGGCGCGCTGGGAGTCGACCGTGCCGACGATGGGCAGGGTGAGGATCCCTTCCCACAGGTCGATGATGGGCGCGGAGAGGTCGCGGATCGCGATCTGCTGGCGGCGGATCGTGTCGAGCTTCTCCTCGAGGGCGGCCCGCGTCTCGGTCATGGCCTTCATGGCCTCGTCGCGGCGCTGGGCGGCGGTGCGGAGCTCGTCGATGAACAGCGCGACGACGTGCTCGAGCTCGCCGAAGTCGTCCTCTTCCTGGACCTTCACCTCGGTGAGCGCCTCGTCGTACGCCGCCACCGACGCCGCCGAGACAGCGGACATCAGGGACTCCAGGCGTGAGCGCGGGATGGTGATCAGGTCGTCGTCGGCGCTCATGACTTTGCTCCGAAGAATTCGTCGAGGTCGTAGTCGCGGGATGCCTGGGTGGTATGCTGGATTCCGGCGGCCTCGAGCGCCTCCTCGATGGTGCCCATGGTCTCGATCTCGTCGAGCTCGATGTCCATCGCTTGGAGGGTCATGACCACCTCGGGGGTCAGGCCGCAGAGTACGGAGCGGACACCCATCAGCCGCGCGGACGCAGCGATGCGGGCGAGCACCGCACACAGGTGCGAGTCGAGGGTGAGCACACCGGTCACGTCGAGGATGAGCCCGGTGACGTCGACATCTCGGATCCGAGCCAGCACCGAGTGCGACAGCTCGTCGGCCTGACGATCCGAGACATCACCCTGCAGGGCAACGAGGAGTTGATCCCAGATCTTGAGGACGGGAATCGTTGATCGGCTGTCGCTCATACGTCGTCGTCGAGGACATCGGCCACGAGCACGGTCGCGTCATCGTGCGGGCGGCTATGGTCACGTAAGAGCGAATCACACAAGTCGGCGGGGCTCAAGCCTTCGTGGTACTCGCGGTCGATGCGGCCACGTACTCCATCGGAGCACGTCATGAGACGATCCCCCACGCGCAAGGGGATCTCAAAGACATGGACGCGGCGGCGCAGGCGGACGCCCAGCACACCGGGGGTCAACAGGGCCGAGATGGTCCGGTTCAGAGCGCGAAGCTCCACATTGCCAACACCGAAGCCGCGGAGCATCTGCTCGTCGAGCACCGCGACCAGGCCCGCTGAGCCACGCGACCCCTTGAGCTCGGTGTGGAGCCGAGCGGCGAGCGCCGGCATGTTGAGCGTGCCATCCCAGCGGTCGAGCGCCTCGCAGGCGCGCTGAGCCGCCTCGTGTGCCTCGGGCCCGTGACCCGACGCATCGAACACGGCGAACACTGGGCGGTGGATCCACTCGCCCACCCACACGGCGTCACCGTTGAGGGTCTCGCCGGAACACGGCCGGGAGCGGTGGGCGAGCTCGAACCTCATAGATGTAGCTCCGCTTCCACGCGGGTTCCTTCGGCCGTGCTGGAGATCTCGAAGCGATCCATCAGCCGGCGTACACCGACGATTCCCTTGCCCAGGCCGGTCTTGCTCTTGTATTTGCCGTCGAGGATCACGTCGAGGTTGTTGATGCCCGGGCCTTGATCGATCGCCACCACCCGGAGCCCGCGCATGCCCTCGGACAGCGGGGTCAGCTCCAGCTCGCCTTGTTTGGCGTATTGCACGATGTTCCGCGCCAGTTCACTGACCGCGGTGGTGAACTTTTGGGCCACGAAGCTGCGCGCCCCCATTTTCTCGGCCAGGTTGCGCGCGGCCTGGCGAGCCACGCTCATGTCGGCCTCGGAGCGCAGCTCGACCTTCACCGACGACGGGGTCTCGGGCGAGAGCACTTCTCGTAGCTCGCCCACCGCCCCCTCGACCTCGCTGTCGTTGACGAACAGCCGCAGGCTGGACTCGAGGGTCGCCGCCAGGCGTGGATATCCGCTGGCGTCCTCGAGTCGCGAGTCGATGCCAACCTTGGAGATCGCCCGCCGCAACGTCATCTCGGCGTGCATCCGAGACATGTGACGGCTGAGGACCTCGAGAACCTTGGTCTTCATCCGGCTCCGAGCAGACGCTTGCGCGCGATGACGGTCGTCCCCAGCAGTTGGTGGGTACGAACCTCGACTTCGTCCATCAGGCGGCGGACCGATCCCAGGCCGGCTCCGAGGCTGTCGCGGATCGGAGTGTCCGGGCTGTGTCGTCGACCGCGGCTGACCCCATCTTCAATGGCGTTGGATACGTCGTCGATGCCGGGGCCGAGATCGATGGCCCGCAGCTCGATGCCGTGGTCGGTCGAGCGCAGCTCGACCCGGCCTCCACCGCCATGTCGCCAGCAATTGCTGGCCAGCTCGCCGGCTGCAAGCGCGACCTGAGCCACCGCCAGGTGATGAAAACCGAGTCGGGTGGCGTAGTCTTTGGCCAAGCTACTGACCACGAGTGGGTCGGTATCGGAAGCCACCGGAACCGATAGCATCTCCAAGTCCCACGAAGAGTAGCATCGCCGACGGGCCGGGCGAAGGCCGCCCTTACGCCCAACCGGGGCAAACGCCCCAAACACGCCGGATTAGTCCCGCGATTTTTGGTGATCCAGCCTGCGCCTACGAGACTACTTGTACAGGTAATTCTATGTAATCTCATGTAATGACGCAGCCCGAGGGGTCCCGCCGCTATCTAGGCCGACGCCAGATTGGGATGCGGATGCGCGACTACGTCGCGGCCCGGTCGTTATCTATGCCCGGGCCGGCTCGGCATGCGCGACTGCGTCGCGCCCGGCCGCCACCTATGCCGAGGCCGGCTCGGCATGCGCGACTACGTCGCGCCCGGCCTCGGTCTTGCCCCAAGCAGCACCGAGCGGCGGGCTCGCCGCAGTCTGGCCCGGTTGACGACGTGCTCGTTGGCGAATTGGTGCAACCGGTTGGTTGAAGCAGCGACTCGAACTTCCGGCACGAGGCACTAGGGGCCCGCCTCGGCTCGTGCTCCGAGACGGGCTCGGCGGCCCCGAGTAGCCCAGGGTGGGCACTTGGGAGCGAGCGAAAATTCGCTCAGCTTCCGGATCGAGCGCGGGCCAGCCGGTACTGCTCAGCCAGCTCGGGGGTGCTCACCTCGTGAAGGAGCGAGTCGAACGAGGCGCGATCCATCCCGGCCGCGGTCAGGATCTCGTCGGCCTTGGCTGGATCGGCCTCGATCTTGTCGGCCAGCTCCGCGGCCTTGACCACCCGATCATCGAACTTGTCCTCCTCGGGCTCGGGCGCCTTCTTGGACTCGTCGCCGGGCTTGGCCTTGCCCGCGGCGTCCTTGCCCGCGGCGTCCTTGCCCGCGGCGCTCTTGTCCGCGGCGCTCTTGCCCGCGGCGCTCTTGTCCGCGGCGCTCTTGCCCGCGGCCGCGGTCTTGGTGTCCTTGCTCTTGGCATCGCCCTTGTCGCAAGCGCTCAGAGCGAAACAGAGGCCGATCAGGCCCGAGATCAGGGTTGTACGCAGCATGGTCATCGCTCAGCCCTCCTCATCCCTTCTTGCCGGGTCCTTTGCCACCTGGACCTTTGCCACCTGGACCCTTGCCTTTGCCGCCCTTCTTGGCCTCCTTGGCCTCCTTGTGGGCTTTCTTGGCCCCTTTGTGTTCCTTCCGGGCGTCCTTGCGATCCTCCTTGGCCTCCTTGCGGTCCTTGTTGGCATCGCGCTGATCCTTCTTTGCGTCTCGAAGGTCCTTCTTTGCGTCTTTGAGATCTTCTCGGGCCTCGCGCCGTTCTTCAGGGGTCTGCGCGGCCTCGAGATCTTCCTTGGCCTCCTTGAGGTCTTCTCGGGCCTCGCGTCGGTCCTCACGCGCCTCGATGGAGTCCTCGCGGGCCCCTCGGTGGTCGCGGCGAGCCTTTCGATGCTCTTTGCGTGCCTGCTCCAGATCATCCCGGCGGGCGGCCAGCGCGGCTTTGCGGGCATCGTGGGCTTCCTTGGCGACGAGCTTGAGCTCCTTGCCCGCCGCGCGTAGCTCCTTGCGCTTGGCCTGGAGGGCCTTCTTGTGCTTCTTGTTTTTGTCGCGGAGCTTCTCGATGCGGTCTTCGAGGGCGGCTCGCTCCTCGGGGGTCATCTCTTCGAGCTTTTCCTCGCGCTCGCGGATCTTCTTGGCGATCTCCTTGGGGGGCACGCCCTTGGCCATCTGCCGACGCACGAAGATGGACAGGCCCTTGCGCTTGCCCTTGTCCTTGGTGGTCTCGGTCTCGGCTTCGATCATCTCCGCGGTGGTGCCGGGGCTTAGACCGGCCTCGGCCGCGAGGTTGACGACCTGCTCGAGGTCTTCGTCTTCGACGCCGGCGTCGTGGGCATCCGCGACGAGGATCGGCAGATCGATCGCGAGTAGGATGTCGTCTTCGAGCGCCTCTTGCTCGGTGACTTCGACGTTCGCCTCGTCCGCGGCGGCCTCGGGTTCGGCGGCCGAGGACAAGGCGGGCAGGGCCATGACCAAGCCGATGGTCAGGCTGAGGGTTCTTCGAATCATGGTGGTCCTCCGGTGGTGGGTGCAGTGCTTGGGTGAGTCACGAGCCTGCTCGCGCACGAGCAGCGGTGATGCTCGGCTCATCCAAGGCCTGAAGCTATGCACGGTCCGGTGGCCAGAGCAAGCGCCATTGGTGCCTTTGCTCTGGACTTGCTGGGCCAAATTCGTCGAACGAGGCACAATGCCCCGTCGATGAACGCCGAGGCCTCGTCGAAGACGGCACTCACAAAGTGATGGTGCTTACATCGACGACTCGCGGCTCAGTGCATCGAGAGATCGGGCGGTGCGGAAGTCGACGGTATCCTCACCGAATGTTCGCGTGTGACGAGGAGTTGACCGGATTCACCGCCCGAGCCTGGGCCGAACGTTGCCACGACATCCATTGCCACGATGCATAGGCCAGCAGGCTCACCGTGCCGAGGACGACCGTCAGCAGCACCGCTCGGCGCAGGCGTAGGCCGCTGCGAGCTAGGGGGGGTGGGTGTGCGTCGAAGGCGGGGAACAGGCCCGAAACCGAGTCGGGACGTGGAAGTGACAACTCGGCCCACGATCGTAACGATGCGCTGTAGAGCTTGCTGGATGAGCTCGTCGAGGAGTGGCTCAGTGTCGGGTTTGCGGCGACATGAGCGGGGGGGGAGTGAAGCGTCATGCGATTCCGAGCGCTTGGTCAGCATAGCGGGTCTGCTCCGTAAGGAAGGGTCGGGAGATCTCGTCAATTGATGCGAATCGGAGCTCTTGTGGTGGTGGTGAGTGCTGAAAGATCGAAGCGTTCGAGCTGAGAACATGATGCGCGTGTGTTACATGTGAGCACCAATGACCAGATCTGCTCACAGGATGGTGGTGGTGACCACTTTGCGTGAGGGAATTGTTCTGAGGGTGGCGTTAGGTTGGGAGAGCTTGGTGCGGTGCGTGGCGGTTCCGGCGGGGGGCGCCTTTCGCAGAGTCATTATTTCCCCCCGTGCTCAAACAGTGGTTACGCGCCCGATGCAGCACAGCTCGAGACGCACGAGCCGGTAGGTCGACACCCTTCATGGGGAGCGCTCCCAAAACTGCGCGCGGGCGGAAATAATGACTCTACGAGCGGCGCTGCTTGAAACGAAACGACGATGCCCGCTACGAGCAGGAGCTACCCTGGCGACAGCACGGCGGACAAATGGCGACGTACGAACGGCGCTGCTTGAAACGAAAATGACGATGCCCGCTACGAGCAGAAGCTACCCTGGCGATAGCACGGCGGACAAATGGCGACGCACGAGCGGCGCTGCTTGAAACGAAATGACGATGCCCGCTACGAGCAGGAGCTACCCTGGCGACAGCACGGCGGACAAATAGCGACGTACGAGCGGCGCTGTTTGGAGCGGCAGCATGCCTGCCACGAACACCGAACGCCGCGAGACTTCAGAAACGAGGACGCTTGATCGAGCTCGTTGATCCGTTGCCCGCGGTCAAGATTCGGCACTGCTCTTGGTTCTCATGCTCCCAGCGCTCTGGCGCCAGTGTCCCTCCTGCTCGTAGCGGGCACCATCATTCCGCTCCAAGCAGCGCCGCTCGTAGAGTCATTATTTCCGCCCGCGCGCAGTTTTGGGAGCGCTCCCCATGAAGGGCGTCGACCTACCGGCTCGTGCGTCTCGAGCTGTGCTGTATCGGGCGCGTAACCACTGTTTGAGCACGGGGGGAAATAATGACTCTGCGAAAGGCGCCCCCCGCCGGAACCGCCACGCACCGCGCCAAGCTCTATCAACACCCGCCACACCCAACACGAACGACCAGCACTGCTCAGCCGCTCACCCACCCGAGCGACGCTCAACCGCTCGCCCGCCCAAGCGACGCGTGAGCCGCTCACCCGCCGCTCACCACTGCTCAACCGCTCACCCACTGCCCAGCCGCCCGAGCGACGCGTGAGCCACTCACGCGTCACTAAGCCGCCCGAGCGACACCCAGCCGCTCGCTCATGCGCCAACCATTCAGCCTCGCGCCACGCTAGCTGCCCTTGCGCAGCTCCGTGAGCACCTGCTTGGCCAACGCCTTGAGCGTATCGAACACCCCAACCCCAGTCACCGCCACCGCCTCGAACTCGGGCACCCGCGTAGGATTGAGAACCTCGGACAGCTCCTCCACCGGAACCACCCCCGGCAGGTCACGCTTATTGTACTGCACGCAGTACGGCAGCTTGTCGAGGTCGTACCCCTGCTCGGTCAGGTTCTCGCGCAGGTTCTCGAGGCTCTCGATGTTGGCCTCCATACGCTCGAGCTGCGAGTCCGCCACGAAGCACACGCCGTCGACCCCCTTGAGGATCAGCTTACGGCTAGCGTCGTAGAACACCTGGCCTGGCACCGTGTAGAGGTGGAAGCGGGTTCGAAACCCGCGGATCTCACCGAGGGACAGCGGCAGGAAGTCGAAGAACAAGGTCCGCTCGGTCTCGGTGGCAAGCGAGATCATCTTGCCCTTCGCGTCGGCCTTGGTCTTGTTGTAGATGTACTGAAGGTTCGTGGTCTTGCCGCACAGACCCGGGCCGTAATAGACCAGCTTGCAATTGATCTCGCGGGAGCTGTAGTTGATGAACGACACGGGGCGGACCTCGGGCGCCGGAACCAGAGCGGGCGGCGACTAGTCGTTGAAGAGGTTGTCGATGTCCGCGTCGGTGATCTCGGCGAAGACGTTGACCTGGGGAGTCTCCGCCTTCTTCATCACGTCTTCGAGGATCGCCTCGAGTTCGACGCTGGCTTTCTTGACCCGGAGGCGTACTAGACCATGGGTGGTGTTCTTGTCGAACAGCACCACGAGGATCACGCGACGCCCCACGATGGTCATGTGGACGCTGATGCCCTTGCCCTCGTGGAACTGCCCGGTGAACTCGTCCTCCTCGATGAGCTTGGCGATGCCGCCCGTCGCGGCAACGTTGCCGGCGACCAGCGAGCTCAGAGAGGTCGTGTCCAGCTCCTGAGCGGAACCCGAGGCAGCAATGAGCTGACCGTTCTTGTCGACCACCAGGATCGCTCGTGCACGCGAGTCCTGCTGGAGGCGGTCGGCCACGGCCTGGATCCGGCTCACTTCTTGCTCGTACATGACGAGCTGAGCGCTGAGATTGGTCAAGGGGAAACTCCTGAGAGCCAAAGAGGCGACGCTCGACCCGCCCTGGCCAGGGTGGGGTGCACGCGGTGCCCTGCCCGGTGGTGTTGGAAGAGGGCAGGAGGGGCTGAAGCCGGCCCAAGCTAGCAGACTCGATGAGGCAAGTCCACGGCCCCCAACCCCCCCCACGGGACACCGGCCCAGGTCGGTGCAGACCCCCCTGAAGGCCGCCGTTCGCCACTTTAGGCCCGAAATTGCGACCGCGGGACTAGTTTTCACCTGGCCTCCCACCCCAACGGGCTCCCCACCTGGCCTCCCACCTGACCTCCCATCCAGTACCCCATCCGTCCCCCACCGATGGCCGGGCCACCACCGGTCACCCAGCCACGGCCGGCGACCCAACGCCCCACCCGGCCCGCCTCGGTCGCGACTCGGCCACCACCGGTCACCCAAACGCACACCCGGTTGGCCTCGACCGCGACCGTCCACCTCGCGGCAAGATCACAGGCGGCGACGGTCTTCGAGAGCCCGATGCAACGTGGTGACGTCGGCGTACTCGAGCTCGCCACCCACCGCCACGCCCGACGCGATCCGGCTGACCCGAACGCCCAGGGGGCCGATCAGCTTGGACAAGTAGAGGGCGGTCGCGTCCCCCTCCACGTTGGGACTGGTGGCCACGATGATCTCCTCGACCGCCGGACGCTCGGGATCGTCGCGCAGCCGGGCCAGCAGCGCGTCGATCCGCAGATCGCCCGGACCCACTCCGCCAAGCGGGTCGAGCACTCCGTGGAGGACGTGATAGAGACCACGAAAGACGCCGGTACGCTCGATGGCCATCCGGTCCTGAGGCTGCGATACCACACAGATCGTGGTGTGGTCGCGCCGGGCATCGCAGCAACGCGCGCAGATCTCCTCAGCGGTGAAGTCACAGCAGACCTGGCACTGCTTGAGCTGGGCGTGGACCCCCTCGATGGCCTGCGCCAAGGCCCGTAGGTAGTCGGGCTTGGCCTTGACCATGGCCAACGCCAAGCGCATGGCCGACTTGTCACCGATACCAGGCAACCGAGCCAACAGACCCGAGAGACGACGCAAAGGATCGCCGCCGAGAGTGGGATCACCCGCGGTGTCGCCGGTCCCGTCGGACCATCCGTCGTGTCCCGAGCGGCTCACGGAAAGCTCACGGAGTGAATCTAGAGGCCGGGGATCTGCCCCGCCAGCCCCGGCGGCAGCATCGAGCTCATGCGCTCCTGCGCCTGCTGACCCGCGGTCTCTCGGGCCTTCTCTAGCGCGGCGTTGACCGCCGCGGTGATCAGATCTTGCAGCATGTCGCGATCCTCGCCCATGACCGCATCGTCGATCTCCACCGACTGGATCCGCAGCCCCGCGGTCGCCTTGACCTTGACCATGCCACCACCCGCCGCCCCCTCGACGACGACGTTGTCCAGCTCTTGCTGCATCTGAGCCATCTGCTCCTGCATTTGCTGGACCTGACCCATCATCGCGCCGATGTCGAACTCGCTCATAGCGACGGAGAATAGCGCACGACAGCGGCGAGGCGACCCGCCGCGCTCAGCGGTCGCACCGGACCCCGTTCAAGGCTCCTGGAGCGGCTTGGTGGCGGTGAGTGTCCCGTCAAAGGTGCGCAGCAAGGACAAAATGCCCGGATTGGCGCGCGCCTCCGCTTCGACGGCCGCCTGATGCTCGGCCCGGCGCTGCTGGGCCACCAGCCCCAGGCTGGGAAGATCCGGCAGCACCGGAGCGCCTTCGACCAACTCGACCGTAAACGGCATGCCCAGGTGGTCGCGGGTAGCCTGCTCGACCTGAGCCCGCATCTGGGGGCGGGCCAGCTCGGTGTACGAAAAATTCCCACGGGGCGCCGCGACCCGCAAGACACCGTCGGCCAGGCGCATCAGGCCCACATCGCTCAGCACGGCGGCCAGGAAGTCGTCGACCTCGCGGATCCGCTCGACGAGGCGTTCCCAGGCCTCGAAAGGGGTCATCGCTTCCCAAGGGATCACGCGGTCGGTGGGGGGCGGGGGTAGGCACGGGCCCGCTCCGGTGCGGATCTCGGAGGGCTGTGGCGCGCAAGACGCTGCATCGGCGGCACGGGCGACCTCGGACGTGCCGACCCTCGGCCGATCGGCGGAAGGGCTGGCGACCGGCTCGACGGCGGGATCGGTCGCAGGTTCGGTCGATCGTGTCGAACGAGGACGCTCGGTCGCCCCCTCGTCGTCGATGACCATGCCGCCCTCCAGGCCCATGCTCATCAGCTTCGCCGTGAAGCTGTTGACCTCGGGCGCAGCGGCGGCGGGAGGGGTCGTCGATACGGAGGATGGCGGTCGGCCGCTCGGGGAAGGGCTCGTCGTCCGCGGAACGGAGTCGGGCAGCGCCGTCGACCCACTCGCGTGAGCGCCCGCGGGTTCGAGCGGTGGCGCAGCATCCTCGAAGACAGGCACGGAGCTCGGAACGAATCGGGACTCGTCCACCGAAGGGAGCTCACCGTAGGGCGGAGGCTCCGGCCTACCTGACGGCTCGGCCCCAAACGATGCCGAACCCGGTCTCGACAGCGGCTCACCATCGAAAGGAGGCTCCGGCCGCCCCGGCGGGCCTGCCTCGAACGACGGTCCCCGCGGTCCCTCACCATGAGGAGGCGGCTCCGGCCGCTCCGGTGGACCTGCCTCGAACGACGACCTCGGTCCCCGCGGTCCCTCGCCATGAGGAGGCGGCTCCGGCCGCCCCGGTGGGCCTGCCTCGAACGACGGTCCCCGCGGCGCCTCACCATGAGGAGGCCGCCCCGGCGGGCCTGCCTCGAACGACGGTCCCCGTGGTGCCTCGCCATGAGGGGGCGGCTCCGGCCTGTCCAGCGGAGGCCCCGCCTCGAACGACGGAGTGGGTCGGGACGACCGCGGTGGGTGACCCGAGAAGAAAGGCCCCGAGGACGGAGGCTCGGGCGGAGGCGAAGGGCGGCTGTCGAAGGACGGAGGCTCGGGTGAAGACGACGAGCGGCTCTCGAAAGGCGGAGGCTCGGGCGGGACGAACCGATCCGACTCGGCCGAACCCACTCGCAGCCCCGGGCCGCCTCGGCCATCTCGGCCGCCTCGGCCATCTCGACCACCTCGACCACCTCGATCATGGCCTCTATCCCCCCCGGTGGCCCGCGCCCCTCCACGACCGCCACTCCCGCCGGAAGGCGGCGGCGCACCCCGACTCATCGCATGCAGCTGATCGACCAGATCGCCCAAGGGCATCACCGGCTCGGCACACGCCAGATCGAGCAGCCCCATCTCGACCAGCAACCGCTGCGTCCGCGACTGCGGCAGACGATCGATCACCCGCGAGAATCGGTCGAACAGCTGCCCCAGGTGGGTGGCGGAGACACCGGCCACCAGAGCACGACGCTGCTCGAGCTCGGTCTCGGTGGCGTCGGGCAGCACCTGCGGAGTGTTACAGACTTTCACCAACGTCAGATCACGCAGCAGCTCCAGGACCTGCAGGCTCAGCACGCTGAGATCGTTGCCCGCGACCATCAACTCATCGAAGCGCTTGATGGTCTCGGTGGGATCGCGCCGCAAGATCGCATCTAGCAGCCCGAGCAACGCCCCGGCATCGGCTTGACCGAGCAGGCGCCGGACCTCGTCCTCGCCCACGTTGGAGGAATCCTCGGCGAAGGCGATCACCTGGTCGAGCAACGTCAGGGCGTCGCGCACCGAGCCCCCGCCCGCCCGGGCGACGATCCGTAGCCCACCTTCTTCTACAGCCAGCCCCTCACGCTCAAGGATCGAGCGCAGATAACCCACCAGAACGCCGGGAGCGACGCGCTTGAAATCGAGCCGGTTGACCCGCGACAGGATCGTGGGCAGCACTTTTTGCGGCTCGGTGGTCGCGAATACGAAGTTGACGTGCGACGGCGGCTCCTCGAGCGTCTTGAGCAGCGCATTGAAGGCCGACGTGGTCAGCATGTGGACCTCGTCGATGATGTAGACCTTGCGACGCGCAGTCTGAGGCAGGTAGTTGACCTGCTCGCGAAGGTTGCGAATGTTGTCGACCGAGTTGTTGCTCGCGCCGTCGATCTCCATCACGTCGACCGAGCGACCCTCGCTGACGGCCACGCACTCGGAGCACACATTGCACGGCTCGGGCGTGGGCCCCTGCTCACACACCAGGCCCTTGGCAAAGATCCGCGCGGTAGTGGTCTTGCCCAGGCCCCGCGCTCCCGAGAACAGATACGCGTGGTGCACCCGGTCTTGCTTGATGGCATTGCCCAAGGTGCGGCCGATGTGCTCCTGCCCGACCATGTCGGCAAAACGCATCGGCCGATACTTGCGCGCCAGGACGACGTAACTCACGAGGCAGCGACCGTACCACGGCCCCCGCCCCACCACGAGCCGACTCGACCGAGCCGACTCGCCGGAACCGATCAGACGGAGCCGATCGATGAAACCGATCGACAGGACCGATCGACGGGGTCGATCGCGAGAGACGATCAGCGCGACGACCCGAGATTCACCGAGCCCCGGAGTTCCGCGGGGCCCGCCGCTGCCGGGTCGTTCGGGATCAGACCAGCTTGCTGGCCTCGGCCATCGTAGCTTCGCACGCCTCCGCGCAGGCTTTGCACGAGGCATGATGGGCGACATGCGGCTTGCAGGCCGCGGCGCAATCGGAGCACAGATCGTGGCAGAGCTTGGCGGCCGCCTGAAGGTGCTTGGACTTGCTCAACGCCAACGCACCCATTCCCTGGCAGATCGACATCATGTCGTTGACCGCCGCCGCACACTCGGCCATGGACGTTTCGCCCTTGGACAGCAGCGTGATGCAGTGCTGAAGGCAAACCTGGCCCTTCTCGGTGCAGTCGGCCAGCGCAGCGACGAAGCTGGCATGATCCGGTCCGCTCGAAGCCTCGTCCCCACCTCCGTGACCGGCATGGGGATCGCCGGCGGCCTTGGTCTCGGCGGGCGCCTTGTCGGCGGGCTTGGCACCCGCGGGCTTGGTGCCAGCAGCCGGCTTCTTGTCGTCTTCTTCCATGGTGCTCTCCTTTGCGCAGGCCAGGGTGGCGGCGGTCGCCTTGGCGGCCACCAAACCCGCGCCCACCAGCAATAGTTCGCGTCGGTGCAATGCCATCGGGGCTTCCTTTACTGTGATCAGCCCAGGTTGACCAGGCATTGGGCGGCACCGCTCACGGTGACGTCCCGGCCTTCCTCGATATCGAGCGACTCCACCACGCCGTCCTTGATGCGCATCGCGAAGCGCTTTCCGCGAACGCCCAGGCCGGCGACCGAGATGTCTTGGGTCAGGCCCAGCTGGGAGGTGAACGCGCCATCCCAATCGGGCAACATGGTGACCTTGCCCTCGGCCCCTTGTTCGTTGCCCCACGCCTGCATCACGAAGGGATCGTTGACCGCCAGGCAGACGATCTCGTCGACACCCTTGGCCTTGATCTCGTCGGCCTGGGAGACGAACCCAGGCAGGTGCTCCTTGGAGCAGGTGGGGGTGTAGGCGCCAGGCACCGAGAACAGCACCACCGTGCGGCCCTTGAACAGCTCGGCCGTATTGACCTCGCCCAAGCCTTCGGCGGTCAGCCGCTTGAGGGTGACCTCGGGAATCTTGTCTCCAACCTTGATGGTCATCGGTTGCTCTCCTTGGGGGCGCGCGCGCGCCAAGTGCGGAAAATTGCGGCGGGACGCTACCACGACCGCCACGAGCGCGCTCGGACGGCGTTGAGGCACATGGAGATTGGCCCCGAAGCGTGATACGAGAAGGACCGGTTCCAATGACGGACACCACGCCGCCGAATGCCTCCGCCGATGCAGCCCCCAAGGGCCAGCCGGGGCCTGTCGGGGGTCGACCGGACGCGCCGACCAAGCGCAATCGAGTCCGGTCCAAGGCCAGCTCGATGGCCGACATGCTCGTGGGCAGCGTGCTCGCCGACCGTTACAAGCTCCTGCACCGGATCGGCGAGGGCGCGATGGGCTGGGTGTTCCTGGCCGAGCACGTGGAGATCGGCAAGAAGGTGGCCATCAAGGTGCTGCGCCCCTCGCTGTGTCGGCTGCCCGAAGCGGTCAGTCGGTTCCGCCGCGAGGCTCGCTCGGCCACCCAGATCGGCTCCAAGCACATCGTCGACGTGACCGATTTCGGCACCACCGAGACCGGCTCGGTCTACTTCGTGATGGAGAACCTCGAGGGCGAGGATCTCTCGGCCGCGCTCAAAAAAGAGAAGTACCTGCCCTGGAAACGGGTGGTGCACATCCTGCAGCAGCTATGTGAAGCCCTCCAGGCCGCCCACGACGTGGGGATCATCCATCGCGACGTCAAGCCGGCGAACTTCTTTCGGGTGGAATTCGGCGGCGATCCCGATTTCATCAAGATCCTCGACTTCGGCATCGCCCGGCTCGCCAACCCACAAGACAGCATCGTCACCCAGACGGGCGTGGTGATGGGTACGCCGGACTTCATGGCTCCCGAGCAGGCCATGGGTAAGCACGTTGACCACCGCGCCGACATCTACTCGCTGGGAGCCAGCGCCTACGCGCTGCTCACCGGGCGCCCGCCCTTCGAGGGCGCCAACGAGTACGACGTGATCTACAAGCAGCTCAACGACGACCCCGATCCGCCCAGCGAGGTGGCGCCGGTGGCCGCGAGAGTGCCCAAGTGGCTCGACACCATCATCCTCCGGAGCCTGCGCAAGAACCCCGACGACCGCTACGACTCGATGCGCGAGATGGCCGAGGCGCTCGACAAGGGCCTCGAAGGGGGCGAGGTGCCCGAGCCGGCATCGGTCACCAAGACCGGCCGCAACAAGACCGGTCGTTTCAAGACCGGTCGCAACAAGGTCAAGCCCAGCCGTACCCGGACCGAGCCCCATGCCACCGGCATTGAGCCCGCCGCCGCGGGGCTATCGCCGGTCGCCTGGTTCGTGCTCGTGGCCGCCGCCCTGGTCGCGGCGAGCGTCGGCTACGTGGTGCTGGGCGGCTGAATTATATATGCCGAGGGCCGGCTCGGGATGCGCGACTGCGTCGCGCCCGGCCTCGGTCTTGCGCATGCGGCATTCAGGAGGGCCCGATTGAACGGCCAGCGGAGCGACCTCGTCTTGCTCAGCCGTTGTAGGCCTCGTCTTGCTCGACCTTGCTCAGTACCCAGTCGAATTCGCCGCTGGTGACCTTGACGCCGCAGAACTCGCAGTTGCCGGCCATATTGATCTTCAGGGGCGCACCGCAGCTGGGGCAGTTCTTGTCGGCCGATGCCTTGCCCGTGCGCTTGGCTGAGCGGATGAAGGTCCAGTACTCGCTGTAGTCGCGGTGCGCGTGGGGATTGCCGCCCACCACGGCCCCCGTCTCGCGATGGATCGTCTGGTCGACAGCCGAGCCCCACACCCGAACGGTGATCGAGTCGAAGAAGGGATCGCTGGCGACCTTGGCGATCTCCTGCCGGTCGACCCGGGCGCCGAGCATCAGGTTCTGGAGGTTCTGCTCCTCGTAGGCGTGGATCCAGTAGCGCCACGACAGCCACAGTCGATCGCTGAGGAAGGGCTTGGCGTCCTCCCACTTCAGGCTGCTCCAGGCCGCGTTGAGCTCGTGGTAGATCATTTCCACGCGAGCGGAGAAGGCGGCTTGGTCGAACTCCGGATCGCGCTCCTTCAGCCGGGCCAAGCGCTGGTCACGGCGTCGGTCGACCACGGTGGGATCGAAGGTGCCCACCTCCTCGGAGTAGCCGGTCAGCGCTGGACCCCGGGTCTCCTCGCGGTCCAACCGGAGCCCGTTGCACAGCCAGTCGAACTCACCGGTGCTGTACTTGCTGCCGCAGTGGCTGCACGCGTCGTGCTGGCTGTGCTCGACCGGCGCGCCACAGTTGGGACAGCCCCACCCGCGAGTCTGCCCGGGCTCGCGGCTCTTGACGTTCCGCCGGCGCACGAAGTGCCACCGCTCCTTGGCATAGAAACCCAGGCGACCCTGGCCCTGCTCGCTGGGATACGTCTCGGTGTAGTTGGTCTCGTATTCGACCTCGATCGCGTCCCAGCCGTCTCGTTGCTCGAACTTGATCACCCGCATGGCGCCCACGATGACCCCGGCCACCGCCAAGACCTTGCGACGACCACGGGTCAGCAGCTTCTTGCGGGTTTTTTCGCCGATGTAGGGCGCCAGCAGATCGAGGTCTTCGATGCTGCCGCGAGCCTCTTGGGCCCGGGTGTAGAGCTCGTACAGAAAATCCTCGAGCAGGATCTGCGAGAAGTTGGGGTCGCGCGTGCGGATCGGCGAAAGATCGATCGGCCGGGGCCTGAACGGCCGGCCCGGGCGCGAGCTGTGGTCGAACAAGGTGCTGTAGTCGATCGCGTCGACCCCGGAGCTGCTCCAGCCGTCATTCTTGGAGGCCTCGTTGATGACCGAGCCCACGAAGATCACCAGGCCGACGCCGATCATCAACGCAAAGCCGAACCCGCCGATGTCACCACCGCCACCACCGCCGTAGCTGCTGCTACCGCTGCTCCAGCTGCTACCGCTGCTCCAGCTGCTGCCTCCGCCACCGCTCCACCCACCGCCGCCACCGCTGAATCCACCGCCGCCGCCGCCGCTGAACGACGAGCCTCCGCCGGGGCGCTCCAGCGTGGCGTGAGCCGTGGCAACCGCACCGAGGCTGAGGGGCACGGCGAGCACCACACCCGCGCCGAGCTTGCGCCATCCGCCGTTCATGCCACGTCCTCCAGCTCGTTGATGTCGTCCTCGCGCCGGGGCATGGGCGCTTCGAGGACGTCACCGAGAGCCTCGACCGCCGTACACAAGGCCGCGAGACCGGGCGCACCTATACCGTGGGTGGAGACGGTGGACTCGATGGCGTTCACCGCTCGGTTCCAGTCGGACTCGGGCACATGCGCCAACACCCCGACATCGGGAACGACCACACAGCGGCGCTCGGCGAGCGAGACGTACACGAGGATCCCCGAGCGCTCCCGAGTCGCGCTGACCCCCAGCTCCATAAAGCAGGCCCGAGCTCCCTGCCGCACCGCCGCGCCGACCCCAGTGGCACCGGCCAGCGCCATGCGAAGGGGAGGAAGCAAACGAGAGAGGAAGAAGCCCACCCCGAACGCCGCCGGAACCATGAGCGCGATCCACAGCAAGCCGAAGATCTGCGGCGCATAAAGGGTGTACAGCAAGGCCAGGTAGGCCACCACGGCGCCCATGGTGCAATCGGGGCCGGCCCAGCTGGCCGACCATGGGCGGATGGCGACTACGACCTCGGCACACGAGCGAGACTCGACGGCCTGAACCGCGGCCCCGAAGCGTTGCCTGGATTCGTCTCGAGCGAAAAGGGAGCGCGCCACGGGGAGATTAGACGAGGCGAGCGTCGGGGTGTCAACGACACGGGCGGGAGCTCACGGCTGCCCCCCTCGTCGTACTCCACCCTCGACTCACGAAGCCAAGCGCTCACGGCTGCGCGCACTCGGCCGGGACCTCCTGGCACGCCTCTTCCCGCCCTTCTGGGCAGGCGGCGTCCACTTGGTCGAACAGCCCCATCTCCAAGGGCGAGTACCAGTCCGACTCGGCGCGGCACAGGCGAAAGATCTCCGCCCACGAGGGCACCGCCTCGGGTGGATACGTCTCGTGATCAGCGCTTTGGCACAAACCTGCCCGACACTCGTACGCATCCCCTTCGAAGGTCTCGGGGCAATCGTCGTCGAGATCGCAGGCCAGGATCCGCTCGTCGACCAGCTCGTCGGCTCCGTCGCCCATCACACAGGTCCCGCGCACCATGAAAAACCGCCCCGGATTGCCCAAGAACGCCGGCATCAGCCCTGGCGCACAGGCCGGCAGCGGCGGCGAGCCCTCTACCGCCTCTACCTCGCACCCTTCGGCGTGGCATACCCAGTCGAACCCGGCGCCGGTGCTGTCGCGGATCCGCAACGACGAGGGCTCGTCACCTTCGGACGAGCAACCGAGCCCCAGCATCACCACGAGCCCCAGCATTCGCGCCTCTAGCATGCGACCAGGGTACCCGATGGCGTCAACCGATGGATCAACCGATGGATCAACGACCGCGTGTGCTCTAAAGCAGCGAAAGTCACGCTACCCTTGCCGCGCGCATGGTCGATTCCTTTGATCCCGACGGCTTCGACGAGGCGCTCTTGGGGCCGTGGCGGTCGGCTCTGCGAGACGCATCGTTCGACGAGGCATTCATGGCGGAGTGCGAGGCGATCGCCCCCCGCATGCTCGATGCGATCCGCCTCCCGTTGGTGCGTGGGTGGCTCCGCGAGCAAGCCCGCCCGGCCGCCGTGCTCGCCCGCCTATGGGCCTATGGCGACACCGTCCCGTCCGACGTGTTGCACACCGCGCTCGACCCGGCGCTGACCCAAGGCCTCGCCCGCACGGGCGCCTTGCGCGAGACGACGGAGGGCTGGCGCGGCGGACTACGGCTAATGCCCTTCCTCGACCTGTTCATCGCTTCGGACGAGATGCACGCCGAAGATCCGGTGATGGGCCCCGGAGCCACCACCCAACAGCTGGCGCGTATGATCGGCTCGACCCCCGGTCCACGCGTGCTCGATGTGGGCTGCGGCGCGGGCTCGCTGGCCCTGGTGGCCGCGGCGCGGGGCGCCACCGAGGTGGTGGGCGTAGACCTACACCCCCGCGCGGCATCGTGGAGTCGCCTCAATGCGGCGCTCAACGAGCTGGCGCTCGAGCTCCACACCGGGGATCTGACCGCCCCGGTGCAAGGTCGCCAGTTCGATCTCGTCCTCGCGCAGCCCCCCTTCGTGCTCAAGCCGCCCGACATCGAGGCCACCACCTACCTCCACGGCGGAGCCATGGGCGACGAGCTGGCCCTGCGCCTGGTCGGCGAGCTCCCGAGCGTGCTGGCCCCCGAGGGCGAGGCACGGATCCTCTTCGATAGCCCCGTGCGCCAAGACGCCCCGCTGTGGCGGCGCCTGCAAGACGCCCACGCCGACGACGACGTGCAGCAGCTGGTGTTCGTGACGCCCGGCAATTCGCCCGATCTCCAGGCGATAGGCTACGCAGCCAATAGCCACCCCGAGCTCGGCCCTGCGTATGCCGAGGCCGCATGGCGGTATCGGGCTCACTCGAGCGCCCAGGGGATCGAGCGCTGCGAGCATGCGCTGGCCGTGCTGCGACGCCAGACACCGGGGCTGTCGGTGACGATCGAGCGCCCTTCGCTGGCCGGGATCGACGCGCAGATCGTGGCGCAAACCTGGAGGGCGGTCGCCACCGCGTCTCAGCCCGAGCCAAAGCTGCGCACCACCACGGTGGGCATGCCCGCCGACGCGTGGCTGGTGCAAGAGCAAGCCCTCGACGGCTCCGAGGCGCGGCTGATCCTGCGGCTCCCTCCCGGTCGGGGGGGCGATCAAGAGCTCAGCGACGCCGCCGCGTTGCTCGTCGAGCAGCTGCGCGAGCCGAAGACCGTGGCCACGCTCATCGAGCGCTATGCCTCGGCGTGCGAGCTGCCCGCCTCCGATGTGGGTCCCGGGGTCATCGACTTCGTGCGACAGTCTCTGGTAGCGGGGCGGCTGGTCGCGAGCCCCGACGCTCCATGACGCCATGATCACCGCTCGCATGCTCATCCACCAGCTCGGACCGAGCCTGGGAGCGCTGGCGCTCGGGGGGTGCCCCGCCGATCCTCCCGCGGAGCCGTGTTCGGGCTCTGGGGTACCCGTGCTCACCCTGTCCAACCGTCGCGCCCCGATCGATCTGGCGACCGGGCGCGAGGTGGAGGTCTTCCCGCCGCCGCAGGGTGGGGTATTCGCCGAGCTCGACGTGACGATCGACGACATCGGAATCACCGAGCTGGAGTACGTGCGGGTCGAGATCGAAGACGCGAACACCGGCGAGCCCTATGCGACCGTGCGCTATTTTGGCGACAGCATTCCGCTGATCTGCTCCCAACAGACCGACCTCCTCGAGGTGGCGAACCTGCCCGTGGGGTTCTCCTTGGCGTATACGCTCGACGATCTCGACGGGCGAGCGGTGGTGGTGACCGGCTCGGTGGACACCGAGACCGAGGAGTTTCCGGTGCAGTACGAGGCCACGCTCGTGCGCACCGAGTATTGAGCTAGGTATATCGCCGAGGCTCGCTATCCCTTCTTGGCGTGGATCCCCGCCACCCCGGTGCGCCAGTCGTCGCCGTCGGCCCGCGCCGATTCGAATGTTTGGCGGATGAGCGGCGCGTAGCGGACCACATCGGAGGCGACCCGGCGGATGCGCTCGATCACCCGGTTGTTGGTCACCACGTTGCCGTCGAAGTCTTCGGGGCGGGCGGCCGCATGAAAGGGCAGGGTGAAGCCATGGCACCAATTGAAGCTGTTCTTCACCGACATGATCGACATGTCGCCGCTGCCTCCTCCCGTCACCGCGAGCACGCCGGCAAACTTGCCCGCCAGCTCGAGGTAGAGGAAGTCGAACCAGTTCTTGAGGGCCCCGCTCATGTTGCCATGGTACTCGGGGGTGATGAGCACGAAGCCGTCGGCCTCGGCCGCCGCCTCGCGCACCTGCACGACCTCGGGGAGCCGCCGCTGGCGAGGATCGGTCAGCGACATCACCGGCAGCGGCGAGTCCACCAGGTCCCACACCCTCACGTCGGCGCCGGTCTGCTCGGCCGCCTCCCGGGCGATGTCGGCGACCGAGGCGAGGCGGCTCTTGTGCGCAGTGGTGCCCTTGACGATGAGGATCTTCGGCGGCATGCCGCTGCATTGTAGCCCGGCTTCGAAGAAACCCCCGGTCCTCATCCTCCCTGGCTGCCGCCTCGGCAAGACCGAGGCCGGGCGCGACAGCCGTCGCGCATTCCGAGCCAGCCTCGGCATCGACACTCACGGACGACCACGCACCAGATCATACGAGGCCGGCAACGCTCGCCCCCCAGCGTAGATCCCTGCGCCGAGGAGTCGAGCGGAGCCCCACCATGGGCGGCGAGCCCCGCCCCTTGACCGACGACTGCTCGACGATCGCCACCTTGCTCGGTGCGCTCGCCTCCGCGCTCTGGTCGTGGCACTGGACTCATGAGATCGGGGGAACAACCGGTAATTCTGCCAGGTGCCCGGTCGTTCACCCTGGTGGTACTCTGCAAATGGGGCCCGAGCCCTCGCGTGATCGAATCGACCGGTTCTCCGACGCTTGCTCGCACGCTCGTCCTGCCGTATGCGGCCATTGGATAGGCCGCGGACACGAGTGAGGCTGCGCGTTCGTGACCGAGCGATTCGGTCGCCGCGAGCGGGTGCGGGCTAGCGATCGCGAGGCGGAGATGCGCGGCGGGCCGTGCCCGACGACGAGCGCGAACGCTCGAGCCAGCGCTGCGTCTTTTCAATCCCCAAAGCAACGGGAGATCACCAACTATGGACATTCTGGGATTCATCATCACGGCCGCGGGGGTGACGAGCATCCTCGTGCTCTGCGTCGACGCATCGATCGCCCTGCGGGACTGGCATGTGTCTCGTACGTGGAGCTTGACGCTGATCTTCAGCCTGATCACCTTCCTGGGTACGTCCGTCCTCGGCGGGCTCGTACGAGCCCACGAGCAGATCGGGCCACCCTCGACGATCAGCCAAGACGTCGTCGAGCTCGACTCTTCCGCCCACGATGGCCACCTGACGATGATGGTCACCGCGGACTCGATGCAGAGCATCCCCTTCGATCGACAGCGTGCGACCCCGAAGCACACGGCCGGACCTTCTGCCGCCGGACCTTCTGCCGCCGGACCTTCTGCCTACGATCCGTGCGTCAATCGCCGACGCCTGGAAAAAGCGTGGCAGATGTTCTGGACGCTGCCTCCTCGCAAGCTGCGAGCGCGGTCCACGGTGCTCCTACGCCGACTCGACCGATGCCGGGCGAGGGTCCGCCGCACCCAAGCCAGGTCGAAACGGCGCGAGCTGGAGCAAGCTCGCCGCGAGACCATCGCAAACGACAGAGCAAACAAGAGCCCACACCAGGTTGCCCCGGTCATCGGACCCCAGCAGCGCTTCTACGGCATCGAGCGACTCTTGCGGAAGGCACGGCGACGCTAGTCGCAGCATCGCGCGACGGTTGGGACAGAGCACGGCGCCAGCAATGGCCCGTGCTCGCTTGTATCTGCGGCCCACATGCCCGATGCTCGACCCATGAGGTCGATCGCGGCAAAGAGCGCTTCGGTGCTGAGCGCGGCTTTAGCCGTGGGCTTGCTCGAGCCGACGACGGTCGCGGCTCGCTCGCTCGACCCGGTAGTGCACCGCAAGCCCCTGCCGACCGTCGAGGTCGTCGAGTCGCCGCCCAAGCGTGTCCGCCTGATCGACGTCCGTGGCCCGCTGCAGCTGGGCGCGGGTTGGTCGTCGCTCTATCAGGCGCCCGTATACACCATGAGCTTCGAAGCCTCGGCCTCCGTCGTCGAGCTGACCGAGCGCACGTGGCTACACCTGACCTTCGGCGAGAGCGGGGTGGTCTCCGCCTTCCGCGAGCGAGGCGAAGAGCACCCCGCGTTCCTCGGCGTCGACCTGGGGCTAGGGATCAGCGGCCGAGCACGGCGAGGGCCCGCGTTCCTGCTCACCGCCACCGCCGGCCCCCGCTGGGGTAACGGCGGTCCCCGAGGCCTGCGCCCCCATGGCTTCGGGGTCCAGACCAAGGCCGAGTTGCTTCCGTTCTACCTGACCGTACCCGAGATCGTAGCGAACCGAGGATGGAGCCGGTTTCGCCGGTACGTGCTCAGCGGACTGGAGCTATGGGCGAACGCTCGGTACGACCGGGTGCTCGGGCAGCACGGCAACACCTGGTCGGGGGGGCTTGGGTTCGATCTAGGGCGCAGCGTGATCCTACCCGCGCTGGTGGCGATCGACCGGCGCTCGGCGCAGCGCTGAGCGACGATCCACCACGCGGCTCGTCGGAGCAACTCGCTCGTCCCGCTCCGCCCGACCCACCTACTCGATCGTCGAGTTCGTCACGTCGATCGGCGTGTCTGCGTGCCCCGAGATCTGCGGGTATGTCGGGTACCAGGATCCGCCGATGTTGTTGGTGATCACCGAGCGGTCGATCCGAACGTTCCCGGTGCGATTGTTGCTCACGAAGATGATCGCGCTCCCGAACGCATTGACCTCGTTGTGCTCGATCCGCGTGCCACACAGCGAGAGCGTCATGGTGTTGCCATCGTTATAGATCGCCCCGCCGCTGCCCCCACCCGGGGTGCCCGCGTCGGCCGGGTTGCCCCCGTTGCCGGTGGCGCGGTTGTGCGAGAACAGGCTGTTGATCACCGTCCACGACACGCCGATGCTGCTGATCCCGCCGCCATTGGAGCCGCGGTTACCCAGGCCTTCCTCGCCGCCGAAGGTACTGTTGACCACGAAGAGCTGCTGGCCGTTGAACTGGTCGAACGCGCGGATCGCCCCGCCGCCCACGTCCTGGCCTCCGCTGGCGCAGGTGTTGTTGAAGAAGCGCGAGTTGAGCACCTTGAGCCGGCCCCCGCGAACGAAGATCGCCCCGCCGCCACCGAGTAGATCCTCGCCTTCGGCCGAGGCATTGCCATCGACAAAGGTCATGTTCTGTACCGTCAGGCGCGGGTGATCCTGGTTTTGGCACATCGGCGTGGTCCATACCTGCTGCTCGTCGCAGGTGTTCATGTACAGGATCCGAGTCTGTCCGCCGCCACTCAGGGTCACCAGACCTCCCCCGTCGATCACGATCTCTGGGCCGGTATCGTTGAAGATCTTCGCCGGCCGGTCGAGGGTGATCACCACCGGCTGTGGCCCGCAGTCGAAGGTGATCACCCCGCCGCCTGCAATCGCGTCGATCGTCGCGTCGGCCGTGCAGCTGGCCGGGGTGCCGTCGCCCACCACCGTGGTCGGGTTGGACACATCGGCCAAGCCCGCCTCCGCGGGGATCGAACATCCTCCGTCCGGGTCGCCCGCCGGTGGCCCGTCGTCGGGATCGGTCAGCGGATTGGCCACTTCGACGCCCCCATCCCCGCCGGTCGTCCCGCAGCCAGGCACGCCGAGCACGCCCGTGGTCGTGAGGAGCAGCAGCACGCTCGGTGTCCGTGAATACGTTCGCATCGCTCGTCTCGGCCTAGGGTAGCGCCTTTCGAGGCGCGAGATCGCGACCATCGACCCGCCGTACCCGCACCTCATGCCATGAACGACGATGTAGGTCCTCGGGTCGTCACCCCTCCGAGTGCTCCTTGACTTCTGCAAGCACGGATTCGAGCTTGGATCCGAGATCTTCTCCTCGATCGTAGCCGCGCTCCCGGATGAGAGAGAGGTTGCTCTTGACCCGGTCTAGGTCCAGACCCTTGACCTGCTCGATCAGCTTCTGGGCATCGATTCGATCTTGAAGGCGCCGGCTGGTCATCGACAGGATCTTCATCGCAAGCAGCTCTTCGGGACACGCCACCGGCATCGGAGTCGTGCCAAGAACATCGAGAATCATGGCGCGCTCGACGATCTCCTCCTCGATCCCGCAGCTAGCGAACAGCAAGTCCACCTTGACCCCGAACGAAGAAAGCAATCGTACGGTCGACAGCCGCGGCCGCTCCTGATGCTCCACGCTAGCAAGGGGTTCGTAGCCTTCCGCGCGGAGCTCATAGACAAGACGTTCTGCCTTGACATCGCTGCTGACCGCTACGACCAAGTCCACATCGCGAGTGAAACGAACCTCGCCATGCACCGAGACGGCCAACCCGCCAACCAACGCAAACCGTTCTCGTCTGCTCTTCAGTGCCTGAACCGCAGCATCGAGGGCGCCGAGGACGGCCTCAGTCATTGTCGACCAGCCACTGGCGGAAGATCCGCTCCCGCTCTTCGTCCGAGAGCTCCGGACATGAGCGCGCAATGGCGGCGCGTTTGAGCCGAAGACCGACGCTCATCATTTCCAGTGCCTGAAGTAGCTTGTCTTCGCGCGACGGTGCCTGAGACCCCACAGCACCATGAGTATATCGCAGAACCCTCGTGTGAACGGGCTCACGACAACCGGCACACCGAGATCGGCGGCGGCCTGCGCTTGCGTCCGCGCGCCTCCCGTTCGTGGGCGCGGGAAGCAGCGGAGAACATGGAGGCAGCGACCCGAATGGCCCATGCGCGCAGCTCAGCGGAACATATTGCGGATCCAACGCCCGGCCCAGCGCACGAAGGCCAGGTCGAGGCCGGGCCCCTCGGCGAAGCTATCGACCGGCAAGCCGGTATAGGGCTCGACCTCTTGCATCAGCGGGCTACGGGGCATGGTTGCGGCCTGCGCCCGTCGCTTCTCCCGCTCGAGCTCCTCTTGCTGTCGTTTCCGCGACAGCAGCAGGCCTCCGCTGCGCACGAAGGCCAGCACATCCTCGAGCTCGCCCGCGTCGAAGAATGTGCCGTGGTTGTGACACTCGTCGACGATCACCCCGGAGATCCGCGCGAAGTTGCGGCGGCTCATGGTCTGCTGGCACACCGCACAGCTGCGGTAGACGACCTTGCTCTGCATGCGCAGCTCGCGACGAGCGACCCGACCAACCTGCCCGTCACCCGTACCTTGGGCCACAGCCGACTCGATCATCACGTCGAGGGTGTCACGATCGACCCAGACCCCGCCGCATCGACGACAGCCGTGGACGGCATGGCCCTGGGGTCGCGGCACCGTAGGCTGGAGCCGGAAGCTCTCCATGGTCTGCTCGCGGCAGGCGGGACACCGATGAGCCACCGGGGTCGGCGAAGCCTGGGCCAGCGGATCGCCGCACGTGGGGCAATACGAAGCGCCGACGCTCACCAAGGCGGTGCACGACGAGCAGCGCACCGCGTGGCGAGGATCGGGCGTACCGACCGGGACCAGCGGCCCGTCACAGAACTCGCAGACGTTCGCCCGGGAATTGCTCGCCGGACCTCCGCACGACGGACAGTGATAGATCCGCGGCCGAGCCCCCGTCATCGCCCTCAGCCTATCAGCCCGTCGATCCATCCCCGTGACCACCCTGGCCCCTTTACCGCCTCATCGGCCGGTCGCCTCAACTCGCGCGCCCCACCCGATATTCCCCCACCAACGGGGACCTCGGTGCTCGCCACGCACACTCGACGTCGGTGCTCGACATCGCCCGCCAACGGCGCCCCACCCTCGGGGTACGCCGCTTGGTTGACCACGTGCACGGCTTCTGAAACGCTGACCCCATGCTTGGCTTGAAGTTCAGTCGGCTGGTCCACGCGTCGCTGGCGGGGGGCTCGTTGATGCTCGCGGGCTGTGTCGATCGCGCCTACGACTTTGGCGACTCGGGGTCGTTCAACCCGAACCCGGATCCTAGCGGCGATCCCGATCCCAGCGGCAACCCGGATCCCAGCGGCGACCCCAACCCCAACCCGAGCACCACCGGCGACCCGGTCCCCCCACCGCCCGACGTCCCTGGGCCGCCCCGACTCATTGCTGCCCAGTTCATCGACAATGCGCGGCTGGTCTTGACCTTCTCCGAGGCCATCGCACCGCCGACCTCGGTCAACCCGCAGCAGTTTCGCCTGAGCAGCGCCTTTGCCCCGCAGGGCGAGTACTACTACCAGTATGGAACCAACTACCAAGAGGTTGGCCTGACCAACGGGGTCGACTACTTCTGCGAGGAGTACTGCTACGAGTACTGCTACCAGGATGAGTGCTACGACCGCTGCTGGGAGTACTGCTACACCCCCCCGGGCCCTCCGGTGCGCGTGATCTCCGTCGATCCGATCCCCGATCGGCCCGAGGCGCTGGTGCTGGGCCTCGACAACCCGATCAACGGCGGGGTCTGTTCCCAGCTCAACCAGTTTCCGCCAGAGTGGATCTCGGATCTCTTCATCCACTACACCCCCGCCGGCACGGCGCCCATCACCGACAACGCCGGCGACGTGCTGGCGCCCATCGCCGAGCACTGGGCGCTCGAGCCGAACGCGGATTTCGCCTACATCGAAGGCTTCTTCGAGTGGATGGATCCGGTCCTGCCCATTCCATGTCCGTTCTAGTGTCCGTTCGGGTCGCCCCATGATCATCGTCACCGGAACCAAGCGCTCCGGCACGTCGATGTGGATGCAGATCCTGGCGGCCGCTGGGCTTCCGCTGTTCGGAGAGGCCTTCCCCCGCAACTGGGGCGAGACGCTCCGCGACGCCAACCCGGGGGGATTTTACGAGTCGATCCTGCGGCGAGGGATCTACTGGCGCACCAACCCTCACCCGCAGACGGGGGCCTACTTCTTCCCCGAGCAAGTCGAGGGCCACGCGGTCAAGGTGTTCATCCCCGGGCTCGTGCGCACCGACCGAGCGTTCATCGGGCGGGTGATCGCCACCATGCGACCGTGGCGCGAGTACGTTCGCTCCATGCGACGGCTGTGGGCCCTGGAGGACGCGGCGCGAGCCGAGAAGCAACCCCAGCTTCGGCCCCCACCGCGCATGTCGCCGGCGCTCGAGTGGTGGTCGGAGTGCTTCATGCTGCTGCGCGACGTGGCCACGCGCCGCTACCCGGTGCACCTACAGTCGTACGACGGGCTGCTCGACGACCCCACAAAAGTGCTCCAGCGCACCTTCGAGTGGTTGGGCGTCGGCGATCCGACCCGGGCCCTGGCGGTGGTGGACCCCAAGCGGCGGACTCAGCGGGCGCAGCCGGGCGAGGGCGACCCCGAGTCGCTCGACCCCGAGGTGATCGCGCTGTTCGACCGCCTCTACGACACGGTCCATACGGGCCAGCCGGTGGGGGCCGACTTGCTCGCCGCCCTCAACACAACCCACGTCAAGCTGGGGCCGCGGATCGCCGAGCAGCAACGGGCGATCCGCCGCGATCTGCGGCGACGTCGAGCCCACGCCCCGAGTCCCGACGACGACGCCCTGCCCGACGACGAGCTCGACGAGGAGGCGTTGCCTTCATGGTAGGCCGGATCGGCCCGGGCTCGCCGGCCCCGCGCGATCCCACCGAGGTCGAGGCGCTGCTGCGGGTGGTCCCCCGCATCGCGTTCTTTCCCGAGATCGACGCCGTGTTGCCGGCCCCGCTGGGGCAGGCCGCGCTGTCTGCCCAGGTCGTGGCCGCCAGCGACCCGGCCTGGCTCGACCGTCTGGTGGAGGCTCTGGTGGCCCTCGAGCAGCGCGCCCACGAGCACGACGACGGCGGCCTGCGGTTCTTGGCCGTGACCTTGCGCTGCTTTCTCACCGAGCAGCGGATCGATCCCGCCGAGCACCCGCTCGTCGTTGCCCTGTTCCTGCGTACCGCGGCCCGGCGAGGTGAGCTCGCCGATCACCCCAACGACGTCGCGCGGGCCCTCAACGCCTGGTAGATCCATCCCGACCCCGGGGTGGCGCGGCCCAGATCTTCGGCAGTCGCAGGGCCGCCGAGGGGCGGCCCTAGGGCCGTCCGCAGGCCCGTTGGCGAGAGAAAAACGCTCTGGGCGTGACCCACTGGTACGGCGATGGTAGTTTCAGTGGCCAATGCCACGAAGCTCATGGTGGGGGCGCAAGGTCGCCCGCCTGCCCGATCGGGGCATACTGCTGGTCTCGACCGATCTCCAGGGCAATTATGCCGACTACGAGGCGCTCAAGCAGCTCTACGAACGAGAGGCCGATGCCGGCCACGAGCCCGTGCTGCTGCTGTGTGGCGACCTCGTGCACGGCCCCGGGGATTTCTTCGCCGACCCCGCGCACTGGCCCGATTACCTGGGCACCTACTACCGCGATCGATCGGCGGAGCTGGTCCTCGACTACGACCAGTGGCGAGACGAGGTCGAGACGGTGGCCCTGTTGGGCAACCACGAGCATGCCCACATCGGCGGCCCGGTGGTGAGCAAGTTTCATGGCGACGAGGCCGCGGTCCTCGACGCCACGCTCGGCGACAACGTTCCCCAGGTGCGCGAGCTGTTCCGGAGCTTTCCGTTGCTGGCGGTGGCGCCGTGCGGGGCCGTATTCACCCACGGCGCACCGCGAGCCACCGAGCCCAACCTGGAGAGCTTCGAGCGAATTCGCTACGACGGCTTCGGCGAGTGCAGCGTCAGTGACATGTACGAGCAGGGTACGCTGGGCGCGCTGCTCTGGGCCCGATACGCCGAACCCGAGCACGCTCGAGCCTTGCTGACCGCGGTTCACGAGGGCGAGGGCCGTCACGCCTTCGTAGCCTTCGGGCACGACGTAGTCCGCGAGGGCTACGAGAAGGTGGGCGACGAGCAGATCTGCGTGTCGACCTCGTTTGGGTGTCACGACCGCAACAAGACGTACCTGCGGCTGGATCTGACGCGCGAATACGAGTCGGTGCACGATCTGCGGGAGGGAGAGGAGATCCTTCCTCTTTATCCGGACGCCTGACCGGACGCTCCTGCCCGGACCGCTTCAGTCAGACGCTAGATCAATCACGAACGTTGATGCCTGGGCCAAATGGCCCACTGCCCGGGCTCGACTCTTGCCCTATCTTGGGGGCGAGCCTCGTCCGACGTGGAGCTGACCGCAGCCCATGTTTGCCTCTCCAGCGGGGCGCGATCTCGCGCTGATGCGCCAATTCGCCCTCCCATTTCGCCTACACAGATTCTTCCATTTCTAACAATTGAATGGCATAAGTACAGGAATAGTATGCGACGTTCTCTAGGCTACCTTGTAACAATTGGTCTTTCGATCGCAGGCTGCGGCGATGACGCGGCCGTGATGGACACCGAGTCTTCGAGCACCGCAGCGAGCTCGGGCGGCAGCTCCGACGATGGTTCGAGCTCGAGTGACGGTTCGAGCAGCGAAGGCTCCACCGACTCCAGCGGCGGGCTCGACACGAGCAGCAGCGGAGGTTCGTCGTCGGACGGGCCGGGATTCGAATGCGGCAACAACCTCATCGAGGGTGACGAGGTCTGCGACGGCTCGCAGCTCGACGGCCAGACCTGCGTCACCCAGGGGTTCGAGGCGGGGATCCTCGAGTGTGCGCCGGACTGCATGAGCTTCAACACCGGCGCGTGCTCGGACGCGGTGTGCGGCAACCAGATCCGCGAGGGCGACGAGATCTGCGACGGCAACGACGCCGGCGAGCTCACCTGCCAGACGGAGGGCTTCGACAGCGGCTCGCTCGATTGCTCGATCGATTGCCAGCAGCTCGACACCAGCGGCTGCGGAACCTGCGGCAACGTGATCGTCGACGGCGACGAGGTCTGCGACGACATCGCGCTCTTCGGCCAGAACTGCGAGAGCCAGGGCTTCGACAATGGCCAGCTCGCCTGCGCCTCCGACTGCCTGACCTACGACACCGCCGGCTGTGGCATGTGCGGCAACGCGGTGATCGACGGCTCGGAGGTCTGCGACGGGGGCGAGTACGGCGGGCAAGACTGCCTGAGCCAAGGCTTCGACAGCGGCCAGATCGCCTGCGACTCCGACTGCCTGGAGTTCGACTTCGTCGGCTGCGGGATCTGTGGCAACGACGTCATCGACGGAGACGAGATCTGCGACAACTTCCAGGTGAGCGGCCAGACCTGCGCGGGTCAGGGCTTCGACAGCGGCCAGCTGGGCTGCCTGGCCGATTGCAGCGGGATCGACGTGACCACGTGTGGCACCTGCGGCAACGGGGTTCGCGACGGCAGCGAGGGCTGCGACGGGGCCGACCTGGGCGGGGCCACGTGCGCCTCGCTGGGCGCCATGGGAGGCACGCTGGCGTGTACCGCCGGCTGCTCCTACGACTTCGCCGCGTGCGATCTGCTGCCGCAGATGATCGATGTCGGCGGCCCGCTGTTCCCCTCGGGCACCCTGTCCAACTTCTTCTACAGCAATACCTACGTCGCCAACGGAGACAGCGTGCTGATCCAGTTCGAGTCGTACCTGGATCTCCCTGCCGCGTGCGATCTGGATTTCTATGTGCTCCAGAGCGAGTTCGGCGGGCCGTTCACCCTGGTCGAGCGCACCACCGTCGCCGCCGCCCCCGGGCTGGGCTTTTACTCGGCCGAGCTGCCCACGCCGATCCCCATCGCCAACGGCGTCACCTACATACTCGGCACCGGGTGGACCTGCCTGGCTGACTTCTACCTCGACGACGGCTTCCTCAACCTGGGATTGGACGCTGGGATCGGCCTCATCGACATCTCGTACTTCGATGACCTCTACCCAGGGCCTTCGGATCTGTACGTTCCGGTCAACCAGCTCCCCGACTTCATCATGCACCAGCGGGTGACCTACGCGGAGTGAGTGCGGAGCTGAGAATACGGGGGCGAGCGGGGGCCAAGTGAGGGCCGCGTGAGAACCGAGTGACGGCCCATCCGGGCAATTAGCCGCCGCCCCACGCAGCGCCGCCCGCCACCCGCCACTGCCGCCCGCCGCCCTGCGCGCGGCCCTGGCGTATGCTCTGCCGCGTGCGAACGCTCGAGCAACTCGCCCGTACCCTCCACGGGCTCGATGGACGAGGCTACCCCGGCTACAAGCAGATCAAAGGTCGCTGGGGTGATGGGGCGATCACGCTGGTCGTCGACCACGTGCAAGGCGACCCCTTTGCCGCCCCCTCTCGTCTGAGGGTCGTGCTCGACGCCGACGCGCACGAGATCCCCGCCGAGTGGCGCGAGGGGGCCGTGCGCCAGGTAGCGCTGGCCGACTTCTTGCTGCGGCGCTTTTCGGGGGCAACCTCGGGGGGCGATCGCTCGGGCAGCGGCAAGTCGGGCCTGGTGCTGGTTGACGATGGCGACGCGGAGATCCTGCCGCGCTCGGGCTGCGCCTTCGTGGGCGACACCCTCGAGCTCCGCTTTCGCGCCGGCTTGCCCGCGCGAGGTCGCCGGATCATGGGTCGCCAGGCCGCCCGCCTGCTGACCGAGGAGCTTCCCGCCGCCGCCCGGCGGGTGGCGTGGCCGCGGATCGATCAGCAGGCCGCGCAGCGCTGGGTGGAGCTGGCCGAGGATCATGCGCACCTCCAGGGGCTACTGGCCGAGCGCGGCCTGGTGGCGTTCGTGCGCGAGGGAGCGATCTTGCCGCGCGCCTCGGGGGTGTCGTCGGCGCCACTGCGAGACGCGGTGCCCTTTGAGAGTCCGGACTCGCTGCGGGTCACCTTGCCCACGCGACACCACGGAGAGGTCACCGGCATGGGCCTGCCGCGGGGCGTCACGCTGATCACCGGAGGGGGCTTTCATGGCAAGACCACCTTGCTCGAGGCGATCTGCCGGGGGATCGATCCGCATGTGCCCGGGGACGGGCGCGAGTGGGTGGTAACCAGCCCCGACGCCGTCAAGCTGCGCAGCGAGGACGGCCGCAGCGTGGTGGGCGTGGACCTGCGGACCTTCATCGGGGATCTGCCCGGAGATCGCGACACCGCGTCGTTCTCCACGCCCGACGCCTCCGGCTCGACCAGCCTCGCCGCCGCCATCATGGAGGCCCTGGAAGTCGGGGCGACCGCGCTGCTGCTCGACGAGGACAGCTGCGCGACCAACCTGCTGATCCGCGATGCTCGGATGCAATCGCTGGTGGCCCGCGAGACGATCACCCCGCTCATCGACCGCGTGCGGCAGCTCCACGCGCAGACCGGGGTGTCCACCGTGCTGGTGGTGGGCGGCAGCGGGGACTACCTTGAGGTTGCCGACCACGTGCTGTTGATGGAGGACTACCGGCCGCGGGAGGTCACCGCGCGGGCCAAGGAGGTCGCCGCGGCGCACCCCACCGGGCGGGCCGTGCTGCCGCCGCGGGGGGAGATCGTGCCGACCGCCCGGCGGCCGCGGATCCGCTCGTTCGACCCGCGCCGGGGTCAGCGATCGAAGGTGCGGGCTCGGGGGCTGCGAGAGCTGCAGCTGGGGGAGCAGACGATCGATCTCGGGGCGCTGGAGCAGCTGGTCGACGACAGCCAGGCGCGGGGGATCGGGGCGTTGCTCGCGTGGCTCCACGCCAGGGGGCGTGAGGGTGCGACCGTACGAGAGCTGGCCGACCAAGCACTGGCCGCCGCGGCCGAGCAGGGGCTCTATGGGTTGGATCCGCTGCCCGAGCTGGCCGGGGTGCGACGATACGAGCTGGTCGCGGCGATCAACCGCCTGCGGAGCCTGCGGCTGGGCGACGGGTGAGGTCGAAGGCTTCGTGCCGGGCTACGTGGGCAGCTCGTCCCCCGGATGACTCGACTCTTCACCTGCGGCCGAACCACACCGGCTGACATCATGACTCGATGACTCCGTATTGCTCGCGGTTCGAGTCGCAGAGCGAGCAGAATCGACATGCGCTCTGAGCGCTCTGAGCGCTCGGTCATCTCCGTCGATACGTTGGCGCTCGGCAAAGTACTGGTCGAGGACGACTCGACGACGCGGCAGGAGTTCCTCGTTGATCTGCCTAGTTGACATACCACTGGCGCGTAGAGAACTCGCTTCCTTGTCCAGGGTGTCGCGCGCTTCCTCGAGCATCCTCCTGGCCTCGTCGAGCTGGACGCGCTTCTTGGTCGTCAATCGACCTCCCACGTTGATGAGCATGAACCCCAGCGCTGTGGCCATCATCACCGAGATCATGACGATCACAGTAGTAATGACCGACAGGACGCCCGAAAGGGGTACCAGCACACGGCATAGGAGGGCCCCACATGCCAGACCTACGGCAAACTGGACCACCCCGACCAGGTTTCTGCCCGTGCGAAACGCCTCTGTCGTTACGCTGATGATCGCGGCCGGAAGCCGTGTCCACGCGAAATGCGCGAGCAGCTTGTCCACAACCCGCCGACGGGCGATCGCCCGGTTGTCGACCGGTACGAGCTCGTCCTTTGGCCCGTCGCCCTCGTCGCTCAACGTCGTTGCCCCGATCCGGGTCGCGAAACGACGAACTCGCTAGGGGAGTGCACGACCGTGCCGAAGGTACCGTACACGGTTCAGCGGTCACAAGCCCATCGAGACGAAAGATGACCACCACCATGTCGCACCCGCTCGATTAACCCCTGGCAAGAACGACGTTCATCGGGTCGGCGAAGGGATCAACAAGGCAGCCTCCACAACCGAGACCACCAGGACTAGACCGCGACCAGTGACCTACGATCGATCACCTACGATCGACCACCTACAGGGACTCGGGCTCCGACGACACGCGGGGATCGAAGACTTCTCCTCCGCCCTCACCCTCGCCTTGCGTCGCCGTGATACACGTACCATCGGTACAGCCAACAGACGTGCTCGAGTGGCACTCGTACGACCCTTCGCAATGGACCCAAAGATTGAAGCACTCAAGCCTATTGTGGCATTCAGTCTCTCCATAAGCGCAAGTCCCTCGATCGTTGCCGTCTTCATCAAAGCAATGATCGAGGCGATGATCCCAGCAGATCGGCTCGTGGGGCGTACAGCCCTCGATCGCACACGCCCAATTCGGCCATCCATCTGCGTCCCACACGGTCGTGTCGTCATCGCACAGGTCGGTCGTGGAGTCGGCGACGGAAGACGACGAGAGCACCCCCCATAGTATGAACACCAAGCTGGTCATCGTCTCATCCTCCCACTGGGTAGGCTCTCACTGAGCGGGCTCCTGTCGAATAGGCAACACCCGCTCGGTTTACTTACTTACTGGCTCATACGGGACAGCCGCGGAGCTCGCTCGCGCCGGAATATCACGAACAGCGAGCCCAACCACACCACCAGCATGACGATCATGAACATGCTCATTGCTTGTTCGAATCGCATATCTCCCGATGTGCGAGGCTCAAGCAACTCGACGTACTCAAGCAGGCTAGCACCGGCAACAAAGGCTACCGCATAGGCAATCGTCACGATGACGGTTGCACGAGTCCGATCGAGGACGATGAACGGTCGATGAGCCGGTGTTGGTAGCGCGGCCGGTCGGGACGCGGCAAGCGCAGATTCATCAGCATCGCTCATCTCGGGCTACCACTCTCTCATCATTCCAAGCCGCAGCCAACCGAGCTGTGGCCAATGAGCACAATGTCGAATGCCAGGGGCACTCAATGAGCCGTATCTGAGTGTAAGGGAAACTCTGGTTCAGTGTCAAGCCAAAATGCACATGCATGGTGTACTCCTTGAAATCGATGTGAATTCCGACCCATGTCTGCTCGACTTTCGAGCAATGATTAAGACCACCCTCCAAACTCCCACAGCTTGGTTTGGCAACCCCATCGTGGGACCCACATGGCGCCATTTGCCAAATAAACGCCGTTCCAACCTTTGGAACAAAAGGACCAAAGCACTCGATGGACGGGATGTCATCACGAAGGATCCCGAATTACTCATGGTACATTCCGACCCATGGTTGAGACTTGGATTCGCGCGGATTCCTAATCCATTCGATCCTCTGGCGGGCGATCCGTCGAGAACAAGCCGATATGGGCCTTCCTCATCGCTCAGTTCGACATGCTCGCACTTACACAAACGCACATGAACATATGGAGGTCCTGCCCAAGGCGAAGCGCTCATCCCGCGGTTTGTGGCGAACACGAGCGAGCAAGGCGAGCCAATTCACCAGCGCCTCACGCATGGCGAGCATCTCGCCGTTCAGATGGCCGCCACTACGCTCGCTGCCTCACTGCCCGTCTTCGCCCGCGCCCTCGGGCGGCGTGGCCGGGGGCGCCTGGGGATCGTCGGGTCGAAACTCGTACCCCGCCTCGGTGGCTCCCCACACCTGTTGCCCCCCATCGTCGAAGCCGCGATCCCAGCTGTCGACCCCTTGCTCGCTCACCGAGACCTCAGAGTGGGCGTAGCTGGCCCCTCGCAGATCACTGGGGCACGTGCGCTCCCCGGTCGACCCCGAATACTGCCCGGGGCCCTGCTTGCGCAGGATCACCTCACACCCCTCTTTGCGCGTGATGTCCTCGAAGCGCAGGGCGTCGAGCTTGGCCTGATCCTTCCACGCGAAGGTAAAGCGCTCGGGCTCGACCATCGTGTATACTGCACTCTCGATCGTGCCGTCCTCGCGGGCCGAGACCCCGTAGATCCGCTGGCGGTACGGAGCCTCCTGAGCGGTAGCCACCGACTGCTCCACGTAGAGCCAGCGCGCATCGTCGCGATCGGTCCACAGGGGGACCATGTGCAGGCGGATGTCGAAGTAGTTGGGGTTGGCCTCCGCCTGGCGCCGACTGCTGAACGAGCCGCTCATCAGTTTGACCAGCTGCTCCACGTCTTTGGAGAAACCGGGGGAGGGGGCAGATTCCGACGATGCCGGCGGACTCTCGGGCGGAGCCGATGCCTCGGGCTTGGGCGTGCACGCGGTCAACAAGACCCCAAACGTCCCCAGGGCCAGCCATGTCGTCGAGGTCCTCCGGCTCATCGCGACGGAGTATCAATCGTTCGTCCGATCCCGTCTTCGGTCCCCCAAGTGAGAAAACCCGGGATCTGGCCCCGGTGGCCTGGCAACGCGCAGGCCACCGACCCGCGGACCCTCAGTCGGCCACCCGCCAGATCGCCTCCGCTCGGGTCCGGATCCTCTCGCGCATTTGCTCGAACCGTGGATCTCCCCGTAGCGGCTCCAGCAGCGGACACAGCTCGAACCAGTCGGAGTCGAGCAACACGCCCGATCCGTCTGCCCGCGAAAGCTCCACCATGGCCGGCTCGGTCGCACCCCGCCAGGCGAGGACCTCCGTCACGACCTGACCCCAGCTGGTCCGCAGGCGCGGGCTGCTGGAGATCCACTCGATGAGCTCGCGGCCGCGCTTGGCGATCTCATCGTCGGATCGCCCCCGGTCCAGGGAATCGCGGAGCACCGCGGATAGGCGGTCGGCGACGCTGCCCGGCCCGCCGGATCGCCAGCGGATCGCCCGTGCTGCCTGCACGTCGCCTTCCCACAGCAGCAGGCGGAACTCGAACAGATCGATCGCAACGGGGAAGAACCGAGGCGACTGACGCATCTGCGCCATGCGCCTACGCCACAGCTTGTGTTTGCCTCGCAGCGCCCACCAGCGCACCACCGAGAACGCCGCCATATGGAGCGAAGGATCGAGCTCGTGGGCCAGCTCGATGTGGCGCACGCCTTCGCGCGAGCGCCCCGCCTCGCACTGGAGCAGGCCGAGATACTCGTGAGCCGCAGCGCAAGTCGGCGCGATGTCGAGGGCGGTGGTGAGGTGGCGAGCCGCCGAGGCAAACCGGCCCACGTTGACATCGAGGCGAGCGGCGGCCACATGAGTCTCGGCGAGGTGCTCGGCCCCGGCCAGCGCGGCCGCGACCGCGTCGCCGGCGAGTGCCTGCCAATCCTTGGTGCTGTCGGACGCGGGAAGAAACCACCGATGTACGGCCACGTCTGCTCGGGCCGCGAGGGCCAGGGGCAGCCCGGGCGCTCGCTGGAGCGCCTGGTTGAACAGCTCGAAGGCGTCCTCCAAGGTCCGGCCGGTCACGTCGGGCTCGCGCGCATGCTTGCGCCCCCGCAAGTAGAGCTCGACCGCCTCGGCCGGTGCGTGACGCCCCTGGTCGAGCACCGAGACCTCGAGCCGCAGCGACTCGGCGATCCGCTTGGCCATGCGATCCTGAAGATCGAAGACATCCTCCAGGCGCCCCTCGAAGCGCTCGGTGCTGCGCTGGAAGCCGGTGTCCACGTCGATCAGCCGGACTACGATCCGCACCCGATCGGCGGTGCGCATGACGGTGCCGTCGATGATCGCGTCCACGCCCAGGGCGCGGCCTACGGTGCGGGCGTCTCGTTCCTCGCGGAACTTGCTGGCCGCGCCGCTGGACGAGACCCGCAAACCCTTGGTCATGGCCAGCAGATCGACCAGCTCGTCGGTGAGGACCTCGGCCAGGTAAGACTCTTCGTCGATCCCTCGGTAGCGAAAGGGCATCACCGCCAAGGCGCGACTGCTCGCGGGCTCGACCGGCTCCAGCCCCGAGCTCATCCCCGAGCTCATCCCCGAACCGGTCGAGCGCCCCGAGTCGCTGCCCCCGGAGTCGCTCATCGAGGCTAGCTGCACCGTTAGATCCTGGACCACCTGGCTCGGGGACGCGGGACGATCGGTGGGCCGCCGCGCCAGGCAGCGCAAGACCAGCTCGGCCAGTGGATCGGGCACGGGCGCGCCATGGCGCGGGTCGGGAGGTGCCTTCGCCAGCCGAGCCATGGCGATCTCGACCCGGTTGTTGCCGCCAAAGGGTGCGTTACCGGTGAGCGCCTCATAGAGCACCAAGCCCAGCGCATAGACATCGACCGCGGGCGCGATCGCCCCGCCCTCGACCTGCTCGGGCGCCATGTACATCGGAGTCCCGACCATCCGCGCGCGCACGTTCGTGCCCTCAGCCTCCTCGGCGGTGGTCCGCGCGACCCCGAAATCGGTGATCACCGCGCGACCATCACGGTCGAGCAGGATGTTGGCCGGCTTGAGATCTCGGTGGATCACCCCCACGTCGTGCGCCGCCTGCAAGCCCAGGCCAAGCTGGAGCCCCAAGTCGATCACCTCGCCCGGCAGCAAGCGACCCCGACGGGCCAGCACCACCCGCAGGCTCTCGCCGTCCACCAGCTCCATGGTGATGAAGTGCATGCCCTCGTGCTCGCCGAGGTCGAAGGTGCGCGCCGCGTTGCGATGAGTGACTCGCCGGGCCAGGCGAACCTCACGGCCAAAGTCCTCGGCGGATTGCTCACCCCCAAACGCCAGCAGCTTGAGCGCGATGGTCTCATCCACCACCCGGTCGTAGGCCGCGTAGACGGTGCCCATCGAGCCTCGGCCTACGCAGCGATCGATCCGGTAGCGGCCGGCGAAGAGATCACCGAAGCCTAGCTCGCTGACTGCGGTGGTGACTTCGTCACCGATCGTCTCGTCACCGCTGAGGTCGTTGGCCACGCTCGGTGAGGGTAGCGCCGTCGAAGCGCGATTGGGGAGGCGTGCGGGGGTTTTTGGGGTTATGGGTTTTGGGGTTACGGAAGATCGGAGCGTTGTTCGTACTACGAACGAGGGTTCATGTATGATCTTCCATTACGCGATTAGGTGTTCGATTGGGTTTTTGATCCCTGACCGCCGAATGGTCGTCGAAGGTATGATGCGTGGCTGGTGTAGTGGAGAACCTGAGCCAGGGATACCGTGGAAACGAGACTCGATCTCCTCGAAAAGATCCGCGAGCGCGTGGACATCGCGTAGGGCCGCTACCTGCTCTCGCAGTTACGCCGTGCCTCCCGCCCTTGCGGCATAGGGGGAGTCGAGTTGTCGTCTGGTCTCCGTCCCCCTCCTGCTATGGCGACTTCGCGGACTCCGGGTCCAGTAGGTAGAGCGGGTCGCTCATCCGATGGCCTGGAGCGCGTCGAGGAGCTGGTCGTCGGTCTCATCGCCGGGCCAGGTACCGAAGAACGCAGCCACACCGGAGGAGTCGTCTTGCGGAGCCGGAGTCGCCACAGGCACGCGCCTGCGAGCCGTTGGGATGGTTTCGAATACTCGATCGCCAGCACCGGCCTCACCGATGGACTCGACATCGACCAGCAGCAGTCGCCCAGAGGGCCGGTCGTGCGCAACACCCGAGACGACCACGAGCTGTCCGAAGAGGCCCTTGAGCGCATCGGGGTCGTGGTCCTCCATCCGGGCCGGCAGCTTGCTTCCATCCTTGAGCTTCAGCATCACGTCCGAGCTCGAGGCCGAGATCGTACCGAGGAATCCTGCGACCCGGGCTGCTTGGGGCGCCGGGGTCTCGTCGCGGAGACGCTCGATCTTCGGAACGTGGGCGGGGGTAATGACCAGGGGCTTGTCCCGGCCTCGGAGCCCCTCGAGCCGAACACCTTCGAACCCACCACCCGAGACTCGTGCGAACCTGACGCACGAGTCGAGCAGCGCGCGGTCAGCCGCGACATCGTCGGCTTCTAGCTCGACGACGGCCGCAAGGATCTGACCGAAGAGGTCGATCGCCGTCTGGTCGCCGAAGTCGGCCGGGGTCTCGTTGAACAGTGAGCGTTGCCCGTCGTCGCCGAACTTGACGGCGTCCGCCTCACGCAGCGTGGGTGCCTTCACCGAGACCACGGCCGACCCCGGACTCAGCCCGGTGATGTCGAGCGCGCACGCGGCATCGAGCCATGCCGGACGGGGCCCTTTCCGAACGCTCTGGCCCTCCACAGCAAAGCGGCTAGCGAGTCGTGCGCCCTCCAACAGGGCCTCGATGCCCTCGCGAAGCACGGAGGCCGGAACGCGCAATTCGTCGTGCGCGCCACCCATGAGTGCCAGCTTGTGCTTGTTCATGTCGGCCTCCTTTCGATGGGGATCCTGCGTGCCGGACAGACACGCCGAGCACCCAAGATCTGGAAAGTGTGCCACGGCAGTGCTTTGGGGTCACGGAACGTCATGCTCCGGCATCGGTCGAGCGCCTCGAGACTGGGGGAAGCCGAGCCCGCGCCCATAGCGCAGCGAGGAGGTCGGGGCCCGGCTCGATGAAGTGAATCGCTAGCAGGATGCTGTTAGCACCGAGGCTCGATCTCCTCGACAAGATCCGCGAGCGAGTGGACGACGAGGCATGGGGACTGATCGTGGATTTCGAGTGGGGTCCGGCATCGAGATCGGGCTCGAACTGGGCTTCGACCATGGGCGGATGTCGGCGATCGTGGAGACTGAGGCCAAGGACGCGTCGGGCCCGGCGGCCACGGCTCTCGTGGCGAGGCTGGCGGACCTTCTCGGAGACACCGACGCCGGGCACCAAGACGTGCTCCTTGCGCTTCTCGCCGCGCTCAGGGCGACGGTGATCGCGCGCCACGAAACTCAGCAGTCCGTCAAGTCTATGACGGCCGGTGGAGGGCCCTGAACTCACGTTTTGTCTGTATCAGTCAAATCCGTGGATTCGGTAGGCCAAAGAACGCGTTCTCCTGTAGCGTCATAGCGGGGATAGAGTGTCATATTTCGGACGATTCCATTGCTCACCCAAAATGACAGCCCTAGGGACTCGCATTCGTAGTTTCTGGCATCAATCCCTGGCATGTCATCTTCGAGAACCAGTCCTGCTAAAACATCGGCAACGCCAAGTGCTCGAAGATCTTCCTCCGCACGACCGACAATCTGAGCGCTACTGACCAGGTGTGTAGGAGAACGAAATGTCATCGACCCGAGCCGACCATCATCGTCTTCCCAGAAATTGCAGGACATGCCAATGCCATCATAGTGCCATGACTCATCGCCGTCCTCCTCGGAAGATCTTGAATCTGGCTCACCAAGCTTCCTTCTGACCTGTTCCCTGGTCATCCCGAGTCGTATGCCGTCAAACCCAAAAAATGGTATGATCTCCATCCGTCTGCCTCATTTTCTATGGTGAGTTTCGCCCTTTTTCTTGCGTTGGGCGTCCTCTCGAATATTCTTGATTTTTTGTTTGATTTTCTTTTTCTCTTTCTTGGTAGCGCCTTCAAGTTGCTTCTCAAGATCCGCGATCTTCTTCTCCGCTTTTTCCATGGCACGGCCCTGATCTCCATGCCGTTCCGCCTTGCTTGAATCGCCTACCTTTTCCCTTCGCTCTTTCTTGGCCTTCTGGGGTCGGTTTGCGTGTTCGGCTCCCCCCTTTGCGGCGGAAGGCTTGCCCTTCGGCGGTTCGGGCTTTGTAACTTTGACATAGCCCGTATCACTCGGCGGTTTCTCGATTTTCTTCGCTTTGCGGAGCCTGTCAAGTCTTTTTTCTATCTTGGCGATTTTCTTCTTCAGCTTCGCGATCTTCTTCGCTATCCGACCAATTTTTACCGGCTTGCCAACAGCGTCACCCACGTACGGGATGATCGAGATGCCAGCCAAGATAGCGCCGAAGTAGTCTCCCTCGCTCAAGCTCATGGCCGCTGATGCCACGTCCGAAATAGGTGTTGGATCGATGGTACCGGCTGTATCGACCGCCAGTTTGGCCCCCTCCCAGATCAGCTCCTTGTCGAGCGCGTCTAGTTCCTCTAGGAGCGCTACCTCCTCCTCGTCCAGCACATCCGGCACAGGAACTGGCTCTTGTCCCCAATCCGAAGGTGGGACGCCGTCCGGTATCTCGGCCTCTGTCGATATGGGTCCTATATGCGGCGTAATGCCAGGGTCTCTGACCTCCGGCTCACCGAACTGGATATGAGGCATGTCCGAGAACTCAAGGTTACCAGTTCTTTCGATCCCACTGCGAGACGGGATCTTCGCCAGGTTGCCGTCTTCCGAGAGCCGGTATCCTGGTCCCGCGCTCCACTTGTCGAGGGTAGCGGTCATATCACCGCCAGGAGTTGTGACCTGCGTGCCGCGACTCGCGGAGATAACGTTGCCATCGGGATCATACTCGACCGTCCGCTCCTCGATGATCTGGTTACCTTCCTCGTCTATCGTCGAGTGTCGCTCGGTCCGGACTATGTTGCCGTCTTCGGTGACGTAGGCGGTCTGCTGCACCTTGACATACGTGACGCTACCAATGGTGTTTCCGCTGCCATCGAGCCCCTGGCAATTCATCTCCATGTCCGAGTCGTGTCGGACCACGCACTCGCCTTCGACATAGACCGTATCGCTGAAGGTGATGGGCTTGCAGGAACCCTTGTTCACTCCCGAGACTACACCGCCGATCTGTCCCGCCTCGTTTCCGATCACCTGAGGCACACGACTATTGGTGTGGAACACCGGCATGCTGGTGAAGCTCACCGTATCTGCCGTGCGTTGGCTCTGATCCATCCGCGCCCAGATATTGTATGGGACAGGCTGCACGCTGCTGCCAACGGGCGTCAGGCACACATCTGGTGTCTTGGAGACGATGAGCGCTTCGCCAGTCGCCCGGCAACCCTCAGGCATCGGCGGCCTCGAATGGGAACGCCATCTCGACTTCGAGCGCGTCAATCTCTCGGTCGGTCGGGAACGTATGCCTCCACACAAGGTGAGCCTGTGCATTGGGCACATCGATGGAGAGTGTGTCCAGGAGGATTGGGGAGAGCGCTGCTCCCCCATCGCCATAGCGGTACTTCAATCCGAAGCGGTATCCTGGCAACTCGAACGCCAGTCGTCCCCCACCCGGTATCAGCCCGTCGAGTTGTACGGCCTCTTCGCCTTGTAGGATCCCAGGATAGATAAGATCTGGGTGAGCACTGTTGTAAAACGCGAAGTCGAAGTCTAACGGCAATTCTGGATGGCGCTCGTCGATCCACCGCTGGTCGAACGTCCCCGCCCGCATCAGGCGTGGCTGCCACGAGCCCGGGATTGGTCCAACACCCTGTGGCACGTGGGTAGAACCAAGCGACGTCACTGGATCTGAGGGGTCCTCGATCTGGGGTGCTGGAATCTCGAGGCTAGAGTCGACATGACCCGACGCCACGAAACCCAAGCCGATCGGGTTCTTCCGGCAGGTCTGCTCGGTGTCTCCATCCGCCCATACCCCGCCAAATGCGAGCTCGTACCGAAGCGGCACTTCAATGCACGGCTCTGGCTCGCTGAGCGCCCATCCTCCAAGAGACGAGTGACGCCAATACCGCGCACCTGTCACCGTCAAGAATTTCACTAGGCTCCCAATCTTGGCTGATACGCGCCATCTCCGATGGGCCTGGCCGTTTGGGGCGTGGGCCGTGGCGTGGATATGGATGTCAGCTCTCGGCTTGAGCGGCACGAGATCCGAGGCCCGCCGCAGGCTCGACTGATTCGGTTCCCCGTCGTACTCGTCCGCGGCGACGATGGCATGCTGTTCCTGCGTCGGTCGTAGCCGCCCATTGGGAACGATCCGGAAGGAGCCGCGGAGCACGAATACCCAGAAGTCGCTCTGCTTTTGATCCCGCCCCTTGAAGAGCATCGGTATGAACGGAGTGTTGTTCTTGATGATCATGGACGGCCGAACTTTTTGGGAGCTGCGGCTTCCGAGCAATCATCGGTAGCGATCGGTAGAAATCGATAGAAATCGATAAGACAAAGAACTGGTCAAGGATTCAGCTTGATCAGCGACCCAATCAGCGTCATCTCGCCGCCCGCTGTCTCCGCGATCGGCCCCGACGACTCCACCTTGATGTCGGTCCCCTTGAGTTCGATGACCCCCGCCTTGTCCATCGTCAGGCTCGACGCCCCACACTTGAGCTCGATCTTGTTCTCGATCTCGATCTTATACTCCCCAGCGTTCGGCTCCGGCGGAGGCTGACCGGGCGGAGGCGGAGGAATACTCCCAATCGACATGTTCGATCCCCCCGATACGCAGACCACGCGGTTCCCGCCCACGAAGATCGACTCATTCATCCCCACCGTGTGTCCACGGTTCATCATTACCGAGACCGTCTCGTTGCCCCCCACCGATCGCATCCGGTTCATCATCACAGAGAGTGTCTCGTTCGCCCCCACCGACCGCGTTCGATTATTCCGAACCTTCTCCAGAAGATCCTTCTGCGCATGCAGAAACACCTGCTCGCACCCCTTCATATCCTCGAAGCGAAACTCATTGAACCCACCCCCCCCGATGCTCGAGTCGCTCTTGATGGTGCTCATCGTCTTCTTGTCGGGCAGCGGATAGGGCGGCTTGTTCTGGCCGTTGTACACACACCCCACCACGAGCGGACGATCCGGGTTGCCGTCGAGAAACACGACCACGACCTCCATGCCAATGCGCGGCAGAAACCACGTCCCCCACCCGGGCCCCGCCCACATCTGCGCTACTCGAACCCAGCACGACGAGGTCTGGTCCTGCGGGGACAGCCGATCCCAGTGGAACTTGACCTTGATCCGACCGTGACTATCGGTGTGGATCTCCTCACCTTCCGGCCCGGTCACGATCGCGGTCTGCGGCCCGTGGACCACGGGCTTGAGCGCTGCCGCTAGCGGTCGAAAGGTCTTGACGGCCGGCATGCACTCGAACGAGTTTTGGTACCGCGCCCCGCTAGCCGCGGCCCCTAGCTGCTGATCCGCGCAATCCCCAAAGTGCACGACCCGGGTGATCAGCAGCTTGGATAGCGCGACCTCGGGATGCGGATGGTCATCGATGTCGAAGCGTCCGCCCGCCCGCAAGCCCGTGATGTTGGATGAGCCCTGCCCCTGCGAGCGCCCAGCCAACATCATTTCGAAGCGCTTGTCATTATGCGGCTTCTCGTCCTCGTCGACCGCGGTCCCGGTATACCCGTCGTCGCCGCCCTGGTCCTCGATACGCCGGCGATCGTCGGGAATGTAGATCTCCCGCACCCGGCCCCGCGTCTCGTCCTCGGTCTCCTTCTCCGATTCCGGCGGCGAGCCGACATCGGGCTGCTTCCAGTTGAATTGCCGAGTGGTTACCTTGGTGACCTGCTCGGGTCGCGACCACTCGAGATACTGGATCGATTCCGAGGTCGCCGTCTCATGACGAGACGTGATGATCGGGACGTACTCGTCGAAGACCGACTCGACCTCGGGGAAATCTTCGTTGGGCTTGGCGGGCTCTTGATCGACGAGGACGAGCTTCTCCATGCCCCCATCTTCATCAGGATCAAAGTAGTAGGAGATCCCCTCTTCCTCCATCAGCCGGTGCGAAAAGTGCAGGTCGGATTCCTTGAACTGCACGCAGTAGTCCCGCATCAGGTAGGTATCGTTGAGCTTGGAGACATCGACCGCACGACCATACTCGTCCAACGCGCTCCCGAGGACTTCCTTGAGGATATCGGGGACCTTCATGTCCTGAAAGATCCTGGTGTCGACGCGCTGAGACAATAGCTTGAGGGCCGGCACCACCTTCACACGCACCGTGAGGCGGCCGTCGTCGACGCCCACGGTGTCTACACGCTCGATCACCCCGCTTATCTTCCGATACGAACCATTTCGGCCATACTCTAGCGCAAGGTCGGCCCCGAGCAACTCATCGACAAAATCGATACTCCGGGTATCCTCGGTCATCAGGTCCAATGACATCTCATAGGGCTCCGAGATGGCCTCGGTGAGCTGAAATCGTCGAACATGCCAGTCGAGATCAGGCCCGCCTTCGACCGATACTTGGTAGCTGACGGGCTCAATCGGCTCATTGCCACCAAAGATCAAGCCAACCGCCGCGCTCAAGGGAGGACCCACGAGCTCCTTGACCACGGCCTTAGTGGCCATAGACCCCACTTTACCCGCGACGCCCCCTCCAACCGCTTCATCGACCAATTCGCCGAGTTTTCCGGCCCCCGCGTCGATGCCTTTCTTGACATCTTTGTCGATCTTGTCCTTGATACCCAACGCCCGCTGCCTTTCCCAGACACTGCGCTTCTGTACGTCAGGAGAATACTGCATCAGTGCTGTTTCGGTGGCAATCAAAAAATGAAATCTTCACTCCTCGAATAACTATGCTCGTATTCTAGGCTCAGTTGCCATATTCAGCTTCATTGCCCAATCGGGTATGGTCTCATGTAGTATCTTTAGCCTCTGTATTGCCATGACCTTTCGATCCAAGACCCAAGCGAAAGTGTCACTTCGAAGCCTCCTGCGACCGCGAAACATATGGAGCAAACAAATTGCGAGGAGTGCCCGGCGTTGCGGCGTTGCGGCGTTGCGGCGTTGCGGTCAAACATGACATCGCGCCCGCTCGGCAGAAGGGAAAAGATCGGATATGATGAGGATCGGCGCGACCGCAATGCCAGGTCGCGAGTCCCGGTTGGCTGGACAAGAGCAGCAGAGACAACATGATCACCTTGCGACAAGGCTCAAGCGGCCCCTATGTCATTCAACTCAAAAAACGGCTCGAAGGCGCGGGATACCCTACACCCCCCGGGCCCTTATTCGATACGGATACCCACAGAGCAGTTCGCCAGTTTCAAGCAGCACATCAGGATTCTTCGGGACGTCCGCTAGACGTGGACGGCGTCGTAGGCGATGCCACCTGGGAGGCACTCGGAGGGCCACCCGGCCCGCTCGTGGAGCATGCCAACGCCCGAGGCAGCATGGTCGCACTTATCGCACTCAAAGAAGCGAGTCGTGGGGTGCGCGAGCACGGCGGGAACAACCGAGGGACTGATGTCGAGATGTACCAGCGAGCCACGGGCCTACCGGGCACGGGGTGGCCGTGGTGCGCTGCGTTCGTAACCTGGTGCTACGAAAGTGCCGGACTACTACTGCGCGACGCCAACGGCTTTGCCGCCGTGGCAGCGCTGCGCAGATGGGCAGAGCACTCGGGGTACTGGCGACCACGGGAGCAAGGCTACTGGCCACCAATGGGAGCAATAGTGATCTATACGTTCAGCCACACGGGGATCATCGTGTCCGCCGGAGATCAGGCGGACAAAACCGTCGAGGGCAATACGTCATCCGGCGCGAGGGGATCCCAGCGAGACGGAGGCGGCGTGTTCCAGAGGACTCGGCTACACCGAGCGATCCGTGGCTATGTCGTGATGCCGGACATCGTAGCCAACTGATCTCAGCGCTCTGGATGCCGGCCGTGCGACTCACCGCACATCGAGACCATCCACCGTATCCACCGCAGATCCGCCGTAGATCCACCGCAGATCCGCTGTAGATCCACCGCAGATCCACCCAGTACGTTCTTCCGCTATCCTGACCCTCGTGGTCATGCTCCGCACCCCCACCGACCCACGCTGGACGCAGTGCGTGCTCGAAGACTTCGACGCGTTCCTCGTCGACCACGCGGCGTGCGAGCGCAAGGCCTCGGCCACCGGCATGTCCTTCGTAGTCCGCTATCCCGACCGGCCAGCGATCCTCGACGCCATGATCGAGTTTGCCCGCGAGGAGCTCGAGCACTTTCATCAGGTCTACCGCGTGATCGCCTCCCGAGGGCTGCAGCTGTCGCCCGACACACCCGATCCCTACGTGGGTGCGCTGCGCAAGTGCGTGCGTACGGGCCGAGACGAGCGACTGCTCGATCGGTTGCTCATCGCCGCGGTGGTGGAGGCCCGCGGGTGCGAGCGCTTCGGGCTGGTGGCGGAGGCGCTGCCGAGCGGGGAGTTGCGGGAGTTCTACCAGGAGATCACCCGCAGCGAGGCACGACACCACGGGCTGTTCGTGCGGCTAGCCCGAGAGTATGCCTCGCCCGAAGTGGTGACCCAGCGACTCTCGGAGCTGCTCGATGCGGAGGCAGAACTCGTGGGTACGCTAGCGCTTCGGCCGGCTCTGCATTGATCGACATTCAGCGGATCCCGGTGATGCCGACCCGCGGGCGACCCCTCCTGGGCAGAACGTTTGCGCCCGCCCCTGCCAAACCTCACGCCCGCAACAGCATCGTGGCTCGTGGTCGCATTGCAGCGTGCACGAACGGGACGGGCACCCGCGCATCGCTTCAGGTAGTCTACTATCGTACAATCGGCGTAACTTCGGCGTCTGTCGCGCGCTCTTGGACCTCCTCATGCGTGGATTCACGAGTTCCGCGGCTGTCAACCGGTCGGCTCCATGCAGAACTCCTCGAATGTCCTGCTCTTGTGTCGAGCATCCAGCGACGCTCAGTCTCTTTGCAAAGTATTGCGAGAGGGCGGACTCGAGCCACATTGGGAACAGGCCCTGGCGTCGGAGCTACCGCCCGATCTACCGCGCAAGGCGGCTTGCCCCGCCTGGGACGCGATCGTGTGCCATGGCTTCGAAGCCCACGAGCTGCTCGCGCAGGTCCACGCCGAGGGGCTGGCCACCCCGCCGGCCACCCTGACCGCCACCCCGCTCGCCACCCCGCTCACCATCCCGCTCACCACGCCGATCATCGTCGTCGTCGACTCCGCCGAGATCCGTACGGTCGTCGATCTGGTCAAGGCCGGGGCGCACGACGTGATCCCCCGCCACGAGCTGGCGCGGCTGCCGGGCTCGGTTCGCGAAGCAATCGACCAGGCCCGGACACGCAATGAGCAACCAACTCATACAGGGAAGGAACGTCGGACCGACGACTCGGCGCACGCGACCCTCGTCGACGCTCGCTATGTAGAGCTCCTCGACGCCGTGCCGTCGTGCATCTCTTACATCGACGCCGACGAACGCTACCGGATCGTCAACTCGACATATGAAGATTGGTTCGGCCGCACCAAGGAGGAGATCCTCGGTCGAACGATCGAGGAGGTGGTAGGCGCCGCGAGCTACCGCCACGCCCAGCCCCACTTTGCCAAGGCCCGCTCGGGCCTCGAGACCAGGTACGAGAGCCGGCTGTCGCTCCCGAACGGCCACGGCCGAGACATCAGCGTGTCGCTCGTCCCGGACATCGACGAGCGGGAGCAAGTGCGTGGGTTCTTTGTGCAGGTGAGCGACATCAGCGAGCGCCACCGCATGGAGGTCGCGTTGGAAGGGCTCGTGGAGCGCACCGCGACGACGACCGGCGCCGATTTCTTCCCCGCGCTGGCAAAGAACATCGCCCGCACCCTCGAAGTCTCGTGCGTGATCATCGGCGAGCGGGTCGATGAGCGGATCGAGTCGCTGGCGCTCTGGCTTCGCGAAGGTCTACGGCCCTCCACGTCCCTCGCCGTCGAAGGCACTCCACACGGGGAGGTCTTGCACCGCGGAGAATTCTACTGCGAGCCATCGCAGACCGATCGGTTCGTCGAGTGGGACCACCCCAACTTGGACCCCAGCTTGGACCCCGACTCGAACCCCAACCCGGACCCAGGCGAGGCCGATCACTACTTTGGATTGGCGCTTCGCAACGATCGAGGACAGGCCGTCGGAATCTTGAGCGTGCTCGGTGAGCTCGACGTGTCGGAGCTCCCGCGGGTGCGACGTTTGCTGGGACCATTCGCCGACCGCTGCGCCGCCGAGCTCGAGCGCCAGCAAGCGATCACCGCCCAAGCAGCCCTCAACCGTGACCTCGAGTCGAAAGTCGCCGCCCGGACGCACGAGCTCAAGGAACGCAACGCACTGCTGCGCTCCATCCTCGACGCCGTCCCGCTGTCGATCTTCTGGAAGGACCGGTGCTCGGTCTACACGGGAGCCAACGAACAATTCCTGCAAACGACGGGGCTGCCGTCGATCGAGACCCTCGTGGGGAAGACCGACTACGACATGCCGTGGTCCAAGGAGGAGAGAGAATCCTATCGAGCCGATGACCAGCGGGTCATCGAGTCGGGCGAGCGACTGCTCGGCATCATCGAGACCCAGGTTCGGCCCGATGGCGAGCAATATTGCCTCGAGACGAACAAGGTGCCCATTCGGGATGCCGCCGGCGACGTGGTCGGGATACTCGGGACCTTCCAGGACATCACCGAGCGCAAGCGCGACGAGCACCGACTCGAGCGACAGCTCGAGATCATCGAGGCGACGAGCGACGGCATCGCGATCATCGAGGACGGTCGCTTCACCTACATGAACCGATCCTTCCACGAGCTATTTGGCTATGCGCGGCCCGAAGATCTCCTGGACCAGCCGCTGCGGAAGCTCTATCCGCTGGCCGAGCGCGTGCGTTTCGAGCGCGAGGTCACCCCGGCGCTCCAGCGAGACCGGGTGTGGCAAGGAGAAGCGATCGCCACTCGCCAAGACGGCTCGACCTTCCCTCAAGGCGTATCCCTGAGCCTGGTGAAAGGAGACGTTCTCATCTGCGTGTGTCGGGACATCAGCGACCTGCGGCAGGCTCAGGCTCGGGCCATCCACAACGCACTCCACGATCCGCTCACCGATCTACCCAACCGGAAGGTCATGATGGATCGCCTGGACCTGTTCATCTCGAGGGAGCGCAAGGCCCCCGGCTTTCGCTACGCCCTGCTGTTCATCGATGTGAACCGTCTTCGGGCGATCAACGACACCCTGGGGCAGGCGGCCGGAGACCAAGCGCTGATCACCGTTTCCCAGCGGATCGCCGCGCAGCTCCATGGGCTCAGCCTGCTGGCGCGTGTGGGGAGCGACGAGTTCGCGGTGTTGCTAGAAAACGTTCAAGGGGCGGAGCGCGTCGCCAAGATCGTGGAGACGATCCTCCACGATATCAGCGCCCCCTTGGTCATCGACGGCAATGACGTGTCGCTCAGCGCAACCGTGGGCATCGTGATGGAGACCTCGAAGTATGAGGACGCGTCGGAGCTGATCCGTGACGCAGAGACGGCCATGAACGGCGCCAAGGAAGAATCTCACCCCGCGTACAGATTCTTCGATTCCAAGATGCACGAGCGGGCCCAAGAGCGTCGCGCCCTCGAGCTCGACATGCGCCGGGCCCTCCAGCAAGAAGAGTTCGAGGTTTACTATCAGGCGCTGATGCACCTGCCCTCCGGTCGACTCGCGGGGTTCGAAGCGCTGGTGCGATGGCCACACCCCTCGCATGGGCTCGTTTCGCCGGGCAGCTTCATCCCTGCGGCCGAGGAGACCGGCCTCATCGTCCCGCTCGACCACTGGGTCTTCCGGCGCGCGTGTGACCAGGTGGTGGACTGGCAGCGTCGCTTCGCAGGCCACTTCCCGTTGCGCATGAGCATCAACCTCTCGGTCCAGGACCTACGAGACAGCACCCTGCTCGTTCGGATCAACGAGACGCTCGCCGAGACGGGGCTAGAAGGCAGCATGATCAACCTCGAGGTCACCGAGAGCATGGTGATCGACGACATCGACCAGACGATCGCTCTGCTCGAGGAGCTCTCGTCGCAGGGCATCAAGATCAGCGTGGATGACTTCGGCACGGGATACTCGTCGCTGAGCTACCTGTGTCGGCTCCCGGTCGACTGCGTGAAGATCGATCGCTCGTTCATCGCCCAAATGAGCTCCAACGAACGCAGCTACCAGGTGGTCGCGTCGGTCCTCGCGCTGAGCAACCAGCTGGGGCTAACGACGGTCGCCGAGGGGATCGAGACCGCCGAGCAGGTCGATCAGCTCAAGGCCCTGGGCTGCACGCTGGGGCAGGGCTATTTCTTCTCCAAGCCGATCCCGGCGGGGGAAGTCGAGAGCCGGTTCTTTGGGCAGTGAGGCTCGCGATCCGCCCAAGAACGTCGCTCGCGGCACAGCGGCCTGAACCGCCGATGCTCGTCGAGGCTCGGTCTCCCGTCGTTGCGTAGAAGGGTGAAGTGGCCCGCCCATGGGCCACCCGGCGGCCCACCCATGGGCCACCGCAAGAACTCGTCCCGCCAAAGCCCGCGGGATCGTTGCCCCACCCTCCCGGCACGAACTTCGCTTCGTACCCAGACATGACCGACGACACGACCGACACCACGACCGACACCACGACCCAGCTCGTCTTGCCCTCGCTCGGCATCGAGCACTCGCCTCCGACGGCCGCATCGCAGCTAGCCACCGCCATGCTCGAGGGTCGATGCTTCGATGCGCTCGTACACTTGCGCTGCCCGGGCTGCGGCTGGCGGCACACCCTCCGGCTGCCCCGCGCACGTACGCGTCGGATCGAGTCGCTGCTGCCCCGGGTGCCCGTGCGTCACTGGGTGTTCTCGCTGGGCGAGTCGGCACAGCCCCGCCTGACGGCACACGCCCACATCCGCACCCGGGTGGCCCGCGCGTGCGTGGCCGCCGTCTTCGCTTGGCTACGCCGGGCCGCCACCCGGGTGCCGATCGAGGGACCCGTACGCTGCGGAGCGGTCAGTGCGATCCACCGGGTGGGCGCCACCCTCGAGCCCAACGTGCACGTTCACGCGCTCGTACTCGACGGCGTGTATACCCTCGAGCCCAACGCCCACGGTGGTCACGATGACTCGCTCGTGTTCCACCCCGTGCCCGCGCCCCGACGCCGCGACCTGCGACGTACCCTCGCCGAGCTCCGTCACACGATCGACTCGATCCTCGCCAAGGTCCCCCCGGGACCCATCACCACCCGGGTGCCAACCCGGATCGTGCATCGGGTCGAGACCGGACCCCCCGTGCATCCCGTTCCCGCCGCGCTCGCCACGACCCCGACCGGGCCGGCTCACCGCGAGGATCCGGTGACCCGAGGACCCATCGTCCCCGCCGCCTCCGATGACGCGCTGATCCAGCGAAGCGGTGAGCTCGACGTACGGGCCGGACCTCCGATCTCAGGCAACGACCGAGCGGTGCGAGACCGACTGTGCCGCTACGTCGCGCGGGTACCTTTCGACCCTCGCGCCCTGAGCTCGAATACGGAGGGGCGACTACGCTACCGCCTCCATCACCCGTTCTCAGACGGCACCACGCACGTAGAGCTCTCGCCCCAAGCCCTGGCGGAGCGGCTGGAGGCGCTGGCCTCGGGCGACTGGCGACCCCCGATCGGGTTTCACGGGGTCATCGCACCCGCCGCCGCGACCCGCAACCGACAGCTCTCGCTCATCGACGCCCCTCGTTGCCCGCGCACCCGAGAGCCCACGACCCCATTGCGCTGCGCTCGCTGTCGCGGGCCCCTGGATATCGTCGGCGTGGAATCCGTGGAACGAGCGGCCTAAATGCGGCCACCGGGTGGATCCTCACGGTTCTGCAACTTTGGTGGGCCTCTGTACGGTCTTCCGGGTATACGACGATCGAACTCGTTCGAGGCGCCAGGTCGTCGGACGACCCCGAGAGCTCGTCGAGCGACTTCATGCGTGACCGCTTCCGGCAAGTCCTGGCTATCGCCCTCCCCATCATCGGAGGGATGACATCCCAGAACATCCTCAACCTGGTCGACACCGGGATGGTGGGCACGTTGGGCGACGAAGCGCTCGCCGCGGTGGGCACGGGGAGCTTCGCCAATTTCCTGGCCATGGCGTTCATCACGGGGCTGTCGGCCGGGGTCCAGGCGATCGCCTCCCGCCGCAAGGGCGAGGGCAACGAGTCGGAGACCGCGGTCGCGCTCAACGGCGCCCTGCTGATCGCGCTGGTGTTCGGGGTCCCCGTCTCGGCGGTGCTGGTGTTCGTGGTGCCCCATGTATTTGTGGTGCTCAACCCCGACCCGGTGGTGGTCGAGGCCGGCGTGCCCTATCTGCAGGCGCGGGTGCTGGCCATGACCGCGGTGGGCATGAACTTTGCTTTCCGCGGCTACTGGAATGGCGTCAATCTCTCCAAGCTCTACCTGCGCACGCTGTTGGTCATGCACGCGGCCAACATCACGCTCAACTGGGTCTTGATCTTCGGCAACCTGGGTGCGCCGGCCATGGGGGCAGCCGGGGCGGGCGTGGCCTCGGCGATCGCCACGTTCATGGGCACCGGCTACTACTTCCTGCTGGGCCTGCGCTACGCGCGAGGCAACGGCTTCTTGCAAGTGCGCCCCGGGATCGAGACGCTGCGGGCGATCGCTCGCCTGGCCCTGCCCAACGCGATCCAGCAGCTGTTCTTTGCCGCGGGCTATAATGTCCTGTTTTGGATCATCGCCCACAGCAACATCGCCGACGAGGCTCACGCCACAGCCGAGGTGGCGGCGGCCAACGTGGTCATCAACGTGACCCTGGTCGCGGTGCTGCCCGGCTTGGGCTTGGGCCTGGCCGCAGCGTCACTCGTGGGCCAAGCCCTGGGCCGGGGCGATCCGGCCGATGCCAAGGCCTGGGGCTGGGACGTGGTCAAGATCGCGGTCGCGATCATGAGCCTGCTGGGCCTGCCCATGCTCCTGTTCCCCGATCTGCTGCTCGGCGCGTTCCTGCACGAGCCCGAGACGCTCGAAGTCGCTCGCGGGCCGCTACGGCTGGTCGGCGCCACGATCGGGCTCGACGCGGTCGGGATGGTGCTGATGAACTCCCTGGTGGGCGCCGGAGCCAGCCGCACCTCCATGATCGTCTCCGTCTGCACCCAATGGCTGCTGTTCCTGCCGGCGGCCTATGTGATCGGGCCGATCTTCGGCCTGGGCCTGCTGGCCATATGGAGCGCGCAGGTGGGCTACCGGAGCCTGACGGCGCTCGTCTTTGCTCACCTTTGGCGTCGCGGTCGTTGGGCCAACATCGAGGTGTGACCCGATATCATCGAAACTCCAGTGCCGCGATCCGTCTGCCCCGCTACCGCACAAACGCCATGCTCGGGCCGAGCACGCGACTCGCGACCGACCCGATCGTTCCATCGATCGCGCATTCGTGACGCAAGGAAAGCGAAGCACATGAAACATCAGGGTCCACGAGCGAGCGAGCGACCGTATCTTCCCGATCCAGCGCCGGATCGTGCGGATTTCGACCCCCCTGCGGGACGTGCGGTACCGACCCGACCGCTTGCCGGCCCCCTATGGGGTGCGCGACGCTTCCGGCCCGCATCCTCGATGTGAACCCGGACGTCGAGGCCGGCACCAGTGTCGATGAGCGATCGTCCTGCAAACGATGGCTTGCTCTCGCGAGTCAAGACCCCGGCGACCATCGAGCTCGAGGGGCCCTTTGGCGTCGCGGTGGCGCACGTCGAGCCCAGCCCCGAGCGTGACCCCGAGGCCGAGGGGCAAGACGCGGCCGCGATGATCCCCACCCCCAGCGGCCTCGTGCTCGCCGTAGCCGACGGGGTCGGTGGCGTGCGCGGGGGTGCTCAAGCCTCGGGACTGGCCGTCCGAACCCTCCATGAGTCCCTGATCGCCGCCAGCGAATTGGGCGCGCGCGAGGCCATCATGGACACGTTCGACCAGACCGACGCCACCGCCCAGGCATCCCCGTCGATCGGCAGCACCACGCTGCTGGTGGTGGAGGTCAACGAGGGGGTCCTTCGAACCTACAATACCGGTGACTCCGAAGCCGTGCTGGTCGGCGGGCGGGGCAAGATCAAGCTCCGTACGGTGGCTCACTCGCCGGTGGGCTATCAGGTGGCCGCCGGGATCCTCGACGACGTCAGCGCCCTGCACCACGAGCTACGCCACTACATCACCAACGTCGTCGGCAGCGGGGAAATGCGGATCGACGTGGGGCCCCGCGTCACCATGGCCGCGCGCGACACCCTGGTGATGGGCAGCGATGGGTTGTTCGACAACGTGAGCGTGGAAGAGCTGGCGGCCGTGGTCAATCAGGGGCCCCTGCTCACCGCGACCGAGAGCCTCATCGAGCTGGTCCGTCGACGCATGGAGATGCCCGCGATCGACGAGCCGAGCAAACCCGATGATCTCTCGCTCGTGCTCTACCGGCAGCAAGGGCGGCTGTAGAGCACGATCGAGCCCGCACAAACGGTGTCAGCGAGCCACCACCGCTCGCGACGCTCGAGCGTGGCGATATCGCGCCAGCAGCGCCTTGTCGCGGCCCACTCGATGACCCGGACAAAACGCGTCCTCGGGCTGGATCGTCAAGCCGACCACGATCGAGCACTCGACGTACCAGGTCCATGTCTGCAGGGCCGCGTCGAGCACATGGTCGTCGGTCGTCTCGGGCACGGCGCGCCCAGCGCGAAGCTCGTACATCCGGGCGATCAAGCGACGCAGCGAGGCATCGCGATCGTCGGCGAGCAGCTCGGCGAGCCGAACCATGGCGTCGTCACTCTCGAGCGGCAACAGCTCGGCGAGCACGTGAGGATCGAGCGGATGGAGACGGCCGTGATCGCGGAACGTCAGCAGCGCCCCGGTCAGCGCGTGGCCGTAGCCGCAGTAGCCACACCCGTTCCACATGGCGGCGATTCCGATGATGAACTGGGCGTCGATCTCTCCATAGCGCTCCTTGAGCATCTTGAGCACCAAGAAGGCGTTTTGGGAGAGCTCGAGGAATCGCCGCCAGCCCAGGGCCACAATGGCTTCCTCGTGAACCTCGAGGCGAGAGCCGCCGCACGTGAGCTGCAGCGCCGTATGAAGGGCACGCGCGGCGAGGCGCTTGGGCAACGAGAGCTGAGGCCCGGTCATCGCTCGACTCCCTCCTGCGCGCACCTGTGGCGCGCTCGCTCGATGGCTCGCGTCGAGCGAGCGTGGAGCTCGTCGAGACGCTGAGCGTCGCCCTGCAACCACTGCTCGGCCTGATCCATGTGGATGACGGGCATCGCGTGCGGATCTCGCGACGCATGCACGATCCACCAGGCCGCCCCGTGGATCCGCGCACGAGCGGTCAGGTAGGCGGTGCGGGCCCCCGAGGCTCTGACCTTGCGTTGGACGAGCGCCAGGGCGCGACAAGCTGCGATTGCGCACTCGGTCACCTCGACCAAGTCCAGCAAGAGCTCACCTCGCCGGGGGAGCCTGTCGATCGCGTCGAGGAGCTTCGGGCGTAGCTGGTCGATCTGATCACGGTCGAGCACACCCTCCAGCCGAACGCGCACACGCCGGGCCGAGACTCGCTCAGGCTGATCGGAGCATGGATCCATCGAAATCAAGCAACCTGCTCGGCCCCATGCTACGGGCACCCTTTGGATCCGAGCAATCGGAAACCTTGGAGCGGTTGGAGCACGATCTATGTCGTGGTGTCGAGGTCGGGTGTGTACCCGCCGCCGCCCGAGACCATGCGCTCGCGCTCGAGTGCTCGTCGATAACGAGCGATGAGTCGCTTGTCGCGTCCGATCGTGTGCGCCGGGCAGAACGCTTCGTCGGGCTCCATGGTCAAGCCGAGGACGATCGTGCACTCGACGTACAAGGTCCACACCTGGTGGCAGGCATCGAGCAGGTAGTCGTCGGTCGTCTCGGGTCGAAACCGACCGGCGCGCAGCGCATACATCCGCAGGATCTGTTCGTAGAGCGCCGGATAGTCGCAGAGGATCTCCTGGAGGGCCTCGAGGGCTCGTTCGGTGCGCATGTCCATGAGCTCCGCGACCACCTCGGCATGCAGCGGGTGGAGCACGCCTCGATCCCGGTAGACCAGTAGCGCTCCGGTGAGCACGTGCCCGTAGCTACAGAATCCACAGCCGTTCCACATCGCGGACATGCCGATGAGGAATTGGGTGTCGGCTTCACCGTAGCGGGCGTTCATCGACCCGACGAGGGCATAGGTATCCCGAATGACGCGCACGTACCGGCGCCAGCCCATCGTGTCGAGCAGCTCCTCGTTGACCTCCAGCCGCGCGTCTCCGTAGACCAGTCGAACGGCGGCGTTGATCAGCCGCGCAGTGATCCGCAAGGAGAAGGGTAGCCGTGTCCCGAGGTGCATCAATCGACCTCCTGTCGATACCTCCATGATACCCGGTCCACGGCCCGAGCCGAGTGAGTTAGCAGATCGTCCACCCGCTCGGCGCTGCTGGCGAACCAGCGCTCGGCCATGCCCATATCGCTCACGGGCATCGCGTGTTGATCGCGCGATGCGTGAACGATCCACCAGGCGGCGCCGTGGATCCGCGAGCGACTGGTCAGGTAGACGGTGCGAAGACCCCGAGAGCCGATCCTCCGCTGCATGAGGGCCAGCGCCCGGCAGGCATCGATGCTGCACCGGGTCACCTCGGTGAGATCGAGCAGGATCTCACCATCAGCGGGTAGGCCCTCCAGTAGCGGATCGAGCTGCGATCGCACACCGTCGATGGACCGACGGGAAAGCACGCCATCGAGCCGAACGCATACCCGCCGCCCCGTGACGTGCGCGAGCTGATGAGGGGAGGAGTTCATCGACGGAGAAACACCGCTATGGCCGAATGCTACGGCCAACCCCTCGAATCGGGCAATCGACATCGAGCACGGCAAACCCTTACAGGGAGATCGTCGACTCGATGCCCACAAACCGCTGCGGCCGCGACCGGCTCGATGCCGCGACCGGCTGGGCGAAGCGTCGTGATCACGCCGCGCCGGTCCTTGCCAGCGACGCGGTAGGGCAACCGCACGGCTCACTCCCGGAGTGCGGCTCACGCGGTCACCGTTCTGCGCTCGACGCTCACCCGCCGAAGGGCACTGCGCCCGGAATCGTCACGTCGACCGCATACACGCCGGTGACGTCGGTGATGTAGAGCGTGTCGCGATTGGGACCCCCGAAGGCACAGTTGGAGGCCGGCGCCTCCGGCAGCTCGAGCAGACCCCAAGGGGTGCCGTCGGGCTGCATGACATGCAAGCCCTGGTTGGTGGTCACGTAGATGTTGCCCACCACGTCCAGGCACATCCCGTCGGGCTGCGGGACCAGATCGCTGAGTACAGAGCCCGGCCCGGTGCTGCCGTCTGGGTTGATCGGATAGGCGTACAGATAGCCGATCCCCCAGTCGCTCACGTAGAGCATGTCACCCTGGGGCGAGATCGCGATGCCCGTGGGGTCATAGAAGATGTCGTCGAGCAGGTGTAGCTGCCCTTGGGGATCGATCCGGTAGAGCCCCTGGAAGCCCAGCGGCATGTTCTGCACGTTGCCCAGGTGGGCGAAGGCCCCGACCGTGGCGTCGCCAAAGTAGAGCGAGCCATCCGGTCCGGCGACCACGTCGTTGGGCGAGTTGAGCGTCACTCCGTTCCAGTCGGTGGCCAGCGTCGTCTCGCTGCCATCGGCTTCCACTCGCACCACCTCCTGGGTCGCGTGCTGGCACTCGATCCGAAGGCCGTCGCTGTCGAAGGTCATGCCGTTGGTAAAGCGCCCGCTGGCGTCGCGCACCAGCGAGGTGCCCACCCCCGGCTCATAGCGCCAGATCTGATCGCCAGCCAGGTCGGTGAACAGAAGCGCCCCCTCGCCGGCCAGCCACAAGGGACCCTCGGTGAACAGGAAGCCGGTCGCCACCGGTTGCAGCGTGCCCATACCATCGAGCGGGTTGACCACCGGCTCGGGTTCGGGCTCCGGTTCGGGTTCCGGCTCCGGTTCGGGTTCCGGCTCCGGCTCCGGCTCCGGTTCGGGTTCGGGTTCGGGTTCGGGTTCCGGCTCCGGCTCCGGCTCCGGCTCCGGCACATCGAGCTGCGGCGGCCACATCGATTCCGCGTTGGTGTCCACGTAGATGTCCTCACCCGCTTCGATCGGGAAGTCCGGGGACACGCCATCATGCCACACCCGCTGCTGCTCGCTCGCATCCCACCAGCCGATCCGCGATGCGCCCTCCACCGAAGCCAGCAAGGCGCTCGCCGTGGTGTCCCCCATGCTCAGCGGCACGGTCACCAGATTCCAGCCTGCCAACAGCGGGACCTGAAGCTCGTCCTCGGCCGGCACTCGACCGACTTCTTCGTAGATCGCCTCCCAGTCCTCGTCCTCGTCGACCGCGTTGACGATCGGTACTCGTCCCAGTCCATAGCCGAAGGGCGCATCCCAGTAGCCCATGTACCAGGTTCGGAAGTTCTGGATGATCGCGTCGAACAGGTACACCGAGTCTAGGTAGTTGCCGTACTGTGGGTAATTGTCCTCGTGCTGTTCCGCGAAGGTCTGCGCATTGGTGATTCCGGTGTCCAGTGGCTGTGGAACCTTGTTGAACCCCACATAGAGTCGATGCGAGTACTTGCCGACCGCTGTCGAGACCTCGTCCCCGCCGGCGGTGTGGGCGACGACCCGGTAGTAGTGATGGTTGCCGTCGCCCCCTACCGCGTGGTCAAAGCTCGTATCCGACCCGGTGTGGAGCACAGCCGTCCCTGCGTCACCGGGCTGCCAGTACGCCTGGTCGCTGTGCCAGATCGTGTAGTCGGCCGCGTCGCCCTGAGGCGTCCAGTCGATCTCGACTTCGCCCCCGACGAGCGTGATCTCGACCTCGAAGCCCGCGACCTGAGCCGACCGCGGCGAATCGGTGAACACACCCGCGCCCTCCACTCGCTCCTCGACGTCACCGCCCCCTTCGAGCGGTGCGACGGGGTCATCCCATTCCGCACATCCGACGACCAGCAATAGCGAAACTAGCGCGGTTCCCCGCGCCCCAAATACCCGTGATCTCATTGTTCCCCCTCCTCAGGTGGGTCTCAGCGAACAAATCCCGCACGGTTCTGTGCAGGATCCCCCTTGTCCGCTGATGCCTTACATACTGAGTGTATGTAGGTAGACCCGTCAACCAGTTTTTTGTTTTTTATGCAATTTAGATTGCGCGATTTTCGAGTTCGCCCGTCGCGATGTGCGATTTTGAGCAAGCTTCGGTGGGTTTGTATCGAAACGAGTCACAACTGACGTTCAATGCGACAGTCAGAACTGCCCGATGCTCCGATCACCGCAGCTCGATCCACCCCACGGTCGCGCCCATGGAGGTTCGCCTCGCAACCGGGTGCTTCATCCCCCAGTCATGCCGAGAGCTCGCCACCGTTGTCTGTTGGCGCTGGCTTTATGCGTTGGGTGTACGGATGCGAGCTCCACGACAGAGTCCACCCACGACACCGCCGAGGTCGGCACCACTCACGGCACCACCCATGGCACCACTCACGGCACCACCGGGGTCGGCTCCACGACCCTCACCGGCATGACCGGAGTCGAAACTCCGTCGACCGGCAGCCAGCCGGTGCAGTGCGAGACCGGCGGGTGGAGTAGCCATGGTCAGGATGGACCCGAAGATTCTGGGTTCGGCATGGGCGATGACATGCCGCTGCCGCTGACGATCTACGAGATCCAGCAGGGAGCCGCGCCCAACAATGCCCGCGTCACGCTGACCGACGTCGTGGTAACTACCCCCACCGCACAAAGTGAGTCTCTGCCCGGAGCCGAGCTGTTCGTGCAGGAGCTCGAGGGAGGTCCTTACTCGGGCTTGCGGATCCATACATCGGGATTCGACCCAAGCACGATCATCACCGTCGGGCAGACCGCCGACATCACCGGCAGGCTCATCGTGAACGGCCTCTATTATCTGCTGAGCGTCGAGTTGGACGAAGATCTCGTCCCGACGGGGACGGCGGCGCTACCCGAGCCGGTCGTCGTTTCTACGGCCGATCTGCAGCCCGAAGATCCGGACGCGCGCACTTACGATGGGGTCTCGATCCGCGTCGAGATGGCTATGGTCACCGCCAACGCCGCATGCAACGGCGAGTTCATCCTCGACGACACCGTGCGGGTCGACGATCGGTTCATGCCCGACGCCTTGGTCGACCCAGCACCGGGTCAGGTGTTCGAGTCGGTGCGCGGTGTACTGGTCTATGCGTCCGATAGTTATGAGCTCGCGCCGCCCGATCCCTCGGCGATCCAGTGACGCCCTTCTGGTATCAGAGCATCTCCAGCAGAGCCTCGACCTCGGAGCGGACTTGCGTCGCGTCGGCCTCGATCGCATCCGCGAGGGCCTGCCGCGCCAGGGATCGTGCATATTCAGGATCCGCGGCCGACCAGGCGCGGGCCAGACCCAGGCGGACGCGCGCATAGTCGCCAGCCTGGGCGCCGGTGCGTTCGAACACCCGCAAGGCAGCCGCGAGCGCCTCGCGGGCTCGCTCGTGGTCACCGACGGCGACCGACGACTCGCCCGCGGCGACCCACCAGGGACCGAGGCGAGCGTCGTCGGGATCGAGGCGACGCAGGGAATTCCCGAGCCCCTGCTCAAGCAAAGGAAGGGCTTTTTGATGTTCTTCGCGGCGGCGTAGGAGGGAGGCGAGGTTATACCGAGCATCGTCGACCTGAGCGTGGTCCGAGCCGAGGACGGCCTCGCGGATCTCCAAAGAGCGGCGAAGGTGCTGCTCGCCGCCCTCGAGGTCGCCCTGGCGCATCCGCGCCAGGCCCAGGGTCCCCAGCAGCAGCGCGGTGCGGGGGTGCTCGTCGCCCCAGGTGGCGCGAGCCGCTGCGAGCGCCTCGGTCAACCGAGCCTCGGCGTCGGCCGGGCGACGGGCGTAGTTGAGGGCCGCGCCCAGGTTGCCGGTGACTATGATCGCATGGGGGTGGCGAGCGCCCAGGGTGCCCACCAGCCGCGCCACCGCCTGCTCGTGCAAGCGGACGGCCTGGTCCCGCTCGCCATCGCGAGCGTGGGCCAGCGCCGAGGCCCAGTGAGACCGCAGGCGGGCATCGAGCAGCGGCGGCTCGCCCAGCGCGGCGATCATCCCTGTGGCCTCGGTGGCCAGATCTTCGGCTTCGCGGAAGCGCTCGCGATCGCGGGCGACGACGTACACCAGCTCGGTGGTGATCGCGGCGGCCAGCGGCGCCTCGGCGGCACGCTGGGCCATGACCCGCGCACGTCGAAAGTCTCGCTCGGCCGCTTTGATCTGCGCCTCAGCCATGGAGACGCGACCGGCGAGCCACAGCGCCCGGGCTAGCGATGACGGATCACCGTCTGCCTCGGCCTGCTCGACCGCTTCGTCCACCGCGGCGCGAGCGGCCGAGGTGGCATCGACGTAGCGAGTCGCCTCGCTGCGGACCACCGTGGCCCCGAGGTTCCGCTCGACCGCGGTGAGCAGCTCGGGCAGCTCGCTCGCCACGGGGGTTCCGCCGCCGAGCGCCGAGCGCGGTGCCTCGAGGCAAGAACGCGGGTCGGGCAGCAGCTCGGCCCGGGCCACCGCCGATACCAACAGGGTCGCCTCCCCCGACACTGCTTCGCTCACCGCTCGGGACAGTCGACGACGAGCGACATCGAGGCACGCCGCGCCCGCGGGATCATGACCGCCGTCGCCGGCCCGAGCGGCCGCGCACAAACCTCGCGCGGCGACGCGCCAGGCCTCGGCCTGGGCATCGAGCCGAGTCACCAGCCGCACCGCCGTGGCCTCGCCCCAGACCGCGTCGGTCCCGGCCCCCGCCGCCATGATCGCCTCGTGCTGGGTCGGACCCCAGTGCTCGCGCAACGGGACGGCCGCTTCACGGCACGGATCCTCGGGCGTCAGCGTCGACATCAACCCCACCACGGCCACCAACCCGGCCGCCGCCGCCACGACCCCCGTGCGTCGCCGGCGACGTCCCGGATCGAGGGCTCGCAAGAGCGTGCGCATGTCGGGCCAGCGAGCGGCGGGATCGACCCTGAGCCCGCGGTGGAGTATTCGCCCGACCCAGCGCGGCGCTGGTCCGGGCCAGCGTGGGATCCCCTCGTGTTGCGCCTGACGGATCTGCTCGATCGTCTCGCCCGCAAAGGGTCGCTTGCCCGTGAGTGCCTCGTAGAGGGACACGCAGAACGCGAATTGATCGCTACGCGGCTGAGCCGCCGCGCCGTTCCACTGCTCGGGCGCGATATAGGCCGGCGTGCCCACCACGAGCCCCGTCTGGGTCAGCTCGACCGGCTCGTCGCTGACGCTCGGGTGCGCACCGCCGGGCCCCCGAGCGTCGCGAAGGCCCGGGAATGCGAGCCCAAAGTCGATCACGCGCGCTCGCCCGTCGTGCTCCAACATCACGTTATCCGGCTTGAAGTCACGATGAACGATCCCCTTGTCGTGGGCCGCCGCCAACCCAGCCCCCGCCTGCGCAAAGACGGCCAGCACCTCGGTCCACCGCCGTGCACCGGCGCTCAGCCAAGTACGGAGGTCCCGCCCGTCGACATACTCGATCGCCACGAACAGCTGCCCGCTCGCCTCGCCCACCTCATACACCTGAGCAACGTGGGGATCCGAGAGCTGGGCCATCGCTCGGGCCTCGCGAACGATCCGTCGTCGTGCCTCCGACGATCCAGCCTGAGTCGGCGTGATCAGCTTGAGCGCGACCCTTCGCCGTAGATCCGGGTCGAAGGCCAGTAGCAAGCGCCCCATGGCGCCCGAGCCCAGCCCGCGCTCGACCCGGTAGCGACCGAGCGTCATCGGATCCGCCGCTTGGCCCAACAGCTGGGCCTCGACTTGGGCCTGCACGAGCCGGTCGGCGAGGGCCCAGGGCCGTGGCTCACCGGTGGTCTCGTCGGCCGCGCGGGTCACCCCGAGGCGCCTCCCGAGGCTCCCCCCGAAGCCCCACGCAGTCGCCGGAGCTCCACGGCCCAGGTCTCGATGTCGTCGAGCGAGACCGTGCCTGCCTGGGTACGAAGCTGCTCCTGCACCCGCTGGCGCAGCCGGCCCAGGCCCCGGGCCAGGCGACCTCGTACGGTCCCCTCGGGGATCCCGAGCACGTCTCCGAGCTCGCGAGCGGAGAGTCCTTCGAAGTACTTGAGCTCCAGCACCACCTGGTCGTCGATCGGGATCTCGCGGAGTGCCTCGATCAGCGCCTGGACCTGGCGCTTCTCGCTGTGCAGCGAGCTGAGCGAGCGAGGCTGTAGGTCGCGCACGCAGACGTGTTCGAAGTCGAGCTGCTCGCGCTCGCGCTTGGTCATCGATCGCAGGTACTCGCGTAGCACGTTGCGCGCGATCGCGTAGAGGAACCGACGAAAGCTGGTACGGCCTTCAAAACGGTCTCGGGCCGAGACTGCTCGCATGAAGGTCTGGCTCACCAGATCGGGCACGTCGTCCTCGTCGAAGACCTTGTTGCGAAAGAACCACGTCAGCTCGCGGGAGCGAGCGGCGATCAAGCGTGACCCGGCCTGCCGATCTCCGGCGCGCCAGGCCTCAAGAAGCTCGTGCTCGTCTTCCATCGCTCGCCCGCGGCGCCAGGATAGCAGCCGCGGGCGACCGCCCTGACAGTTCAGCTGGCGGTCGGGTCACCGACCCGCGCGAAGAACATCACCGCGCCCGCCTCGCGGTCGCGGATCACCAGATAGAAGGTGTGATCGACGACCACCGTAGCGTCGGCGACGGGGTCCTCACCGGTTCCGTCCTCACCGAACACCACCGCGGTGGCCGCGGCGGCCTCGGTGCCCTTCTCGTCGATCGCGATGGCCACGTCGTGGAACACCTGGAAGATCGGCATCATGCCGCTAGCGATCCCCTCGAAATCTTCGTTCTCGAACGGGGCCTGCATGCCCAGAGACTCGAGGGCCGGGCGCAGGGCCCAGGTGGACATCAGGTCGAACTTGGGCAGGCGAAGATCCACCGTGCTCGGCTCCAGCCCGTCGACGACCGCCTCGAGCGCGTCGGCTCCCAGCGACGCCGCGAACTCCGCCTCGGTGCCTGCGGTCGGGAGGATCACCAGCATCTCGAGCCGCCCGTCGCTGTACGGCAGGCTCACCGCCTGCCATCCCTCGGCCTCGCTGTACGACCCCGCGTGCAGCGGAGCGTGCATCATCTCTACGCTCACACTCTCGCCGGCCCGGGTGGTGAAGGTCTCGTCTTGGGTCAGCGACTCTTCGAATGCCTCGGCCCACGATGCCTTGAAGTACAGGGCGTTGACTACGATCAACGCCGCCACCTCGGGCAGGGACTTGACCAGGCTGGGGATCAGATCGTTGGTCTGGTCGGCGACCCAGCCATTGACGTGGTCGAGCGTGGCCGCCTGATCGGCGTTCATGTCGAACACCTCGATGCAGGTGCCATAGAACGACTGCACCGTCTCCAGCCAGGTGTCCGCGACCGAGCTCTCGTAGACGACGTCGAAGAACGAGCGGTTGATCGGCCGCACGATGAGCTCGGGTTGCTCCTCGGTGCCCGCGAAGTTGCGCGTCTCGAGCTGCTGGGTCACCGAGTTGAGCACGGCGTGGGTACGATCGCCCAGCTCGCCGAAGCCCAGCGCCGCCTCGATCTCGGGGTGCGACGCCCCTTGCGTGCCGGCCAGCACCTGCCCAAAGGCGACGCGCAGCGAGTAGGGCGACAGCAGCACGTTGTCGTCCTCGTCGGACAACTCGCCCAGCAGCGCGGTCGCGACCTCGAGGTCGGCGCGCGTGTTGATCCCGAGTTCCTCGGGCGTTGCGTCGGGAGCGCTGCGCTCCCCGCATTGCTCGGCCGGCTCGGGCTGCGGATCCCCGGTGGTCGTGGGATCCTGCTCGGGCAGTGGGTCGGATTCCTCGTCCGTGCTGGGGCAAGCGGTCAGACCAAGCAGTAGCGTTCCAGTCGTAATCCAATTGAGTCGTAGCATCTCAGGCTCCTATTGGACGTGTGAGCACCGAGAGGAAACCGATCGCTTTTGCGCAAAAACCGCCGCGCCATCGATCAACCGACCGATTCAAAACGGCGCCAAGCGCGCCGGTCTAAACTCCAGATTATCGACCGTACACCTCGCAAAAGGCTCTGGGATGAAAAACCGACTCCGCTCACGCTCACTAACGCGCTTAGAGTCGATGTAGCCAATACCCTGGTTCCCGTTTCATATGGGCAACAGCAAGCACCAGTACCCGAGGCTCCGCGACGTAGGGAAGTCGGTATGGAAACCGCCGAAGATTAATTAAACACTCTCACGGCTGCGAGTCCAACCCAATGGGGCCAAGCAAGCGGCCGCTCTACAATCTGTCCGGCAGCTGCAACTACGGCATTCTCGAACTCATCTCCGAGGCCGAACTCCTGGCGATCGTACCAGGATGCAGCCTCGGCGAGTTCATCAGCGGCCTCTGGATGAAAGACTGGCGATGTGCTCACCGCGTGCAAGCCTCGCGTTGCTCTCGCACACGCTCTCGGAACTGCTCAAGGGTCAATGGCTCTACGGTGCCAGAGTTCACCTCATCCAAACGCTTCTGAAGCTCTCTGGTCCACGCCTCATGGGTATCGACGTCGCTATCTTCTTCGTCATCCTCGAGTTCGCGGACCAAGGCGAGGGCGAAACGAGCCCGTTCCTCACGGGACAGCTTGCGGCTCTCGGCCAAGAGTTGCTCCATCGTCATTGCACTCGCCAAATTAGCACGGTCGCCCACCCAGACCAACAACTAGCATACGAGGCCACCCGGCCTCTCAAGCCCGATACTCCTCGATCGCCGCGTGGATCTCCGCGTCACTCAAGATGTGATCGGTCTTCTTCGCCAGCCCGAAGATGTGCTTGACCAGCCCTTCCTCGGGCTCGATCTGGCGCGACTTGAGCCAGTACACCACGTTGCTCTCGCCCGACATGAAGCCGATCTCGATGGCCTGCTTCTTGCCGAACCACCCCGCCGGCACCCCCGAGTACACCCGATCGGCCAGCCCATCGTCGCCTTTATTGATCGCCTTGATCACGGCCGCAGCGTGCACCCCGGTGGCCGTGCGGAAGGCATCCTCTCCCACCAGCGGGTACTGGCTGGGGATCGGCACGTCGCAGGCCTTGGACACCAGCTCGCACCAAGGCACCAAATTGCCCAGATCGTTGTCGAGCTCGCCGATTAGCTTGAGGTTCATCAGCGTCTGATCCAGCGCGGCATTGCCCACGCGCTCGCCGATCCCCAGCGCGGTGCCGTGGATCCTGTCGGCCCCCGCCCGAATGGCGCGCAGGTTGTTGGGCACGCCCAGCCCCCGGTCGTTGTGCCCGTGCCAGTCGATGCCGACCTCGGTGTGACCTATCGTCTCCAGCAGCAGCCGAGTAAACGAGATCAGATCGGAGACCCCATCGGGCACCGCGTGCCCCACCGTGTCGCATAGGCACAGGCGCGTGACCCCATGGTCTACCGCCGCCCGAAACAGCGTGTCGAGGATCCGCGGCGGTGTCCGGGTGGTGTCCTCGGTCACGAAGGTCATCGGCAGTCCACGCTCGCGGCACAGATCGGCCGCCATGATCGTGCGCTCGATCAGCAGGTTGACGTCCCAGCTCTCGGCGTATAGGCGGATCGGGCTGCTGCCCAAGAAGGCGTAGACGGTGATGCTCTGCCCGGTGCGGTCGGCGATGTCGGCCACCGCGTTGATGTCGGCCGGATGGGTCCGAGCGGCGCACGCATACTCGATGCCCAGCTTCTCCTGCTCGGCAAAATCGATGAGCGCGGTGACGTCAGCCACCGCTCGCGGGCCTGCGCCGGGCAGGCCCAGATCGACGGCGTCGATACCCAGGCTGGCCGTCAGGCGCAGGATCTGCATCTTCTGCTCGATGTCGGGATCGCGAACGGACGGCGACTGGATGCCGTCACGCAGGGTCTCGTCGAAGAAACTCAGCTTGCGATCGCGCAGCGGACTGAGCGGCCCGCGACGGTTGCGAGCGTTCCAGTCGTAGATGAGCTGCTCGGGGTTGGCGTCCGACATCGCGATCTCTCCCTCACTATAGATGGTACGCGACCCGGTCGTGACCCGGTCATCGCGGAGCGACCCCTTCGTGTGGGCGGCCGCACGCGATCCCCGGGTCGCGGTCACGACCCTCGTTGTTGCTTTGGGCCCGCGCCCTTTCGGTCGAAGACGCGGGCCAAAAGACGGTGAGGCTCATCGCAACGGGCCGGCGGCCCTCACACCGCGGTCGCCGGCCTACTTGGCCTCGATGACCAAGGCGATGCCCTGACCGCCGCCGATACAGGCCGAGCCCACCGCGTAGCGACCTTGGCGGCGGCGCAGCTCGTGGGTGAGGTGCGCCATGATCCGCGCGCCGGTGGCGGCCAGCGGATGACCCAGCGCGATTGCCCCACCATCGACGTTGACCTTGTCCCGATCCAGGCCGAGCTCCTTTTCGCAAGCCAGGTACTGGGGCGCGAAGGCTTCGTTGATCTCCACCAGATCCATGTCGCCCTGGCTCAGACCCGAGCGCTCGAGGGCCCCGCGGATCGCCGGCACGGGGCCGATCCCCATGATGGTGGGCTCCACGCCCGCCACGTGCCATTGCACCAACCTCGCCAGCGGCGTCAGGCCGTGCTTGCTCACCGCCTCCCCGCTGGCCAGGATGATCGCGCCCGCACCGTCGCAGATCCCCGAGGCATTGCCCGCGGTGACCACCCCATCCTTCTTGAAGACCGTGGGGAGCTTGGCCATCTTCTCCAGCACGGCGTCGGGACGCGGGTGCTCGTCGGTATCGAAGATCTCCACCCCCTTGCGGCTCTTGATCTCGATGGGCGCCGTCTCCTCCTTGAAGCGACCCGCCTCATGGGCCGCGGCCCAGGTCTTTTGGCTGCGCAGGCCGTACTCGTCCGCGGCCTCGCGGGAGATCTCGAACTTCTCGGCCAAGTTCTCGGCCGTGTTCGCCATGGCGCAGCCCGCATGTGGATCGTAGAGCGAGGACCACAGGGTGTCCTCGAGCTCGGGGTTCTTGCCCAGCTTGGTGCCAAAGCGAATGTCACGGGCCGCGTACGGGGCCTGGCTCATGCTCTCGGTGCCGCCGGTCAGCACGATCTCCGCATCGCCCAAGAGGATCTCCTGGGCCCCGTTGACCACCGCCTGGAAGCCCGAGCCACACAGCCGATTGACGGTGAGCGCCGGCACTGGGATCGGCACGCCCGACTTGAGACCGATGTGGCGGGCCATGTAGATCGCATCGGCCGAGGTCTGGGCCACGTTGCCGACCACCACGTGGTCGATGGTCTCCGGGTCGACCTTGCCGGCCTCGAGGGCCGCCTTGGCCGCGATGACCCCCAGGTCGATGGCGCTGTGCTTCTTGAGCTTGCCACCGAAGGTCCCAAAGGGCGTGCGCTTGGCGGCGACGATGAAGATGTCTCGCGAGAGAGTTTTGGCGGGCATTGAGTCCTCCAACCCGCCGGCAGCCCAGATGGACTCCCGAACGGTCGATGATGGGGTTGGTGTGGCCGCGAGCTCGTAAGGCTCGCGTCGAGCATCGGCACTGTAGTGCAAGCGATGACGCGCTGGCGGCGTCGGCTCCCCGGCACGGCCTCCAAGCCATGGATTTTCCTCACGGTTTGAGACCTTCGACCATTTCGACCATTTTGAGGTTGAATGGCTGCCACGTGTCGCTCGTAAGGCCAGCGCTCGGCCAGCGCTCTCATCGGCGTCGACACCCGACGCTTGGCCTCTCGATTGCGGTGACGATGGCCATGCTCGCGCTGGCGCCGGAAGCGTGGGCCGCCCCCGACGGATCCGCCCCCGACGAACCCGCCCCCGACGAACCCGCCCCCGACCGAC
>JBCCWC010000037.1:0-85139 GCA_039194325.1 Myxococcota bacterium
GAACCAGCATCGTCTTCAGAAGAAGGCATCGCCCAAGGGGTCAAAGGGTCAAGGGGTCGAGGATCAAGGAGCAAGCGTTACGAGGGACTTAACTTGTGCATGCGGTTACTGCGCTGCCGACGGTGTCCTCGCGCAACGCAAACCCACGCCGTTGCCGCTGTCGGTGGGGTCGTTGCTGTCGCGGTACGCGGCGCGGAAGATGCTCGTGAAGTCGAAGAACCACGAGCCGCCGCGCAGCACGCGCGAAGTGCCATTTCGCGGACCCACTGGGTTGTTCGTCTCACCTGCGTCGTAGTATCCATACCAGTCCGCCACCCACTCCCACACATTCCCCGCCATGTCCTGCACCCCGTATGGCGATGCTCCCAGCGGCATGCTCCCTACCTCCCATGTCGCGCCCGTTCCACAACCTGCGCCACCAGCCGCTGCATCGCTCATCACGAGGCGGTCGCAGCTCGGTTGCGGCGTATCTCCCCATGGGTACACCCGACCGTCCGTACCACGAGCCGCCTTCTCCCACTCCGCCTCCGTGGGCAGCCGCTTTGTTCCACCCTGCACCCACTCACAGTATGCCTCCGCCTGAAACCAGCTCACGCAGTTCACGGGGTGATTCTCACGTCCCGCCACCGGCCCTCCCTGCGACCAATTACAATACGTTCCCGTACTCGGCTCGGTGCACACTCCTGCATCCACGCACTCTTTGTACGCCTCCACCGTCACCTCCGTCTCGTCTATCCAAAACGTGTCTACCCACACCTGACGTATCGGCTGCTCGTTTGAGAATGCATTCGACCCCATCTCGAATTCCCCGCCGGGCACCTCCACCATCCCTGGAAACGGCGGGGCGCACTGCGAGCCATCAAACACGCAGCCGCTACACGACAACCCGCTCCCGCTGCCATACTTCACGCTCTCGCACGTCGCTCCGCTCAAATTATTTCCGTCGCAGTCTTCACCCGCCGCAGCATTCACCGTCTCATCACCGCACTCGGCGAACGAGCAGTCATCATCACACACTGCCGACTGCCCCTCGTCATCACACTCTTCATATAAGGGCCAAACAATTCCATCGCCACACCGGACGTATTGACACTCAGCCGTACATACTGCATCATCGCTGCCGTTAATATCGCCATCATCACACTCCTCCACACCTTCCTGCACGAAACCATCACCACAAACAGCAATTTTACAGTCATTCGTGCATTCGTCCGTGCCATCACCATTGCCGTCATCGCATTCCTCGTACAAGGACCAGACAACGCCATCACCACACCGGACGTATTGACACTCAGGCGTACATACAACATCAGTGCTACCGTTGAGCTCACCTTCGTCGCATTCTTCCACGCCTTCCCGCACGAAGCCATCACCACAAGTGGCAAACCTGCAGTCATCGAGACACTCATCCGTATTATCAGCATTACCATCATCGCATTCTTCCACGCCTTCCCGCATGAGCCCATCTCCACAAGTTAGCGGCACTGCGCAAACATCTCCCCTCCACCCCTCGTCACACTCGCAGCTAAATCCCCCTATCTCTCCAACAAAGCACACTCCATGCTCACACGGATTCGGCTCGCATGGGTCGCATAATTCACCCCAGAAACCTTCGGGGCACTCGCACGCCCCATCCACCCCGCTACACGTCCCACCGTTCAAACAAGGGCACGGATTGCCGCAAAACTCACCCACGAAATCTTCTGGGCACGTGCATACCTCCATACCATCCTCCTCGCTGCACGTCCCGCCGTTCATGCACGGATTCGGCACACAGGGGCCACGAATCTCATCGTCGAAGCAGCCGACGGACGACGTTGCCCAAAGAGCAAGGCCCCCTCCCAACAAACACCACCGTGAATTCTTCAAAATCGTACCTCCACTTCGAAAATACCAGAAACAGCCCGAACTTACACGACCACGACCGCGACCAGGCCGCTGAGCATCACGGCACTTATAACTAACGCCAATTCTAGTTCATGGCTCGATGCACGTGAAGCCCGGCGGCTTGCTGTTCTCCCAGGGGCTGCGGGCGAAGTAGGTGTGCTTGAGCCAGCGACCGCCCTCGTAGTACTCGCGGCACTCGTCGTCCACGAGTCCGCCGATGACCTCCACGAGGCGCTTGCACTCGTCGTAGGCCAGCTCGTTGAACTCCTTGAGCAGCGTGCCGTCCTCGGGCCAGCCCACGCGGGACAGCCGCTCTCCGAGGGAGTCATACTCGTCCTCGGTCAGGCACAGGCATGCGGTGCCGCTTCGGTTGTTCTCGTGGTCGATGATCACCTGCTTGGAGCGATCGGCGCGATTGTCCCACGGAGTAATGAGCCACAAACAAGCGGGCTCACCGTAGCCCTGGGGCTCTTGTCCACCGACGCGGTCCGAGCAGGTGCAGCTCCCACCCAACACGGCCGCGGCCGCGACCAGACCGCTGAGCATCACGGCACGAACGTATACGTAAAGTCCAGCCACTGAGATCCTCGCTTCACCCGTACGTCGAGCGTGCTTTGTTGACCGAGCTGAAACTAGGTCCTACAGCGCATCGGCCGCCACGGGCAGCAACGTGCGGCGGATGGAGTGGGCGCTTGCCGCAAACGTCACGGTGTCGATGATAACGGCTCGTGTTCGGAGGCCTGTCGCACTCGACGCGACAGTCGCGAATCGAGCCTGGAGGCTGCCTGAACCGACGCCAAGGTCGTTACCGTCAGCCTCCAGGCTCGCCCGAACGACCCGAAAGTCGTCACCGTCAGCCTCCAGGCTCACCCGAACGACCCGAAGGTCGTCTTCGTCAGCCTCCAGGCTCACCAACGCGCTGTGCACCGCTCGAATTCGGGCGACGCGACCCAGCACCCACCGTGCCTTCCATCAAACCCCGGTCTTGCTCCCTCCCGGGTGCCGCTCGACCAGATCGAGGTTGTCACACCGAGGCCGCACACGACGAAGTCGCGCGTCGCAATCCGGCCTAGACCTCGATCTCCTCATCCCAGCTCGGGCACCGGCGTGGTGGGCGAGACCTCGGGCTGGTCAGGCGACCCGCCCTCCTCGGGCGACCCATCTTCCTCACGGCCTTGCGCGCTGTTACGCCGCTTCAGTGCAGCCCGCAGGTCATCGACCAGGCGCAGCGCCTTGCGGATCGGCGGCGCGGTGTCGGGCTTGGCATAGGCGGTCGCCACCAGCTCCCTACGGCAAGGCACGTGGGTGCCTTGAGCCTCCCCCGCTCGGCACGAGTGGCTCACCAGGAACCAGCATCGGCGGGCCATATCTTCCTCCACCACTGTCACTTTTCGTTCCACCTCAAATTCCCCGAATTAGTCTATTGAACGCCCCTTTGCATCGACTATGATGTCACCATATTCCAAGCGGCAAGCGGCGAGCGGCAAGCGGTGACTACTCGCAAGGTCGCGTTTTGCCCCGCCGCAAACGTCGATACTCTTTCCCCTTTCCCCCCTTTCCCCACCGCTGCCACCCACCCCGGGTCAATCCGCTATGCTGTACTCCCCCATGACCTCCAAGTCCCCGCCGGCCGAGCCCGCGCTCGCCCCTCCCATCGCTGGCTCCACCCCCGCCATGCGGCTGCCCGGCGCGTTCGAGCCCCCTCCGTACATCGATGAGCGCCTGGTCCGGCCCGAGACCCGCGAACAGATGGTCCGCGGCCACCTCATCCATGCCGCGCCCGCCAAGCCCGAGCATGCCGACCAGCACACCCGGCTCGACTATGTGCTCCGCGGCAATCTAACCACCGGTTACACCGCCTCCACCGATCTGCTCACCCGCGCCGGACTCCGCTCGGACTTTGCCACCGACACGTGCATCCGCCGCGCGGGCATCGATCCCCGCTCTGGCTCGCGCTACCTCGAAGAGTTGGCGTTCGAGATCGTCAACGAGCAGTCACGACGCTCCATGCTCGAGCGCGCCGAAGATCTCACGGCCTGTGGCGTGCGCCGGCTCCTCGCAATCTTCGTCAAGAAGGGCCAAGTCTGCGAGTGGTCCCCCACCGAGCACCGCTTCGTCCCCCTCGACCTCGACGGTACGCTCGAAGATCCCACCCTGTCCCAGCCGATCCGCATCCGCGCACTGCTCGACGCCGCCGAAGCCGACGACTCCGTGGCCCGCGCGCTGGTGGCCAAGGACAACCCGGTGATCACGAAGGCCCGCGACGAAGACCGAGCCGCAGGCTGGCTCGAGGGCCGCACTGAGGGCCGCACCGAGGGCCTCCTGCGGGGCATCGAGACCGCATGCACCCTGCTCGATCTCCCCTTCGGTCCCGCCGAGCGTGCGCACCTCGACGCGCTCGACCCCACCGGTCTGGAGACGTTGCTTGCCCACCTCACCACCGAGCGCCGCTGGCCCCAACGCTGACCGCCGAAGGTCGGGCGACACTCCTCAGGCCGGGTGAGGCCGACCCGGACCGACCTGGGCGGCCACACGCCGAGCGCCGCTCGGCTCACGGATGCGCCACCACCATCAACGTCCGGGCTCGCCGCTGCACGCACTCCATCGCCAACGCCTGCGTCTTCGGATCGAGCGCCCCAAAGCTCTCGTCTAGCACCATCAGATCGGCATCCTGGAGCAGCGCCCGCGCGATGAAGATCCGACTGCACTCCCCGTGCGACAGCCGCCAGCCGCTCTCCCCGACGATCTGCATGAGCCCCGCCGGCATGCGCTCGAGCAGCCCGGCCAGCCCCAGTTCCTGGCAGACCTCCACCGCGTCCTGCAGATCCTGCGGCGTGGGTGGCCACGCCCGACCCATCAGCAGATTGAACGCGAGGGTCTCGGTGAGTACATGGTTTTCGTGGAACTGGGGCACCGAGACCACTCGGCGGCGCCACTGCTCGATCCCCATCGCTCGCTGCTCGATCCCCCAAAGCCGCAGCTGCCCGGACGCCGGCTGGCGAAGGCCACACAGAAGCGACGCCAGCGTCGACTTGCCCCCGCCCGAGGGGCCCTCCACCAGTATGCGATCACCACTCTCGATCGTCAGGCTGCACCGGTCGAGCACCAGCGACCTCTCCCGCTCATGCTCGCTGTGGGCTCGATACGCAAAGGTCAGCGCAGTCGCCTCGACGACGGGAACCCCCGGAGCACGGACCGAGGCCTGAGCCTCGACGAGCACCGGCTCGGAGCCCACCCGCTCCAACCCCGCCCGCTCCGACCCCGCCCGCTCCGATCCCGCAGGCACCGGTGACGGGCGAGCCGCCGCATCGAGCAGCGGGCGCACCTGGTCCCAGGCCACCGCCGCGTCCATGGTGCTCATCACCCCGCTGACCAGCTGGGTCAGCGCCTGATAGACGAACAAGACCCCACCCAGACCGATCGCGATCTCGGCGGTCAGGGACGACGCGACCAGCACGGGAGCCGCCAGCCCCGCCAGGCCCACACAAAGCCAACCGCGCACCAGCAGCCCCTGGATCCACAACCCCCGCCGATCCAAGGCCGCGGAGCGCCGGGCATAGTGCGTCAGCTGCTCGCTCTCCTCCTCGTGCCAGCGCTCGGGCTCCTCCTGCACCAGGCGGGTTCGATAGCCCACCATGCGCTCGACCAGATCATGGGTGAGCGCCCGGTAAAGGCCCACCCAGTCCCGCGCCTGACGGTAGTACGCCGCGCACAACCATGCGGTCAGCAACAGCCACCCCACCAGCAAGCCCGCGTGCAACAGCCCCCCGGCGCCCAAGGCCAGCACGACCACGCCGAGCACCAGCTCGATCCCGGCGACCCCCGCGAGCACCCCTCCCTCCAGGGCCACGGTGCCCAAGGCCTCGGCCTCCATCACCATCCCGAACAACTGCCCCGATCCACGACGGCGGATCTGTTCGGGAGCAAGCCGAGTGATCCCCGCGAGCATCCGCGGCCGAAACAGCCCTCCGATCTCGATCGCAAGCACCTGCTGGGCCCATAGATCGAGCAGCGCCCAGGGGATCGCCGTCACGAGCAGCAGCGCCCAGGCCCATAACGATGCGTCCAAGAACTGCACCCCCAGACCGCCATCGCCGATCACCGCCCACGAGACCAGCATCAACAACACCATCACCAGGTGAGCCCCGGCGATCGCCGCCAGATAGCCGGGGATCGATGTGCGACGAACCTGCGCCCACAGCTCCTCGCCGGGCCGCGGACGCAGCCACCAGCATCGACCGATCCGGGACTCGGCGAGCTGCTCGTCGAGGATCGCGGTCGCGATCGACTCGCCCTGCGCCGACGACAGATCGACCTCGCGCAGCAGCGCGTCGATCGAGCCCCGCGCCTGCGCCCGTAGCGGCCGCACGAGCACCGCCGCGAGCGCCTCCACCCGCACGTGGCGGATCGTATGGTGCGGGGTCACGACCCGCACGGTCCGGCGCCCTCCGCCGAGCACCGCGATCACGCCCGCCCCGTCATCCTCGCCGACTCCCCCATCGACCCCTCCGCCGACCTTGAGCAACATCGGACCCGCCCGGGTCAGCATCTGCGTGACTTCCCGATACCGCGCCTCGACCTCGACCACCTCGATCTCCAGGCAGCCCGCCGCCACCTCCAACCATGACCCGAGCGCGGCGTCATCACGCCGCGACCCCAGCGGGGGCACGGCGGATGGAGTGATCTCGTCGCCGGTCAGCCCCGCCGCGTGGGCCAGCGCTCGCACAGCAGCGGGGAACTGGCCGAGCGTCCAACGGACCGCCTCGGGTGAGGCATACGCCGTCGATGCCCCGGTCGTCGATGCCCCGGTCGTCGATGCCCCGGTCGTCGATGCCCCGCCGGCCGTCATGGTTCGGCGACCTCCTGCTCCACCAGTCGGCCCTTCGACAGCGAGAACCGACGCCACTGGCGGCGCTGCCACCACGTGCGACGCACGGCCTGCTCGGCGGCCAACAGCGCCCCAAACCGCGAGTCCGGCTGACGCACGAGCCCCTCCGGGGAGCCATCCTCGACGATCCTCCCCCCGTCCACCACCAGCACCCGATCGAACGAGCGCGCATCGTCGATGTCGTGGGAGATGAACAGCAAGGTCGCCTCGCGCCAGTGCTGCCGCGCGCGCCCCAGCAGCGCCCGGCGTCGCGCTCGATCGAGTCCACGGAAGGGCTCGTCGAGCAACACCAACCGCACCCGCGGCCGCAGCAGCGCCCGACCCAGCCGAACCCGCTGGCCTTCCCCCCCCGAGACCAGCCCGCCACTTTCTCCCAGCGTCGTCTCCAGGCCCGAAGGCAGGGCCGCCACGATCGGACCGAGATCCGCGAGGGCGACCGCGTCCTCCAGCGAGATCCGTGGCTCGGTGGACACGCCATAGCGCAGGTTGTCCTCGAGCGATCGATTCCAAAGCTGCACCGAGGGATCGACCCACGCGGTCACTCGACGCAACGCCGGCCGGCTCGAAGCATCCAGGCGCTTCCCGTCCACCCGGATCTCCCCGGCGGCCGGTCGATGCCAACCCAGCAGCACGCCGGCCAGGCTCGACTTGCCGGCCCCCGACGACCCCACCACCGCCACGTGCTCACCCGCCCGCAGCGACATGCGGATCTCTTCGAGGATCACGTGCCCGCTGACCTGCACCGTCACGTCGTCCAGCTCGATCGCTACCCCCGCGCTCCCCGACTCGGCCGACGGTAGACCCTCACCCGAGGCTTCCTCCCTGTCGCCCTGCCCGGCCGACTCGATGGGATCGCACGTCGCCACGCTTCGCGGCCGCTCGTCTGGCCCCTCGTCTGGCCCCTCGTCTGGCCGCTCGTCTGGCCGCTCGTCCGCCCGCTCGCCCGGCCGCTCGGGCACTCGGGCAACGCCAGCGTCATCCTCCTCGGGCGCCGACAGCATGTCGGTCACCCGCAGCACGCGGTTGCGATCCATATGGACTTGCTGCAACACCCCCACGAGCCCGCGGCTGAGCACGGGCAGCTTGAGCACCCAGTAGAACAACAAGAGCACCCCGCTGACCCCGCCGCCCGAGGTGATGTAGTCGAACACGATCACAATCGCGATCGCCGTGCCGAGCATGAGGGTCGCCCCCGAGAGCCCCACGGTACTGGTGCACAGCGACAAGCTGGCGTCGACCCACTTGACCAGCATCGACTCGTGCTCGGTGTGCAGCGATCGCTCGGCCCGATGGGTGCGGATCGGCGTCACCCCCAGCAGCGCATCCAGGTAGAACCGAGCCAGCGCGCCGCTGTGGGTCTGCACCCGCAGATCCTGCTCTTGCAGGACCGGCCGGGTGACCAACAAGAGGCCCAGGATCGCCGCGGCCGATCCGACGACGAGCCCCGCCCCTTCGGGATAGAGCCACACGAGCCCGACCGTGGTCAGCACAAGCTCGCACCCAAGCCGCAACCCCCGGACCACCAGCGAAGGAAAGTCGCGAACTCGCCGCAGCTCGTGCGCCCGCTGGGCCATCTCCGAGGTCAGCCGCGTTCGAAAGTAGCGGTCACCGAGCCGGGGGATCTTCTGCAACAACGCGATCCGAAGATCGATCTCCAGCCATCGACCCAGCGTCATCGACAGCGCGACGATCGGGAGCTCGAGGGCCAGCAACAAGACGAACAACCCCAAGAGCCCGCCGATGAACGCGGGCTCGGTCGCGGCGGCGGGCATCGGCCCCCCGGCGGCGGCCAGCCCGTCGATGATGAGCGCCTCGAGCACGACCCCCGCGGTGGCCATCACCGCCGCGATCGCCACCAGCGCCAAGGCGATCACCCCGTGACGGCGCAGCAATCCCACCAGATCGGCCAGCGGCGTCGGCTCCCGAGCATCGAGCGCCGCCTGCAGGTGGACCGACGGGACCACGGCCGACGACACCGACTCGACCCGCGGCGCCTCGATCCCTGACGCGTGCATCAGCACCACCCCGCACAGCTGCACCGCCGCGGGATCCCCCGTCGGCGAGGGCAGCACCGACCAAAAGCGCTCGGGGATCGCCGCGACGCCCTGGTCACGCGCCCGCTCGGTGGTCCGCGCCACAAGCGTCGCGGCCCGAGCCCGCAGCGCGCGGCCCCCCGTGTCGACCAGCCGCTGGGTCAGGCGGGTGGCGGCATCGAGCGCGGCCACGTCCTGCCACCGACCGTGCTCGGTCGCCGCATCGATCCGCTGCTGGGCGTCGGCCGGCATAAGCCCCAGCGCCAAGAGACGCGCCCGCAGCGGCCCGAGGAAGTCGTCGCCGGTCAGCCAGTGCCAGCCGGTGGCCTCATCGACCTCGTAGCGAAACGCGTAGAGCTGGCGCAGCAGTCGGTCCCGCGTCCAGAAGGTTCGACCCGTGGCGGGATCCATCACCTGGACCCACCAGCGATGGACCCGCCAGATCACCACGAAGTGGGTCAGGCCGTTGGGCTGCTCGATCACCGCGAGGGCCGGGAGCAGATCCGCCTGGGGCATCAAGAGGTGATCGCGCGGCGCCATCAGCTGCACCGCGTCGAGCCCCAGCGCCCGGGCCACGTCTTCGAGCGCGTCGATCGAGGTCCCGTCGACGTCGGTCTGACACGCGTCGCGCAGCTCCCCGTAGCCGAGCGTAAGCCCCAGCCCCCCGGCGAGCGACTTGAGGGCCGCCGGCCCGCAGTCCATCGCCGAGCTCTGCACGACCTCGGGGATGAAGAACCGACGATGAGGCTCGTTGCGGCTCATGGCGCCCACGGGGCGGGCCCGCGGGACACCGCGCGCGACGTGGCCGTCAGCCCGGCGGCCTCACCGAGGATCCCGGCCGGCGTGGTATCGACCACGTCGATCACCACCACGCCCCCCGGGCCCGGGTCGAGCAGGGATCGCTGATCGGCTGGAAAGTCCGCATCGAGCAGAACCACGCCGGCCCCCTCGTCCCCCTCCTCACCGTCCGCAGACCCGGGCTCGCCCACCTCGACCACGGTCACCGGCACCACGTCCCCCGGGGCATCGGAGCCCGCATTGAAAACCAGCCGCCCGTGCTGTCCAACCTCGATCCGGGCCAGCGCCTGCGCGGCAAAGGACGCCACGATCCGCTGCGTTCGACGATGACGCACCAGACGCACGTTGCCCTCGTGCTCGAGCAGGGTCACGTGCGACCGCTGGTCGGTGACGACGACGGTCTGGCTCGGCTCGACCTCGACGATCGGGGCCAAGAGCAACCACTGGGTCCACAACACCCCGAGCACCAACGCCACGGCGAGCACGAGCTGCCACCGCGCAAACAGGTCGATCCGGCGCGACTCGAGGGTCTGGGAGAACGGGCTGGGCATAGTACCCACCGAATGCATGGGACTCCGGTCGCACCACACGCCCGGACCCAATGTGGACGCTATATAGCACGCGATCGCGCCCTGCCGACGGCGAGACACCACGACGAGCCGGCACCACTGGCTCGGACGAACCTCGAAGGTGGTGCGCGGAGCGGACCGCTAGGGGCGCTCGACCACCACGAGCACCTCGTGCTCCAGCGCTTCTTCGAGGTGCTTCCAGATCTCCTTTTTGGACACGCCCGCCTCCTCGAGGATCCCGCCCACCGTGCGCCGACCATCCACGCGCTCCAAGAACGCCACCCAGGGCGCCAGCGTGGACTCGATGACGTATGTGAGCTCTGCATCCACCGCCAGATAGTGACTGTCGGGGTCGAGGCTCTCCCGGTCGCCCCCCGACCAGCGCACGAGCACCACCCCCGAGGCAAAGCGAACGATCGAATCGAGGGCGAGCTCGGCGTGGCGTTCCACCATGCTCAGGCCCACGGCACGCTCCACGCCGTCCCACGTCGAGGCGACGACCTCGACGCAGGGCAAGGGATTGTCGTGAGCCGCCAACGGCTGCTCGGCGCGCGCCATGCTCTGCAACAGTCCCGCGTTGACCAGGTGCAGCAACGCGTCGACATCCTTGTATTCGGGATCATCCTCGAGACCCCCGAGGACCGCTCGGATCCCGTCGGCGTCGAGCTCGTCGGGGAGCGCGGCCAGGGCCTCCTCGACCAGCGCGCCATCGTCGGCCCGCAGAAGGCCCGCCATCATGCGACGGGTGTAGCGCAGATCCTCGCCGTGGAAGAACGGAACCTTGGGGCGACCGCGTAGCGGCTCGGGCACGATCCCCTCCATGGCCCGACGCAAGATCGCCTTGTCCCAAAAGAGCTCGCCGTAGTGAGCCTCGGGCACCGCATAGGTCAGCTCGACCAGTCGATGATCGAGAAAGGGCACGCGATCCTCGATGCTGTGCGCGGCCGCGGTCCTATCTTCGTGCCACAAATTGTAGGCACAGACCGACTGTCGGTACATCTCGCGATAGGCGTGCCAGGGCGACGCAAACGGGGTGGTGTCGGCCCAGTCCGCCAGTCGCTCGCGCGCGATCAGCAGGCGAGGTGGATCGCCCATCTGGAGACCATCGTGGGGCAGACCCAGCGCCAACACCTGGCTGGCGATGACCTGCTCGTCGACCGCGGCAAGAAAATTGGCCCAGGTCTCCTCTTGCCCGGCCGCGACCCACTGTCGGCAATACCCCCCGTTGAACTCGTCGCTGCCCTGGCCCAGCAGCATCACCTTGAGCGCGGGCCGCTCGGCGCGTGCGAACGCGTGAAGGTAGTACTTGAACAGGGCCTCCGCGTCCGCGCGAGGCATCTCGCAAGACCAAAGGATCCGCTTCCAGTCCGCCGGCGTCATCGACAGCGAGCGCCAGTCGTAGCGCACCTGATGGTTGGGCAGCCCCAGCGCTCGCGCAGCCTCGAAGCTGTGCTCGGCATCCCCGGCGGTCAGCGTGCTCTGCGACAGCACGCTGAAGGTGTGGAAGGGTGGCGCCCCCGCGCGGCGGGCCAGCGCAGCGACGCTGACCGAGTCGATCCCCCCGCTGAGGAACAGCCCGATCTCCACGTCGGCCATCAGCCGCAGCCGCACCGCATCGGCGAGCGTCTCGCGGTAGGCCTCAACGGCCTCATCGGCCGAGCGCAGCACGATACTCGATGACGCCAGCCGCGGATCCCAGTAGCGATGGGTCTGCACCTGCCCCGTGCGTAGATCTACCTGCACCCGGTGACCGGGGGGGACCTCGGTGATCGACCCGAAGACCGCCGGCGTCGGACGATCCCACCGCGGCAGCCACATGGCATGCGGGCTGCACACCACCGATCTCAGGTCGACCTGCCGCGCCACCGCGGGGTGGGCCAATAGCGCCTTCATCTCCGACGCAAACAGCAGCACCTCGTCGTCGTGATAGAGGTAAAGCGGCTTGATCCCGAGACGATCGCGCACCAAATGCAACTGCTGCTGCTGCCGCCGATCCACGATCGCCGTAGCAAACATGCCATTGAGCTGTGTAACGTAGTCGATGCCCCAGCGCGCATAGGCATGGACCACCACCTCGCAGTCCGACTCGGTGCGAAACTGGTCGCGACCCCCGAGGGCATCGCGAAGCGCTCGGTGGTTGTAGATCTCGCCGTTGGTCATCGCGAGGATCGTCTCCGACGCGTCACCCATGGGCTGCGCGCCGTGGGGAAGATCCACGATGCTCAGGCGGCGAAATCCCAAGCCGACCGCGCCGGCATAGACAATCCGCTCATCGTCGGGACCACGGTGCACGAGCCGAGCGCACGCCGCCCGCAAGAACGCGCCGTCGGTCGCCGCCTGGGCGGACCGACCGTCGAGATGAACGATGCCTACGATGCCACACATGAAAATCGACAGTGAACCCGGGGACGAGCCCCACGGCACGCCCCCGAGCGATCACCCTGCCGCCGCGACTAGAGCGGCGGCAGGCGGCCGGCCTTGACGCCCGTGCGCACCACCGTGCGCACCACCGACTTGTCTTGCTTGTGCTCCGACGTCTTGAGCGACGATGATTTGTTCAGCTTCTTCATTCGAGTCTTCCTCGGTAATTACAGCACTTACTGCGGCGGCCTACCGGCCTTGATGCCCGTGCGAACGACCGTACGCACCACCGACTTGTCTTGTTTGCGCTCCGAGGTCTTGAGCGACGATGATTTGTTCAGCTTCTTCATTTCTGTACTTTCTCGTTCGACAACGTAGAGTGTAACGCTCCGCTGCGATTACGCATTCGGCGGTGCACCAGCCTTGACGCCCGTGCGCACCACCGTGCGCACCACCGACTTTCTTGTTTGTGCTCCGACATCTTGAGCGATGATGACTTATTGAGCTTCTTCATTTCGACTCTGCCTCGCCTGACGAAGTCAAGCGCAGCGGACCGCTGCGGTTACTTCAGCCTCCCGGCCTTGACGCCCGTGCGTACCACCGTGCGCACCACCGACTTGTCTTGCTTGTGCTCCGACGTCTTGAGCGACGATGACTTGTTCAGTTTCTTCATGTCGATTCTTCCTTGAACGAATGCGAACCGACCCAAGAGCTCCACAAAAACCGTGGATTCTTGTTGGTCGACGAAAGCCTATCATACGCTCGACCCACGAGGCGTCGCTCCGTACCCTCAGCTCCCCTCGAAGATGGGCTTGCGCTTTTCGATGAACGCCGCTACGCCCTCGGCAAAGTCCCGAGTCTTGGCGCTCGCTTCGACCTGCTGCGCCTCGGCACCGAGCTGCCCGCGCAAGTCGTGATCGAAGCTTTGGTGCAGCAGGTGCTTGAGCCGACCCAGCGCCGCGGTGGGCCCCGCCGCCAGGCCCATCAGCAGATCGCGGCCGGCCTTGGGCAGCTCACCGGTGGGCACGAAGCGGTTGATGAGCCCCAGATCCAGCGCCTCGTGCACCCCGAAGGTACGCGCGCTGGCGAATAGCTCGAAGGCCTTCTTGCGCCCCACGTGCCGCGGCACGAAGTAGGTCGAGCCCCCGTCGGGCGACAGCCCGATCCCCAGGTACGCCAGGTTGAAGGTCGCCTCCATGCTGGCGATCGCCAGGTCGCACGCCAGCATCAAGCTCACCCCGGCCCCGGCGCAGGGGCCGTGCACCAGGGCCACCACCGGCTTGGGCAGCGCTTGGATCGTCTCGACGCAGCGATGCAGACCCTCGAGCATGCTCGCGTCGAGCCCATCGTGGTCGAGCGCCGCTCCAAACTCCTTGATGTCGCCCCCCGCACAAAAGCCCGGTCCCTTGCCCCGCAGGGCCACCGCCCGGATCTCCGGGTTTTGGGCCTGCTCGAGCGCGGCCACCAGGCCCGCGACCAGCTCGGGCCCCAGGGCGTTGATCCGCTCGGGGCGGTTGAGAAGGATCTGGAACACGGCACCGTGGCGCACGGTCTCGACGGTCTCGGTCATCGGGAATTCTCCGGTCGGGCCGCCACCGATCGGGCATTCGGTAGGGCGGCGTACACCCGCATCGTACGTCGGATCGTGGCCCCAACCACGCTCGGGACCACGATCCGGCCCATCAAAGACCGAGGGTAGGGCCCGCCCAGGCGCCTGCCGAGGCCGACGATCCGAAGCGGGCGACCGGGCCATGCACCTCAAAGGGCCCGACCGCCGTGGCACAGGTCCACGTCGGGCCGCAACGGGCGGAACAGATCGGTCGGGCTCGAAGGCTACGGCGATCCCGAGGGCACAAGGTAGAGGTGCACGGCCCGGCCCGCGAATGCGTCGCTGAACGCACCGTCGGTCATCGGGATCGTGCGGCCTTCGGCGAGCACCTGCACCGATCCGCTGCGCCCCGCCCCCGCGAAGTCCACGGTGACCGCGTCGTCTCGGCTGTTGGCCGCGACGATGAAGCGCTGGCCCTCGAACAAGACCAAGGTCGCGACCACCGAGGGCAGCGTCTGCGGTCCGGTGACGCCGTCGCTGGGGATGAAGGGCTCGGTGTAGGCCGAGCCCGCGCTCACCGTCACCTGAAGGCTCGGGTCGCGGGTGCCGTGGAGCAGGGCACGTCCCAGCGGATACGTAGGATCGGCGAGGATCTCGAACGCATCCGCGTATCCCCCCAGGCAGTCCCCCGCCGACTGCAACCCCCAAAAGTAGGACCACACTCCGATCCCGCGCGCGCCCTCGGCGAGCGTGCCGAACACGAGGTTATAGGCCTCCGCGTGGCCGAAGCTCGGCGCCGTGGGGTTGCACCACCCCAAGATCATGGGGATCCGCCCCCCGTGGGCGTGGTCGGTCCCCAGGTGGACGTCGCCGAGGATCCCCGCCCGCATCTGCTGAGCCCGCCAGCGGGTCCAGGCCAGCGGCTGACTCGTGCCGGGCACGGCATAGGCGCCCCCCGCCACCACGTCGGCCCACTCGTACTCCCGCCACGCCCGCATGCTCGTGCCGTGGTTGGGGGAGTACATCAGCAGCGGTCGTCGCTCAGGATCATGAAGCTCCACCCAGGCCCGCAGGTTGAGGCCTTCTTGGCGCTCGTGGCCCACCCAGTATCTCAGCTCCTCGGGGAGGTACCACGCGCTCACGTTGCCGTAGCCATCCAGCGCGTCGATGGCCGCGGCCACCTGCGGCTGGGCCGAAGGCACCGAGGGAGGGTCCGGCGGCATGTGGGTCTCCGGGGCCGCCTCGAAGTGTGCGCTCAGCCCAGCGAGCACCCCCATCGGCTCCGCGGCCATCCCCGACACGTAGTCCTCGACCGCCGCCGAGGCCGACGCCGCGGTCTGCCCCTCCTGCAGGGTGAGGTAGGCGTGCGCCGTGTTCACCCCCTGGGCCCGTACGTCGTCCACATCGTCCGGCTCGACGCTCAAGTACAGCAACGTCATGTCGAGCGTGCGCGGGTCGACGCCCGAGGTGGGCAGCGCCCGGGCGCTGACGTGCTCGAAGTACGAGATCGAGTAGTACCCCGCCACGCCCACGCCCCCCGGGCCGAGGTGCGTCGAGTCGACCACGTCGATGACCAGCGCATCGTCCATGAATACTCGATGGCGATCGCCGACCGCCTCGACCCGATAGTCGTGCCAGCCGGCATCCACCGGATGGGCCCATGTGGCGAGCTCGGTGGCCCCCGCCGTCAACGTGATCCCCGACGCCGAGATCAACACGTGGTAGCCCGGATCGTCATGGTCCACGGCCCCTTGTGGCAAGCGATACGAGAACCCAAAGGGACGACCGGTCATGTAGAACAGGTCGTGCCCCCGGGCGCGACCGCGGATCTCGACGTTGTGCAGGTCGAGCCCGTCCATCACCGCCCATGAGTGGGGGTGCGCGGGACCGTTGCCCGCGAAGTAGTGCAAGCGCAGGCGCCCGTTCGCGATGCCGACGTGCGCGTCGCCGGCCCCCTGCTCGCTCCAGGTGATCCCGGTGCCGGCCCGACCGAGCGCATCGTCGTCGCTACGTTCGAAGTCGTCGGCCACCGGCAGCCCGACCCCGCCAAGGGGCAGCGCTCGGGCGCTGACGTGATCGAAGTAGGAGATCGAGTAGTACCCGGCCACCCCCATCCTCCCCGCGTCGGGATAGGTCGCATCGGTCGCGTCGATGACCAGCTGTCCGTCCATGAACACGCGATGGCGATCGCCGACCGCCTGGGCCCGGTAGTCGTGCCAGGCGGGGTCGACGGCCTGGGCCCAGGAGGCGACCAGGGCCGCGCCGGCCCGGAGCTCGACGCCCGACGTCGAGATCAACACGTGGTAGCCCGGATCATCGTGATCCACGCCGGCCCCTTGCAGGCGATAGGAGAAACCGAAGGGCCGATCGGTCATGTAGGCCTGGTCGTAACCGCGCGCCCGCCCTCGGAGCTCGACGTCTCGAAGCTCGGGGCCGTCCATCACCGCCCACGAGTGGGGATGGATCGCCCCCCCCGAGAAGTAGTGAAGCCGAAGGCGGCCGTCTCGGATCGACACGTGTTCATCGCCGTCGCCTTGCTCGATCCAGGTGATCCCGCCGTCGCTCACCCCGAGGGCGTCGGCGTCGGCCCGGCCAAAATCGTCTCCGATCGCGATCGGAGCCAGCCGGTCATGGGGCGAGTACTCGGCCCGCTGCGGATAGGTACGCGGCGGGGGCTCGATGCCACGCACCTCGAGATCGTCGGCCTCGAAGATCGAGTAGTACGCGCAAAGGCCGAGGACCCCCGGGGCCATGAAGGTCGAGTCGTAGCAGTCGATCCACTCCACGTCGTCCATGAAGACCCGGTGTCGTCGCCCCACCGCCACCACGCGATACTCGTGCCAGTCATCGTCGATCCCGACCGCGGCCTCGCACCCGGTCACGACACTGTCACCGGCGGCAACGGCGAGCCCGCCGGCCTCGATCCTCAGGTGGTACCCCGCCGAGTTCCATGTGCCGTCTGCGTCGGCCATCCGCCACGAAGGCCCGAAGAAGCGGCCGTCCGACATGTACTGGGTGCTGTGGCCCTTCATCCGCACTGTCAGGTCGAGGTCTGGCGCCTGGTAGCCGCCCACGTTGGCATGAACGACACCGATCGACACGGGGTCGAAGTAGTGCACGGACAGCACGCTGCCGAGGATCCGCGCGTGCGCATCGGGACCACCCGCCTCGATCCACGGCAATCCCTGGTCCGTGTTGCCCAGCAAAAGCGAGTCCGCGCGATCGAAATCGTCCGAGACATCGAAGGTGGCGATCGACCGAGCGCTCGGGGGAGGCTCGCCCTCGCTTCCCGGGGCCCCCTCGACCCACCCGACGTCCGAGACCGAGCACGCCCCGAGCACGAGCATGACCATGAGCACGACCCACGTCACGCCCCAGGGCCCGCCGGGTCGGGCTCCCCTTCGGACGATCCGGTCGCACTCGCTCACCCCAGCCGCACCGATCCCTTCCCAAATAGCCGCCCAAGGGCCACCATCAGCCCCTCGTCCGCACTCACGCAGAACTCGTCGCCGAACACGACGTTGCTGGTGTAGCGGTCTTCGACCACTACCGTCAGCTCCATCTTGCAGGTCCCCCCGTGGTCGGCCACGATCTGCTTGAGTCGCAGCAGCTTCTTATCGGTGAGCTGATCGGCGCGCACCGTCAAGTGCACCTTGGCCGTGCGCTCGGCCCGGGCCTGGGCCATGGGCTCGACGGTATCGGCCAAGAGCTTGTAGCGCTGCACCTCACCGTCATCGCCGGTCTCCACCTCGACCCGGCCGGCCACCAGCACCGGCTCGTCGCCGGCCTGCTCGATCTGCTCGCTGACCGACAGCCCCGTCTGCTCGTCGACCCGGGCGTAGGTCTTGGGGAACACGATCGCCTCGACGCGCCCGTACTGATCCTCGAGCTGGAAGAACCCCATGGCCCCCCGCCCGCTGCGGGTCTGCACCTCGCGGAAGTCACAGATCACCCCGGCCAGCACGACCTCGTTGCCGTGCATGTCCTTGCGCAGGTTGCCCACGTTCGTGGTGGCGAAGCGATCCACGTCGCCGCTGAAGCGATCGAGGGGGTGACCGGTGAGGTAGAAGCCCAACGCGTCACGCTCGCCACCAAGGCGCTCCTTGGGCGACCACTCTTCACACTGCGGGTACTCCTCTACATGCACCGGCGAGCCCCCGCCTTCGTCACCGAGCATGTCGAACAGGCCCCGCTGGCCGCTCTCACGGTCTCGCTGGGCGCTTTGGCCCTGATCGACCGCGCTCTCGATGGCCCCGAAGATCTGCGACCGCGCCCGCCCCCCGGCCACGCTGTCGAAGGCACCCGCCCGCAAGAGGCCCTCGAGCGTGCGCTTGTTGGCCTTCTTCAGATCGATCCGCCGACAGAGCTCAAACAAGCTGGTAAAGGGCCCGTCGGCCCGGCGCGCGTCGAGGATCGAGTCGACCGCGGCCGCGCCCACGCCCCGCACCGCGCCCAGGCCGAAGCGAATGAGCTGCTCGCCGACGGCGTCGGCCGCACCATCCGCACCGGACTCGGGGCGCCGCTGCACCACCGAAAAATCTCGATCTGACTCGTTGACGTCCGGGGGAAGCACGCCGATCCCCGCCCCGCGGGCCTCGGCGATGAACTTGACGACGTTCTCGTTCTTGTCCTTGTCGGCGGTCATCAACGCGGCCATGAAGGCCACGCGGAAGTGGTGCTTGAGGAAGCCCGTTTGGTAGGTGATGAGCCCGTAGGCGGCCGAGTGGCTCTTGTTGAAGCCATAGCCGGCAAACTTGTCGATCAAGTCGAAGATCTCGTTGGCCTTGTCGGCCCCGATCTCACTGTGGCTCTTACACCCGTCGACGAATAGCGAGCGCTGCCGCTCCATCTCCTTGACCTTCTTCTTGCCCATGGCGCGGCGCATCAGATCCGCAGCCCCCAGCGAGAAGCCGGCCAGCACCTGGGCCGCCTGCATCACCTGCTCCTGGTAGACGAACACGCCGTAGGTCTCCTGCAGCACGTTCTCGAGCAGCGGGTGCGGGTACTCGATGGCCCGCCGCCCGTGCTTGCAGTCGATGAACTGGTCGACCATGCCGCCCTCGAGCGGGCCCGGCCGGTAGAGCGCCACCGCGGCGATGATGTCCTCGAAGCAGTCGGGCCGCAGCCGCCCCAAGAGCTCCCGAAAACCGCTGGACTCCAGCTGGAACACCCCGGTGGTGTCCCCGCGGCTGATCATCTCGTAGACCCCCGCGTCGTCCATCGGGACCGCGTCGATGTCGAAGGGCGCGTCGCCCCACCCTTTGTCTCCCCCCTTATCCCCTCCCTTATCCCCACCCTTATCCCCACCCTTATCACGGTGCAGCTGCCCCTCGTTGATAAGCCGCACCGCGGTGTGGATCACCGTGAGGGTCTTGAGGCCCAAAAAGTCGAACTTGACCAGGCCCGCCTTCTCGGCGTCGACCATGGTGTACTGGGTGACCATCTTGCCGTCGGCGGCAAAGCAGGGCACGTGCTCCCAAAGCGGCCGGTTGCCGATCACCACGCCGGCCGCGTGCATGCCCGCGTGACGGTTGAGGCCCTCGAGCGAGCAGCCGACCTCGAGCACCTTGGCGGCCCGCTCGTCGGTCTGGGCCCGGGTGCGCAGCTTGGTGGCCGCGTCACCTATCTGGATCGTGTCGCGCAGCTTGCCGGCCAGCGAGGGATCTTTTTTGGCCTTTTGCTTGAGCGGCTCGGGATCGGTCATGGCCGCCGAGAGCGTGACCTTGGGGCCCTCGGGGATGAGCTTGGCGAGATCGTTGGTCTCGGGCACCGACCAGCCCATCACCCGGCACACGTCCCGCACCAGCCCTCGAGCCTTGAGGCTGTGGAAGGTCGCGATCTGCCCCACGTGGTCCTCGCCGTAGCGATCCATCACGTAGCGGATCACCTCGTCGCGACGATCCATGCAAAAGTCGATGTCGAAGTCGGGCATCGACACGCGCTCGGGGTTGAGGAAGCGCTCGAACAAGAGGTTGTACTGGAGCGGATCGAGATCGGTGATCCGCAGCGAGTACGCCACCAAAGACCCCGCCCCCGAGCCCCGGCCCGGACCCACGGGCACCCCGATCTGCTTGGCGTGCCGGATGAAGTCCCACACGATGAGGAAATACCCCGGGAACTTCATGTGCTCGATGATCTTCAGCTCGTGCTCGAGCCGCGCCCGGTAGGCGTCCTCGCGAGGCGTTTGGCCCGCCGCCCGCATCGCGGCCAGGCGCTCGGCCAGCCCCGTCTCGGTGATCGTGCGCAGGTAGCCGGGAAGATCGTCCTCCACCCCGGGGGGCAGCTGGAAATCGGGCAGCTCGGGGGTGCCCAGCGCAAGCTCCACGTTGCACATCTGGGCGATCCGACACGCGTTCTCCAGCGCCTGCGGATACTGCCGAAAGTAGGGCTCCATCTGCTGCGGCGTCTTGATGAAGAACTCGTCGCAGTCGTGCTTCATCCGCTTGGGGTCGTCGAGCGTACGCCCCTGCCCCATGCACATCAGCACCTCGTGGGCGTGGGCCTCGTGGCGGTTGACGTAGTGGCAGTCGTTGGTGGCCACCAGCGGCACGCCGCAGTCGACCCCCAGCTGGGCCAACAGCGGGTTGATCTTTTCTTGGGCGGCCAGCCCGTTGGGCTGCAGCTCCAGGTAGTAGGCCCCGGGCTCGAAGATGTTCTTGTACTCGAGCACCCGCGAGCGGGCCTCGTCGACCTTGTCGGCCAGCAGCAGCTTGGACACGTGCCCCGAAAGACACGCCGAAAGCCCGATGAGCCCCCGGCTGTGCTCGGCGAGGATCTTCCGGTCGATCCGGGGCACGTAATACTTGCCCCGCAGGTGGCCAAAGCTCACCAAGCGCTGCAGGTTGGCGAACCCTTCGTTGTTCCGGGCCAGCAGCACGATGTGGTAGCTCTTGCGATCCTTGGCCCCGCGCGATTCCATGTCGCCCTCGGCCAGGTAGGCCTCGCAGCCGAGGATCGGCTTGATCCCGTGCTTCTTGGCCTCCTCGTAGAACTGCACGGTGCCGAACATGTTGCCGTGATCGGTCACCGCCACCGACTTCATGCCGCGCTCGTGGACCGTCTTGCACAGGTCGCGGGTGCGGATCGCCCCGTCGAGCAGGCTGTACTGCGTGTGCAGGTGCAGGTGCGCGAAGTCCGAGAGATCCACGCTCCCGGTCGTCGTCGGGGTGTCCATGCCGCCTAACCTACTCCGACTCCCGGCCCGCCATAAGGCCCCCCGGGGCGCAACGGCCGACCGGTCCCGACCGGCTCAGTTGCTCCCAACAAGCGCTGTACAGGCCCGGGATGGAGTCTCGCGCGTGGTCCCGCCAAGCCGCGGTGACCCCGCTCGATCGTCGCCCGCGAACGCGAGCGAGATCACCTCGGACTTGCCGCGGCCGGTGGCCCGTTCGGTGACACCCGTGGTGGGCTCTGCTAGCGTCCCGGCGCTCGCGAGCTCGCGGGCCCAACCGTTTCACTTCTCTCGACACGCGATTTTAGAGTCACCGATGCAACGGACCCTCGCCCTCATCAAGCCCGATGCTTACGCCGCCGGCCACCAAGGTGCCATCATCGCCCGGATCCAAGAGTCGGGCCTACGGATGGTCTCGCTCAAGGTGCTGCACCTGACCCGGCCCCAAGCCGAGGGGTTCTATCATGTGCACAAGGAGCGCCCCTTCTTCGGGGATCTGTGCACCTTCATGACCGAAGGCAGGATCGTGGCCATGGTCCTCGAGGGCGACGACGCGATCAAGCGCTGGCGCGACCTGATGGGCCCCACCGACGCCACCAAGGCCGAAAAAGGCACGATCCGCGGCGACTTCGGCACCAGCATCGAGCGCAACGCCTCCCACGGCTCGGACGCCGAGGACACCGCGGCGTTCGAGACGGCCTACTTCTTCGCGGGCCTCGAGCTCGTCTAGGTGCGATCCGTTCCGTGAGCACCAGCGGGGGGGTGAGCCAACGCGAGGGGCCGGTTGCCACGGCCGAGCCTGCACTGGTCGCGATCCGTCCCCCGCGGCGCGGGCTGCCCAAGCCGGACCGACCCAACCTGCGGGGGCTCGATCGCCACGAGCTCGTCGCCTGGCTGGGTGAGCACCTGCCCGGGCCCCGGTTTCGCGCCACGCAGATCTTCGAGTGGCTGCACCGGCACCGGGCGGCGAGCTTCGACGCGATGACCAACATCGGGCGGACCGACCGGGCCCGGCTGGGTGAGCGCGCGACGGTGCAGACGCTCGTCGTCGACACGGTACAGCAGGCCGCGGACGGCACCCGCAAGCTGCGGCTGCGCACCCCCGACGGGCACGCGATAGAGAGCGTGCTGATCCCCAACGACGGCCGGGGGCTGACCCAGTGCATCTCGTCGATGGTGGGCTGCTCGCTGACCTGCCGGTTTTGTGCCACCGCCACCCTGGGGTTCGAGCGCAACCTGGCCACCTGGGAGATTGTCGATCAGGTCTACCGGGCCCAGGATCTGCTGGCCACCCAGGCCCAGCAGGTCGGGGCCAGCTGGGTGCCCCGGATCACCAACCTGGTGTTCATGGGCATGGGCGAGCCGCTGCACAACTACGCCCAGGTGCGGCGAGCGCTGGCGATCCTCACCGACGCGCGCGGGGCCGCCCTGGCGGGGCGGCGGATCACGATCTCTACCGCGGGGCTGGTGCCGGCGATCGAGCGCTTTGGTCGCGAAGGTCTGGGGCACGAGGTCGGCCTGGCGATCTCGCTCAACGCGAGCACCGACGAAGTGCGCGACCGGGTCATGCCGATCAACACCCGCTGGAACATCGCCCGCCTGCTGAGCGCGGTGCGGACGATCCCCTCGCCACGGCGCCGCCGGGTGACCTTCGAGTACGTGCTGCTCGATGGGGTCAACGACACCCCCGCCGACGCGCGACGGCTCGGCACGCTGCTGGGCGAGCTCGGCGGACACCTCAACGTGATCCCCTTCAACCCCCACCCCGGCGCGCCCTTTGCCCGACCGGCCGCCTCGCGTGTGGACGCGTTCGTGCGGCAGTGTCGTCGCGCCGGGCTGGAGGTGCACGTGCGAACGCCCCGGGGGGACGACATCGCGGCCGCGTGCGGGCAGCTGGCGCTCGAGGGGCAGGCCTCGACGCCCACGCCCCGGGAGCGGCCGTGACCATGACGGTGACCGCAGCGTGGCTGGGCCTCACGCTGCTGTCGGTGGCCCCGGCGTCGCCGGATCGGGCACCGACGCCGACCGCTGGCCCGCCCCCGATGCTCCGCTCGCGGGGCGATGGCCCGCTGGATCCGACGGACAAGACCCGACGCAACGCCGTGGTCGAGGATCTGCTGGCCGCCGAGGCGGCGGCCACCGAGGACCCACAGACGGCCGAGCCCGCGCTGCAACGCACCCTGCGAGCGTTCGCCGAGATCGCGCCGCTGGTGGCCGACGACGACTACGCCCAGTCGGCGCGCACCTATGCCCAGCTGGCGCTGGCGCGCACCCGGCTGGTCACCGGCGATCGGCCCGGAGCGATCGAGGCCCTCGATACGGCCCTGCGTACGGCCCGTGGCGCGGCCATGCCGGTGACGCAGTTCGGACCCTCGCTCAGCGCCTTGTACGACGAGCGGTTGGCCGCGCTGGCGCAACAAGAGCCCGCCACGCTGGAGGTCCATTGTCGGTCGGCGTGCCGCATTTTAGTGGACGAGCGGCCCTTCGAGCCCGGGCCGCTCCCGGCAGGGCGCCATCGGGTGTGGATCGAAGCGAAGCACCCGGGATTGCCCGTGCTGCGTCGCGAGATCGATCCGGTCCCCGCAGAGGTGGTGACGCTGCACTACGACGAGGCGCCAGCGCCCGAGCCCGCGCCGGCTCCGACGACCACGCCGCCCCCGCCGGCCCCGACTCCTGTCCGGCGGGTGCTGCCGCCTTGGGCGACGGGTCTGGGCCTGGGCTTGGGGACGCTCACGGCCGGGGGGGGCGGCGTGCTGGTCGGGATCGATCACCGGTGCACCCAGAGCTTTCGGGATCCCCGACGAGCCCTGTGCCCCGAGATCTATGACACCGACGCGGCGGGGTGGACGATGGTGGCCGTGGGCAGCGCGATCGTCGTGACCAGTGCGGTGCTCCTGGTGGTGGACGAGGTTCGCCAGCGGCGAGCCGGTCGGTCCGCTCGGCGGTCGCTCGGCGGCAGCGCAGCGGTCGCTCGGCGGTAGCACGCCGGCTCCCGCCCGGCGACAATGCACCCATGGCCGCCACTCCCGAGTCGATCGAAGCCGAGCTGCACGCCCTGGAAGATCGCTGTCAGTCCTGGCGCGACGCCTGGGCCGAGCGCGAACGAACGCCCACCGCGTCGGTCAGCGAGGTGCTCTCGGCCCAGTACCTCGGCGAGCCGATCGCCGAGCGGATCGTAGAGCGCCTCCGCGAAGGGCGACGAGAGATCGAAAACTCCATCGCGCGCCTGGGGGCCACCACCGGGGGAGCGATCGCTCGGCTGACCCGCGAGGGTGATGCCTCGGCCATCGAGCGACGACTGCACGAGACCTTCTTGCGGATCGGCAAGCACGAGGAGCACTTCGACACCAAGCTGGCCGAGCTACGGCCGCTGGTGCAGCGATACCTACGGCTGGCGAAGGCCCTGCGGCGTACACCGGGCGCGTGACGGGGGCGGGCACAGCATGCCTACCTGCACCTCGTCGTGTCGTGGGGCACCTTATCATCGTTTGAGTCATGGACCTGCCAGGGAATCACGACGGCGAAGAACGAGGGGTGCTCGATCGCCCATTTTATCTGTCGTCGGATATAGCTCGGCTACTCCACGTCCACCCCGACACGCTCCGCTATTGGGTGCGCGGTAAAACGTACCCAATAGCGGGGGGAAACGAGCGAACCGCTCCTCCGCTGGTGGGCGATGGCTCTGGCCTCTTGTCGTTCCAGGATCTCGCGGAACTGGCGGTGGTCGCCCACCTGCGCCATCTCGGGTTTCGGCTCTCCGCTCTCCGACACGTCGCCGAAGGAATCCGAGCAGCGACTGGCCGCTCTCGACCCTTTCTCAATCAGCTCCTCGCCGGGGGTGAATCTGAGATCGCGCTCATGGAGGTCGATCGAGACAAACCCATCAGCATGACCTACCCCGGGCAGCGAGTACTTCCTTTGCCGGTCGACGACATCTTTCGGCGCATCGAGATCGAGCAGGGAAACGTGGTCGTTCGGGTGCGTCCATTTAGCCGTCCCGACGATCCCTATGGCGATCCTGAAAGGATCGAGCTCGACCCTCGACGTCGATTCGGGCGGCCGATCACCCGGCCCAACGGGTTCGACGTCGCTGCATTATGGGACCGACGCCGATGGGGCGAATCAACCGAAGAGCTCATGGAGGATCTGGACGCTGAGCGGGAAGAGATCGAAGAAGCGCTCCTCTACCACGAGCGATACCTCGACGCTGCTTGAGGTCTTCCTCGACGAAAACCGCGACAGCCCCCGGCTCGTTGCGGCCCTGGAGAAACGAGGGGTCTCCGTACACCGACATCGCGACTCGTTTCCAAGAGGAACGGAAGATGAGATCTGCGTGCCCGAGGTCGTCTCGCGGGGCTGGGTCATCGTCACCACCGACCGTGGTCGCGGCGACCGCATCATGCTCATGGTGCTCGAACAAACCCGAGCCACCGCCCTCATCTTCTCGTCTCGAGTGCCTCCAGACCAATGCGCCGAAGCGATCGGAATCCACGAACGTAAGATCCGCCGGGTCATCGAGCGCTACGAACCACCAATAGTGCTCTACATCTCCCGCTCCGAGGTCAGAGTCGAGCATCTCCGCGAAGGGCGACGAGAGATCGAAAACTCCACCGCGCGCTTGGGCGCGACCACCGGCGGAGCGCTCGCTCGGCTGACCCGTGAGGGCGATGCCTCGGCCATCGAGCGACGACTGCACGAGACCTTCTTGCGGATCGGCAAGCACGAGGAGCACTTCGACACCAAGCTGGCCGATCTGCGGCCGTTGGTGCAGCGGTACCTACGGCTGGCGAAGGAAAGCCCTACGGCGTACATCGGGCGCGTGACGGGGACCCGACGGTTCCCCCGTGGGCTTGGTATGCTGAGCCTTACGCACCCTCTTTGCGTATATCGCGCAATCCCTCTCGGTTTCCCCAGGGTAGTCGTATTCCGCTACCGACTGCTAGCATCGCCCATGCGTCGATCCACCTCATGGCTCACTCAGAGGAAATCCTCATGGAGGAATACAGCCGAGCGTATCTGAAGGCGTTGGCTGTGGGGCAGGGTTACATCGTCAAGTCCGAGCCGATGCCGGACAACGACAGCATCGATGTCTGGATCGTGGGCAAGGGCCCGGTACGAGGCAAGGGCTACTCTCCTCGGCTTGCCGTCCAGCTCAAATGCACAGCAGCAATCGACCCTATACAGGGGCCAGTATCCTATGATCTCGGCGTCAAGAACTACAACGATCTACGCCGAACACAGAACAACACAGATCGCATCCTCGTCGTCGTGTGCGTGCCGTCGGGCTGGCAAGCGCGTGTCCGATGGACACCGGAAGAACTTCGTCTCGCACGATGCGCCTACTGGTGTTCCCTCATGGGCGCCGACCCGACCAATAACCAGGCGACCGTCAGGGTCAAGCTCACCAACGTGCTCGACCTCGATACGATCGATGACCTGATGGCTCACGTCGCCAACGGGTCACTGCGATGAGCCGCATCATCCGGATCATGGATATGATCACGGACATCGGCGGCCGAATACCTGAACCATCCGAAGTGGTCGGATATCTCTTGTCAGAGAATTGGCGTCGGGTACACCTGGTCAGTGGTCGTTCCTCCGTGTGGCTCGATCCCTCTGGCGTGCACGAGGTGTTCGTACCTTTGCGGTCTGAAGGCTCAGACTATTCCTCTTTACTCCTCGACCTACTCATGACGATCGCTCGGAAGGAGAACCGAGCCGTCAATGCCGTTGCCGATGATATACGGACGACATCAGCAGATGTCGTCCGAGTACGCCGAATCGGCACCGAAGATGATCTACTCCCCCTCGACTTGGGTGCCCGGTTCTTTGGGACCGCGGCAAGCGTGATGGTGGCGGCCGCCTGCGCGGCCTATGACCCACGTGCATCCTATGGACCGCGAAAGGCATCCGACGTCATCGACTTTACGCGGCAAGCCGGCTTCGACCGAACCGAGAAGGGAAGCTTCGTCGTCAAGATCGTCTGCCCCCTCGAGACACGGATCCAGTCCGCACAGACCTCGCTCGAGGGGCTCGATGCTCCCCTGCCCCCCGCCCCTTTCGCGAGGAAGACCACCGAGATGCTCGTTCAAGCGCTGGAGGCCGCCCGCTCTGCGGCGGCCAACGCAATCGCGGATGGAGATCTACAGTCGTTCGTTGAAGCGGTCGACAAGGGCGTAAGCGCCAACCTCTGCGCCGCACTCGGCGAGATGAGTACCGACCGTTCCCTCAAAGAAGTCGAGGTGAACGTCTCCTGGGCAAGGAACTGGCCGCGTCAGCCTGGTGCCGACCGAGTTTCTGTGAGCCGCGAACTCCTGACGGTCATGTCTCATGGAGCAGCTCGTCTCGCTGACGTCAATGAGCGTGAAGACTATGAACTCGTCGGACCCGTCGTCCGCACCCAAAGCGAGACAGGGGCGGGTGAGATCCGGATCAATACCCTTCTCGATGGTCGCCCGCGCAAGGTCAGCATGAATTTGAATGCCGAGGACTACAATCGAGCCGTCCACGCTCACGCCGAACGTGACACTGGGGTCGTGGTTCGATGCATCGGCAACTTGGTCAAGGAAGGCCGTCGCTATCGTCTGCTAGGACCTCGACGCTTCGAGGTCCTCACACCCGACGACGACACCGAGTAGGCTCTGAGCGAGTCTACGGTTTTGCCAGTCTGCAATGTGATGAGCAATCACTACAAACGCTTGGACCGAGCGCGAGCGGACGCCCACCGCGTCGGTCAGCGAGGTGCTCTCGGCCCAGCACCTCGGCGAACCGATGGCCGAGCGGACTGCCTAGCGCCTCCGCGAAGGGCGACGAGAGATCGAAAACTCCACCGCGCGCTTGGGCGCAACCACCGGCGGAGCGCTCGCTCGGCTGACCCGTGAGGGCGATGCCTCGGCCATCGAGCGACGACTGCACGAGACCTTCTTGCGGATCGGCAAGCACGAGGAGCACTTCGACACCAAGCTGGCCGAGCTGCGGCCGTTGGTGCAGCGGTACCTACGGCTGGCGAAGGCCCTGCGGCGTACACCGGGCGCGTCAAAGGCCCAGCCGGCGAGCAGAGCCGACGAGGACCTTGACGACTTTCGCTGACTGCGACCTACTAACGTCGACGCATGCGATTGCGTATCGAGAACCTCGGACCCATCCGTGAGGCCGAACTGGACCTGACCAAGCCGTTGATCGTGCTGACCGGGCCAAACAACACGGGCAAGACCTACCTCGCATGGGCCACGTACTCATTGGGGAAGGGAGGCTCCATCGATCCCCCACCCCGCATACTGACTTGGGTCGACCAGCTACTCGAAACCAAGAACCAGACTCTCCCGAAGCAGAGCCTATGGGCAACCCGAGATGCCGTCACGCTCGCGATCGCCAACTCACTCTGGCGTCGCCTCCCTGACGATTTTGCGGCTCCGCGAGACCGGTTCGCGGACACTCGCACCACTTTGCATCCGAGCGAGCACGACGACCACGATTTCGGGTCGGGCTCATCGTCCACTGCGATCAAGGCAAACAGGCAGCTCTTCGTCGTCCTTGGCATTCATCAGGATCAATTCCAACTTTCATTCAAGGAGAGAGTCGAAGGTTCACTCGAATCGATACCGCTCGAGGATCTGGACGAAGAGATCCGGTCGGCGTGCCGTCCCGCCATCGGACACCTGGCCTGCGGTTTCGTACAACGAGCCATACTCGACCATGTACGGGAAGTCTTGCCCGTGGAGCGACTTGCGCTCAATCTGTTCGCCCGAGAGCTCGCCGCTTGGCGGACCGAGCTGGTCGACGATCTCCTCCTCGAGGCTCGATTCGGCGACGAAGGTCCCGGATCGACTCTCCAGCAGCGCGCGGGGCTCTATCCCCGGGTGATACGCGACGCCCTGCAGACGGCGATCCGGAACCCGCAAACCGTGAACCCGGCACCATTCGCCGATCTCGCGGACGAGCTCGAGAGCAGCGTGTTGGGGGGCCAGGTCTCCGCGACCGACGAAGAGATCGAGTTCGTTCCCGAAGGGCGCACCGGCGTGTCGCTACGACTCCACCAAACGGCATCCGTCGTCAAGTCACTGGTGAGCCTGGTGCTCTTCTTGCGGTACCGGGCAGTCCCCGATACGCGGCTCATCATCGATGAACCCGAGCTCAACCTCCACCCCGACAATCAGCGTCGAGTCGCCCACATTCTCGCCAAGGCCATCAACCGTGGTCTCAGGATCATGATGAGCACCCACAGCGACTACGTGGTCTCGGAGCTCAACAATCTCATCATGCTCGGCCAAAACTCCGACCGGGCCAAGACCTTGGCCGCAGAACTAGGATACGATACCCGGGCGGTGCTTCGACCCGAACAGCTCGGCGTCTACCTGGTGCTCGATGGACAGTGCGGCTCCATTCCGGTCACCGAGACCGGCTTCGAGGTCGAGACGATCGACAAGGAAATTCATCATCTCAACCGCGACTCTCAGACGATCTACCAGCGGCTATTTGCGCGGGATCATTCTCTCGAAGCATGCACCTCGCACCAAGAATACGACGCGACACCCGTCCCGGGCGACGTACAGGAAAGACCCCGTGCTCCCGAGGCTGCGGACCACGACTCACCGCCCCGGCGTGCCATACCCGATCCAGTTCTTCTGTGACTAGCTGGTGCGCTCTGCCTCCCCGACCCAAGCGGATACGTCGATCCACCCGGCGCAGTGGCGAGCGACCCGCCCGCGATCCTCGACGTCGAATCGCACGCTAGACCCTGCCCTCGACGCCGTGGCGGGTCCGCGAGCAGCTAGTTCGCGGGCCTGATGGTCAGCGAGATCTTCAGATCTTTATCCTTGTCGTCGCCGGCTCCGATGGTTTCGAAGCTACCCGTCTGGCCGGTCGACGTGAGGGCTTTGCCGTAGAGGAAGCCCGCCTCATCCTTGCCGCAGCTGTTGCTGTTGGCGAGGCTGCAGCTATACCGGCTGGTGCCGCCCGGAGCCTCGAAGTCCGAGCAACTGACCCCGGTGTCCGGTCCGTCGTCGTTGGACATCGACAGGAGGACCATACCGCCGCTTTCGCCGTAAACCGAGGGGAATATGCTGTCATTGTCTCCATCTTGCATGCCGCTGTTGGCAAAATCCTCGATGGGATCGCTCGTGTCCGCTCCGCGTAGAGCCGTCAAGACGAGCCAGCCCGGAGCGCCGCCCGCTCCGTTTCTGTTCAGGTCGAACGAATAGGAGCTCGGCTCGCCAGGGCCCGCGACCTTGTAGTAGACCGATTGAGCCAGATCGCGGCCATTGTAGGTTCCACCGTAGTATTTGCAGAACTCATTGGTATGGCCCGATTGCCATTGCGTACAATCTGTCTCTTCCCGGCAGTAGCTGCCGTTGTGAGTAGCACACATCCCGACATAGGTCCAGCCGCTCAAGGCATTCACGATGGGGATCTCATCGTCTGTACGGTGCACGAAGAGGACCAGCAAGTCACCCGACTGAGTGCCGGAGGGGCGGCTGATGGTCATGTTCTCGCCGTCGCAGTCATAGTCTTTCGTCGTGTTGATATGGGATACGCCGGAGCCGGGCGAGCCAGGCGAGCCGCCTCGGCACTTGTCGACTTGCCCCTCTTCACTGCACACCAGATCATGAGAGCTGTCGCACTCGGAATCGGAGTCACAATCGCCTTCCCCGTCGCCACACGGTCCACACACCCCCGCATCGCAGAACTCACCGTCATTGACCGAGTCGCCGCTCGTACACGTGCTCGCCCGGCACTTGTCGATTTGCCCCTCTTCGTGACACACCAAAGATCCCGCACACTCGCTGTCGGAATCGCAATCGCCTTCGGTGATGAGGCACGGCCCACAATTGCCCGGATCGCAGAACTCGCCGTCATTGGGCGAATCACTGCTCGTGCATGTGCTCGGCCGACACCTGTCCGTGCTGCCCTCCTCGTGGCAATTGTCGCTCGCGCAATCGCTGTCGCTGGTGCACGCCGCGCCATTGGACAGCGACTGCCTGACCTGCGTGGCATCCTCCTGCTCGACCGGCTCGACATCCTCCTCTATGAAGTCCGCATCTTCGAACGAGACCACGCACCCAGCACCCAAGCCGAACGCGGTCATCAGACCCACGCCCAGGACAATGGGACCCTGAACCATTTTCTTTGCCATCGTCGACGGACCTTTCACTGCGATCTGCGTACCCCGGTTCTCTTTGCGGGTCAGTTGCACACCACATCTGGCACCACCCTCTTATGAGGCGGTGGGCTTGCCAATAAGTGCGGCGAGCAGCCCAGGTGTTGGTGAGATTCGAAAGAAATCTGGATGGTGGCTCGATACAAGGTTGTGGGGCGGTTCGCAAAGATGCGCCTACCGCGCCAGGGGGGGGGAGGAGGGAGGGAGGGAGAGGCGAAGCAGCGTTACACGCGCGAGATCGGTCGTGATGCGTTGCGGACCGGCCTCCGGCCAACCAGCGCGGGCATCGTCACCAACGGCTCCCTTCCCCCGCACGCCACCTCCAGCGGGTCGGCCAAGCCGGCCGCTGCGCAGGGTCACCGCGACTCGGCGCGGCCCGAGATTCGCCCAAGAAGCCCGCCGTGCCCGCCGCGTGCCCAAGAGGGCGGACTCGGACCGAAGCAACGCCCACGAGCACGCCCACGAGCACGCCCAGTAGGATTCGAACCTACGACATCCGGCTTAGAAGGCCGGCGCTCTATCCAGCTGAGCTATGGGCGCGTGGTCGGGGCGAGAGGATTCGAACCTCCGGCTTCCTGCTCCCAAAGCAGGCGCGCTACCAGGCTGCGCCACACCCCGATCGGTCGGACCGACTCTAGCCGAGGCCGAGGCCGGGGTCTACTGACCAAACCTTCGGATCCGCCGTCTGGACCCGCCGTCTGGATCCGCCGTCTGGATCCGCCATCTGGACCCGCCGTCTGGATCCGCTGTCCCCAGAGTGCTCGCCCCGAGACCACGGCCCCAAGGGCCCCACCGGGCGCCTAGGAGCATCCGCCAGGCCCCCATAGGACCCTACCCCACGCCCCACGAGTGCCCTCAAGTCCCCTGGGAGCCTCCAGGTCAACATCTCATCTCGAGAGGCCACGAAACCACGCCACCAGGGCCCGCATGGCCTGCCCGCGGTGGGAGACCGCCGCCTTGTCGTCGGGCGACAGCTCCGCCACCGTCCGGCCGTCGGTCAGCCAGGCATGCGGGTCGTAGCCAAACCCACCGGTACCCCTTCGGTCCACGCGCAGCTCGACATCCCAGCGACCGTCGAAGAACAAGCAGGCCGTGTCCTCGCCCGGCCACCGCGCCCCGTCGACGCGAACCAGCGCCAGCACACACCGGTAGTGTCCCGGGCTGGCCGAGCACCCCCGCGCCTCGAGCTCCTGCACCAGCTTGGCGTTGTTGGCCGCGTCGTCGCACGGCTCCCCCGCAAACCTCGCGCTTATCACCCCCGGTGCGCCGTCGAGCACGTCGACGCACACCCCCGAGTCGTCGGCCAGCACCGCGGTGGCCCCATCGAGGCCCACGCCCTGCCGCGGACCGTGCTTCGGGTCCCGCACCGGGTCCCGCAACCGGTCCCGCAGCCAGGCCGCGATCCCTTCGGCCTTGAGCCGAGCATTCCCCGCGAAGTCATCGGCGGTCTCCTCGATCGAGGGCGGCACCCCAAAGTCGCGCTGCCCCCGAACCTCGAGCCCGGGCGCAGCCCCGGCGAGGATCCGCTCGATCTCCACGACCTTGTGGGCGTTGCCGCTGGCCACCACCAGCCGTCGCGGCCCGGCAGGCTCCCCCCGAGCCCCCCCCTGAAGCTCAGACGCCATCGAGCACCTCGGCCTGCCGCGCGTGCAGCTGCTCGATCCCCGCCTCGGCCAGATCGAGCATGGCGTCCAGTTGCGCCCGAGAGAAGCTGCCGTCCTCACCGGTTCCCTGCACCTCCACCAGGCCTCCACCGCGCAGGCTGACCACGTTCAGATCCACCACCGCGCCGCTGTCCTCGTGATAGTCGAGATCGACCACCGCGATGGGCTCGGCCCCCTCGGATAGGCGCACCAGGCCCACGCTCACCGCGGCCACCGGCGCCCGCACGGGATCCCGGGCCAGGCGCCCCTGCGCTTGCAGCCGCCGCAGCGCCAGCCGCAACGCCACGTAGGCGCCGGTGATCGACGCGGTGCGCGTCCCCCCGTCCGCCTCGATCACGTCGCAATCGCAGACGATCGACAGCGCCTCGCCCTCGGGCCCGACCAGCGCCGAAAGATCGACCGCCGCTCGCAACGAGCGCCCGACGAGCCGCTGGATCTCCTTGCCGCGACCGCCGGGATCTCGACGCCCCCGGGGGGTGGTCGCGCCGGGCAGCATCGCGTATTGGGCGGTGACCCACCCGCCCTCGCGCAACCACGCCGGCGGGCGCTCCTCCACGCTGGCGGTGCAGATCACCCGTGTGTCGCCGGTACGGATGAGCGCAGAGCCGAGCGCCCGCGTGATGAACCCAGGATCGATGGTGCAGGGGCGAAGTTGCGAGGGTGCCCGCTGGTCGTGACGCATCGCGGCCGACCCTAGCAAGCACTCCCCCACCTCCCAAAGCGAAGCGGGCGCCCCTCGATGGAGGGAGCGCCCGCTTGCAGGAACAGTGGCGAAGATTTCGAGCCTACTTGGCGGCTTCCTTCTTCTCGTCCTTCTTCTCGTCCTTCTTGTCGGCCTTCTTGTCTTCCTTCTTGGCTTCTTCCTTCTTGTCGCAAGCGGGAGCCGCGAAGGCGAACGTCGTGAGCATGGCGACGAGGGCAGTCTTGGTGAACTTCATCGTGTTTGTCTCCGGTGGTTCATGTCCGGGGGAGCGCACGTCCCCCTTCGTCCGAGTCTGGGAGAGTCGGCAGGATATCGATCCTCGGCGGCTCTCGCACGGACCGAGATAACATCTCTTGGGGGGTCCGATTCCCAAAAAACCGAGTCGAACCGCGATCCTGCGGGGTCGACGCGAACCGAAGGATTCCGTTCCAATCGGTCTAGCACGTCGTTTATCGAGAAATTTCATGAGGTTTGGAGCCATCTGCCTCACTCGACCCCTTCGGGCGCCGGTCGTCGCTGTCCCCAACAGACCGGAAATTCCCTGGGGCTCACGACCGATCTCGCCGATCGCGGCGGGCCGCGTTGTGGGTTCGGCGCCCGGTCGCGAGCCCACGACGAACCGGCCGATCCCGGCGCCTTTCGTCCGCGACGGTTCCCTCGGACGCCGAACACACACGCGGCGAACCGCGACTACCGGGCCGAGAAACAGCTCGGGTACTGCTTGCGAGCGGCGGCCAAGGCGGCCTTGCACCCGGGCACGAGATGCGACTGATCTTCGGGATGGGCCTTGGCCGAGTCGGCCCAGCTCTTGACCGAAGCGTCGAAGCCCATGCGATGCGCGTCGCGATCCGCGTCGGGGATCTTCCCCGAGGCGTAGCAGGTGCTCATCGTGGTGATGTACTCGTCACACTCGGCCACGCCGATCTTCGGCGGAGGCTCGGCCGCAGCCTCGGCCGCAGCCTCGGCCCCATCGGCCTTGGCCTCCGCCGCCTTGGCCTCCGCCGCCTTGGCCTCCGCCGCCTTGGCCTCCGCCGCCTTGGCGTCGCCGGCCTTGGCGGTCGCCTTGGCGTCGCTGGCCTTGGCGGTCGCCGGGCCATCGCTGGGCTTGGCGTCCTTCTTCGAGCTATCGCAGCCGGGCACGAGCAGACACAGGGTGCACAGGGCGCCCAAGGCGAACGTGGTGGTGATCTTCATCGCGGTCGTCGTTTCGTGGGGGTCGACCCGGGACTCTACCGTCGAGCCCCGCACGCCACAAATGCCGCGGACCCTCCGACTCGACCCGTGAAGAACCTCAACCACGCGGTCGCCCGTGACGGGCGGGCGGCCCTCGTGACCCCCGTATCCTCCCGCCCATGCCCTCGAAAGCCGATCCCACGCTCGTCCCGTTGTTCCAGCCCGACGCCGACGGACCGGTGCGCGCCCTGGTGGTCGCCGGCGCGTGCGGCAACGTGGGCTTGGGCAAGCTGGGCCAGTTCGCCCGCCTGCTCGCCCGGCACCAGATTCCGGTCGTCGCGCTGGATCTGTCGCCGCAGGTCGCCGACACCCCCGACAAGCTGCGCGAGGCGTTCGGCAAGCGCTTCTCCGCCGAGCAGGTCGACGCGATCCTCGCCAACGTGGTGGTCGTGCAGGGCGGCCCGGGCGATCTGCCCGCCGACCTGCCGATCGGCTTCGTGTTCGAGGCGATCCCCGAGCGCCTCGACATCAAGCACGCGTTCTATCGCCAGGTAAAGCAGCGCGACCCCGAGGCGTTCATCTTCTCGGCCACCAGCGGGTTCCCCTCGACGATGCTCTTCTCCGATCTGCCGGGGGCCGAGCGCTGCGGGGTGATGCACCCGTTCTTCCCCCACCTGACCAACAAGCTGTGGGAGGTCCCCACCCGGGGGGCGGTGACCGGCAAGGACGAGCTGAAGATCGTCCGCAAGTTCCTCGCCGGCCTGGGCATGAACCTGATCGAGGTGGCCGACGTGCCCTCGTTCGCGGCCGATCGGATCTTTTGCGGCATGATGCTCGAGGCGGTGCGGATCCACGCCGACCTGGGGCTTACGCCGGCCCAGATCGACGACGTGTGCAAGAAGACCCTGGGCACCTCGCCGTTCTTCGTGCACAACCTGATCCCCGGGGCCAACTATCTATCGGCCCACTGCATGGAGCTGATGGCCGGGGAGGTCGACTCCACCCTGTATGCTACCCCCGAGGTCTGGCGCCCCTACATCGACGACCCCCACAAGCAGTGGCCCTACGAGCGCGGCCAAAAGTGCCCGCCCGAGCAAGTCGAGACAGTGCGGGCGCGCATGCTGGGCATGCTGCTGTCGCTGACCGCTTATATGGTGAAGCACGAGGTCGCGGGCCCGGACGCGCTCAACTTTCTATGCGAGAACGCGCTGGCCTTCCGCACCGGTATGCCCGCGTTGGCCACCGCGCTGGGCCTTCCCGAGGCGCGGCGCCTGGTCGAGCGCTTTTGCGCCGACCAGGCGATCACCCGAGCGGAGCAGGTCGCCCCCGCGGAGGTCTTCGCCGCCGATGCGGCGCCGTGGCACGAGATCTACGTGGGCACCGCAGTGCACGGCAACGTGGGGCTGCTGTCGCTCAAGCGCACCAGCATCAACCACACCTTCATCGACCAGCTCGACCAGGCCTACGAGCGCCTGGCCGGCGACGAGGCGGTCACGGCGATCGTGTTGGCTCCCGATGGCACGTATAGCCGCGAGTTCGGGCACGGGGCCGATCTGAACGACTTCGTGCCCGTGCTCGGCAAGCAAGACGCCGCCCTGGCGCTCATCGAGCGCTGGAAGAAGACCCTGAGCAAGCTCCGCACCGGCAAGCCCACCGTGGCGGCGCTGGTGGGCCGGGTGTTGGGCGGCGGGCTCGAGCTGGCCGCCGCGTGTCACGCCCGGATCGCCGGGCAACGCACCCGCTTGGCCTTCCCCGAGACCACGGTGGGGGTGATCCCCGGGCTGGGCGGGTGCCACCACGTGCACCGGTTGTGCGACGCGGAGCATTGGCCCCGGATTGGCGAGATCCTCCTCACCGGCCACGGGATCGACGTGGACGAGGCCCAACGCTGGGGCCTCGTCTCCCAGGTCGTGCCGATCCCCGAGCTGCCCGCGGCCAGCATGAAGCTGGCCGCCGCCCTGGCCGACGGCTCCACGCCGATCCCCCCATTCCGCGAGGGTCCGGCGCAGGTGACGGTGGATCCCGCGGTGGCCACCACCAACGAAGCCGGCGTCCCCCTCGACGCCGAGCTCCGCACCCTGCTCGTCTCGACGATCGTCGACGCCAACGCCGTCAGCGTGTCCGAGGGGGGCGCGGTCGAAGCGCAGCGGGCGGCCCAGAGCCTGGCGAGCAGCGCGGCCGCGATCGGCGTCAAGGCCATGATGCGCGGCAAGCCCCCCAAGTTCGAGCACCCGCTCGGCTGAACGGGCGCCAGCAACGGTCCCGGGTGGCGTTGCAGGCGAGCGTGATCCACGCTCCACCCCGTGGACGGTGATCCCTCCGCACGCCCCCCGACCCCGGGAGCCTACGAAGATCCCGACGTGACGGAGGTGGGTCCAACGACCGGCCGCTCCGAGACCGGACGGGGCGCGTCGGATCCGACCAGCCTCGTCCGCGGGGCGACGGTCGGTCGCTATATGATCCTCGACCGCCTCGGGGCCGGCGGCATGGGGGTGGTGCACGCCGCCTACGACCCCGATCTCGATCGCAAGATCGCCCTCAAGCTGCTGCGCCCGGGCGGCCCCGGCTCGTCCGGCTCGGCGCGCTCCCGCCTGCTCCAAGAGGCCCGGGCGCTGGCCAAGCTCAGCCATCCCCACGTGGTGGCGGTCCACGACGTGGGCGAGCACGAAGGCGAGGTCTGGCTGGCCATGGAGTTCATCGACGGGCAGACCCTGGAGGCCTGGCGAACCGAGCGCCCCCGTCGCTGGACCGAGATCTTGGAGGTCTTGCTCGACGTGGGCCGGGGGGTGGCCGCGGCCCATGCCGCGGGGTTGGTGCACCGCGATCTCAAGCCCAGCAACGTGATGGTGGGCCGCAGCGGTCGAGTGCGGGTGATGGATTTCGGGCTCGCGCGGGCGCGGGCCGGTCCGAAGCTGGCGACCGCGAAGCCGTCGTCGCGCCCGCTGGACCCGGACAACCCCGACACCTCCACCGAGAGCCACGAGCTGCTCGGCACTCCGGCCTATATGGCCCCCGAGCAGTGGGATCGGGGCGCGATCGATGCCCGCACCGACCAGTTCTCGTTTTGTCTGATGGCCTGGGAGGCGCTCTACGGGACGCGCCCCTTCGGTGCGGGGGCGCTCGCGGTGCTCACCGAGGATGAGATCGAGCCTCCGCCTCGCCGTACCGAGCAGGGCCGGATCCCCTCGTGGCTGCGTCGCGTGCTCGAGCGCGGCCTGGCCCGCGATCCCCAGCGGCGCTGGCCCAGCATGAACGCCCTGCTGCGCACGCTAGAGCGTCGTCGCGGGCGCCGTCGGCTGCAGGGGATCTCGGTGCTGATCAGCGCCGCCGCGCTCACGGGGGCGGGGATCGAGCTCTATCAGGGGGTGGAGCAAGAGCACTACGAGCGGTCGTGCGAGCAGCAGGGCGCGTCGATCGAGCGAATGTGGCCCGGCCGCGCGCCGGCCGTGTCGGCGGGGCTGGGCACGGTCGATGCCGGCTATGCGCAGCTGCTCGCGCGCCGGCTTCCCCCCCACATGCAGGCCTGGGCCGACGACTGGCGACGCACGCGGGTCCAGGTCTGCCGGGCGGGACTCGACGGCTCGATGAACGAGTCGCATCGCGCCCGCGCCGAGCTGTGCCTGGAGGTCCAACGCATCGTGAGGGGCTCACTGCTCGGGATGCTGGCCGAGGGCGATAGCGGGGCGATCCGTCGCGGCTTGCTCATACTGGAAGCCGCCCCCCCCATCGACGCCTGTGCGGACGAGAAGTGGCTTGCTCAATTCCCCCTGCCCCCGCTGGGTGCTCTTCCCGATCTACGGCGCCATTTCAAGAGTGCGACGCGGATCCAGCTCTTGCAGGATGCGGGCAACGACCACGAAGCCCTCGTGCTCGCCGAGCAGCTGCAACAGCAGGCCGAGCAAAGAATGTGGCTCCCCTTGAGGGTGAAATCCAGGATCCGGCTCGGGCAGCTCCAGGCATCGCTGGGCCACGATCGAGCGGCGGCGCAGACCCTCTACGAGGCCTACTTCATGGCCGGCGCGCACCCAATGGATACGATCGCCCTGCTGGCGGCGACGGAGCTCGTCCGCGTGGTGGGCGTGGGGCTGGCCCGCCCCGACGAGGGCCTGACCTGGAGCCGACACGCCCGCATGCTCTTGCAGCGCATGGGCCCCGACACCGCCGAGCCTCAAGGGCTGACCGAGCACGAGGCCCGGATCCACTGGGTCCGCGGCGACTATCGGCGGGCCAAGACCATGCTCGAGCAGGATCTGGAGCGACGCCGGGCCCAGCTGGGCTACGATCACCCACAGGTCGCGCTCGCCATGCGCACCCTGGCGGATCTGCGCCTGGAGCAGGGCGCGATCGTCGAGGCCGTGGCGGGATATGAGCACGTGCTCCCGATCCTCGAGCAGAGCCTGGGCGTCGATCACCCCGAGGTCGCGCGGAGCATGGTCGACCTGGCCGAGGCCCTCATCGTTCGCGGAGATCGGGACCAGGCCCGCGCCCTGCTCGACAAGGCGCTCATGATGCTGCGCGAGCCCCTGGGTTCGCAGCACCTGGAGCTGGCCCGGCCGCTCCACGTGCTGGGGCGCCTGCCCAAGGCTGATGGCGATCGCGACCATGCCTGCCCCCGCCACGCCGAGGCGCTGGCGATCCGACGGGATGCGCTGCACCCCGACCATCCCGACATCGCCACCTCGCTCGCGGCCCTGGCCGAGTGCACCCGGCAGCGGGGACACCCCGAGCAGGCCCTGGCGCTCTACGAGGAGGGCCTGGAGCGGCTGCGGCGCGGCCTGGGCGACGATCATCCCCGGGTGGCGACCCTACGAAGCCAGCTCGCCGTGCTCCACCGTCAGCGAGGCGACAGGGCAACCGCGCTGCGACTGCACGAGCAGGCCCTGGCCGGTCTGGTGCGGGTGCATGGTCCCGAGCATCGAGCCGTCGCGCTCGCGCATAGCGAGCGGGGGGACACGCTGCTTGACCACGGCGACCCCGAGCACGCCGAGCCGGACCTGCGTCGGGCCCTGACGCTCCTGGAGCGCGCGGTGGGCCCTGAGCACCCGCTGGTCGCCCGCCCCTTGCGCGGGCTGGCCGAGGTCGCCCTGGCGCGAGGACAGCCCGAAGCTGCGCGGGCGCTGGCCGAGCGCGCGCGCTCCTTGCTGGCCCGGCACGACCAGACCGAGCGATCGGCTCATGTACGATTCGTCTTGGGTCGCGCGCTGTGGGCGTTGGGTGACGAGCGTGCGCGTGCCCGGGATCTCGTCGCGACCGCCCATCGCGTGCTCGAAGATCTCGGCCCCGCGACCGTCCCCGAACGACGAACGATCGAGGCCTGGCAGGCGGAGCATCCGATCGAGCCGGTGCCCTCGATACAGACTCACTGAGGGCGACTCGCCAAGGGCGACTCGCCAAGGACGACCCCGACCCCCACGCAGGATGGCGAGCGTATTTCGGGCGACCGGCCACACGCTTAGCTTCGGGCCCTTTTCGCATAAGGGACACGAAGGGTGGTCGATGTGGCGAAGGTCGCTCTAAATACGAAGAACGTAGTTCTGCGCTCAATTTTTGCCGACATGGAAGGGCTTTTATCGGTTGTTGTTCACGCACATGGCCCTAGCCTGAACGTATGAGGGCCCGCGCGGGATGGATCGTCGGCTTGGCAATGACGCTCGGGGCATGCGTCTCCAACTACGCCGACGAGCTCGATCGGGATCTGGTCGGCGGACCGGATCCCGACACCGGCGGGGGCAAAGTGGATGACGTGGAGGACGAGGAGGACGAAGCGCTGGACGACTCGGACGGAGGCAGCGCGGACGAAGGCGGATCGAACAGTGGGTCGAGCGGCGACGACGGGACCACGGGCGACGACTCGGATGGTGGGCAGGCCGGCGTGTTCCAGCGAGAGATCGTCCCGATCCTGCTGACCTACTGTGGGTGTCACCTGGGCGTTGCCCCCTCGGGCGACCTGGACCTGAGCCCCAGCGTGGCGTACGACGTGATGGTGGGGGCCCCCTCGACCTCGGCCCTGCTGATGGTGGCCCCGGGCTCGGCCGACGACAGCTACTTCATCCACAAGATGGAAGGGACGCAGGGTAGTGTTCCTGGTGGGTGGGGGACCCCGATGCCGCCCAGCGGCTCGTCGCTCCCCGCCGATGATCTTCAGGTGATCATCGACTGGGTCAACGACGGCGCCCCCCGCTAGCCACCGACGGCGCCTGACAACCCCACGAGTGGGCTGGCGGACGGGGGCACACCCCGGCCTGGTCGACGGGCACCAGGGCGTTGTCCTTGCGCACGAGCAGCCGCACCCGGGTCATGTGGTGATCGGGTACTCGCTGCCCGAGCAGGGCCTCGACCACCTCGCGTGGTCGCGCCCCGCCCTCCCCGTCCAGCCGCAACCGGAAGCGCAGCGTGGGCCCGTCGACGTCCGCGTCCATCAGGGTCGAGTGCACGTCGACGACGCGGGTGGCCGGACGAGCGCTCGCGGACCGCCGCTTGCCGCGACGCTTCTTGGCGTGCTGGGTGCGCTCGATGGTCAGCGGCCCCGCGAGCCGCAGGGGCAGCGCGGTCGCCAGGTGCTGGGCCGCCGGCTCGGGTAGCCGCACCGCGTAGTCGGCCGCCGCCACCAGCTGCCCCAGGCGCAGCTCGTCGGGGCCCACCAGCCGCGCCGTTTGCAGGGTCAGGCCGGGGGGGGCCACCCGCCGCAGCTGGGTCAGCAGGTCGGCCGCGATCGCCTCGCGCTCGGGCTCGCCGAGCATGCCCGCGAGATCTTCGGCCGACCGAGGCAGGATCACGTCGACGTCGACCACCTCGGCATGCGCGGTGACCCCCAGGGCCAGCGCGGGGCCAAAGCTCATCCGCGGGGTGGGGTTGAAGCCCCGCGAGAACGCTTGCTCCACCCCGGCCCGACGGAACATGCGAGGCAGCACCCGCAGCAGATCGCGATGCCCCAAGAAGCGCAAGGGGCCGTGCTTGCCGAACACCAGGCGCAGCCGCGAGTATGGGGCCTCCGCATTGGGCTTGAACGCCGAGTCGTCGGCCAGCTTGCTCGCGGCCAGCTTGCCGCTCAGGCGCGACAGCGGCACCTCCACCGCGCCCGGTGGGGCCAGCGGGGGCGGCGGCGTATCGTCGACCACCGGCGCGCGATCCCGCAGCTGCGACAAGGTGCGCAGCGATACGATCCGCTCCTGCCGCATCTGGGTCATGTCGCAGGCGATCCCGCAGTCGTAGCAGACCAGCCGCCGCCGGTCGGCCTGCGCCGCGTCGAGATCGCGGTGGTGCACCTGGTCGCCGGCCGGCTTGCCGCACGGGGGGCTCAGCCGCGAGCGCAGCGCCTTGCGATACTCGTCGGCCAAGAACCCCTCGTCGAGCCCCACGTCGATGTGATCCCAGGGCAGCCGCGCGTCGACGGGAAGAGTGCGGGTGTAGACGGTGGGCTCGATCCCCGCGGCCTCCAGCGCGTCGAGCCAGCGCTCGAACGAAAAGCACTCCCGCCAGCCCTCGAAGCGCGCACCGGCCCGGTAGGCGTGCTCGAGCGCGTCCCCGAGGCGCCGGTCGCCGCGAGCGAACAGACACTCGAGCCAGCTGCTGCGCACCTCGTGGGTCTTGAGCCCCACCTTGGCCCGGCGCGCCATCTCCCGCAGCAATTGCACCTTGGTGTGCAGATCCTCCATGGAATCCATGGCCGCCCACTGAAACGGAGTGTGGGGCTTGGGCACGTGCTGCGAGACGCTCACCGTGATCTGGGGCGGCCGCGGCAGGCCCATCGACCGGGCCAGCTCGCGCACCCGCTGCCCGGTCTGCACGATCCCGGCCACATCGGCCTCGGTCTCGGTGGGCAGGCCCATGATGAAGTACATCTTCATCCGGTCGTAGCCCCGCTCGAAGATCCGCCGGGCCGAGTCGAGCACGTCCTGCTCGCTGACGTTCTTGTTGATCACATCGCGCATGCGCTGGGTGCCCGCCTCGGGCGCGAAGGTCAGGCCGTTGATCCCGACCCGCTTGATCTCGTCGAGCAGCTCCCCGCTCAGCCCGTAGGCGCGCAGGCTGGCCACCCCCAGCTTGGCTTTTCGCTCGGCGAGCGCGGGCACCAGCGTCTTGATGAGCGGATCGATGCACGACACGTCGGCGGTCGACAGCGCGGTGAGGCTGGTCTCGGCAAACCCGGCCGCGTCGACCCCGCCGAGCACCGCGTCGACGACCTGCTGCGGGCTGCGCTCGCGCACGGGCCGGTAGATGATCCCCGCCTGGCAAAACCGGCAGCCCTCGGTGCAGCCCCGGGTGATCTCGACCGAGGCGCGATCGAAGATCGCCTCGGCGTAGGGCACGGGAAAGCGCTGGGGAAAGGGAAACTCGTCCAGGTCGCGCACCCACACCCGCTCGATCCGCTCGGGAGCCCCCGCCGCCTCGCCCTGCGGCGTGCGCCCCACGACCACCTGCAGGCCCGTACGCTCGTCGAGCGCGACCCGGTAGTACGCGGGCACGTAGATCCCGGGCAGCCGTGCGCACGCGGCCAACTGCTCGGCGCGTGGCCGGCCCGCGCGGCGAAGATCACCTACCGTACGCAGCAGCGCGGGCAAGACCTCCTCGGCCTCGCCCACCAGCACCACGTCGACAAAGGGGGTCAGCGGCTCGGGATGGGTGGCGGTGGGCCCTCCGGCGATCACGATCGCGCAGTCGTCCCCGCGATCGGCCGCGCGCAGCGGGATCCCCCCCAGATCGAGGTTGAGCAGCACGTTGGTGTAGCAAAGCTCGTACTGCAGGCTGACCCCCACCACGTCGAAGCTCGACAGCGGGGTGTAGGTCTCCAGGCTCACCAGCGGCAGCCCCCGCTGCCGCAGGCCCTGCTCGAGGTCGACCCAAGGGGAAAACGCGCGCTCGCAGACCAGATCGGGCTGGCGATTGACCAGGTCGTAGATGATCCGCGTGCCGAGGTGACTCATGCCCACCTCGTACAGATCGGGAAACGCCAGCACGAAGCGGCAACGCAGACCCTCGGGGTCCTTGACGATCTGCTGCTCCTCGCCGCCGAGGTAGCGCCCCGGCTTTTGAACCGAGGGCAAGAGCTCCGCGTAGGGGTGCTCGCACAAGTCGGCCTCGTCGGCCGGCATCGGGGGGATCGGGGCGTGCGCGTCCATGGGGATACCGTCCGAAGCACCGCTCTTGCCACAAAAGCTAACGTTGGGACAAGATTGCGGGAATCGCGGCCTTGCGCGAGCCTCGCGCCGACTTACCATGCTCGACGCATCGTGAAGGACCTGTACCAGCACCTGGGGGTGAGCCGGACGGCCAACGCCGACGAGATCAAAAAGGCGTACCGCAAGCTCACCCGCCAATATCACCCCGATCGCAACCCGGGGGACGAATCGGCCGAGGAGAAGTTCAAGGACGTCTCCACCGCCTACGAGGTGCTCGGCGACGCGGACAAGCGCAAGCTCTACGACGAGTTCGGGGAGATGAGCCTCACCCAGGGCTTCGACGCCGACAAGGCGCGGGCCTACCGTCAGCGCGGCCGCGGCTTCCCCCCCGGCTTTAGCGGCGCCGGCGGCGATGCCATGTTCAACGACTTCGGCGAGGCTCGCGCCACCAGCTTCGAAGACCTCCTGTCGGCCCTGTTCCGTGGCGGCGGCCGGGCCCCGCGTCCCACCAGCCGGCGCGGCAGCGATGTGCAGGGCGATATCTCGGTCTCCCTGATGGATGCCCTGCACGGGGTCACCGTGCCGCTGCGGATCGATCAGGGCAGCCAGGGCCGCACCCTCGACGTCAAGGTCCCCCAGGGCATGCCCGACGGCGGCAAGCTGCGCCTGCGCGGTCAGGGGGGCAAGGGTCAGCCCCAGGGCGACGTGATCCTCACGGTGCGGGTCAAGGCCCACGACCACCTGCGCCGCGACGGTCGCAACCTGCACCTGCGGCTGCCGGTCACCGCCTTCGAGGCCTACCGAGGCGGCGCCCTGGACAACGTGCCCACCCCCTGGGGTCCGGTGACCCTCAAGCTGCCCCCGGGCGCCCAAAGCGGCCAAAAACTGCGCCTGCGGGGCAAGGGGGTGCAGATCCCGGGGCGCGATCCGGGCGATCTGTACATCACCCTCGACGTACGCATGCCCGATCCGGGCGACGACGATCTGCTCGCGGCGCTGCGCAAGCTCCAAGGCCACCAGGCGCCTCGCGACGACCTCCACCTGTGAGTGAGCCCCCGGTCGGAGCCGCGCGCTCTTGCCCAATGGCCAGTGGTAGGGTGACCATGGGATGCGACCAAGGATTGGGATCCGTGGGGTGATGCTGGCGTCGGCGCTGGCACTGGGGTGTTCGCTCAACAGCTCGGGGATCGGCAACAGCAACGGCAACAGCGAAGGGACCAGCACCATGGACCCCGCCGGGTCGACCAGCCCGACCACGACCGGGACCCCGCCGACCTCGGCGGGCACGGGCGACGGCACAATGGGCTCCGGGATCACCGATGCCGTGGACTCGACGACCACCAGTCCCACCGGTCCCACGAGCGGCAGCGAAAGCGGCAGCAGCAGCGACGAAACGACCGCCGGTGTGTGCGAGAGGCTCTCGACCGCGTGCCTGGTCGGTACGGGCCTTTTGGTCCGCTACTTCCTCGACGAAGCCGAGTCGGGCGACGGTCCCAACGAGGTCCTCGACTCGGCGCCCGACCCTCTCGATCTGCCGATCGACTGGAACTCCAACATGCGCTACGTGACCGAGAACGGCAACACCGGGCTCGAGTGGCAAGCTGCCAGCTCCAACGGCTCGGCGTTCACCAGCGTCGAGGGGACCAAGCTCGCGCTCATTGACGGCCAGACCTCAGCCACGATCGAGGCGGTCTTCGAGGTCCAAGACGCCGACAGCAGCGGCTCTCGGGTCGTCCATTTTGGAGAGGCCAGCGAAGGTGGACTGTTCACTCTTCGGCTCGAGTCGGTCAGCGCACCGAGGCTCACGTGGAACCATGAGGTGCCGATGGGGCAGTGGTCCTACAACTTCCAAGACATGCGCGCCGTCGTCCACGTGGTGTTCGACAGCACCGAAGCCATCGCCCAAGATCGCCGTCGGCTCTACGTCGACGGCCAGCTGGTAGGCCCTCCCAGCGGTGAAGAACCGAACATCGGCGCCGCTATCGATCTGTTCCTCGACGAGAGCGACCCCGACTTCGCCCTGGGCAACCGGGCGAACGGCTTCCGCTCGATGGCGGGGATCCTCTTCTACGCGGCGCTCTACACCGAGGCGCTCACCCCAGACGAGATCCAGACGAACGCCCAGATCCTCGCCATCGACGACGACCGCCCGCAATGAGGGCCCGCACCCACCACCGGATACACGGCGCTCGCGCGGCGCCCAGTCCATGCCACCCGGTGGGAGGTCGATCCACCTCGTGGTGGGCCCCAGGTCGCTCACGCCTGCCCCCGTGACCTCACGCCCGGCACGATCTTCGCGCCCATGCTATGGCGAAGGCGATGAGCCGCCACCTGCCGGTCGTTTCAAGCGATGCGTCGGCGGCCGAACCGCCTCGGCCGCGCCGTCGCCATCCCCGATGGCTGCGCGTGCCCATGCCGGGCGGCTCGGCCTACCAAGATCTGCACCGGCGCGTCCGCGAGCTGTCGCTGCACACCGTCTGCCAGAGCGCCAGCTGCCCCAACATCGGCGAGTGCTGGAACAACCGGGCGCTCACCATCATGATCCTCGGGGAGATCTGCACCCGTTCGTGCCGCTTCTGCGACGTGGCCACTGGGCGACCCCTGCCCGTCGACGAGGACGAGCCCCGCCGGGTGGCCGCGATCCTCGGCGAGCTCGATCTTCGCCACACCGTCATCACCTCGGTCGACCGCGACGATCTTTCCGACGGAGGGGCGGGGATCTGGGCCCGCACGCTGCACGCGTGCCACGATGCTGCCCCAGCGATGACGATCGAGGTGCTGGTCCCCGACTTCAAGGGCAACCTGCGTGATGTGGACACCGTGCTCGACGCCCAGCCCGACGTGTTCGCCCACAACCTCGAGACGGTGCCCCGCCTGTCACGCCAGGTGCGGGTGCAGGCCCGCTATGACCGCAGCTACCGGGTGCTTGAGCATGCGCGACAGCGCGGGGCCCTGACCAAGACCGGCCTGATGCTGGGCTTGGGCGAGCAGCGCGACGAGATCATCGAGGTGGTCGACCAGCTCGCCGACCTGGGGCTGACGATCTTGACCCTGGGGCAGTACCTGCAGCCCAGCCGCAAGCACCTGCCGATCGAGCGCTACGTGCACCCCGACGAGTTCGCCGAGCTGGCCGCCTACGCCCGCGGCCGAGGGATCCTCCATGTGGAGAGCGGTCCCTTGGTCCGCAGCAGCTACCACGCCGAGGGGCAGTCGGAGCTGATCGAGCGCCTGCAAGCGGACGCCGGGCTCGTCGGCTTTGCCTCGCTGGGCCGCGGACGTCCGAGCCCGACCGCCTGCGCTTCGGCCCCCGATCCTGAGCCCTGATTCCGTCTCCTTGATTCCGGGCTGCAGTCGTGGCCGGGCGATCGCGCGACGCGGTCGCTCAGCGCTTGCGTCGCGCGCGTCGTCGAAACAGGTTGCGCAGCCCGGGCAACAGGCTGGAGCTGAGCAGGTCGATGTCCTCGAACAGGGCCTCGGCGAAATCCCAGGCGGTCTGGTAGCGAGCGTCTGGATCCTTGGCCAGCGCCTTTTCGACCACGGCCTCGAAGGGCCCGTGAAGATCGAGATCCGGATCCACCGAGGCCATGGCCGGCACGGGCTCGAAGACCTGCTGACGCATCAGATCCATCGTGGAGTCTCCTTCGAAGGGGGTGCGCCCGGTGAGCATCTGGAACGCGATGACCCCCACCGCGTAGAGATCGGCCCGCGCGTCGATCGCATCGCCCACACACTGCTCGGGGGCCATGTAGGCAGGCGTGCCCATCACCTGGCCGGAGAGGGTCTGAGGCGTGCCGGGGATCACCTGGTCGCCGTCGTAAACCTTGGCGATCCCGAAGTCGAGCACCTTGATGTAGTCGTCGCTGCCCATCCGCGAGATCCGGAAGATGTTCTCCGGCTTGATGTCGCGGTGGATCACCCCCAGGTCATGGGCAGCCTGCAACGCGGCGAGCACCTGCAGCAGCATGGGCCGGGCCCGCTCCCAGGAAAACGGGCCCTCGCGGATCAACGTCTCGCCCAGATCTTCGCCGTCGAGGTACTCCATCACCATGAACGGACAGCCGCCTTCGATCTCGCCGAAGTCGGTCACCTCCACCACGTTCTCGTGCTGGACTCGAGACGAGGCCCGGGCCTCGTGCAAGAAGCGCTCGACCACCCCGGGCTTGTCGGCGAGCTCTTGGTTGAGCACCTTGATCGCCACCGGCCGCGCGATCGTCTCGTGCTCGCCCACATAGACCTGGGACATGCCGCCGCCACCTATCAGTCGACGGATCACGTAGCGGCCAGACAGCCGCGTGCCGGGCTCAAGCGCGGACATGCGGAGGCCGCATCGTAGCTGACGTTGCCAGGTCGGGCAGGAGGAACGACAGGCCCCGGATCGATCGTGTCCAACGACGCCATATGGCCTTGGCCGATCGACCACACCAGCTCAAGCACATAGAACCATTGAATATTTTTCATGCCATCCCCCATGGACATCGGGGTCGAGCGAGTGTCATCGAACGATGCTCGCCGCTCGTGGTTCCGATCGTCCCCCGAACCCCAGGCTACGGAGATCCGCTCCACCGAGCCCACCGCGGATCCGCACGCCTCACGACGCCTTGCCCGGAGCACGGACTGTCAAGCCTCGCGGGCTGCCTCACGCGCGCTCGCGCAGGACGCCACGGATCCGCTCGATCGCGTCGGCCAGCCGCTTGCGGGGGATGTTGACCCGGGTGGGCATGCCGCCGCCGAGCTCGAGCAGCTCTACGAAGTCCAGCCCACTTTCGAAGGGCGCGGCGATCGTGGCGTTGCCCGCGTCGAGCACGATGCTGACGGTCGCCTTGGTCTGCCCCACCAGCAAGAGCTCGGTCTTGTCGAACGGGGGGGCGGACGAGCCCACCTCGATGAAGGCTACGCCCCCTTCCACCTGGTAGCCCTCGGCCAGGCGATGGGCGGCCTGCGCCATGCGGCGGAAGTCCTCGGCGGCCGCCTCGATGCTCTGGCGCTCGATCCCCGACGGCCGCCCTTCGACCAGATAGCGCACCACGCGGAGCTTGAGGGTCTCGTCGGTCCAGTGGGCCCGTAGGGCCTGATCGATCCGCTCGGCCTCGGCCGAGGGCTGACCTATCCGGGTGTCGACCGCCCGCGCGTCGTCGTCGGCCCCCGGGTAGGGCTCGTGGCCGCCGCGGATCCACTTGGCCGCGGCATAGAGCCCGTCGAGATCGAAGTGGCAGACGATCGTGTCGACCGGCCCGGTCGACTCGACCAGGGCGGGCGTGATCATCTCGGGGCACGCTCCGTGCTCGGCCTTGGTGCACAGCACGAAGCGCTCGTCGTCGGCGAAGCGGGTGTGCAGCGGGTGATCGTGGTGGTCGACCCAGCGGGCCAGGCGGGAGCCGAGCTTGTCGATGAGCGCCCCGGTGGTCTTGTCGAACCCCTTGCCGATCCCGATCGAGGCAAACGCGATGTCCAACACCACCACGCGCCCGGTCAGCCGCCCGACCCGCGGCAGCTTGCGCGGGCTGGCGAAGACCAGGTGGGGCAGCGAGATACTCAAGGCAGCTCCGCCCGAGCCGCCGTCAGCTCGCTGAGCGCGTGCTCGTCGGCCGCCGCCCGGGCCGCCTCGATCCCCCGCGTGAGCACCGCGGCCGCGCGCTCCCGCTCGCCCCGCTCCACCAACAGCGTGCCGAACATCAGGTAGCTCGGGACATAGCTGGGATGATCGGCCAGCAGCGACTCGAAGACCTCGATCGCCTCGGCCACCTCGGGCTCCCCGCGCTTGCGCAGCTCCATCGCCAGGCCGTAGCGCACAAAGGGATCGTCGGGCCGGGCCTGGGCCATCTGGCGGAGCATGGGGAGACGGTCCATGACGGGCTCGGGGGCGGGCTCAGGGGCGGGCTCGGGGGCGGGCTCGGGGGCAAGAGACTCAGGCGAACTCGAGCGTCACGGATCCCCGGCATCCTCGCCCGCCCCGGCCTCGCCGTGGGCCTCGATGCTGGCCACCGCATGGGCCCGGGCGTCGTCCTCGCTCAGGCCCAGGGCCACCAGCAGCTCCGGGGTCTGCTCGAAGACCCGGGTCTCTTGGAGGTTGCCCACCAGCAGCAGGTACGTGGCCACCTCGTGCGGCGGGTACTTGCCCAGCAGCATGTGCGCGCCCTCGCGGAGCTTTTGGGGCGAGTTGGTCTCGCAAAAGTCCTCGTCGGTCTCGCCCTGTCGATGGTCGACCTCGAGAAAATCGAGATAGTCCACCAGCATTTGGCGATGGTGGCGCATCAGCCACTCGATGAGCAGGGCCAGGGCCAGCTGGCCGTTGTCCCCGGAAAGCTCGGTATCGAAACGCTTGCGCCACGCCCGAAGGCGCGCGGCCTTGGTGTAGGCGGTCTTGGGTACCGACGTGCTGGCCCCTCCCGCCTTGAGCACCGCACGGACCTCCTTGCCCGACAGCTCGCCGTAGTAGGCGTCGATGCGCTCGCTTCCCAGGTGCTTGCAGATCTCGATCGGCGTCACGGTGGTGGGTTCCTGGCTCTCGGTGAGCGCGGCAGAGTAGCCCGGATCGCGCCCCGGACAAAACCGCCCGATGCCGGCCGTTTTTCGGGCGTTCGGGGCCACCGGCGAGGGGCAACGAGCCCTGGGCCGCGGGCGCCGGGACACGTCGACGAGGAGCCGAGTCTCGGGCCCGTGGCCATACTTCGGCCGCAGCCTCTTGCACCCACGGTACGCGCAGCGCTCGACGTCCCCTGATCCGAGCGCCGATCCCCGCACAGCAACGGGATCATCGACGCCGCAAGATGCGCAACGCTCTCCCTGCCTCGTACGGCAGCCGGAAGTCTCGCTGTGCAACTTCGTCGTCGGGTACCGACTTGCTCTGGGCCACACCCGCACGTCCATTCCCGGCACGATCGGTTCCCGGGTCCGGACACAAAACGGTCACGACTCGTCGTCCCCCGCTTGACGGCCCGACGCTCATGCCGAGATGCTCGTCTCATGGTGCGCGTCCCTCCCGTCCATCCTCAGCCGAGCCTCGCTCGGGCTCGCCACGCTCACGCTCACGCTCGCCTTGCCCGGCTGCAAAGACGACGATGACTCGGGCGACGAAGGCGTCGGCGATGCCAGCGGCGGAATGTGCCCGGAGTGCCCGCCTGGGCAAGAGGTGTACTTGTGCATCATTGACGGAAAAGAGAAGCAGAGGCGCTTCGACGACTTTGCTCAGGCGCAGGCAAGCTGCGGGTTGATCCTCGGCGATGGAGTGGTCGGAAATGGTCCCATCCCTTGCGACAACCATACGCCAGATCCAAGCGTCCCATGGACCCCAGGTTCGTTCGTTAGCTACGACGAGCACTCGCGTACGTACGAGATCGACCGTCAATTCTTGCTCGACGTACTCACCGACCCCAACCAGCTCCTTCTCGATCGCTCGCGCCTGGAGTGGCGAGGAGATCACTTCGAGTTCGAGAACGTTGCCCAAGGTGATCTCGCTGCTCTACTCGGCTTTGTCGACGGCGATGCGTTGAGTGAACTCAACGGATATCCGCTCTCGACGATGGGAGAGATCACGGAAGCCTACGAGGTACTCCGCGACGAACGATCCTTTACGGTCGTCATAGTGCGCGACCAAGCAACCACCAAGCTCGCGTACCGCATTGTCGATGGCGAGTGAAACCCTACCCGCTCGCGCCTTCCGGCCGTTGGAGTCCATCACAGTGCTGCTGGCCCTCGGCCTTTGTGCGTGCGGGTCCGATAGCGGTCGCGTAATCACCCTGGTCGACGAGCGAGCGGTCGTGACCTTCGACCGACCGCTGTGCCGCGGCAACATCGAACTCATCGAACGAGCCATCGCTCACGTCGAGCAAAGCCTCGACGTGCAGGTCGAGGAGCCCATCGAGATCGCAATCTGGAACCGCTACGCCAACGTCGCCGATCACTGCGGCGAGGGGCCTGCGGGTTGCTACACCAATGGGGAGATCCATACCCTGTGGCAAGCGCTCGAACAAGAGATCGTCCACGCCGTGGCCGCACCACTCGGATGGCCCGAGCCCTTATGGACGGAGGGAATCGCTGAAGCGCTGAGCGCCCGCACCCGTGATGGCCAGGATGACGTGGTGTCCCTCGTCGATCTAGAGAGCTATCGGCAGGTCGACTATGCGACCGCGGGGCACTTTACACGGTGGCTCCTCGAAGAATACGGAATCGAAGGAATCCGTGCGCTGGCGAGGGAAGCTTCGTTCGAGCAGACCTACCAACGAACGCTCGACGACGCCAACGCGGAGTACGAGGCCAACGCTCCGTGGTCGTATCCACACTGGAGCCCATGCCAGGGCCAGCGGCTCGACGCCACGGCGCAGGCCGCATGGTTCCATGAGATCGACGTCGATTGCGATGACCCCTGGAGCTCGGCGGAGTCTCAGTCGGGTCCTACGGTCTTACGTACACTCGATATCGAACAACCCGGCACCTATCGCGTTCACTTCACCGGAGTGCGAATGGTCAGCGCCCTGGTGTGTCAGCTCGAGACCCTATCCGCTCCGCCCGCCAACGACACGGCGGGAGACATCGTGCACGAAACAGACGGGTTGGTACTGCCAACATTTTTCGTTGGCGACGAGTCCTACGACGTCAAGCTCGAGCCGGGCCGCCTGCAGTTTGCGCTCACAGCCAATGGTGAGGAGTCGACCGCAACCCTCGAGCTACGGCGTAGCGGGCCATAGCGACCAGACTCAGCCAGCCGACGACGGGTCTGGCGACGGGGCCGCTCGCGCCGCTCGATCCACGTAGGCCAGGTAGGCCTCGTGGAGCCGGCGGGTCACCGGCCCGGCCCGGCCATCGCCCACCTGCACGCCGTCGAGCCGGGTCACCGGCATGATCCCCCGCACCGAGCTGGTCAGGAACACCTCTTCGGCTGCGCGTAGACGATCGGGCTCGATCGTCGTCTCCGCCACCGGGCTGCCCAACGACTGGGCCAGCTCGCAGACCGCCTGTCGCGTGATCCCGGGCAGCAGCCCGGTCCGCATGTGAGGCGTCTCCAGCTGCCCCTGATGGACCATGAACACGTTGCTGGTCGCCCCCTCGGACACGGCCCCCTCGGGGTTGCACATGATCGCATCGTCGCCCCCCGAGGCGATCGCCTGGCGCAGGGCGAGGATATTGTTGAGGTAGTTGCCCGACTTGATGGTGGGATCGAGCGAGGTGCCCGCGTTCTTGGTGATCCCCACGATCACGGCCGAGATCCCGCGCGCGTAAGCCTCCGGCTTGGGCAGCTCCAGCGACTTGACCAGCACCACCAAGAGCGGATGCTCCGAGTTTCGAGGATCGAGCGCGACCGGGCCCGAGCCTCGGGTCACCACCAGACGCACGTAGCTCTCGTCGTTGCCCGAGGCCGCATGCGTGCGGTCGATCGCGTCGGCGAGCTGCGCGTCGGAGAAGGGGATCGACAGCCCGATCCCGTCGCCGCTGCGCCGCAGCCGTCGCAGGTGGCGGACGAGCTCCAGCGGGTGCCCGCCCGCGGTTCGCATGGTCTCGTAGACGCTGTCTCCGTAGAGGAAGCCACGATCGAAGACGCTGATCGTGGCGTCGGCGGGATCGAGCGGATCGGGATGTGTGGAAAGCAGGACCTTGGTCGCCATGACGCGCAGGGCTTCGGTACCAAAGCACGGACCGAGGGGCCAGCGTCGGCCCCCCGAAGTCCGGCCGCTCGCCAGATCAGGGCGGCCGAGGCAGCCCGTGGCGCAAGCGCCAGACCGAGGTGATCCCCTCGGCGACGATCCGCAGCGACATCTTGGAAGTCCCCGCCCGACGGTCGGGGAAGACGATCGGATGCTCGACCACCGAAAAACCGGCGACCAGGGCCCGGTACTTCATCTCGATCTGAAAGCCGTAGCCGCGGGCGCGGACTCGGTGCAGCGGCAAGGTTTCCAGCACCCGGCGGCGGTAGCACACGAAGCCAGCGGTCAGGTCACGCACCCCGATCCCCAGGATCCGGCGGGCGTAGGTCGAGCCTCCATAGCTCAGCAAAAGGCGCAGCGCGCTCCAGCCCTCGATGCCTCCGCCGGGGACCCAGCGCGAGCCCACCACCACGTCGGCCCCTTGCTCAGCCCGCGCGAGCATGGGGGCCAAGTATCTAGGATCGTGGGAGAAATCGGCGTCCATCTCGAACACATGGGTGTATCCGGCGGGCTGCTGCAGCGCCCACGCAAAGCCGTGCAGATAGGCCGGGCCCAGGCCCTCCTTGCGCGCCCGGTGGAGCACGTGGATCCGCGGGGAGGCGTCGGCCCGGGCCTGCGCCCGGGCCCCGGTTCCGTCGGGACTGTGATCGTCGACGACGCAGACGTGCAGATGAGGCGCGGCGGCGAGGATCGCGTCGAGGATCGCGTCGAGGTTCTCACGCTCGTTGTAGGTGGGAACCAAGACCAGGGGACGGGCAACACAAGGCTCGGCAAGACCAGATCCGGACACGTGAGCAAAGACCCCGACGGGCACGCCCCGTCACTGCGCGCGATTATACTAGGAACCGGCGCGGGTTTCGGGGTGGATGCCGGATCCGTGGACCGGGGGCCCAGGACCGAAAACCGAGGGGGAGAACGACGCATGGACGAGAGGATCACGCGGTGGTGGCTTGGAGGGGTGCTGGCGCTAGCACCCGGGGTCGCGATGGCCCATACCTCAGAGCTGACCCCGGACACGGAACGGGAAGATCACCACCATCGCCCGCCCGAGTACGACGACCCCACCCTGGCCGTGCCTCCCGCGTCGGGAGCCGATCCCGAGTATCCGCTGGCGGTGGCCTTCGTGCCCGCTCACGCGTCCAACTACACGGCGAACGGGATCACCGACGTCGAGTACGTCGTGGTGCACACCATGCAGGGCTACTACGCCGGCAGCATGTCCTGGTTCCAAAACCCCTCGGCCAACGTCTCGGCCCACTACGTGATGCGCTCCGAGGACGGCGAGATCACCCAGATGGTCCGTCACGCGGACCGGGCCTGGCACGTGGGGGGCTCCAACGCAGTGGCCCTGGGGATCGAGCACGAGGGCTTCATCGCCGAGCCCCAGTGGTACACCTGGGAAACCTACCGGTCGTCGGCCCAGCTGGCTCGGTGGCTCTGCGACGAGCACGGGCTGCCCATCGACCGCGAGCACGTGGTGGGGCACGTGGAGCTGCCCAACCAGACCCACACCGATCCGGGCGCACTGTGGGACTGGGAGCTCTATATGGCGCTCGTCGGCGACGTAGTGCCGCAAGGCCGCGTGGAGGGGGTGGTGATCGACCGATCCATGGCGTGCACGGTGACCGCCACCGCCGACACCTGGGTCAAGGCCACCATCGAGGACGCCGCCGATCTCGAGGACACGGCGCGCTGCCCTGTAGATGCAGGCACGCAGCTGACCTATCTGCACGCCAGCACTCCGATGGTCGGGCACGCGCGGCTGCACTTCGATGTCGAGGGCTCCCCGTGCGCGGGCGATCTGGCCCGTGAAGGCTTCGTGTGGCTGGGGGATCTGGAAGGGATCTGTGAGCCCCAGGCGATGGCCGCCGCGGGGGCCCTCGTGAGCCTCGACGGGGGCGTTCCGGTACCCGTCGACGCACTGGGGCATTTTGCCCTCGATGGGATCGCACCCGGAGCCTATGCGCTCGATGCGAGCGGGGACGACTACGGGGCCGACATGGTGCCCGTCGACGTTGAGATCTACCCGGGGACCCGGGTGGTGATCGGGCTCGATCCACAACCCGGAGGCGCCGAGACCACGGGGGGCGACCCCGATCCCGACCCCGATTCGGGTACGGGAGGCGATCTGCCCGGGGGCACGAGCCCCGGCTCGGATGGAGCTTCGGCGACGTCCAGCGCGGAGCCCGACACCGGTGGCAGTCGAGGCCTGCCCCCCGGCTTCGGGGAAGGCCAGGACCCCGGCTGCGGCTGCATCCAGGGATCGCGCCCCCGGCTGGCCTGGCTGTGGCCGTGGCTACTGCTCGGTCTGGCCCGTCGGCGGGCTGACTAGGTCCAGATCCCCCCCTCCCGTTGGGCCCTCGGCCTGGGCCGGGCCCCGATCCCGTCGCACGCCGTGCTCCGGGGTCTGGATCCCCCGACGGTCCCCAGGGGCATGGAGAAAATGGGACGGTCGCCGGGCGTGTGCTACGCTCGCACCCACGCCCCCTCACGGAGACGTAGTCCAACTTGCGCAAAATTCGGTGTCATTATTCCTCCGCCGAGTCGTTCACCGAGGCCATGACCTCAGGTGAGCCCAATGCGCTCCAGGTCTTCACCACCGACTCGTTCGAGCCCGGCGAAGAGGTTCTCCTGGAGACCTACTTTCCCGGCCTGCCGGGCAAGATGATGATCCGCGCCATCGGCAAGGAATGGCACGCAGCCCGGCCTCGGCTTCGGGTGCGCGCCGGTGGGATCCTGCGATGCAACGGGACGGAGTGGCGGAAGCTCGAGTTCCTCCGCAAGGTCGGCAGCGGGGAGATCAAGCTGACCGCCCGTCGTCGTCACGTTCGCCTGCCGGTGATGGTGGAGGTCAAGTGGCGCGAACAGGGCAGCACCGACTCGTCGATCGCCGCACTCTCCGAGATCTCGGAGGGCGGGGCGCTGCTGCTCACCGCCGAGCCCCCTCCGGTCGACCAGGAGATCATCGTGGAGATCACCCCGCCGGGCAGCGAGCGCGCCCTCGAGGTGCTGGCCAAGGTGCGCAACGCCAACAACCCCGACGGCGTGGGCCTGGAGTTCCAGGCGCGCGACATGGGGGGCGTGCACCGGCTGCGCGAAGTGATCCGCCGGCTCGTCGAGCAATAGGTGCTCGACGCCGCGACCCGCCCTCGGCTCGTCCGCGGGCTGACGATCGGGCTGGGCACGGCCACTATCGCTATCGGGCTGTGGCTCTTGCTCCGCGATCGCAGTCCACCGCGGGCCACCACCAACGACAATGACGACCGCACGGGGCTCGTGGTCGAACGAGCGGCTTGGTCGACCTCGACCGAAACGGCCGCCGAAACGGTCGCCGAAACGGTCGCCGAAACAGTCGCCGAAACAGTCGCCGAAACAGTCGCCGAAACAGTCGCCGATCCTTCGTCGGCCGCCCCCTCCCTGCCCCCGGACTGCGCCGCGCTGACCCGACGCGGGCGCGAAGGCGGCCCCGACGCGGTCCTCTTGGCGTGGCTGTGCCCTCAGGTGCCGCTGGATCCGGTGGCTGCCCGAGCGGCCGTGCTCGCGGTGCGTTCCCCCGACGAGGCAGCCGCGCTCGTACCTCGCGTGGCCGAGCACCCCGCGCTCGTGGGCCTTGTGCGACTGGTCGCCCAGGACGCGATCCGCCCTGCCGTAGCCGCGGTGCCCGATCCGACCCAGGCGGTGGTCAGCCCGATCGACGAGCGCGTGCTGGCCCAGGTCCAGCGGGCCCATACCCTCATCGTCACCCCGGCGTTGGCCCCGGGGCAGCGGACCCGAGCCCGCGCGTTCGTGGCCAAGGTGTACCTCCAAGCCACCCAGCAGATCGGAGTGAACGTGGGACGACCGACACCGCCCTTCGCCCGCCTGCTGATCGGCCGTGCCCTCCACTACGGGCGCCTGTTTTGCCAGTCCTACTGGCGGATGCGGGTCCGCGGGCTGGCGGGACTGTTCGGCGAGATCGAGACGCGCCTGTTGGCCCTGGTGCTGGCGCTCGAGGGAGACGCGCACCACGGCGACGCGGCTCGCCTGGCGGTAGAACTGGACGAGACCCGGCGCTATCTGCTGCGCGAGGGTCCGCGCGCGCGGATCGAGCGGCGCCTGGCCGACCGCCGCGGGACCCCCTGGGGCCCCGAGCGGCTGCGGCCCCTGCCCAATGCGCTCGACCGCCTGCTCGATCATGGGTTCGTGGATCTGGCGCTGAGCCGCGCCCTGGCCGAGGCGCGACGCCCCGGCGGGCCGGGCCTACGACCGGTGGAGCAGCTACTACGCGACGGGCTGACCCGGGCTGAGCGCGAGGAGTACACGGCGCTGCTCGACAAGCGGCTTCGTCAGGCCCGCACGCGCCCGCAAAGCCCCCCCGAGCAGGGCCCCGGCAGCATCGAGCATGCCGCCGAGCCCCCGTGGCCCAGCGCCGATGCGGTGGCCGATGAGGCGGTGCGGTGGATCGAGCGAGCTCCGTCCACCGACGGCCTCCCTCGCCGCTACGCCCAGGGCCGCGCCCTGCTGATGCTGCGCCCCCGACCCGACGCGGTGGCCGTGCTGCTTGGTCGGGCAACCGATGACGCGGCCACGCCCGCCCTGCGGCAGGCCGGGCCCTGGCTGGCGCTAGAGCTCGCCGCGCGGGACGGCGGCCGCCTGCCCTGGCTCGAGCGACGCGTAGCGCTGGAGCGCCTCAGCGACCCACCGCCGGCCCACAGCCCCGCGATCCGCCATGCCCAGGAGACGGCACGACGACGCGCCTTCGCCGTGACCGTCCGGCAAGACGGCCGCCTACCGCGGGGCGCCGGGCTTTAGTTCCCACGGATCCGGATCGAAAGGTTCGCCGATCCCAACAAAATCCTCGCTCTACCCCGAGCCAGGCCAGCCCCGCATCCTACGGGACCAGAGTCGATGCCCCGCGTCGGCCAGATGTCGACCCAGGAGCGACCATGCCCGAATCATTGTTCGTCTTCGACGAGGAGCGAGCCTCCTCGTATGACCACCAATTCATCAAGCTGGCCCCTTTTCGCGACGCCCTGCACCTCGCGATGCGGATGGTGCTCGCGCCCGTGCCCGCCAAGGCGCGGATCCTGTGCCTGGGGGTCGGCACGGGGGCCGAGATCCTCGCCCTGGCCGAGGATCGTCCTCAGTGGCAATTTGTCGGTGTCGATCGGGCCGCGCCGATGCTCGCGATCTGCCGGCAACGCATGGAGGATGCCGGCCTCGCGCCCCGCTGCACGTTCTACGAGGGCGAGATCGACGCGCTGCCCGAGTCCGAGCCCTTCGATGTAGCCACGTCGCTGCTCGTCTCGCACTTCGTGCTCGACCCGGCCCAGCGGCGCGCGCTCTTTGCTGGTCTCGCCGCCCGCTTGCGCCCCGGGGGCGTGCTGGTGAACGCCGATCTGGCCGGAGACGGCCAGCCCGCGGCCGGCCTGGATCTGCTCGAGACTTGGGTGCACACGCTCCGCTATGCGGGTGTATCGGTGCAGCGAGAGATGTTCATCCAAAACATCGACCTACGAGCCCCCGACGCCGTGGCCTCCATGATCGCGGCCAGCGGCTTCGACCCCCCGGTGCGGATCTTCCAGAGCCTGATGATGCACGCCTGGTACGCGCGGCGACGCACCGCGGGCTGAACGTCGCCGAGACGCTCGCCAGGCGGCGGGGGTCTGGCCGTGCGCGCGGCGAAAGAGCCGGATGAAATGAGTGGGATCCGCGTAGCCGACGTGCTCGGCGACGGCCTCGACCCGATCGTCGGAGCGCGCGAGACGGCGGCGGGCCTCGGCCATGCGACCGGCGATGATCCACTCGAGCGCGCTGCGCCCCGTGGCGCGGCGCAGCACGGTGGTCACGTAGGCCGGCGAGCGCTCCACCGCCTGCGCGACGTCGCCGAGGGTAAGCGGGCCCAGGCAGCGATGCTCGATGACCCGGAGGCTGTCGGCCACCAACCCGCCCGTAGCCGGACCGCGGTCGGCCCATGACGCCGCCTGCGAGATCTCGTGGAGGATCAGCGTCAGCAGGGAGCGCTCGACCGCCTCCGACGCCGCGCTCGACCCGAGATCACGGAGCTCTCGAAACAGGCGGATCAAGAACTCACGCCGGTGCGATGGGATCGGCACGAGCGCCGAGGCCCCACGGCGGACCCGGTCGAAGGGATCGAGCAGGGCGGCACCATCCCCGGCGGCGAGGCATGACGCACACAGCCCCAGGCCCCAAACCTCGGACTGGTCCCCATGCAGGTCCCCATGCAGATCCCCATGCAGATCCCCATGCAGGTCATGGCCAAGCAGTCGATGAGGCGTACCCGCCGGTATCAGCCATGCGTCGCCCGGGCCCACCGACCATCGCCCACCTTGTTCGATGCGCGAGACACCCCCCACATGGAACGCGACGGTGGCGAAATCGTGCGTCACCCACGGCGTAGGGCGCCGCGACGATGTCGACGGCGGCCGCATGGCGGCCCAGTCCGTGGGGAGGTAGTGATTGACGAATACCGGCCGTTCCCGCCCGATCGCGTCGATGCGATGCACAGGGACCGCCGGCTTGGCTCGGGCAGGCATAGATCCAATAAGAGCGTAGCACCGGCGGCCGCGCTCGCTCGATGGGTGCGACCGGTTGACCCGGTCGTCGTGGCGCCCGATCGTCATGGTGCATGCCAGTAGCGGTGATCGGAGCGGGAGCCGCGGGGTTGGTCACCGCGGTCGAGCTCGAGGCCGAAGGCCTGAAGCCGGTGGTCTTCGAGGCGAACGCGTCGCCGGGGGGGATCTGGATCTACAACCCGCGAGTGCCCGACGATCCTCTGGGCCGCGCGCCAGCGCCGTCCGTAACGCACGGAGCGCTCTACGCCTCGCTGCGCACCAACCTCCCGCGCGACCTGATGGCGCTGCGCCGGTTCCCCTTCACCACCGATCTGGGCGGCGACCCGCGGCGGTTTCCGGGGCACGCGGAGGTCTTGCGCTACCTACGGGCGTACAGCCGAACGTTCGGGCTGGATCGCTACGTGCGAACCGACGCGCGGGTCACCCAGGTGCAGCCGCGAGCCGACGATGACACGCCCTGGACCGCAGCGCACCCGAGGCCGCCGGCGCGCTGGCGCGTGCACTGGCTGCGCGGCGGCCGAGAACATCACGAAAACTTCGACGCGGTCGCGGTCTGCAATGGGCACTATCACCAGCCTCGGATCCCGGCCCTGCCCGGCCTGGATGCCTTTGCCGGCCGCGTGCTGCATAGCTTCGCCTACCGCGAGCCCCGCGGGTTCGAAGGCGCCACGGTGGCGCTTTTGGGGGCCAAGTCGTCGGGCGTCGACCTGTCGCGCGAGCTGGCCACCGTGGCCCGCCGGGTGCTCCTCTGTGCCCGTGATCTGCCGCGGGCCGATGGGCTCGGTCCGCAGAGAAACCTCGACCACCGACCGCCGATCGTCCGAGTCGAGCCCCGGGCGCTATGCCTGAGCGACGGCACCCGCGAACCCAACGTGGACGCGCTGGTGCTATGCACAGGCTATCGCTACACCTTCCCCTTCCTGCCCGCTCGCGCGAGGCTGCTCGATCCGGTCCACGATCGGGTGTTCCCGCTCTACCTCGATCTGGTCGCCGCGCGGGCACGCACGCTGGCGTTCATCGGGCTGCCCTTTTCGGTGGTCCCCTTTCCCCTGTTCGAGCACCAGGCCCGGCTGTGGGCCCGCGTGCTCTCGGGCCGCGTCGCCTTGCCCGATGCCCCCGCCCGGCTGGCCCACGCCCGCCACCGCGAGGCACGGATGTCCGCGGCCGGGGTCGCTCCTCGGCACCGGCTGCGCTACGCAGGTGAGCACCAGTTTCGCTACGGCGCGGGCTTGGCCGCGCTGGCCGGCGACGTCCCCCCACCCGCCTGGCGAGCGCCGCTCTATGCCGCGGTTGGCCAGGCGAGACAGCGGGACCCCTGGGGCTATCGTGACGCGGTATTGCCGACAGGCGAGCAGCTCATGAATGGCTAGAGATCTGGCCGAACGCGGGCTAGACATCTACGACGTCGACGTCAGCCTGACCGGAGATTTCCAGGGCACCTATCGGGTGGCTGACTCGACCGACCTGAGGGAATTGCCCAAGCTGCTTGCGCTGATTCCCGACAAGTACACCGAGAACCAGTTCATGGGGGAATCGGTCTTGGAGGCGGTCTTCATGGCGCACGTCAACTTTGCGCGCGACCTCCACAACATCGGGCAATGGAAGTTTGGCAGCGTGGCCCAGCTCGCGGTCGAGGTCGAGCTCTAAGGTCGCCACACGGGCGCCCGCGGGCCGTGGCTACCGGGCCGGGACCCGGGGTGCTCTTCTATCTCTTCTATGGGCACTCCAGATCGGTCTCCACGACCGCCTCGCGCCCGGCGATCGTGGCGATGTCCCCACAGTCCCCGCTGTCGACCCCGGTCTCGGTGATCACCAGGGTGTCCCCCCGCCGAAAGGTCTCGTTGTTGACCACGGGGGTCAGATCGTCGATGGGGGTGTTGCTGACGTCGAGCTCGCTGAGCACCTCGTGCATCTCCACCCCCTCGAGGCTCGACAGCGGGTTGCCCGAAAGCCGCGCCGTTCGCAGGTTGATCCAGCGGGCCAGGGTGTCCACCCGTAAGAGCGCGTTGTCTCGCGCCTCGATCGCCTCCACCAGCATCAGCGGCTCGAGCGGGCTGAGATCGGAGATCCCGGTGGCATCCAGCGACAAGCTCTGGAGGGTCCCCGCCAAGGCGATGTTGGCCAGGTCGTCCCCAGAAAGCGGCGTGCCCTCGAAGTTGATCGACTCGATCCCGGGCAGATCCCCAAAGAACGCCAGGTCGGGCACCCGCCCCTCGATGAAGGTGAGCGAGCGCAGCACCTGCCGCCCGGCCAGTCCGCTGAGATCCTGGGTCTGCTCGTAGCCTCCCGCGGCCAGCGAGCCCAAAAGCGGCAGCGTGCCCAGCACCCCCAGATCCGAAAGCCCTTCGTTGTAGCGCAGATCGAGGGTGCGCAGCTCGGGAAGCCCCGTCAGCGGGCTCAGATCGGTCACCGCGTTGAGCGCCAGCCGAAGCGTCTGCAGCTCGCCCAGGCCCTCGACGCCCGTAAGCGAGGCAATCGCGTTGTCCCCCAGGTCCAGCGTGCTCAGCAGCACCAGGTCACCCACCCCCTCGGTGGAGGTGATCTGGTTTTCCTGGGCGGTGATCCGGGTCAGGGCCACCATCCGCTCCACGCCGGCCAGGCTCGTCAGCTGGTTGCGCGAGGCCTCGATCTCCTGCATGTCGACCGCACTGGCCAGCGGCTCGAGGCTGTCGATCTCGTTGCCGTCGAGATCGACGAAGCGCAGCCGGGTCAGCCCCGAAAGCGGCGTGATGTCGGTGACGAGGTTGCCGTCGATCTCCAGCCCCCGCAGCTCGGTAAGCCCAGCAAGCGGCGACACGTCGGCGATCTGATTGTTCGACAGCACCAGCACGGCCAACCCCAAAAGCCCCGCCAGCGGCGACACGTCGGTCAGCTCGTTGCTCCCCGCGTCCAGCGCCTCGAGGTTGGTCAGCGTGGCCAAGGGATCCAGCGAGGTCACGCCGTTGTCGTCGATCGAAAGCCGCGTCAGCCGGGTCAGGCGCCCCAGCGCGCTCAGATCGGTGATCTGGTTGCCGGACAGCTCCAGCTGCTCAAGACCGGTCAGATCGAGCAGCGGGGTGACGTCGCTTATCGCGTTGCCGGCCAGCCCCAGGCTCAGCAGCCCCTGCGCACACTCGAGCCCGGCGAGCGACTCGATCCCCCGCTCGGGCACGTTCAGCCCCCGCACCGCCCGCAGCCGATCGGCGAGGATCACCGGCTCGGGCTGCTCGCCCTCGGGCAGGTCCTCGGGCGGATCGGGCTGGGACACCACGGCCAGCAGCGCCTCGCGCAGGGCGTCGTCGGGCACCTCCACCTCCCCCTGGCACAACTCGACGCGATCGCCGTCGCCCAAGAAGCCCTCGCCCGGGCTACCGGGGGCGCAGGCAACCGCCAGCAGGGCCACGATTCCGAGCGCCAGTCCGCGCCGGGCGCATGGAGTGCGGTGGGAGTCGCGCTCGTGATCACCGGCCCGGAGTTCGCTCACCCCTCCTACGCTAGCTCGGATCGAAGCGCCGCGAAATGGCCGGCCAGCCGGCCCCGCCGTTCGATGCGCACTTGAATCGTCCGGTGACCCGTCGCACGACTGACGCGTGCCGCTGCGGTTGCATGCGTGATCACGACCATGGCGAGCGCTCAGCTCCCCCTGGTAGCGTTCGCCCCGTGAGCATGCGCCCCACCGTCCTCATCGCGAGCGTGTCCATCTTGCTGTCGCTACCCGTAGGCGGTTGCTACGACAACGTCGAGACATTCGCCAAGCGGGCTGCCAAGCACAACTGCAAGCGCGTACGGGAGTGCCAGAAGTCCCAATTCGAAGACCAGTACAACGGTGATCTGGGGCGCTGCCGCGACGAACAGTACACCGATTTCCTCGACTTGCACGACAACCTCCTCGGAGAGCTCTGCGACTACGTCCCCGACGAGGCCCGAGAGTGCGCCACGACCATCCGCAGCTACAAGAAGGACTGTAGCGACGAGGCCGACGACGACATCGCCGACGCGTGTGACCGGGTCTACGACTGCCCGGGCCTCTTGGAGATCGACGGCGAAGAGGTGACGCCCGGACAGCTGGTCTCCGAGCCGAGCCAGGCGGCCCGCGCATCGACGGACCCCGACGACGACCCCGATGCCGACCCACCGCCGCCGCCTCCAGGCTGAGGCTAGGGCCAGCCGTCCACGGCACAGCACAGGCCGCATCGCACACGCTCGAGGTCCGACCGGCCCGCTCACGACACCGGCGCAGTGACCAGCGTCGACCCCTCCAGCCGATCTTGGAGCTGGGTGACATCGTCGTCGCTGACCCCGTAGTCGCCGATCATCACGATGTGCCCGCGAAACCCGTGGCGCTCGTGGAACTCGACCAGCGCGTCCATGGCCATGTGCAGGCGGTTTGGGGCCTTGTCCTCGGGCGCGGGGGGCTGAGGCACCAGGGCCAGGAACATGTTCAGATCGCTGGGCGCCAGCTCGGTCAGCTCGGTGTGGATCCGGATCGCGTTGCCCTCGATCCCCGCCGGTCGTAGCGACTCGCGCCCTACCTTGTAGACGTACTCGTGACCCACCGACCGGGTCATGTGGAAGACGACGATCTGGGTGTAGGGGATCCCGGTGGTCTGACTCTGAGCCCGCGCCAGCGCCACGGCGTGGCGAATGAGCCGCCCCATGCGGATCCCCCCCACCGCGACCACAATAGTGCGCTCGCCGGTCTCGACAGCGTCGCCCTCCACCGTCTCGATCACCCGACGAAAGTAGCGATAGCCGGCCCGAATGAGCGGCCGGTGGTTGTAGCCCAGCAGCACCAGGCCCACCAGGATCGCCATGGTGACAAGGAGCGCCTGCAAGCTGCGGATCTGCTCGGCGTAGCGCGAGTAGAGCCCCAAAAGAGCAAAGCTCAAGAAGGCCAGGCCGATCAAGGCGGCCACCGGGGTGCGCACGCCGGAGATCTCGATGTTGAAGGGCGCCCAGTAGATCCGCGGATCGTCGCCCTTGTAGCGGCGCAGCAGGATGAACGCGAGCACCCCGGAGAACATCACCAGGCCGAAGGTCGCCCCGTACCAGCGCTCGAGGATCTCGACGTCGGCGTCGCCCTCCCAGGCCAGGGCGAAAATCGCGGTGAGCATGAGGATGTTGACCCGCGAGAACGCCCCCCGCTCGTTGGTGTCCAAAAGCCGCCGGGGCAAGAGGCTATCGCGGGCCATGGTGACCCAAAGGCCGCGCGCGCCGGCGAAGCCGGTGTTGGTGGCGCCCAAGAGCATCAGCGCGGCGTTGGCCACGATCACCACGTTCCAGATCTCGCCCAACGCCGGCGATCCGGTCACCCCGGCCACGGAGACCTTGCCCAGCACGGCCAGCAGGTAGCCCGAGGCCCCCACCAGCTGGGCGGGGGGCAGCACCATGAAGACCAGCAGCGACAGCGAGCCGCCGATCACCAGCAGGGTGGTGAGCATCCACAGGTAGATCTTGCGGACGTCGCGGCGCGGATCCTCGAGCTCCTCGGGGATATTCATCACCGACTCGACGCCCGAGGCCCCGAGGATCGACGAGCCCAGCGCAGCGGGGATGAGCGCCGCCCCCAAGGTGGCAAAGCCGGGCAGGTAGCGCGCGGTGGCGTGCCCCAGGCCGTGACCGGCGGCGGGGGCGTGAGCGCGGGCCTCCGCCACCGCGGCGTCGAGCTGGGCGCCGTCGAGGAAGTTCCCTCCGTGACCTCCGTGGAGCAGCAGGTAGAGGAGACCCGCGAGGATCGTCAGCCCCATGACCACGAGGTTGATGAGGAAGATCGTCTTGCTGACCTGGACGCTCTCCTTGAGCCCGTAGTTGTTGAGCGAGAACAACAGGACCAAGGGGGCCAGCATCACCACCACCCCGGTGGGGAACACCGACGACAGCGCCAGCGCCGCTAGCGAGGTCACCCCCACGGTCGCCACGGTGCGCCGCCACTGGTCGGGCATCACCCACACCCCAAAGCCCAAGGCGGGCAGCATCGAGAGCCCGATCGCCGCCGCGACCCGACCCCCGGGCAGGGCCGCGGTCAGCGAGGTCACGTAGTCGCTGTAGCTGAGCAGACTGACGATCGCGGTGGCGACGTAGGAAAACGAGATGATGACCCCGACGACCGCGGCGGCCACGATCGCCAGCTTGCCCAGGTGCGACAGGGCGTAGCGGGTCATCACGTAGGTCCCGCCGTTGGAGAGGGTCAGCAGCACCGCTTCGATGTAGAGCGGCGCCAACAAAAACAGCAGCGCGTAAAGCCCGATCTGAAAGGCAGGGGTGGCATACCCCACGCCGGCCACGATGAGCGCGCCCGAAGAGTAATAGGGCGAGGTCAACGGATCGGGACCGACGAGGAACAAGCCCTCCTTCCAGGAGAGCTTGGGCTGCTCGTGCTGCTCGGATTCGCCAGTCGCCATGCCGGCCGCTTTAGCGGGTTATGCACCCCCGCGGCACGATCGGCAAGCGCCGTGACCATCCAGGCGTACCCGACGATGAGCGCACGACTACGAGCGCACGACTACGAGCGCACGACTACTTGAGATCGTATCCTCGGATCCTATCCCACGGGATCGAGCGAGGGTTTGGCGGCGGACACGAGCATCGGCGACACCGAGCATACTCAGGTCCTGCTCACCGACGCCATCGATCCGCCCCCTGTGGCTCCCGGCACGGTGATCGGCCGCTACGTGGTCGACGAGCTCATCGGCACCGGAGGCATGGGACGGGTCTATCGCGCCCACGATCCCCGCCTGGATCGCACCGTCGCGCTCAAGCTGGTCCGCTACCGAGGCTCGACGATCGATCTGGACCGAATGCGCCGTGAGGCCATGGCGATGGCCCAGCTCTCACACCCCAACGTGTTGCCGATCTACGACGTAGATCGCTGGCAGGGACTGCCATTCTTCGTGATGGAGCTGGTCCATGGCCGGACTCTGCGCGACTGGGCCCAGGACCGAGGCCGGCATTGGCGCACGCTCCTGCCGATGTTCATCGAGGCAGGCCGAGGCCTCGCGGCGGCCCACGCCGCCGGGCTGGTCCACCGAGACTTCAAGCCGACCAACGTGTTGGTGGGCGACGATGGTCGGGTCCGGGTGATGGACTTCGGCCTCGCACGCGCCCAGGGGTCGGGGGAGATCCCGAGCGAGGCCCTGAGCGAGACGTCCGCGTCGCTCGTGCAAAGCTACAACCAGGAGCTGACCGCGGCGGACACGGTCATGGGTACGCCGGCGTACATGCCCCCGGAGCAACTGTGCGCAGACCCGGTCGGCCCGGCCGCCGACCAGTATGCGTTCTGCGTGAGCCTTTGGGAGGTGGCGACCGGTGAGCGGCCGTTCGCCCACTCCAAGACCCTGACCCACGCGGCGCTGCTCGAGCGCACCCAGCCTCCGCCGGATCCTCCCGCGGCCCCGTGGCCTCCGGCCCTGCGACACGTGCTGCATCGCGGGTTGCGACCGCGGCCCGAGGATCGCTTCGCCTCCATGGAGGATCTGCTCGACGCCCTCGAGCGCACCGGGCGACCGTCGCGGGGCCTGGCGGTCATGGCCGGCGTGGGCCTGTTTGGGCTGGTGACCGCGGCCGCCGTCACCATGGTCGCCACCTCGGCGCTGGACTCCGTGGGCCGACCCGACCCGTGCCCGAGCCCCGAGCAGCTGGCGGCCCAGCTTTGGGATCCCGAGCACGAGGCACGCACGAACCAGGCGCTGCTGGCCACCGGGGCCCCGCAGGCGGCGGCCACATGGGAGCGCCTTTGGCCCACGCTCGCGACCTACCGCGACGACTGGGCCCGCGCCCGCTCCATGGCCTGCCACCGCATCGGGGAGGCCGACGAGACCCCGCAGATCGACGCCCAGATCCAGTGCCTGGACCAACGACGACGAGCCCTGAACGCCCTGGTGACCGCGCTCGACCGGGCAGACGGCCCGATGGTCCACCGTGCGGTCGAGCTGGCCACCGAGTTGCCGCTCCTGTCCACCTGCGACGACCCCGAGCAATTGGCGACCCTGGCCCCGCCGCCGACGCCGGGCCAGGCGCCCGCGGTGGAGTCCGCCCGCGAGCGCCTGGCCCAGCTACGCACCCGGCACGAAGCCGGCGACCACCGAAGCACGGTGGAGCCGGCTCGGGCGCTGCTCGACGAGGCCCTGGCGATCGGCTACGCGCCGCTGACCATCGATGCCCGGCTCACGCTCGGCCGCGCCCTGGCTCGCGAGTCCTCGCCCGAGGCGACCGAGCCTTTGGACAAGGCATACTTCGATGCAAACCTCGCGGGCCTGGAGAGCCAGGCCGGCGACGCCGCGATCCTGATGGCCCAGGCGCTCGGCGTGGGTCTGGGGCGCCATGCACAGGCCCTCCAGTGGAGCGAACACGCCCGCGCCGCAGCCCAGCGCACCGGTGATCCCCTGCTGCGGATCCGCTACTTCGTGGTGCTGGGCAACGTGTATTCCCAAGCCGAGAACTTCGCCGCCGCCCGGGACGCACGCCAGCGCGCACTAGAGCTCGTCCGACCGCTTCACGGGGTCAAGAGCATTCGAACGGCACGAGCGGAGATGGCGCTGGCCTCCCCGCTGACCAGCCTGGGCCAGTACGAGCAGGCGCAGCAATTCCTCGAGCACGCCCAGGAGATCCTCGAGCACACGCTGGGCCCGCAGCACCCCCATGTGGCCAGCGTGTACGGACGGCTGGGCCATATGAACCGCCTACGAGGAGCGCTCGACCTCGCCGAAGAACAGCTCGAACGCGCCCTGGCGATCCACGAGTCCGTGCAGGGCTCGTCGAGCCTCGACGCGGCCGGGGCCCGCCTCAACCTGGGCATCGTGGCCTTTCATCGGCACGACTTCGATACAGCCGAAGCCCACTTCCTCCGATGCCTCGAGATCCAACAGGCACGCCTCGGACCACGCCATCACCGGATCTCGGGCACGCTGCTCGATCTCGCGGTCATCGATCGCATGCGGGGGCGCTACCAGCAGGGGATCGAACGACTCGAGCACGCTCGCGAGATCACCGAAGAACACTTCGGCCCGTCGCATCGCGTGGTCTGGATGGCGGTGGCCAACATGGGCAACCTCTACGGCGATCAGGGCAAGCTGGACCGGGCTGCCGCACTCTATACCGAGGCCCGAGAGCTGGCCGAGACCCACCATGGCACCGACTCCGCCATGTTCGGCAGCTCGTTGCTGCACCTGGGCGCTCTCCAGAGCCGGCAAGATCTCCACGCCGAGGCCGAAGTCACCCTCGCGCGTGCCGCCGAGATCCTCGCACAGGCCAAGGAGGCCGAGCCAGACACGGTTGGGCATGCGCTCGCAGCCCAGGCCCGCGCCTACCAGCGGGCGGGGAAGCCCGAGCGCGCCCTGGCTCCGATCCGCAGCGCCCTGGCGATCTATGAGGAGATCTACGACCCCGAGCACCCGATCACCACCTCTGCCCGGGGCCTGGAAGGCGTAATCTTGCTCGAAACGGGTCGCCCCGACGATGCACTCGACCGACTCGAGCCCGCGTACGCCACGCTCAAGGGGCGCGAGCGCAACGACGTGTCGAGCGACCGGCAAGCGACCCTGGCGTTCGGGCTCGCCCGGGCGCTGTGGTCTCGCCCCGCCGAGCGACCGCGGGCGCAGCGGCTCGCCCGCTCGGCCCTCGCGCTGCTCCGCGCCGCTCCGGGCGATCACTCCGAGCTCCACGACGCACTGACGCGCTGGCTCGACGAGCACGCGCCCTGAGCCCGGTGACCTCGAACTCGAGGCGGCCTATCCCCCGGGCGCCGACGACCGGAGCGCCGACGTCGCCGAGTCACCGCGAAGACGCGCCAGCATCGCCGTCGCGAGGTTGACCCCGAACGACGTCGCGTAGAGGACCAGCACCGCGGGCAACGTAAATCCGGCATAGACCACGCACATCGCCCCCGACACGGTCACGAGCCGGCTCGAGCTGATGATGAACCGCTGCTCTCGATCGAAGTGATCCGCGATCTCGAACAGCGACCTCAGCGGGGCCAACGAGCCCGCGCGCAGCAGGATCTGGGCGCACTCCATGGCCAGAGGTGAGGCTCCACTCATCGACACCGAGACATTCGCTCGGCTCAGTGCGAGTGCGTCGTTGATGCCGTCGCCGATGAAGCAGACCTTGCGACCCCTAGCTCGCAGCATGGAGACGATCTCGGCCTTGTCTTCGGGCAAGGCCCGCGCAACGTAGTCCGAGATGCCCAACGCCTCGGTGAGCGCCGCGGTCGGTCCTTCGTCATCGCCCGTCACGACCAACAGCTCCAGTCCGCGGGCTCGTAGGTTCGCGACCAGCTCGAACGCCTCGGGCCGGATGTGTGACTCGAGCCCGAGCATGCCCGCATAGCGCCCCTCAGCCGCGAGGTGGACCACACAACCGCCCCGTTCCTCTATGCACGCGGCGAGCTCCGCGATCGCGCCGGGCAGCTCGACGCCCTCGCGCGCCAGCAACCGGGCACTCCCGAGGACGAGCGGCTGCCCCCGAAAACGGGCGCTCAGGCCATAGCCGAGCTCGGTCGTGCATCGCTCGACGTCCGGGACGACCGCGCGTCGCTGCTCGGCTGCGTCGATGATCGCCCGAGCGATCGGATGCTCCTGCCGCTGCTCGAGCGCGGCGGCAAGGCCGAGGATCTCGTCGTCGGTGAAATCGCCGTGGCCATGGACGGAGGCCACCTCGAAATCGTCGAGGGTGAGGGTTCCTGTCTTGTCGAACACGATCGTGTCGATGTCCACCAGCTGCTCGAGCGAGCGACCGTCTTTGATCAGGATCGACGAGCGTGCGGCCGCCTCGATGGTATTGAGCATCGAGTACGGCGACGCCAGCCAGGCGCTGTCGATGGCGTTGGTCCAGATCCCCGCCACAGCACCGAGCGGGCCGCCGATGAACAGCCCGGCGAGGGCCGTCGCCAGGGTCGGCCGGACCGAGCGCTCCGCCTCAATCGAGACGCGATGGCTCAAGTGCTGTTCGAACGACGCGGTCTCGGCCAGCAGCGCATCGACCCGAGCGACCACCGTATCCTTGCCCGTTCGCTCCGTCCGAGCGACGGCCGCCCCGCCGAGTACCGTGGTGGAGGCGAGAAGCTCGTCGCCGATCCCGAACTCCCGCAGGCGCGACTCCCCGGTGAGGGCGCGCTGATCGACCGCGATCTTTCCCTCGATGACCCGGCCATCGATCGGAACCGAGTCACCCGCCCGGATGACGAACCGATCGCCGACCTCGATGTCTTCGAGTCGGACCCGGACCTCCACTCCATCGACGACCTTCCAGGCATGCTCCCCCATCTGGGAGAACACCGCGGAGACCTCGCGTGCGGCCCGGCGGCGAGTCTGGTGGATCAGGCGTCGACCCCACGCGTAGCCCAACCATCCCAACGCCGCGACGCCCGGGACCCCCGCCCCGATGCACAGCACGATGTCGACCGCCAGCAGACCTTCGAAGTCGAAGATGCGCTGGTCGATCAGGTTGCGCCAGGTTCGGCGGAGCATCGGATAGGCTCCTATGACCAGGACCGAAGAGCTGAGCAGCCCAAAGGCCGGACTGACGAGCCGGCCAGCCCCAGCCAGGGAGAGTGCACCCAACGAGAGCACCAGCGCTCGATCGTCGTCCTCCCGCGAGTCGAACTCCGATGAGTCCGAGGCCGTGACCCCTCCATCCTCGTCAAGGGGCGGGGCGGGTGGCGGTGGCCGCTCGATCGTCTCCGGGCTCGGCTCTGGCTCATCGACCACGAAGTGGATCAACTCCTTGCCGGCCACATAGGCGGCCCCGGCCCATAGAAGGCTAACGATCAACATCGGCACTCCTGCCTCCGCAGGCTACCACATGACGATAACTAGACCATAAGAGATCGACACACAATAAGACATCATGCAATGCATCATGCAATGCATCATGCAAGACATCATGCAAGAAAGTGCACCAAAAGTGCACCAACTTCGAGCCGACTCGACTTATTGCATCCTCGTCTCACCTCCGGATAGATTTAGATCATTCACCAGAGTTGAACATGCCAAGAATCCAGCAGGAGAGGCTCGCTGTCGTCGGAGCAGGGCTGACCGGTTCTTTGATGTCTCTATACTTGGCTCAGCTCGGCTTCGATCGAGTCGACGTGTACGAGAAGCGAAGGGACTGTCGAGAGCAAGGCTCCGAGCGCAGCCGGCGAACCATCGCCATGTCCATCTCGACCCGCGGCTGGGGAGCCCTCGAGATCGCGGGTTTGTACGATGATCTCTACCCGACGACGACCGCGACCCATGGTCGGGTCACGCATCTTCGTGATGGCCCTCCGCTCACCCAGAACTATGGCCGAGAGCAACAAGCGATCTACACCATCACGCGCTCGACGCTGAACGCCGCCCTGATCGACAAGGCGGCAACCGGCGGCGTACGCTTCCACTTCGAGCACACCCTCCGAGACATCGACCTCACCAACAAGACGATCACCCTTGTTGATGCCCGCGGGCAAGGGATCCGCCAGTACTACGATCGCCTCATCGGAGCAGACGGCGTCTTCTCCACGGTGTGTCGCATACTGGAACAACGGGGGGTATTGGCCGCGAGGCGCGACCAACTCGAACTCGGCTACAAGGAGCTCATCGTCCCCTACCGACCGGGCCCCCCAAGAGCGCTGGACACCAGACACATCCATGTCTGGCCCACACCGCAGTCCATCCTGGTCGCGCTCCCCTCGGACCAAGACCGGCGATTCACGGCAAACCTCTTCGCCCCGCTGGTTCAGAGCACGGCGCTCGAGGCACGCCCCCGCCGAGAGCTTCATGCATTGTTCCAGCAGACCTACCCCACCCTGTGGCGCCACGCTCCCGATCTCACGGAGCAATACCTCGACAGCCCCATCGCGAAGATCTTCACCGTCGATTGTGATCGCTGGTCCTATCGCGATCACGTCCTGCTCCTCGGGGACGCGGCGCACGCCATCGCTCCCTTCTACGCTATGGGCATGAACCTCTGCTTCGAGGACTGCATCAAGCTCCGGGAGCTGATCGACCGCCACGACCTGGATCTGGGCCAGGCGATCGCCGCATTCGAATGCACCCGAAAGCCGGACACCGACGCCATGGCGCAGTTGACCATGGAGAACTTTGAAACGCTACGAAGGAGCGGGAGCCCCGCGGAGCGCACGCTCTGGGCGCGAGAGCGCGAGCGGTGGGAGCGAGATCCCGAGCACGGGACCCCCGAGTATGTCTCCGTGGCATTCACCACCCGGCCTCTTCGCGAGATCCTGCGGGAACGACGACAGCGGCGGGCCACCGCCCGCCGGGACGGGAGCAAGATCTAAGGTGCTCTTCTGTTCTCCTGGCTTCGACGATCACGAAGAGGTCATCTTCTTGTGTGATCCCAGCGTCAGGCTCAAGGCGATCATCGCGATCCACAGCACCCTGCGAGGCCCGGCGATCGGCGGGTGTCGGATCAAGCGCTACGACGATGAACAAGCCGCCCTCGGCGACGTCTTGAAGCTCGCGCGGGCCATGACCTACAAGTCCGCCGTGTGCGGTCTTCCCTTTGGGGGCGGCAAGGCGGTGATCATCGCAGATCCCAAGCAGGAAAAATCGCCTCGGCTGCTTCGATCCTTCGCCCACCGACTAAACCTGCTGCGCGGCCGCTACCAGACCGCGGACGACATGGGGAGCACGGTCATGGACATGGAGCTCATGCGCGAGATCACCCCCTACGCGCGAGGCATCCCCACCGCCGAGGGTCTGCCCTGCCCGGCCACGGCCTATGGTGTGTTTTGCAGCATCAAGGCCGGGCTCAGCTTTCACCACGGCGCCGATGACGACATCGCGGGATACTCCGTCGCGATCCAGGGCGTCGGCTCCGTGGGGCGCAAGCTCTGCGAGTACCTGGTCGAGGAAGGCACGAAGGTGTTCGTGTCGGACACCGATCCCACCACCCTCCAGTCCGTGGTGGAGGCGTTCGGGGTGACTCCCGTCGCGGTGGAGGACATCCACCGCCTCGAGGTCGATGTGTTCTCCCCCTGCGCGACCGGAGCGGTGATCCACGAGCAGAACGTTCACGAGCTGGGCGCGACGATCGTGGCCGGAGCGGCCAACAACCAGCTCTCGAGCCACCGGTGCTCGGAGGCGCTGCGACGGCGAGGCATCCTCTACGCACCGGATTTCGTCGCCAACGCCGGCGGGCTGATCGATCTGGCCCGGGAGGGGCCAGACTACAGCGTGCAGAGCGTGCTCGAACAGACCGCCACGATCCACGATCGCGTGCTGGCAATCTTCGAGGAGTCGGCCCGGACCGGGCGCACGACCCACGACATCGCGATGGACATGGCCACGGAGCGCCTCCAAGGCCCTCCTTCGGCCACCGCGATCCGCCACCCCGCCGACGAGCGAGCCCATCGCGACCGCACCAACCAGGAGGACGCACAATGCCACCAAGAAGGATCACCTTCGATTTCTTGACGTTCGCCAAGAGCATCACCATCGAGCTCGACGAACGACGAAACCAGGGCTTGTGTGACGCGGTCTGGGGGCACCTACCCTACGCGAGCATCGAGACGCATACCGTGGTCTCCGGCCACAACATCTACCACCAGATCCCCATCGTCTCTCCGTTCTTCGTGGAGGGCGATGACTTCGTAAAGCGCACGGAAGCACCGGTCGGCACGGTGTTCTTGCCCGATGTTCAGTCGCTGTTCTTCAAGTATGGAGAAGTCTCCGAGCAAAACGAGCACCCGCCCATCGGTAGGGTCATTCCCGAAGACCTCCCGATCCTGCTCGAGGTCGGCAAGCGCTGCTGGGAGGCGATCTACAGGACCAAGGAGCCGGTGATCATCGTCGCACGTCGTGAGGGCGAGCCGGCAACGCTCGAAGACGTCCCGTACCGGCTGATCGACCCGACGACGGTCTCTCACCCCGTCTTTCGGCGGCTGATCACGGACATCAACGCGGAGATCACCCGGATCTGGACGCGGCCCCCGCCATCGGTCCTCGAGATGTTCGCCGGCTCCGTGGACACCCGACCCGGCAGCTACGGGCAATTCTTGTCGGGCCTGATGATCATGGCGGGAGAGGTGCGCACCCTGACGGGGATCGCGACCTGCGGGGGGTTGCTCCGGGCGTGCCAAGATCCCCATACCGATCTCCGGGTACTGAAGATCATGACGAAGAACCTGATGCACATGCCGACGGAATTCCTCGGCTATTGTGGGCTGAGCGCGGTGTGGAGGTTCGCGAAGGTCCTCTTCGACCAGTGGGACGCGCTCACGACCAAGGACGAGTACTTCGCGGTGCTGTCCTCGTACGCCACCTACATCAACCAGCTCAACATCTGGGTGCTTCACTACTTTCCATGGGACATCGGCGACGATGACCGGTTCAAGTACGCCACGTCGACCCCACGAACCGGCTGCGCCCCATGAGTACGCGAGCATTCGATCGGCTGGAGCCGGCGCTACGCGCCTGGCAGGCGCTGCTCGGTGAACCACACGTGCGCCGATTCCCATCGGAGTCACTGGCGGACGTCGCGGAATTCCCCAGCCGGCACGTCCCCGCCATGCTCAGCCCCAACAGCCGCGAGGAGGTCGTGGCGATCGTTGCCATCGCCAACGAGCACGGGATCCCACTGTACACGGTGAGCACCGGGAGGAACTGGGGCGGTGGATCGCGGATGCCGGTGCGCGAGGGCGTCCTGCTCGCGCTCGGGCGCATGAACCGGATCCTCGAGGTCAACGAGAGGTTTCGCTACGTCGTGCTGGAGCCGGGCGTGACCCAGGGGCAGCTGGCCGATCACCTCAAACGACAGGGGTGCGCGCTGGTACCGAGCATCGGAGGAGCGGGAACGACGGTGAGCCCCCTGGGAAACGCACTCGAGCGAGGGTCTGGCGTGTTCGGGTGCAAGGTCGACGAGTGCCTGGCCATGGAGGTGGTCTTGGGGAACGGTGAGGTGATCCGCACCGGGCTGTGGAACTACCTCGGCGACTGCGACCCCTTCGTCCACTGCTACCCGACGGGGCTCGGGCCCGACCTGCGGGGGCTGTTCATCCAGTCGAACCTGGGCATCGTCACCCGGGCGGTGCTGCGGCTCTACCCACGTCGGCACCGATCCATGGTGGTCGTCGGGGCGGGACCGGGCGGCCTGGCGGGGCTGGTCGATGCGGCGCACGAACTACGAAGGAGCGGCCTGCTCGACAAAGGGCTCGACATTGCCGACGCGGCGGCCGACATCGACTACTATCCCAACCCCAGCGGCGAGGCCCTCGCCGATCCCGAGGTCCTTGGGGGTCGACTGAGCTGGACGCTCATCGGCTGCCTGCCGGGTCCCGAGAGGATCGCCGCCGCTGCACGCGAGGAGATCGAAGCGTATTTCTGCCCGCGACCGAGCTACCCGATCCACTTCTTCTCCACGCAGGATCAGCCGATACAGCAGCAACCCGGTTGGATCCAGGAGTGGACCAAGAGGTACATGGGCTTGCCAGACAACAGCCACCTCGACGTGTTCCTGTGTCGCGGATCTCGGGACTACGACCTCGACAACAACCCAGACGCGATGGGCTTTTTGGCCGTGAACCTGGTCGTGCCCGCGCAAGGGCAGATCGCCACCCGGGTCATCGACCTCGTCGACGAGGTCGCGACGGCCTTGGACCTCCCCGAGTACATCAGGAGCTTCAGCGAGCTGGGGGTGGGAGCGCTCAAGGGCCACTTCAGCCTCATGTTCGACCGGAGCGACGAGGCTGCGGTGAGCCGTGCTCATCGCTGGAAAGACCAGGTACTCCGGGAGCTGCGAACGATCGGGATCTACCCCCAGAGGCTGGACGTGGACAGCATGAGCACCTTCGCCCGAGCGTCGCAAGACGAGTACTGGCGGATGCTCCGTCGGATCAAGGCTGGGCTCGATCCGAATGGAATCCTGTCTCCCGGTCGTTATCTGTACGAGTGATCACCACCGCGTCCATCGATCGATCCATCCATCCATCGATCCATCGATCCATCCATCAGCACGAACGAACACGAACGAGCAAGAGCCATGTCCCCGAACAAAGAGAACGTAGGCAACCTGTTGAGGATCCACATGGAGTATTGGCCGTCTCAAGTGGTCCTCACCGCGGTCGAGCTCAACCTGTTTGCCGAGCTGGGAGATGACGCCTTGACCGCCGAGCAGCTGGGCAAGCGCCTCGGACTCTGTCACCCCCGCGGCACCTACGATTTCTTCGATGCCCTAGTGGCGCTGAGGTTCCTGGTGCGACACGGCGATGGTCCACAGGGGCGATACGAGAACATCCCGGGGATGCGGGACATCCTCGACCAGGACAAGGGCGTCATGTGGAAAGGCTATGATCTATGGGCCAACCTCGCCAAGGCGCTGAAGACCGGCAGCTCACTGGCCCTGCCCGAGGAGCCGGGACGCTCGAACGATCCAGACTACCAGAACCTATACTATGCCGATGATGCGAGAGAGTTCTTTCATGCAATGGACAGTTTGCAGGAGGATAATTTCGCCGTGCTCGCCGAGAAATTCGACTTCTCCCGCTACCACCGCATGACGGATGTGGGCTGCGCTTCGGGCCTGCTGTCCCGGGTGGTCGCAACACGACACCCACACCTGAAGATCACGAATTTCGATCTTCCGTCCGTAACTCCCTACGTGCAAGGGAAGATCGAAGCAGAGGGGTCGACGGACCAGATCTCGGTGGTCTCGGGGGATTTCTTCGACGATGATCTGCCCCGGGCCGACATCATCACAATGGGCAACATCTTGCACAACTGGGGGCTCGACAAAAAGCAGGCCCTCATCGCCAAGGCTCACGAGTCACTCGAGGACGGAGGTGCGCTGATCGTCATCGAGACCTTGATCGACGACGCTCGACGGGAGAACGCGGCGGCGCTGCTCATGTCCCTCAACATGCTGATCGAGTTCGGAGACGGCTTTTCGTTCCGAGCGAGAGACTTTCGCTCATGGTGCGAAGCCGCAGGGTTCGACCGCTTCGAGAACATCGAGCTAGCCGGCCCGAGCAGCGCGGCCGTCGCCTACAAGGGGACGAGCCGCGTCCTTTAAGCCAATCGTCCGAGCCGCGCTCGCCCGAGCACCCTCAGCGTTCGTCCGAGCCGCCCGAGTCGTCGAGCACGTAGCCCTTGCCCTCGATCACCCGGGCGGGGATCCCCACCGCCAGCGCTCCAGGCGGCACGTCGTCGAGGACCACCGCGTTGGCCCCGATCTTGGCCCCCGCGCCGATCGTGACCCCCCCGAGGATCTTGGCGCCAGGGCCCACGTCGACCCGGCCGCCCAGGTGCGGGGCCTCCCCGGTCTTCTCGTTGACCCCCAGGGTCACCCCCTGCGCGATCAGGCAATTGGGCCCGATCTGAGCGTCGGCGTGGAGCACCACCCCCTGACCGTGCAGCAGGATCAGCCCCCCGCCGATCTGGGCGTTGATGGGGATGTCCGCCGCGAGCACCGAGCTCCAGAAGCGATGCGGGATCACCCACGCGCGCGAGGCCACCTGGCCCACCACGCCACCCCGCTCGCGCCAGTATTGGTAGCGGCGGATCGACTGGATCAGCCGCCGGGTGGGATCCCACAGCTGATGGGGCTGCTCCCGCTCCCACTCGGGCTCGGTGGTCGAGATCTTGGCCCCGCTTTGATAGGCCGACGACCGACCCAGCCACTGCCGGGCCGCTCCTGCCGCGGCCTGGGCCAGGTCGCGCAACCCAGAGAGGCGGGACCCAGATCGATGGGAACCCGATCGGCGTGAGCCGCTCATGCGCCCTCGTCGGTCTTGGCGTCCTTGAACAGATCGCTACGGTCCTTGTGGATCTGTTTGAAGCTCGAGTCGGAGATCACATAGAACCACTGGTCGAAGCGGGCGCGGAGCTTGGCGGCCGTTTTCTGCCCCTCCTCGACTTTGGCCTGGTCGTCGTCGGTGGCCTCGGACGAGGCGCCCTCGCCCTCGGGGTCCTCACCCTCGGCCCCCTCGCCGCCCTCCCCCTCGGCCGGCTCGTCCTCGTTGGCGCTGAGCCCCTGGTCCAAGGAGGGATCATACACCACGTCGACGAACATGAAGCGGCTGGCGGTCTTGTTGGTATCGCCCTCCCCTTCGGGCTCGGGCACATCCTCTTCCATCACGCCCTTTTCGTCCTCGCCGTCGGCCGCATCGGCCACACCGGCGCTCAGGGCGATCCCGGACTCGTAGGTGACCTCACCGAACAAGAGCGAATAGACGATCCCCTCCTTGGTGATGGTGGTCAGCGAGCCCTCGTTGCCATAGAGCTGCGCCCGTCCGTCGGCGGTGGGCACCACGAAGAAGCCCTTGCGCTTCATGTCCTGGGCCAGCACCTGCTGCTCGAGGATGTTGCGGGCCTGCGGCCGCGGTCGCACCCCCACGATCTTGAGGTTCGCCACCTGCGTCAGCATCTGGCGGACCTTCATGCTGTCGAGCTCCTTGCCCGGCTCGACCTCGGTGCCCTCATCGACCAGCCAGTCGCGCGCGGAGGTGCCGTCGGGATCGACCTTGGCCCGCACCGGGTTGAAGCCGGTGACCTTGCCCTCGACCTCGTCGACGGTTTAGGGGTCGTAGATCATCGAGACGAAGTCGTCCCGCTCGACGTCGAGCAGATCCTTTTCGATCCAGTCCTCGAACTTGGTGGAGATGTCCAGCTCGAGCTTGGAGCCGTAGACCCGCTTCTTGTCCTCCCCGGGCTCGCGCACGTAGTAGAAGCCGGGCCGGTCGTCGATCTCCTGGCCCACGATGATGTCGACCAGGGTGGTGCCCGAGGCGTCCTTGATGGTGATCCGCTGGCCCTTCTCGTCGTCCTTGCCCTCGTCGCCCTCGGGGTCGAGCACCCCGAACGCGGCGTGATCGGCCGGGTTGTCGCCGTAGTAGCGGTCTTTTTTGACGTCGATGAAGGACGCGGCCGCCTTGCCCATGCGCTCGGTGCCGTCGGCCGGGTAGTCGTTGTGGCTGGGGATCACCCAGCGCCCTTCCTTCTGCTCGACCTCGAAGCGGATCACTCGCGCTTCGTCTTCGTCCCAGGCCACCACCGACAGCGCGGTGGCGATGGTGGGATCGGTGAAGTCGGGGAACAGGGCCTCACCGGTGTCCTCGAACTGGACCGGCGGCCGCGGCTGGGGTCGCATGGCGTAGGCCCCGGCGGCGGTGCCCAGGGCCAGCGCGACCATGATGATGGTGGTGCGGTTCATCGCTCGCTCGCTCCTCGTGCGGTCCTCATGCGGTCCTCATGCGGTCCTCGGGCTAGGCCCGGGCACTCCGACTTTGGGGGATCGTCTCGGCCTCGCGACGGCGCCGACGGGCGAAGATGAGACCCGCCAGCGCGAGCGCCGGCAGCGGGGGGATCAGCAGGGCCAGGATCCGGATCCGGTTTTGGACCTCGTCGATCTTGCGCTTGTGCTCGGTCTCGATCCGGTTGATCGCCTTGGCCTTCTCGCGCTCGATCTTGCCCTCCTTGACCTGCAAGCGCCGGTTCTCGGCCTCCTGGGCGCTCTTGACCATCACCTCTTTGGTGTTCTCGTCGAGATCGGTGCGCCCCTGGATGGCCGCCACCGCGTCGTCGAGGGCCTTTTGCGCCTCTTGGAGCTCTTGCTCGGCCTTCTCGTTGGCCTTTTGCCGCTCCTGCTCGAGGGTGGCCCGGGCGCCCTCGGTCTGCTCGTCGACCCAGGTGAGCCGGCGGAACTTGGGCTGGCGCTTGCGCAGCTCGATGAAGCGCTCGTCGCCGGTCAGCGAGTCGACCAGGTTGAGCAAGAAGGTCACGTTGTCGAATCGCAGATCGACCAGGCCGTCACCGTCGACGTCGCCGCCGCGCTCGCGCAGCTGGAAGAATTGGTCGTGGAACAGATCGAGATCGGCCACCACGACCAGGTTGCGGTCCTTGGGAGGCTCGGCCCCCTCGGCCGCCTCCCCGCCCCCGCCCCCGGTGATCCGGGCGGCGAGCACGTGGTGCTCCCCGGTCAGCGGCGAGGCCTTGTAGGGCGGCGGTCGCATCTGCAGGCCAAACAGCGGGTGCTCGCTGACCATGTCCTCGAAGAGGTTGTAGCCGGCGCGGGTGCTCGAGTGCAGCAAGGGGGTGAACTGCCCGCCGAAGCTGGCCGACTTGCGAAGCTCGCCGCCAAAGAGCACCACGACCTCCTCGAGGCCGTTGACGACCGGATCGGCCTCGGCAAAGGGCCCCTGCACGAACACCACCTGCCGGGGGACGCCGGCAAAGCTCGGGTGGGGGTTTTCGGTCTCGTAGACGATCTTGTCGTCGGCCCACTCGACGCCGACCTTGGAGAGCAGTCCCCGGTAGTCGCCCTTGGGCTGCGGGGGCGGCTGGCCGCCGCCCATCATGCCCCCCATGCCGCCGCCTTGCGGGTTGGGCTTGGGCTGGCGGGGGGCCAGCGAGGGGTTGAACGTGGGGAAGGGATCGACGGTCAGCAGCGCCGGGCGCCCCGCGTCGATGTACTCGGAGACCTTGTCGAGCTCGGCCTGGGTGAGGCTGGCCATCTGCGGCACCAGCAGCACGTCGACGTCCTCGGGGATCGAGGCGGTGGGGTTGAGGCTGCGGACCTCGTACTGCTTGCGCAGCTCCTCGACGATCCGCCAGGCCGGCTGCTGCTGCCGGGTCTGGATGTCGAAGTTGCCCATGATGGGCGCATCGGTCCGCAGGATCCCCACGACCTTCTTCTTGTCTTGGATCACCACCCGAAGGGCGCGCGCCACCTCGTACTCGACCGAAAGCCCCTTGCTGAGGAAGGGCACCACCTCCTCGCGGGCTCCGCTGACGAAGGCCAGGCCGAGGAAGGTGTTCTTGGTCTCGATCCGGCCCCCGTCGCGGTCGGCCAGGGGCCGGGGGAGGATCCCGTACTTCTCGACCGCCTCCTCGGCCTCGGGCGAGTACTCGCGGGGCTCGACGATCCGCACGGTCAGGCCGTCGCCGCCGGAGCTCTCCATCTCGCGCAAGATGTTGAGCAGCCGCGAGCGCACCTCGGCATAGTCGCCGGGGACGTCGTCGGCCCCGGACACGAAGGCGTGCACGGTGACGGGGCGCTCGGCCTCGATGGTCTGGATGAGGCCCACGGTCTCCGGGGTCAGCTGCGACAGCCCCTCCTCGGTGACGTCGGTGCGGACCTCTACGCGGTGACTGATGAGCACGCTGGAGACCACGATGGTCCCCAGGGCCAGCAGCTGGATGAGCCGTTCGTGACGGGGTGCGAGTGCCATGATTACCAGTGCCTCCTTCCGAGCAGCATCGAGCACAGATAGAGCATCAAGACCACGCCCCCCACGAAGTAGGCGACGTCGCCCAAGCGAATGACCCCCTCGCCAAAGCTGGCAAAGTGGTCGCTAACCGACAGGTGGCTGAAGGTCTGTTCGAACCAGGCGCTCAGATCCGTGGCCTGCGCCGGAACCTGCGCCGCCGCCTCCGCTCCCTCGGCGGTCGCCTCGGCCGCTTCGGTCGCCCCGGAGCCATCGGAACCCGAGAGGTTGCGGGACTGCCACGACAACGCCCCGACCACGGCGCCCACCAGGCCCACCGGGCCCGCCCCCGAGGCCGTCCCCCGGATCACCCACCAGCACAGCGAGATCACCAGGCCCACCAACGTCACCCCCAAGATCCCCGAGGCCCACGGCAGGGTGCCGGCGAACACCAGCCCCGCGCAGCCCAGGCCGCCCAGGATGAAGGCCACGGTGGTGTTGAGGGTGAGCATGGAGCCCACCAGGCCGATCGCGGCGAACAGCGCGCCCATCAGCCAGTAGCCGGCGAAGGTGGAGAACATCAGCCCCTTGTCGGGCTCGCCCAGGTACATCAGCACGCTCAGCTGGGCGATCGCCGTGAGCGCCAGCGAGGCGGTGTACATGCCCAGCACGCCCAGGTACTTGCCCAGCACCACCTCGCCGTCGCGCAGCGGCAGGGTCAGCAGCAGCTCGTCGGTGCCCGACCGGCGCTCGTCGGCCCAGGCGTTCATGGTGATCGCCGGCACGAAGAACATCAGGATCGCCGGCATCATCAGGTTGAGCGTGGCCAGATCGGCGAGGTTGCGCGTGAAGAACTCCTCTTGGAGAAACGCGGCCGCGCCGGTGGCCATGATGAACAACGTGATGAACACGTAGCCGGTCGGGTTGCCCAGGTACGCGCGCATGTCCTTGCGGAAGATCGCGCTGACCACCTTGAAGTCGAGCATCACGCCACCTCCTTGTCGTCGTCGTCCTTCTTCTTTTTCTTTTTCTTCTTCTTGCCGCCGGCCAACGCGTGGAAGCGCTCCTCGAGGGTGCCCTCTTGGGTGAGCGCGTCCTTGCTCCCGGTAAAGACCACCCGCCCCTCGGCCACCATCACGACCTCGGTGGCCATGGCCTCGACCTCCTGGAGGATGTGGGTGGACAGCAAGAGGGTCTTGTCCTGGCCCAGCTCGCGAATGAGCGACCGCACCTCACGGATCTGCAGGGGATCGAGGCCCGAGGTCGGCTCGTCGAGGATCAGCACGTCCGGATCGTGGAGCAGTGCCTGGGCCATGCCCACGCGCTGCCGAAAGCCCTTGGAGAGCTTGTAGATCGGCTTGTGCAGTACTTCGCCCACGGCGCACCGCTCGACCACCCGATCGATCGCCCGCAATGGCGAGGACACCCCGCGGATGTCGGCGAAGAAGCCGAGCGACTCGAACGGGGTCATCTCCCGGTAGAGGGGGCCGCTCTCGGGCAAGTAGCCCAGCTGCTTGGCCAGCCCACGGCGCTCCTCGGCGCGCGAAGGATCGAGCCCCAGCACCTGGGCCCGACCCGAGGTGGGCGAGAGATAGCCGGTGAGGATCCGCATGGTTGTGGACTTGCCTGCACCGTTGGGGCCCAAGAAGGCACACACCGTGCCCTTGCGAACCTCGAAGGAGACCTTCGAGAGCGCCGCAAAGCCCCCATAGACCTTGGTGATCTCATCGGCCCGGATCGTGACCGGGCGTGTCGTTTGCTCGTCGCTACCCATGTGCCGCTTCGTCTTGGTGTCGTCGTCCGATCGTGGTGGCCGCAACGAGAACGTCGCCAGTGTCGTCATCGTTGTCGGCGCGACCGTGGGCGAACCGGTGTCGCACAATGCGCCATTGGCGCAGCATGGAAATGCGGCGCCTAGTGTTGTCATGGAGCCGCAGGTGCGCAAGGGCTCCACTGACGAAATCGACCGATGGGCGGAGGAGCATCACCACGGCGAGGCCAGGGAGCGTGCGATCGCGCAGATCCGATGGGCCGGTCCGGCCCCATCGCGCCGTTTTCGCGCAGTGCGCGGCCTACTCCAGCTCGGGGACCGCCGGGATCGCCGCTCGACTCGCCGCCCGTGCGAGCGCTGGGCGAGCGAGCGGGAGCCGCTGACGTTCGACCGCAACGCTCGCCAGTACCTCCGCGCCCCCAACCCGCGATGGACGGGGACATCGTGGGACTCGACTACCCACGCGGCTATGCGGGCCAGTGGCCCACTGGTCGCCAGGGTGACGGCCCACCCATGGGCCACGACGAATTGAGTGTCGCGCAAGCTGTTGGATTCACTCGACCACCACCCGGTATGGGACTTGCGATGCACCCCGGGCAGCGGTGCATCGATGCCCTCGGCCAAGCATCAGTCTCTGGTTCGGTTGGTCACCGAAGGTCCTGGGGTCTTGTCGGCCGTGCTTGCCCTCGTGGGGATCGACGTCCCCGATGACCTCGAATTGCAACCCGGCCCCGACGCAGTGCGTTACCGCGGCACCAACGACTACGTCGCCGATGGCACCATCGTCGGACATGGGGTGGTCGGCCGAGGAGCCCGAAAGGCCCGCGAGGCCTTCATCGTCGAGGCCCAGCTCAACCCGCATGCGTCCAAGTCGTTCACCTGGCCGCTCTATGTCGTCGTCGTGCGTCATCGCCTGCGTTGTCGCACCACCCTGGTGGTCCTGACCGACTCTGACTCGGTCGCCCGCTGGGCC
>JBCCWC010000038.1:0-84837 GCA_039194325.1 Myxococcota bacterium
CTCGGGCTCGGGCTCGGGCTGCGGCTCGGTCTGGGCGACCGGAGCGGGCTCCGGGGCGGGCTCGGGCGGGGTGGTCTGACCGTCCTGCTTGGTGCAGGCCAGGGCCAGCCATGCGCAACAAACCGCGAGGGCGGGCGTTTTCATGGCCCGGCTAGTTAGCATGAACGCCCGCCGGCTGTCCCGCCCCCGCGGGATGGCCGGGCGTTCGCTCGTCGGCCGGTGATCTCACACGCGCTCAGTGCCGCCGCTTGGGCGCCTCGGGGGTCATCTTCAGGGTCACCGGCTGGCCATCCCGCTCCACGACCACGTCGACCACCTCACCCGGCGAGAGGACCGCGAAGGTGGCCATGTAGTCGTCGAGGTTGTGGATCTCGCGATCGCCGATCTTCTGGATCACGTCGCCCTTTTGCAGCCCGGCCTTGGCCGCCGCGCCGCCCTCCCGCACGCCGGTCAGGCGCACGCCGTCAACCTTGGCTCCATAGTCGGGGATCGTGCCCAGCGACACCCGAAAGCCACCGCGGGTCGGAGCCTTGCGCTCGACCTTGATGAAATCGGGGGCGATGTCCTCGGTGCTCAGGGTGTGGACCACCCGGGTAGCGATGCTCGCGATCCGGGTCGCGCCCGCGAAGTTGATCTTGTCGATGTCGTCGCTGGGCTTGTGATAGTCGGAGTGGGTCCCGGTGAAAAAATGCAGCACCGGCAGGCCGTCCTCGTAGAAGCTGGTCTGATCCGACGCGCCATAGCCATCGTCGGACGCGCGTACTTCTTGGTCACCGCGGGCTTTGTCGACCAGATCCGGCCATATCGACGAGGTGCCCATGCCGGCGACCACCAAGCCCTGCTCGGCCCCGAGCCGCCCGACCATGTCGAAGTTGAGCATGGCCACCATCCGACCCCGCAGCGCCTTGTCGAGGGCCTCGACGTAGTGCTTGGAGCCCAGAAGACCCATCTCCTCCGCCCCGAAGGCCACGAACACCAGGGTGAAGGGCCGCTGCGCGGGCGGCAGCGCCCCGAGCACCCGCGCCATCTCGAGGATCACGGCGACGCCAGAGGCGTTGTCGTCGGCCCCGTTGTGCACCGCCTCGACGCCGGGCGCCAGCGAGGTCGACGTGCCGCTGCCGAGGTGATCCATGTGTGCGCCCACCACGACCACCTTGCCCCCCTCGACGCCGGGGAGGATCCCCGAGACGTTGGCGGTCTTTAGGGTGATGGGCTCGATGGGGGTGCTCAGGGTCACCGCCTTGCGGCTGCGGCGACCGGACGGGATGTCGGGGATGACCACCTTGCCCGCGACCTGCCCGGGTTTCTTGCCGAATGTCGCAAGCAGGTCGTTCGTGCCCTCCTTGCCTACCCATACCGCAGGGAGCTTCAGGTCGTTGGCCGCACCATGATTGGGATAGGCCACCTCCTGGTCGGGCTCCCACAAGATGAACCCCACTGCCCCGTGATCACGCGCGGCAATGAGCTTGGACTGCGGGCGGGTGACCGAGGGGCTCAGGTGCGGGTTATCGGGCGGCGAGCCCCCCATGGCGACCACGATGCTGCCCTCGACCCGGGACTCGATGCCCTTGTAGTCGCCGCTGCCCTTGCCCTCGGGCGCGATGCCGTAGCCCACGAAGACGAGCTTGGCCTGCACCGGCGCCGCGGTCGAGGTGGAGAAGGGCACGACCGCATGGGCGATTGCCCGACGCCCCCGAGTGAGCGCCGTTGGGCTGGTGGGACGCACGCCATCGGTCACCGAGAACGCCTGCCGAAAGCTGCCGCCGAACCCGGGCTGCAGGCCGGCCGCCTTCATCTGCGCCTCCACGTAGTCCTGGACGCGCCTATCGTCGTCGGTGCCGGGCAGGCGACCGCCCTGGGCGTCGGCGGCGAGGAACTCGACGTGGGCGCGGACCTGGGCCTCGTCGGCGTCGAGATCGACGGGCGGGGCGACGGGCGCGTCGTCGCGCGGCGCGGGCGAGGCGACGGGCGGCGGCGTATCGCCGGGGACTTCGGAGCTAGTCGTGGGCCGGCAACCGAGCGCGAGCAGCAACGCGGGCAACAACACGGGCGGGAGGCGGAGCGGACGCATGGGGAGAGCCTAACCGGGGTGGGTGCGCGCGTCAGCCTCCGAGTTCGTTGGCAACGGTCTCGCCGGTCTCGCCGATCTCGCCGGTCTCGTCATCGGGCTCGCGATTAGGGTTCGCCGCAGCGGGCCCCCAGCCCGCTGACGTCAAGACCAGGCGACCAGACAACCCACGATCCAAGCGCCACCCACGACCATCCAGATCGCGGTATAGCCGACGATCTCCCGCGCCCGCACCCGGGTGATCGCCAGCAGCGGCAACGCCCAGAAGGGCTGCAGCATGTTGGTCCACTGGTCGCCATAGGCCATGGCCATCACTACATCGGCGAGCGGTAGATCGAGGGCCAGCGCCCCCTCGACCAAGATCGGCCCCTGCACCGCCCACTGCCCGCCACCCGAGGGCACGAGCACGTTGAGCAGACCCGCCGCCAAGAACCCCACCACGGTGAACACCTCGGCTCCCGCGTCGGCAAACCAGCGCGACAGGGCCGACGACAGGCCCGCGCCCGCCATCATCCCCATGATCCCGCCGTAGAGGGGAAACTGCAGCACGATGCCGGTGCAGCTGCGCATTCCCTCCTCGCAGGCGGCCAAGAACCGAGCGGGCCGACCGTGGAGGATGAGCGCCGCACACCACAGCACGAGGTTGACGGTGTTGAAATCGAGCCGGCCCAGGCCTCGCTCGGCAAGCGACAGACCCAGCGCCGCAGCCATGGGCAGCGCGAGCAGCCATACCACCAGCGAGCTACGCTCGAACCGCTCGATGAGCGTAGTAGACGCGACCGACCTGGGCTCGGGCCCGGGCTCGGGCCCGGGCTCGGGCTCGTCGAACGACGGCGGCGCCGTCGCCTCGGGATCCTGACCCGGACTCGGGGTGAGCCACCAAAACAGCAGCGGCCCCAGCACCAACAAGCCCCCGCTGACCACGAGGTTGAGCGACCCGAAGATCGAGTCGGCCAGCGGCACCGCCCCCGCCCGGGCCGCCAGCTCGGGACCGAGCACCTCCTGCATCCCCTGGGTGGTGGCCGCCTTGAGCGGGGCGCTCCCCGACAGCCCCCCGTGCCAGGTCATCAAGCCGCAGTAGCCCGCCGCACACAGCAGCGGGTAATGCAGCGTCCAGCCGCGCCGGACGGCCACTCGCCCCGCCTCGCGAGCCAGCAGCGCGCCACCGACGATCGCCAGGCTCCAGTTGAGCAGCGACAGCGCGATCGAGACCAATGCGGTCAACGCCACCAAAGCACGGGGCGAGGGCGCCCGGTGGGCCAGCGCCGCCAGCCCCCGACGGACGGCCGGGGCGGCGGCCAGCGCCGTGCCCAGCACCAGCATCACGCACATCTGCATGGTGAAGGTCAGCAGCTTCCAAAGGCCCGAGCCGCCGCTCCAGTCGTGCAGCACATCGAGCGGAGCCCGGCCCGCTCCGAGCGCGACCACCATCACCGCCACGGTCAACAGCACCGCGATCGCAAAGGGTTCGGGGACCACGCGGCCCATGCCGCGCCGCGCCACGATCCCCAGCCCAGCCAAACCCGATCGAGACGGCCCACGCCCAGCCGATCCCGGCGGGCTCGGCTCGGTCAAGACGCCGGCTCCCCGGTCGCCGAGACCGGGCCGGTCACTCCGAACGCCTCGATCCGCGCCCGCAGATCCGGCGGCCAAGTCACGGCCCGGGCGTGGGTCGGCCGCGCGGGATCGAGATCCATCAGCGCACAGACGGTCCGCCCCGTCAGCCGGGCCGCCTCCGAGCCAGGCCCGACCACGCGATACGCAAGCTCGAGCGACGAGCGCCCCAGCCGGACCACGCGAAGCTCCACACAAAGGCGCTCTCCAAAGCGACACGGAGACCGAAAGTCAGCCTCGGTGTGTACCGAGGGCAGACCCAGCTTGCGCCCCAGGATCAGCTGATCGTAGGGCTGCCCCAGCGCATCCCCGAACCATCGCTCCATGGCTTCATGGAACTTTTCGAACAAGCGCGGAAAGTAGACGATCCCGGCGGGATCGCAATCACCCCACGCCATGGTCACCGCGTAGCGGTAGACACCCTCGGCCACAGAGGCGAGATCGGAACCGGACACGGCCCGAAGTGTATGCTGGGCCAACGCGCAAGCTCCAGCCGCGCTAGAGCCATTATGACCGGTTGCGCCCACTCGAACCGAACGCACGAGATCGCCCTGCATCGGCCGTGAGGGATCGTCCGACCCATTGTGGACCGGGTCGACGCCGAGCCCTGCGCGTCCGAAGATCACCGGGCGGCACATGACGGAGCTGCTACGCTCGCGACGAGCGAGGAGACGACGATGCACGGGATCACGGCAGCGCTGCTCGGCGGCGCCCTCGGAGCGCTAGGGCTGGCCATGGGCCCGGCCTCGTCCCCCCCCGATCCACAGGCCGAGATCGAGGCATGCAAGACCCGCTGCGACCAGAGCGAGTCGGAGACCGACCGCGTCACCTGCCGGCTCAACTGCCGTCAGGCCGTCGAGGAGAAGGATCGCGCCCACATCATCCGCTGGACCGAAGAGCGCTCGGTCGGCGGCCGCGTACCCGGGCAAGATGCCCCCTCGCCCCCCAAGCGCACGGTGACCACGGTGACCCCACGCGGGACCACGACCGAGACGATCTCGGGGACTCCAGGCAAGCGCAAGGGCAAGGCCGCCGCCACCCGCTCGCCCGTAGCGAGCCAGGACACCACCCAGCTGCCCTCGCTGCGGCACCGGTACTACTTCGGACTGGTCGCCTGCCAAGATCAGTGCAATACGCACAAGATCGGGGTGCAGCGCGCTCGCTGCAAGCTCCGCTGCTTCCGCCAGCAGCCGGGCCCGCCACCGCCGCGCACCGCTCCGCTCCGCAAGCGGACGCGAGTCACGGGCAAGGGCAAGGGCAAGGGATCCGCGAACGCCGGGAGCCCGGGCACCACGGCGCCTCCCAAGACCACTGCGGCCGAGCCCGCACTGCCAGACGCCGAAGCCTGGGCCGCCTGCCAATCGCAGTGCGCGAGCGAGAAGAACGAAGACGATCGCATGACCTGCGAAGCGCAGTGCTGGGACACCAAGCAGCGCAAGACCACGCCCAACCGGTCGAGCAACCGGTCGAGCAACCGGTCGAGCAACCGGTCGGGCAACCGGTCGGGCAAGAGCAAGTCGGTGACTTCGGGCGCCGACTGTCGACGCCGATGTCAGGGTCGGGCCACCGCATGCACCCAGCAGTGCGGTGCGATCGACGGAGACACCTGCCGCCTAGAGTGCAGCCAGGCGGCCAAGGCTTGCGAGCGCCGCTGCGGCGACGCCTCGTAGCCCCGGCGAAAAGGCGCGCTACGGTGAGTCTTGCATGGTCGCCGCGAGAGCCCGCAGTTGCCCCCCATCGGTTCGGCGCACCAACCAGCCGATGAGGGGGGCCACCAGCCGGATCGCGCCACGAAACTCATAGATCGCCTCCAGCTCCACCCGAGTGCCCGACCCTTCGGCCTCGAAGCCATAGACATAGGTCGCGGTCACCCCCCCTTGTGTCGAACGCAGCGCCAAGCGACGGGTGGGCTCCCAGGCCGACACGACACAACGACGCTCGGCCCCGCGGGACTCGAACACCAGCGAGGTGCCTTCGCCGACCGGGCCCGCGCCATCGACCCACATGCGATCCACCGCCCGCATCCAGCGGGGTGCCCCCGCAAAGTCGGTGACGAAGGCCCAAACCTCCTCTACAGGCCGGGGGATCCGCTCGGATACGCAAAAGCGACTCATCGGGGCGCGAGCCTGCCTTGCGGGGCCGGCGACGGTCTTGGACGAATTTTACCCGACTTACTTACCCGACTTACTTACCCGACTTACTTACCCATCCACGAAGGGCACGAACGCAGGGCTCTGCCCCGCGCGGAGCTGCGGGCCGAACACCGCCCGTCGCCGCGCCAGGTACTCACCGGGGGACAGCCCCGCCAGTCGTCGAAACTCGCGCGACAGGTGCGACTGATCGCAAAACCCCTGCGCGACGGCCAGCTCGGCCCAGCGCACCGGCCCCTGGGGATCGATCGCCGCCAGCGTGCGACCGAGCCGCTGGATCCGGATGATCTGCTGTGGCGGCAGGCCCACGAAGTGCTTGCATCGATCGATGAAGTGCTTGTGGCTCACCCCGACCTCACGACACAGCGCGCGGATCGATCGCGGCGGGATCCCGCACAGCTGTCGCAACGCCACGTCGAGCGCCCGCGGGGCCGGCTCGGCCTCCACCCGCGCCTGCAGCCAGGCCTCGGCGACCCGCAGCCGAGCCCACGCGGTACGCTCGACCCCCACCCGCTCTCGCAGATCGTCCGCCGCCCGCCCCCAGATCTGATCGAGAGCCACCACCCGATCGGTCAGCTCGCAAAGGGGCAGACCCAGCACGGCGTGGGCTCGGTGCGGGGCAAAGATCACGCCGAGCGCATGGGTCTGGGCCAGCGGCTCGTTGTGCATCGCCCCCGTCTGCATCCCGCACACCCACCCTCGTCGCTGCACCGCGACATCGCCCCTCGCTCCCGCGGTCCGAATGGGCGGGCCGAGGTTGACCACGAGCACCGCAGCTCCGGTGGGCAAGATGTGCTCGTGGGAGTAGCCGATCTGTCCCTGCGCATGCCATAGCAGCTCCACGTGCTCGCCCAGCCGCCCCGTCGGGCGATGAGTGACGAACGAGAACGGCGGCATGGTCACCACGGGCATCGATCGTACTCGATCCGTCGGTCCCATGCTCCTTATGAAGCCGCGGTGACCATGGGACCATGGGCTCATCATGAGCGTACTCCATCCCTCGGCCGTCGGCTCCTCGGTCGTCTTGGCGACAGTGATGAGCGCCGGGTCTGGCTGCGGTCCGAGCACCGGCACAGAACAAGGTGAAGGCAGCACCTCCCTGAGCACCAACGGCACCAGCAGCTCCGGCGCCGACGAGACCGGATCCGACGCTTCGGGCCCCCGCCCCTTTCGTGACGAGTGGCGCGTGGTCGCCGATCAGGACTTCGTCCATGTCGGGCCCGATGGAGCCCCCCAGATCTTCACCCTGACGATCGGCGGCCAGCAGGTGAACGATAATTTCGCCAACCGCGGCGACATCATCGTCTCCTTCGACGGCCCCGAGGACCGCATCTTGATCGAGCTGCGCCGCTTCACCTTCAGCACCAGCCAAGCGCTCGCCGACGCGGACTTCGACGACCTCTACCTGTGGGCATTTGCCGACTCGCAGCCCGCCCGCCCCCAAGACCTCGACCCCGAGGATGATTGCGTCACCAGCGGCTGGCGTAACGACTGCGAGATTCGCGTGGCCTACGACGACCTCAGTCAGCTCCAGCGCTCGGGCGCAGACATCCGGGTCACCCTCCCCCCCGGGTATCGACAGGACATCACGATCATCACCGAGGACAACGACGCCGACCCCGACTACTTCAACCGCGGCAACGTCTGTGTCGACAACCTGTTCGCGCACGCCAATATCGAGACCGACAGCGGCAACGTGTGGGTCTCGCTGTCCCCCGACGTATCCCCCGCCCCCCAATGCACCCCGGCCCAGATCGAGGCATGCGAGACGTGGACCGACGCCATGGGCAATGCGGCCCCCTGGGCCCCCGAGTGCGACTGCATTGCCGTGGGAGGGGGCCAATTTGGCCTGCTGCGCGTCGAGAACCGCAACAACGCTGCCTCGGACATCACCGTGGATCTGCCGGCCGAGCTGTGGGCCTCGATGACCGCCCAAAACGCAGGGATGGGCCAGAACGCGGCCGGTGATCACTGCGAGGCCCAGGTCACGATCCCCGGCGCCGTGCAGGACTCGACCGGCAACGACTTCCCCTGGCAGGCCAAGTACTTCGCCAATTATCCGGGCCCGCCGGCGATCCAGGGCGCGGGCTTCAACATCCAGGCCACGTCGAGCGAATGTAGCCCGGTGGCGTTCACCGAGCACCCCGAGCAGTTCGTGGGGGTCGGCAACGGCGGCACCCAGTCGGTGAGCGAGCGCGGCAACATCGAGATCTGCAGTGGCTGCATCGTACAGAGCTGCAATGCGCTCATTCCGTAGTCAGCGAGCGCGGGCTCGGTTGGGGCGAACCTGGTGCACGGCCAACCAGCGCTCGATCTCGGCGAGGTCGACATCGCGCTGCGCGGACCCATCCCCGGTCGCCAGAGCATCCCGCGCCTGCTCGGCCAGCGCGCGGGCGCGGCTTCGATCGCGCCCTTCGGCGGACGGGGCGTCCCACAGCGCGCGCGCCAGCACAACGCGGATCTCGGCCGGCAGGGCCGCTCCAACGTCGAGCGCGTCGGACGAGGCCAGCGCCCGCTCGAGGACCGAGACCGCCTCGGTCCGCTCGCCCAGGGCAAGGTGCGCCGTCCCGAGCTTCAACAGGGTATCGACCACCTCGGGATGCTCGGGCCCCAGCGCGCCCTGCTCAATGTCCAGCGCCCGCTCCAAGAGCTCACGCGCCCGGGCGTGCTCGCCTCGCATCGAAGCCACCAGGCTCAAGTTGGCGAGCGTCGACGCCACGTCGGGATGGTCGCGTCCCAACCCCGCTTCCTTGATGGCCAGCGAGCGCTCAAGCCAGTGGCGCGCGTCGTCGGGCTGACCCAGCGACAGCGCCCTCTGGCCCAGGTTGTTGAGCGTGAAGGCCACCTCGGGGTGGCTGGGCCCGAGCGTAGCCTCCTGGATCGCCAGCGCTCGGGTGTACCAGGCGTACGCCTCGCGATGCTGCCCCTGCATGGACGCGACGTTGCCCAGGTTGGTGAGCGTGAACACCACGTGGGGATGCTCGGGCCCCAGCGCCACGTGCTGAATATCCAGCGCCCGCTCCAAGCAGTCACGAGCCTCGTTGGGCTGCCCCTGCTTGGCGGCCAGGATGCCCAGGCTGTTGAGGACGAACGCCACCATGGGATGCCCGGGCCCTAACGCCTCTTCCATGGTGGCGAGCGCCTGCTCGTGCCAGTCGCGAGCCTCGTCGTACTCGCCCCGCTCCTCGGCCACCACCCCCAGGTTGGTGAGCGCCTTGGCCACATCGGGATGCTCCGGCCCCAACGCCTCGAGCATGATCGCCAACACTCGCTGGAGATGGTCGCGTGCTTCGTCGTACCGGCCCTGCAGCTTCGCCAACACCCCCAGGCTGCCGAGCACCTTGGCCACGTCGGGATGCTCCGGCCCCAAGGCGTCTTGCTGGATCGACAGCGCGCGCTGCAAGTGGCCGCGCGCCTCGTCGTACCGGCCCTGCGAGATCGACACGTGGCTCAGGCTCCCGAGGGCCGCCGCCACGTCGGAGTGGTCGGGGCCCCGCGCTTGCTCGAACAAAGCCAGCGCTCGCTGCACCAAGTCGCGCGCCTCGTCGTACTCGCCCTGCTCCTCGGCCACCACCCCCAGGCTCTGAAGAAACCGCGCGCGCACCGGCTGCACCCCGACCGCGCGCGACAGCGGATCGGCATGCACCGCCCAGCGCCGTGCCTCTCGAGGCCGGGCGAGATCGATGCCCAAGACGCTCACCAGCCCCACCGAAGCCTCGGCCGCTTCGGCCGTCAGCGTCCGAGCCATCGCGAGCTCGTAGGCCCGCTCCAGCGTGGTCACGGCCCCCTCGTAGTCCCCGACCGCCCGCTGCAGTGCGCCCTGACGCAGCCACGCCCGGGCCAGCAACGGCTCGTAGCCGAGCGTCGTGGCCTCGCTGACCACCGCCTCGGCCACCCCGAGGCCCTCGTCGTACCGCCCGGCTCTTTGCTTGGTCCGGACCTCTACCAGCTGCTCGTCGAGCGCCGTGACCCGCTCGGCGACCGCCGGGTCTTCCGGGGGTGGCACCGTCGCCGCTAGCGCCTCCACGTCGGCGCACCGCGACAATCCCGGCAGGTTCGTCACCGCGTCGATCGCATGCTCCACCGTGGCCGCATCCGCGAGGGCCAGCTCGTCGACGGTGGCGCGCAGGTGCTGCCGTCGCTGCCGCAGGCAGCTCATCCGCCGGCCCATGTGCTCCTCGCTCTGCTCGTGCCGCACCGCGGTCGCCTCGCACGCGTCGGTGTATGCGTCGACCCAGGCCGCGGAATACTCGTCGAGCCCCCGCTCCACCCGGCTCCAGGTATCGGGTGCATACGAGAGCGCGGTGCCGAGGATCGCCGCCTCTACCGCTGGCTTGCGCCCATCGTCCCAGATCTCCCGCAGCTGCCCCGCCGCTCCCGTACAGCGGTCGGCCCACGCTGCGTATCGATCCACCCCGATCCCCGTGCCGAGCCCGAGCACGCCGATCCCCACACTCAGTACGATCCAGCGTCGTCGGCGAGGGACGAGCGAGACGCGCAGCGACTCCAGCATCGCCTCCATCGAGGGCCAGCGCTGCTCGGGGTCGAGCGCCAGACCGCGCAGCACCACCTTGCGTACCGCCGCGGGGACCTTGCGCGCCTTGGCGGCCGGTCGTACGCCGTCGCGGCTCATCGACTCCTTCAGCGCCTGCTCCGAGGAGCCCGCAAACGGCCGCTCCCCGTAGAGTCCCTCGTAAAGGGCCACGCAGAAGCTGAACTGGTCGCTGCGTGCGTCGGCGACCTGCGCGCGGAGCTGCTCGGGCGACATGTACGCAGGGGTCCCCATCACCGTGCCCGTCTGCGTGAGCGACGCGCGGAGAACCGAGTTCGAGTTCGAGTCCGTGCCCGAACACGAGTCCGCCCCCGAGCCCGCCCCCGAGCCCGCCCCCGAGCCCGACTCCGAGCCCGACTCCGCACCCAGAGGCTGGTCGAGCGGGGCACGGGCCGCCCGAGCGAGGCCGAAGTCGAGGACCTTCACCAGCCCATCCTCGTCTCGCATGATGTTGTGGGGCTTGAGATCGCGATGCACGAGCCCCGCCTGATGGGCGGCGACAAGTCCTTCGCCCGCCTGAACGAAGACCTCCAGCACATCCGGCCAGCTTGGCTCGGTGCGGAGCCACTGCACTACGCTCTGCCCACGGATGAACTCCATGGCCATGAACACCTCGCCGTCGCTGAGCCCGACCTCGTGCACCTTGACCACGTTGCGATGAGACACGCGGGCCATCGCCTGCGCCTCACGCAGAAATCGCTGCCGGGCCTCCGGATCCGCGCGCTCGTCGTCGAGCAAGACCTTGATCGCCACCTTACGGTCTAGCCGCCCGTCGTACGCCGCATAGACCATGCCCATGCCACCGCGGCCGATCTGCTCCAGCACGGTGAATCGACCGATCCGCGCGGCGGCGGACCGATCCCCAAGCGAGGATCCCCCGCCTTGCGCCGCGTCGCCCGGCCACCCCCCGCGACCGCTCGCCCTCCACAGATCACCGTCGATGTCCGTCTTGTCGCGCAGCGATCGGGTCTGCCCATCACCCCGCAACACCGCGCCCTCGCTCACGGACCCGGTCTCGGAATCGCGCACGTCCGGCTCGGCGCTCCGGCCCATCCGCGCTAGTGTCCCACCGTACACGACGCGCCCACAATGCCCTCGCGACCTGTCGAGGGCCGCCCTCCCCGCTCAGCGGGCGACCAGTGGCCACACCCGACCACCCGCCAGGGTCAGCGTCACCTCGCGGCTCGGCCCCTCAGGCCCCCTTCTTTTGCTGCTCGTGCCGGTGGTCCGGATGCTCGTTGTACCAGGTCTCTAGCGATTCCTGAGAGATCTCCACCACCAGGTACACCGGCTCCTTGGGCACCCGCACCTGGCACCCCAGGCGACTATTGGGCCGCACGTCGAACCCCATGTCGAGCCGGTCCTCCTCGATGTCCCCCATCTCCTCGAGGTTTTCGGCCCCTTCGCGGATGTAGCAGTGACACGAGGAGCAGGCACACACCCCGCCGCAGGCCGAGCCCAGCTTGACGTCGTGTTCCTCGGCCACCTCCAAGAGGGTCTGGTAGGGCTCGCCGGCTACCTCGACGCGGTTGCCCTCGGGATCGATGAAGGTGATGACGGCCATGGTCCTGCTCCTTGCGGCGACGGTCGGAGGATCAACCGGGAGTGGTCAGCTCCGGGTCGTGGCTGGCCCGTCGAGCTTCGAGCTCGGCTTCATCGGCCAGCGCTGATTCTATCTCGGCCAGGCTCTTGCCCGACATACCCGACCGAAGCGCCCGCTCCATGCGGCGCCGCGCAAAGGGCTCACTGACCTCCTCGAGGGCCTCACGCGCCGCGTTGATCGCCCGGTGCTCACGCGGGCCGTCGGGCCCCATGGCCTGGTCAGCCGCCGCCAACGCCGCTTCGATCGCCTCGCGCTCGGCCGCAGGGAGCAAGCCGGGCAGATCGCCCACCTCCTGCAGCGCGGTACGCACGGCCAGCACCACTCGCCCCAGCTCGACCCGCGCCTCGGCGAGATTCCGGGCGTCGAAGTCCTCCTCGGCGTGATCGAGGCTGTCCATCACCAGCAGGTCAACCTGCTCCTCGCTCAGGCCGTAGGTGGGCTTGACCTCCACGGTCTGCTTGATCCCGGTCATCAGCTCCCGGGCGGTGACAGTGAGCAGGGCGTCGGCGTCGAGCTGAAACGACACCTCGATCCGAGCCATCGAGGGCGGCAGACGGGGCAGGCCCCGCAGCTCGAAGCGGGCCAGGCTCCGACAGTCGGCCGCCAGCTCGCGCTCGCCCTGCACCACGTGCACCACCATGCCCGTCTGCTTCTCGGAGTAGTTGGTGAAGACCTGCCGGGCTGCGATCGGGATCGTCGCGTTGCGGGGGATGATCTTCTCGACGATCCCCCCCATGGTCTCCAGCCCGAGCGAGAGCGGCACCACGTCGAGCAAGGTCACCCCCTCGCGCTCGCTGCCCGAGAGGATGTCGGCCTGGATAGCGGCCCCGTACGCCACGACCTTGTCGGGATCGATGTCGGAGAGCGGCGGCTGACGGAAGGTGGACTCGACCAGGCGGCGCACCAGGGGCACCCGGGTGGAGCCCCCCACCAGCACGACCCCGTCGAGCTCACGCGCCCGCACGCCGGCGTCCTTGAGCGCCTGGCGGCAGGGGGCCAGCGTGCGACGGGCGACAGGCTCGAGGATCGTCTCGAGCGTGGCCCGGGTCAGGGCGTAGCCCGGGAGGCGGCTGCGGGTCAGCTGGACACGGACCGACTCGGTGTCGGTCAGCGCTTCCTTGGCGGCCCGCGCCTGCACCAGTGCCTCCTCGCGCTGGTGGGCATCGGCCGACGCCACCCCGGCGGTCAGTAGAAGGTGCTCGGCCAGCGCACGATCGAAGTCGTCGCCGCCCAGCGCCGAGTCCCCGCCGGTGGCCAGCACCTGGAACACCCCGTCGCGCAGACGGAGGATGCTGATGTCGAAGGTCCCGCCGCCCAGGTCGTAGACCGCGAACAGGCCCTGCCCGCCCTTGTCGAGCCCGTAGGCCAGCGCGGCCGCGGTGGGCTCGGCGAGCAAGCGATATACGGTCAGGCCCGCCACCCGACCGGCGTCCTTGGTGGCCTGGCGCTGCGCGTCGTCGAAGTAGGCGGGCACCGTGATCACCGCCCCGGCCACGGGCTCGGCGAGCTCGGCCTTCGCCCGGGCGGCGAGCACCCGGAGGATCTCGGCCGAGACCTCCACCGGGGTGACCTGCCGATCGCCGCCCACGTCGAAGCGGATCACCGAAGACTCGCCCTCACCGGGGGGCGCCACCTGGTAGCCGTGAGCAAAGCCGACGTCATCGATCCCGCGGCCCATGAAGCGCTTGACGCTGCTCAAGACGCGGGCGGGCTCATCGACCCGGCGCTGCTGCGCAGCGTCGCCGACCTGCGGCGCCTCGTCGAGGTACGAGACCACCGAGGGCAGCAGCACCCGCCCCCGCGCGTCGGGCAGCGCCCGCGGCGACGCCCCGTGGGGGGCGATCGCCACCAGGCTGTGGGTGGTTCCCAGGTCGATCCCGATCCCGCGCCCGGGGTGTCGCTGTGCGCCCTGCGAGGGCGCGGAGGGCTCCTCGATCTGGAACAGGGCCCCCGGATCGTTCCAGGTCTGGTCGTCGTTGCCCATGGGTATGATCTACTCGATCCGGCCGGTCTGCGACGCGATCGCCAGCTAGCCCTCGGCCGCCTGCTCGATCTCGTCGATCAGACGCTGAAGGTAACGGCGCTCGACCAGCGAGCGGGCCGCCTCGGGGATCCGGTCCTCCCCGAGGGCCTGCACTGCGGCGTCGAACACATCCTCGAGCTCGTCCTCTACCCGGGCCCGTAGGTCATCGAGCGCCGACGCGCCTGCGGCCTGAGCCGATGCGACCTCTTCTCGCCGCTCGATCATCTCGACCAGGAACGCCTGGCTCATCGCAGGCGCGCCAACCTTCGGCTCGCTGGAATCGACGTCGATTCCCCCGAGCTTGCACAGGTACTCGGCCCGCCGCACGGGCTCCCGAAGCACCCGATACCCCTCGTTGAGGGCAGCGCTGCGCTCCATGGCCGCGCGTTGCTCCCCCGGCGACGCGCCCACGAAGCGATCGGGGTGAGACTGCTGTGCCAGCCGCAGGTAGGCGTCCTCGAGCGCGTCGCGGTCGATGGCGTGAAGCCGCGGCAGGCCCAGGCGCGCGAAGTGATCGATCTCGCCGGTGGGCACCGGACTGGTCACCGGATCGCCCGTCGCCTCGGACACCCGCTCAGAAGGAGACGGACTCACCACAGCCACACGAGCTGTCCACGTTGGGATTGGTGAAGCGGAACCCGTGGCCGCGGATCCCGGTCTCGAAGTCGATCTCGGTGCCCCGCACCAGCACGAGGCTCTTGGGATCCAGGTAGACCCGAACCCCGAAGGCCGCCTCGATGACCGCGTCCTTCTTGCGCGGCGGTCCGTCCTCGAACTGGAACATGTAGGAGTAGCCGGTACAGCCTCCACCGCGGATCCCAAAACGGATCGCCCCCTGAGGGGTCCCGCGCTTGTCGAGCTGGGCACGCATCACCTTGGCCGCGCGGGCGGTGATCACCAGCGGCGCAGTCGCGCCTTCAGGGGCGGGAGCGGGAGCGGGAGCGGGGGCGGGGGGCGCCGCGTCGGCGCCGGAGCTTGACGTGGTCTGGGACAACATACGTCCTCTCGCGAGGGTCGGCCGGGCAATTTGCCGCGGCGGCTACCCCTCGTCCTTCTTTTGTTGGTAGTCGGCAATGGCGGCCTTGATCGCGTCTTCGGCAAGCACCGAGCAGTGGATCTTGACCGGGGGCAAGGAGAGCTCTTCGGCGATCTGGCTGTTCTTGATCTCCATGGCCTGCTCGACCTTCATGCCCTTGACCCACTCGGTCACCAGGCTCGACGACGCGATCGCCGATCCGCAGCCATAGGTCTTGAACTTGGCGTCCTTGATGACGCCGCCCTCGACCTTGATCTGGAGCTTCATGACGTCGCCGCACGCTGGCGCTCCGACGATGCCGGTCCCCACCGACTCGTCGCCCTTGTCGAGGCTGCCCACGTTACGCGGATTCTCGTAGTGATCGATGACCTTGTTGCTGTACGCCATTTCCCGGGATCCTTGGTGCTAAGAAGGTGGTTGAGTGGATTGAACTCGAGCCGAATGACTTGGACTGGATGAGTCTTGGAATGAAGGAGTCGTGGTCAAGAGCGTCCCGGCTGGCCGGATACTACCCGATCCCCCGGCGAAGGGGGTAAGCGGCGGACAATCCGCTCGTGTGTTCGACCTCGCGCGGCCGAAGCAGTGGGCCCGGCGGTAGGTCCGGCAGAGGATTCAGTGGGCGGTCCACTGGATCGACTTCAGATCGATACCCTCCTGCACCATCTCCCAAAGAGGAGACATGTCGCGCAGCCGCAGGACGTGCTTCTTGATGAGCTCGACCACATAGTCGACTTCTTCTTCGGTGGTCAAGCGCCCGATCGTCATACGCAGGCTCGAGTGCGCGAGCTCGTCGTCCAGGCCCATCGCGCGCAATACATAGCTGGGCTCGAGGCTGGCCGAGGTACACGCCGAGCCCGACGAAAGCGCCACGTCTTTTAGGGCCATCAAGAGCGACTCGCCCTCGATGTACTCGAAGCTCATGTTGACCGTGCCCGGTAGCACGTGCTCGCTCGAGCCGTTGATGGTGACGTGCTGGACCTCATCGCGCAAACGGTCGCGCAAGCGGTTGCGCAGCCGGGCGATCCGCATCGACTCCTCGGCCATGCCCTCACGGGCGATCTGCGCGGCCTCGCCGAATCCCGCGATGGAGGGCACGTTGAGGGTTCCCGAGCGGTTGCCTCGCTCGTGGCCGCCGCCGTGGATCTGAGGGGTCAGCCGCACCCGTGGCTTGCGGCGCCGAACGTACAGGCCGCCCACGCCCTTGGGCCCGTAGATCTTGTGGGCGGAGATGCTCATCAGATCGATATGCATGGCCTGCACGTCGATGGGGACCTTGCCAAAGGCCTGGACGGCATCGGTGTGGAACAAGACCTTGCGTGCGTGGCAGATCTCGCCGATCTGTGCGATGGGCTGGATCACTCCCGTCTCGTTGTTGGCGAACATCACCGACACGAGGATCGTCTCGTCGGTGATCGCGTCGGCCACTTGCTGGGCGGTGACCAGCCCTTCGGCGTCGACCGGAAGATAGGTCACCGAGTAGCCCTGACGCTCGAGGTACTTGCAGGTGTCGAGCACCGCCTTGTGCTCGGTGATCACCGTGACGATGTGCTTGCCCTTCTCGTGCAGGTACTCGGCGATCCCCTTGATGGCCAGGTTGTTGGACTCGGTGGCCCCGCTGGTGAAGGTGATCTCCTTGGCGTCGGCGCCGATCACCTCGGCGACCTGGCCGCGGGCCCGCTCGACCGCCTCTTCCGCCGCCCAGCCGAACGAGTGGGTACGGCTGGCCGCGTTGCCGTAGGTCATCGTGAAGTAGGGAACCATCGCGTCGACCACCCGCTGGTCGACCGGGCAGGTCGCGGCGTAGTCGAGGTAGATAGGAGTCTTGACCGTCATGGGATTTGCCTCGTGTCATCACCCGAAAGCCCCCCCGCGCGAACGAGCGAGGCACGAGCCGTGGGTGCGGTGGTCAGGCGCACGCCGGCCACCAGGGACGGCGCCCGGGTGTCGGCATGTGCAGGAGAGTCACAGGTCGCGCAGCCCTCGACGTCGTGCTCCGAGGTGCACACGCGACATCCTTCGAGGTAGGCCAGGCTCTCGGCCAGGTCACGCTCGAGCTGGAGCAGCCGCTCCACCTGCGCGCGGGTCCGCTGCAATCGGGCCCGGAACATCTCGCGCAGGCTCTGCATCGCCTCGGGGGCCGTGCCCGACGACTCGACGGTTGCGATGAGCCCCTGCACCTGGGCAAGCGAGAACCCCATGTCCTGGAGCTTGGAGATCCAGTACACCCGGGCCAGGCCGTCAGCCCCGTACAGGCGAAACCCTCCCTCGGAACGCTCCGCGAGCAGCAGGCCCAGCGCTTCGTAGTGTCGCAGCGCTCGCACGGACTTGCCCGTCTTGCGGGCCAGCTCGCCGATCTTCATGCGGCGCTCGGAGGCGGGGGCTTGGGTAGTCATGAGGGATGGGTGGTCGAAAGCGCGGGTTTTACGCGGGGCAATTCTCCCCCTTACGTAACGTCACCTTTCGATTCCGACCCGAGTCTGGCGCCCATCGCTGAGGGTGTCAATGCGGCGCCCGTGGGTCTAAACACCCTTTTGACCGGATCCATACCGGAAACGGGATGCTAGGACCAGCTGCGCCCTAAACCTGACGTGCACGTGAGTGTTCGATTCCAGGAGAGCGGGGTTTACGCAGGGCCGACGGGATCCGCGCACCCTCGTCGGTCACCGGTCGAAACGAGCCGCGCGCCCCCGGGTCGCCCGGCAGCGCGTCGCGTTCATTCGAAACGAGCGACGCGCCCCCGGTCGCCCGGCAGCGCGTCGCGTTCATGAGTCCGTACTCGTGCCCCTACGGGCTACTTGGCACGACCGCCGCCGAACCGGCGCTTCCTCTTGGGCTCCTTGGGTTCGTCGGGCGTAGGCTTGGGCGGCAGCGGCCGATCCGGCTTCGGGTCGTCCGTCTTCGGATCGTCCGTCTTCGGGTCGTCCGTCTTCGGGTCGTCCGTCTTCGGGTCGTCCGTCTTCGGGTCGTCCGTCTTCGGGTCGTCCGTCTTCGGGTCGTCCGTCTTCGGGTCGTCCGTCTTCGGATCCGTCTTCGGCTTCTTGACCGTCTTGGGCTGCTTGGGCTTGGTGGTGGGCTTGAGCTCGGGCTCGGGATCTTCGGGCTTGACGCCAAGATCGTCCGCCAACGACTTGTTGGACTTGCCCATCGCCACCGGCACGGCCACCGCCGCGGTGGCGAGCACCGCGCCCAGGCCGCTGCCGACCATATAACCCGGTCCCTCGACCCCGGCGCGGGTCTTGTAAGCCCAGGCCATGGGGGAGGCCCCGTACGCCGCGGCCAGGCTGGCGAAGGCGGCCACCGGATCGCCACCATCGGCCACCGTGTGGGCCGCATCGAGGGCAGCCCGCCCCTCGTCGGTGGCCCGGTTACCGATCGACTGCACCGCCACATGGATCACCGGCTTGCCACCCGGCATGGCGACCCACGTCGTACTGCTAGAAAAGGGCGCCAGCAGTCCGGTCACCGCGAGGATCTGCTCGGGCTGAGCCTCGGGGATCTCCTTGAGTGCAGCACGGACCAGCGTGTGCATCTGGGCACCGTGCAGGAAGTCCATCGGCATATGCGCGATCGCGCTGACCTCGTTGCGACCCAACCCCTCGACCAACGGTGGCGGCAGGGAGGCCAAGGTCTCGGCGCTAGGACCTCCGCCGGCCGTATCGAGCAGCTTGCCCACATGCTCCTGGTCGGGGCCCATCGCCAGGGTGAGCGTGTCGTTCGCCACGAACGCCCAGCCGTCCAGATGCACACCGGTGAAGCTCTTGAGCACATCGGCCTCCGGGAGGCCGGTCACCCCGAGGTGCAACGCCTTGGCCTTGGTCGCGCCCTCCTCGAGCTCCAGCTGCTCGAACACCACCTTGGACCCCTTGACGTCCGGGATCTCCTTGGGGACCTCGGCGCGGAACTCGCTGAACTTCTCGTCGAGCAGAGCCTCCCATGCCGCCGTGTCGCTGGTCCGCGCCTGCACGATAATCCCGCCCGGATCGACCGATCCCGCCAGGATGACCTCACCGGTAAGCGACTTGCCCGCCTCCGGCGGGATCATCCCGAACTCGGACAGTAACTCGTCGCGTAGCGTCTCGGTCATGTGGGCCCAGACGAACCCGGAGCCGGGCTTCACTCGGGCCAGGGTCTGGGCCGGGCCCGCTTTCATGCCCTCCTCGAACTTCATCACGTCCGCGTTGTTGGGGGCCTGGACGGCCATGTGCACGAGCCCCGGGATCGTGGTGACCGCCAGGTAGAACTCGTCGTCCTTGCCCTCGCCCATGTGAGCCACCAGGTTGGCCTCGTCGAGCTCGACCCCCGGGAGGTTCTCGCCCATCGCGGCGCGCAGCGGGGCCGGATCCTCCGAAGGCTTATAGGCATCCACCGCCGCCTGATCGTCGCCACAGATATTGAAGCCCGGGTGGCTCTCGATCGCCTTGCACTTGAGATCGCTCAGATCGCTCTGCCCGGTGGCCTTGCCGACTGCCACCAGCGCGTTGGGATCGGGCGCATTGAAGACAATGAAGCTCTCGCCGCTCTTGTTGTCATTGAAGATCGCCGCCCCTTCGGTGAGCTGGATCCCCGAGGCATCCAGCGCCACCTTGACCATCGTCGTCTTGGTCTTGAGCTCGTCGAAGGCATCCTCGACCTCCTGCAGATCGCTATCGCCGGCAAGGGGGCCCGTCTTGAGCTTGGCCATCGGCCCGTCGAGGAAGCGGGTGGCCTCCTCGACGTAGTCGGCGACCACCGTGGCGTCGCGGGCGATCATGAACTCGGCCCCCGCTGGGACGAGCTTGAGCATCAGATCCAACCCGGTGTGGAGCTCCTCGACCGGGATCGGCTCCACCGGGGCAACCTCGACCTCCCCACCGTCGGCCACCGCCACCTTCTCACCGACCGCCGGTGTCTCGGCCGCCTCGGGCTTGGCCTCCTTGCCCTCTTGCCCCGCCTCGGGCTTGGGGTCCTCGGGCTTGGCCTCCTTCTTCTCGCTGCCGGTCAGCTCTTCTATCTTGCTGCAACCGGACGAGCTGGAGATCGCGAGCAAGGACGCCAGCGACAGCGACGCGGTGCCGAACAACGATCGTTTCGAGCGCATAGCCGCGGAGCATACAGACTTTTGGCCAGGCGAGAAAAAAGCGCGATCCGCCCGGCCTCCGCTCTTGCGCGCCCGCGCGCGCCGGGGGGTCAAACCCTGCTCGGGCCCAGACAATGGGGTCCACAGCGCCGGCACGACCCCAACCCCTCGGGGAAGGCCAAACACCGATCCCCGGGCAACTCGACCACGCCGGGTTGCCGGCCCGCGGTCCTGCGGGCCAGCCTGCGCCCAACGACCCCCCACGCGACCAGTGTTCCCCCAGGCTTGAACCCAGGCTCTACCCCAGGCTTGAACCCAGGCTCTACCCCAGGCTTGAACCCAGGCTCTACCCCAGGCTTCACCCCAGGAGTCGACCGCGTTAACGTACGAGCCGCGAGGAGGGCAGCGCGATGGGTTTTTCCGAGAAGATGCGCGAGAGCCTGGGCGCCGAAGGAGCGTGCGTCCAGGTCAAGGCTCCCACGGGCATGGTCCCGCGAGGGCAGACCACGACGGCCGCGGTGACCATCACCGGCGGTACCCGGGAGGCCGTTGTCGATGCGCTGATCGTGCGGGTGGTGGAGGCCGACCGCCACTGGGTTCACGACGACGATGGGACCCGGGTCAGCGAACAGGACGCCCAAGCGCGGCGGGATCGCACCGGGTTGACCGCGGGGTGGGATCGCCAGGCGATCATGGAAGAGCGTGTAGAGCTCAATCGGACGATCGAGCCGGGATCGGAGCACGCGCTCGACATCGAGATCGCGGTACCTGGGCACTGCAAGGCGACCTCGCCGTGCTGTAGCCATACGCTCAATGTGCGCGCGGACATCAAGGGGCAGATCGATCCGGCCGGGAATGCACGGATCAACATCGAGTGAACTATCGAGTGAGTCGGAACATCGCTTGCCCCCCAAACGACCGGCCCCCAGACGGCCGCTCGTCCGGGCGCCGTGCTCACCAACCGATAGGTGAGGTGTACACGCTCAGCTGTACGCTGGGTTGGTTGCACTCCGGAGCCTGCGCGTCGTCGGTGAGCGCCGGATCTTCGATGTAGGCCCAGCCGACCCGGCCGTCGCCCAGCGGTACCAGCTCGTCGAGCTCACCCCAGCCCGCGCCCTCGACGTGGAGCGGCTCGGTGAGCGCCACGCCGGCTCCGTCGATCTCCATCAGCCAGTACTCCCAGGGGACCCGCATGCTGATCTCACCGTTGTCCCCGTCGGGCTCGGACAGGCGGCGCATGACCCCCCAGCCCAGCGCATAGCGATCGGGACCCAGCGGCGCCAGGGTCGAGTACGAGAGGTAGCCCTCGGGATCCTCGAGGATCCACTGGATCGGCCCCTCCATCGTCCCGTCGGCGCTCCATCGCGCCAAGCCGATCGCAGTGGGTGGCTCGGTTGGATAGCCCTCGGGCACCGCCTCGCCCGGCACCCCGACCAACACCCCGAGGTAGCCGCCCTCGGTGCGGGGCACCAGGGCCGAGGCGCCGCCCTTGTTCTTGATCCCGTCGAGGTTCATATAGTCGAACTCCTGAGCGGCACCGTCCTCCATGCGGAACACGTAAGCCCCCAGGCCCCCGGTCCCCGCCTCGTTGTAGTCGGTGCTGCACATCATCGCGTACTTGCCTCCCACCGGATCCCAGGCGAGGCGGTTGAAGATCGTGTGGCCCGTGCCGCAGGCCCAGCTCCAGCCCCGGGTGCTCAGCTCCTCGGGGCCTCGATCCATCACCAGGAACGCGTCCGCCTCGTGGCAAGTGTCGGGGCCGTCGGCGCCCCCCACCGTGGTCTTGATGGCGATGCCGTAGGTCGACCCGTCGTCGCCCACGCGCAGGTAGTTGTTGCCGTACTCCCAGCTGCCGATCGCCCGGTGCACCACGTAGCGGGTGGGCTCGGCCTGGATGTCGCCGCCCTCCCACTCGTACAGCCACATCTCGTCGTTGAGGCCCCGATCGCCGCAGACGTAGGGCTGCGTCATCCAGTCCGCGCTTCCGTGCGTCGCCAGCACGTCCTTGTCGTAGCCCATCGACCCGCTGGGGATCCGGCACAGCACGCCGACCGTCGAGCAATCGTCGCTGGTGGCTATGCCGTGCGTCGAGATGCACTCGGGCAAGTGGCGGGTAGAGACCGCGGTGAGCGTGCCCGTGGCCTCGTCGAGGGTCGACACGATGATGCCGCCCGAGGAGGGATCTTCGTCGGGGTGCGGCGCGTTGTCGCCGACGGTCAGGGAGGTGAACATGGTGCGAGTTCCCCCGTCGTTGCACGCGCTGGAGTACATCCGGCGCGGGACCACGGCCGAAGGGTGATAGTGGATCGTGCGGATCGTCCACTCCCACTCGCAGGCCATCGGGCCTCCACCCGGCAGCTCGGTGGTCACCGTGCTGTGCACACCGGGCTCGCTCGGAGGCTCGCCCGAGCTGCCGCCCGTACCGCTCGACTCGTCGGCCGTGCCCGGTGCGTCCGCCGCGTCGGCGCTGCCACCCGGTCCCCCCGTGGGCATCGGGCCCGACCCGGTCGCCGGACTCCCGTCGTCGCTCGAGCCGCCTCCCTCGCCGCAACCTACGGCCATGCCGAGACCCACCAGGCATGAAACCACGATCCAACTCGACCCCGCTCGTCCCACCATGACGGGACCATAGCCCATTGCCGAGGTGCCGGGAGCACGGAGTGCCGCAGAATCGCACCAGCTCATCGCCAAAGCGGTATGCCTACGAACCGGACCCGCAGAAACAATCCAGCGTTACTCGCCGCCGGGTCGTTTTCGCGACGATCTCCTTTCCGCGCTCGGCCAGTGCCACCGACATGTATAGCAGCCCGTGATGAACGCATCGCGGGAGCAGAGCGCCGTCAGATCGACCCGCGCACAGGCACGAACAGGGCATTCGTCGGGCAAAACGACGCCCCTCAAGCTCCGATCCGACCCCGCAACACCGCGCGTCCTTCGACTCAAGCGGGTCTGGATGGTCTGGATATGCAGGCTGCCCATGTAGCCGAGCCCAAAGGAGCGACCGGACGGGAGCGCGCACTTCGACCAGCACCGAGGAGGCTTCATGAAGAGTGTATGAGTGTCAACCTCGCCCTCGTCACCTGACTCGACGCATTCACACCGCGCACTCAACGCACCATTGATAAATATACTCGATGACCTGGTTCGTGACCTTGTCAACGACTTTTTGCTGTCCTTCGATAGCCATGATAGCCGAATTGTAGGAGGCCAATTTTAGAATCTTGCTCATGTTATCCGCCTCGAAATTTTGCTTTAGCCGACTCAGAATTTTCGCCAGATAATTTTCCACCACCTGCGCTACATAATTGGTCTCGAAGACCAGGCGCCTTGCTTCCGTGCAGTCTAGCGTAGCAAATTTGGTGAGAACCTCAGTCTTGACCTCAGTCTGGATCTTGTCGATGACTTTGTCAGCAGACACGTTGGATGTTTGGAACTGCGTACTCGTCGCGGCAGAAGCTTCATACATTTTCTTGATCGCTGCTGTGAGGTTGGGGAAATTTTTCGGCCGAAGCGTCGTATTCATGAAGTGAGCGGCGTCGTAGCTCTGTTTCTCCATCACGTCGTTGCCCTGAATGCGGACCCCAGTACCGGCCTGCGCCTCGGCCGTGTCTGAATAGATGGCGCCAAGCTTGGACCTATCACCACCGGCGCATAGATAGCATAGCGCGCCAGCGAACAGAAGTGAGATGAAGTGAGTCGTTCGAGTCTCCACATGACCCACGTACTCCTGAATTATTCTCGTAACAGCATCATTCTGCGGCACAATCATGTAATTTGGATAAACATCGATCTTGTCGCGCATCATCTGCAAAGCTGCACCCATGCGCTCGGCCTCTTCCTCCAATACGGGATCGTTCACGATCACGACCCCGTAGCCGTACGGACTCTCTACCCGGCCATGACGCTGCTGGAGTACATGCGCGATCTCGTGCCCGAGTAAGCGTACTCCTGCCGGAGTGTGCGGGTCGTAGGCTCCAGGCGCAAAGTGAAGCTGTGACCCCACTGTGAAGGCTCGTGCGCCAATCTTCTCTGCGGCGTTCGAGATGAATACGCGAACATCCGAGAGATCCTCCCCGAAGAGCTCTTGTGCGCAACGACGCAGATCGTCAGGCAAAGGCTCGCCATACGAGGGGCAGGAGCGCACCGCCGTGTCCTCGACCTGCTCAACGCTGGGCTGTCCGTGCATCTTCCACGCCATAATACGCCGCCCCTTCTCTGGATCCGATCTCATCGGCTGTTGGCGTTCCGACTGCTCATCCTCCGACTGCTCATCCTCCGACTGCTCATCCTCCGACCGATCATCCTCCGACCGATCAATGCGGATATTCTGAGGGTACACGCAGCTCCAAATTCAGGTACCCAATACCCAGTTGCGCTTCCTGTTCGCTGACGTTGGCTGAAGGATTGCGGATCACCTGCCCCGTCATGATCGATTTATTGCCATCTTGACTACACCTACGGGCTGCGATGATCTTATCGGCAGGAATGCTGCCGAAGGCAACTTCGCTCTGACTCAACGCGTTATTGAGCCCCTCAGCCTTCTTCCCCCTCGAAACCAGTATATCGAGGATGTTCGTGCCCTCGGACCCCACAGCCGCATACACATATCCGTCATATGCGGCTGCATATCGGATGGCAACATCGAGCCTTTTTGAAGTAGACACGCCACCAGTCATTTGCCCTCCATCGCCGATCTTGATGCCATTACCCATGCGTGGCGAGAAACCTACCTTGAAGATCTCTTCAGGCGAGCGCGCGTCGGCGCGGAAGACCACGGCGGAAGGTGCCTTGGCCGCTTGGATCGTCGCCCCTCCGTGTCGGGCCCTAGTTGACTTGCGCCTCGGAAGACTTGGATAGCAAGCCCAACCCTCCTTGCTCGCGGTAAAGACCTGGCCAGCATTCATATTGAGTGAATTACGGCTTTTACTGAGCATGAGCTTTGCTGTTTCCTTCGAGTCTCGGGAGGATCGAGCAAGAGTTCCTGGCCTGTTTCACAGCCAGCGCAACACCCGCACATGCTCGATATAGTCCCGTGCCTGCGGCCCATGGTGCTGGTAACCGCCCTCAGGTGGTGCCAGGACCGCCTGGACCCGTCCCGATTGTAGATACGGCGCCCTCTGAGATACTCGGTAGAATCTACGAAAAAACCGGCCCGTTCTATGAAACGAAGCGCATATCGGGAGTGGAGCTTCACACACGACAATCATCAGAAGATCCACCAAGGCTGCAGGTGTCGGCGGAGCACGACATCGAGGCGTGCCCGACCGATGGGCCCAGTGGAATGATGGTGAGGTCCGAGACCCACGCATCGAAGACCCGCCAGAAGACGGCAACCCGAGTCTCTCACCGAAGGTCTGGCCGGCGCCGAGCACCACGCCGACGGGCTCCGTGACGCCGGTGCCCACGTCGCCAGGCCAGCCAACACCAGCAGCCGCGAGCCAACACGCTCGGTGCGGATCTGCTCCCCGTGGAGCCGCGCCATACCCTCGAGCATGCCCACACGCACGACCGGGCCAAGATGACGCATCGACGCTGGGGTACGACACCCGGAGCCCAACGCCCATCCGCTCACCCACGCCCAGCGTCACCCCGACCCCGACCCCGGGGAACCGACGATCTCGCGAGCCCCCGCCCTCGACTCGCAAGCCGACCTCCGCTCGCGGTTTCGACCGCGCGTCGGCGCTTTTGCTCGCGCAGGCCCCGTGTCATAGTGCTCCCACGATGGCCGAGCCGATCTCCTCCGTCGAGTACGCGTTCGAGGTGCAGGGCGGCCCCAACCCGGCCTGGGCGGTGCGGCGATTCCACCTGACCGAGGCGCTGTCGGAGCCCTACACGCTGCTGGTGGATCTGCTGACCGAGGACGTGACGGTCGACCCCAACGAGCTGCTCGGCGCCGACGCCCACCTCGACATCGACCGCACGGAGGTCATGCACTCGGTCTGCGGCGTGATCTCCCGGGTCGACTACATCGGGGTCAACGTCGACCGCAAGCTGGCCCTGCGCCTGCACATCGTGCCGGCCCTGCGCCTGTTGGACCAGCAGGCCGGCTGCCAGATCTTCCAGGACCGCACCGTCCCCGAGATCCTCAAAGAGGTCCTCGAGCCCGCCCTCGGCGCGTTCGAGCGCAGCCTCGACGCATCGGGCCTGTCCACCGACGCGGCCGTCTACCCCAAGCGCGACTACTGCATCCAATTTCGCGAGTCGGCGCTCGACTTCGTCAGCCGCTTGATGGAAGAAGAAGGGATAACCTACTTCTTCCGACCCGAGGGCAGCAAGGAGCAGCTGGTGCTCGTGGACCAGAGCACCCAAGAGCCCAACAGCGCCTTCACCGACGCGGAGATCATCGACCCCGACGCCAGCGGCATGATCCCCATCATCACCGATCAACCCGAGCTGGCCGATCGGGAATCGCTGCGCTTCTTCGACTGGTGCCAGCCCCTGCGGCCCAACCAGGTGGTGGTGCGCGGCTTCAACTGGAAGGCCTTCGATCCGGCGCAGCCCCCCGAGGCCGCCGCGCCGGGGGAGGCTCCCACCCCGCTGCGCCGACAGTACGTGTTCAGCGGGCAGCGCAAGACGGTCGACGAGCAGGCCGGCGCAGAACCGACCTCGGCGTTCGACGGCGCGGCCATCGACGAGGTGAGCACGGAGGCTCAGCGCCGCTTCCAGGCCTTCGAGCGCCAGACTCAGCTGGGCCAGGGCCGCTCCAACGTGGTGGGCTTGTTCGCCGGCGCGCGGATCAAGCTCGATGACCGCTCGGTCCCCATGTTCGACGACCCCGACTTCCTGGTGACTCGGATCACCCACCAAGGGGAAGACCCGGGGGCCGAGCGCTCCGACGGCAACGAGGGCACCCGCTACGACAACGCCTTCGAGTGCATCCCCAACGCCCGCCCCTTCGTCCCCGCGCGTACCACCCCCCTGCCACGGGTCTACGGCCCCCAGACGGCCACCGTGACTGGCGGCTCGGGCGACGAGATCCACACCGACAAGCACGGGCGGATCAAGGTGCGCTTCCACTGGGACGAGCACTCCCCCCACGACGGGACCTCGTCGTGCTGGGTGCGCGTGGCCCAGATGTGGGCCGGCCCCGGCTGGGGCACGCTCTTCTTGCCCCGGGTCGGCATGGAGGTGGTGGTGGAGTTCCTCGACGGCAACCCCGACCGGCCGCTGGTCACCGGCTGTGTGTACAACAGCGCCAACCCGCCGCCCTACACGCTGCCCGACGACAAGACCAAGAGCACGATCAAGTCCAACAGCTCGGTCGGCGGCGGCGGCTTCAACGAGCTACGCTTCGAGGACGCCAAGGGCAGCGAGGAGGTCTTCCTCCACGCCCAAAAAGACATGAACGAGGTGGTGGGCAACGATCACTCGACCACCGTGGGCCATAACCAAACCCACAACGTCGACGTCGATCGCACCCGCACCGTCAAGGGCAGCGAGCTGGTCACCATCGAGGGCCACCAGACGATCATCGTCAACGGCAGCCCCGCCGGCGCGTCCAAGGCCGAGTGCGCGGTCAAGGGCAAGCACGTCACCATCAACGACACCTACAAGCTCCACGCCGACAAGCAGATCCTCTTCGACGCCCCCACCCTGTTCAAGCTGGAGGTGGGGGGCAGCACGATCACGGTGGATCCAACCTCGATCAAGCTGTGCGCCGGCGGAGGCTCGTCGATCGTCATCGACGCCAACATCCTGGCCACCTCCAACGGCAAGAGCACGATAAAGATGACCGGCAACATCAACGCCAAGGCCAACACCGGCAGCACCCTGGATCTCGAGGGACATGCCCAGCTCCGCTCCAATGGCGGCTCCTTCCTCAAGCTGACGGGCGACGCCAATCTGGTGGCCAACGCCGGAGCCAAGATCGGGCTCACGGGCGACGCGGCCGTCAAGGGCGGAACCGTCTCCCTGCTGAGCAAGAGCGGCGAGGTCATCGCCAGCAGCGGCGGGGTCACCGTGAGTAACAGCGCCATCACGATCAAGGGCACCACCGTCAACATCGACGGCGGCGGAGCCACCGGCGAGTTCGCGGGGGGTACCGTCAAGCTCAACTAGCGCGAGCTGTGCCCCAAACCGCGCCCCGAGCTGTGCCCCGAGCTGTGCGAACAAACCCGATGACGACGGGCGCGAGGCTCCATGACGATTCCACCCGCCAACCCCCCCGTCGACCCCCCCGTCGACCTCCCCGATAGCTACGACCAGGTCCCCTACACCAGCTACCCCTATCCCCAACCCCATCCCGATCGGCTCCACGTGGTCGCGTCGCTCTTTGGCGCCCACCCGGCCCCCGTCACCGCATGCCGCGTGCTCGAGCTGGGGTGCGGCGCCGGTGGCCACCTGCTGCCCATGGCGGAGCTGCTGCCAGACAGCGAGTTCGTGGGGGTCGATCGCTCGCGGGAGCAGATCGCGAGTGGCCGCGAGATCATCGCGGAAGCCGGGCTACCCAACATAGAGCTGCGCCACGCCGACCTGATGACCGTGGACGCGACGTGGGGCACCTTCGACTTCATCGTGTGCCACGGCGTCTACTCATGGGTCCCCCCCGCCGTCCAAGACAAGATCCTCGAGATCCTGCGCACTCGCCTACGACCCAACGGGGTGGGCTACGTCAGCTACAACGTCTATCCCGGCTGGCACCTACGGGAGATGGTGCGACACATGATGCGCTATCACGTGCGCGAGCTGAGCGATCCGGCCACTCGGGTACGCCAAGCCAAGGCCCTGCTCAACTTCCTCGGCCACAACGTGTCGGATCAGCAGGGAGCCTACGGCACCTCGCTGCGCAAGGAGCTGGCGCTGTTGCAGGCGCTGCCCGACGACTACCTCTACCACGAGCACCTCGAGGACGATAACCAACCGATCTACTTCCACCAGTTTGCCGAGCGGCTGCAGCAGCACCAACTCCAGTACGTGGGCGAGACCGATCTGCAGACGATGCTGGCCGCCGGCCTGAGCCCCACCGCCACCGAGACGCTGGAGCGGATCGCCCCGGATCTGTTCACTCGCGAGCAGTACATGGACTTCGTGCGCAACCGGCAATTTCGCGCGACGGTGGTCTGCCACGAAGGCATCGAGCTGCGTCGGGAGCTCGGCCCCGCCGCCGCCGCCCCGCTGTCGTTCGAGTACACCGGCCCGCTGGGCGAAGCGCCGATCGATCTGACCCCCGACGTCCCCCACGTGTTCGCCGGGCCCGGCGATGTGGAGATGAAGACCTCGTCGTCCGTGACCAAGGCCGCGCTGGTGCTGCTAGCGCGCGCGTGGCCGATGGCCCTAAGGGTCGATGATCTCTTTGCGCGAGCCTCGGCGCTGGTGCGCGAGGCGGGCCTGCCGCTCGCCCCCGATGCAAGACAGACCCTCGCCACCGATCTGCTGGGGTGCTGCTTCGGCGGCGGGATCGGCGTGCGCCGCTGGATCCCTCCGCTGGCGACCCAGCCCACCGAACGACCGCGGGTGAGCCGGGTCGCACGGGCACAAGCGCGGCGCAATAGGTTCGTGGCGAGCCTACACCACCAAGTGATCCGGATCGATCGCGCTCAGCAACAGATCATCCAACGCCTCGACGGTGAACACGACCTGCCGCGGCTGTGTGACGAACTCGCCGATCTGGTGATCGCCGATGCGCTGTCGCTGACCCTCGACGAGCGACCCCTGCGCGATCGCGAGGCGATCCAGGCCCCCCTGCGCCACGTCGTCGAGCAGACCCTCCTACGGATGGTCGGTCAGGCCCTGCTGCTAGCCGCCCCTGCATGAAAGGACGGCTCAAGGCCGGCCGCGAGCGCCCCCGCCTCAGCACACGCCAAAGCTCGACCCCAGGGCCGACCAACCCGCACCGTCGACCACGTAGAGCGGAGCCGCGTAAAGATCCCCATCGGTCTGGGACCACGCCACCGCCCCTTCACCCGCGATGAGGATCGGCGCCTCGCCACGCAGGCGCAGCTCGAGCACGGGCAGATGCTCGTGCCCGACCCCGCCCTCGTGGTGGAGGTAGGCCAGCCGACGCACGGACACCGCGGTGAGCGGGCAGACCAGCGAGCGACCGCGCCCCAGCTGAACGGTAAGGATCTGAGGAGTCAGCGCGAGCCGCCCGACGCTCGCCCCGCGACGGCGGCGAGCGCACAGGACGACCAGCCCGAGCACGAGCCCTGCACCCCCCAGGACCCCCGCGACCCGAGCCGGCACGGGGAGCGCGACACTCGACAGCAGGGCGTCGAGCCCCGCTGCGGTCGCGATCACGACCGCGTTGCCGCCGAGCAGCCACGGCCAGACCGACCGGGCGTGGCCCACGTAGCGACGCAGGGAGACGACGGTCGTCGAGGCGGGGATCGGGACAGACATGGGGGCCAAGATTCGGATCAGGGCTCGGATCAGGTCACCAGGATCTCGAGCTCTTCGAGACCGGTTCGATCGGGATCGGTAAAGGTTGCTCTTCCCAGGGCATGATCGGCAGGAACCGGCGCGCTCGCTCGCCACACCAAGTAGACCAGGCGCTCGTCGACCAGCAGCCCCACCGTGTGGATCATCAGCCGAACCTCCAGCGGACGACCGGCCAGCCGCAGGTGCACACGGGGAGGATCGGCGGGCAGCCGCAGGGCGAGCTGGCCCTCCGGGCACAAGCCCGTGGTGACGATGGCCTCGTCGCCCCGCAGCGGCGGCACGACCAACCCGAGCGAGGCGCCGTTGAATAGCCGGTGGTCGATCACCAGATCGGCCAGAACGTCGGCGGGATCGTCGGGACCGAGGCCCCGCCGCCCCGGACCCCAGCGCGTGGCGAAATCCGCCGGCAACACCCCCAGGCCGACCTCGGCCACGTCGGGCGGAGCAGGAAACAGAGGCAACGCCCCCCCGAACACACAGCGCGGGAACCAACCCAGATCGACCCAACCCAGCCCCCCCGGCACCGGCTGTCGAGCCCACTGCCGCATGTCGGCGCAGACGATCCGCTCCGGGCGGAGCTGCTGATCCACCCGCTCGACGTTGGGCAACCGCAGCCCGTCGATCCGCTCCGGAGCGTTGCCGACCACGAAACCTCGCCCCACCGGATTGCGCGGATAGGCCCCGGGCACGGTCATCAGCAGACCGAGCGCATCCTCGCCATCGGCCGGCGTTGCCGGGTAGTCCACTCGGGGATCCACCCCGCCGTAGGCGCGATCGTAGCCCAGCGGCATCGTCTCGAAGGGCTCCGGCTCGGAGACCAAGGGGACGGCGCCAGGACGATGATGACAGCGGCGATCCCCAGTCACCCGCAGCGTCACCGCTCGCCGCAGGTGCGGCAGCGGGCTCGCCCCGAAACATGCGGGCCGAAAGCGGCGTCGGGTTCTCGAATTTCACGCGCGACGCCTGCTTCTACCCGACCACCCCCGGGATGTCCACGGGCCAGCGCTGCCCCATGGGCCGACCGGCAAACCCCGCGGACTCGCCCCGCGGACTCGCCCCATTGATTTGCCCCGCCAGCCCCTTGGGTCGCCCAGCACTCCGGTAGCCCTGTGCTCCAGTAGCCCCACGCCGAGGCAACCTGGCGCGTTGTGCGTAGCGATCGACCGTTAGACTGCCAGGGGCGCTCGGATGCCGATTGAAACCCACCTCCACCATGCTCCGCTCTGGTCGCTCGTCGTCGTGTTCGGAGTCAACCTCGCCTTGCCGCTACTGCTCGCCCTCGGCTTCGTGATCACCGGGCTGCGCCGCGACGGCGACGACCGGGGCGCGTACCTCGGCCTGGCGCGATGGGCCGTGATCACCGCGGTGGTCATGCAACTACTCGCCGTCGGCTACCACGCCCGACTGTGGATCGGCACCTCCGAGGACGGCACCGTGACGCAGCATGAATCCATCGTGGACAGCCGGTACCCACGCTGCGAGCTGACGCTTCAAACCGCCCACGGAAGCCTGGAGATCGCGGTGCCTCAGGGTCACTGTCGCGATCTTTCGCCGGGCACCCGCGTACCGATCATCACGGTTGCCCGCTCGACCACGCTGGCCCAAGTTGGCCAGAGCGCGACGGCCCACGCCCTGCTCACGCTCGGGCTGATCCCGCTGATGATCGTGATGGTCGCAGCGGGGGTGGTGCGCTTGACCTCGCGCTGAGCCCCTCCACCCCGGTGCCACGGGCCGCTCCAACCACGACCGGCCCGCGGCTTGCCCCGACGGCCGCCCTTGCAGGATCTCGCTCAGTCCCACTCGACCCGCAGCGGCATGGCCATGAGCTCCTCCGCCATGTACGGCCGCGACGCCACGTTCTTGCCTCCCCACACCACGCTGACCCGATCCTCGTCCGGCTCGATCACCACATGGTGGATCTTGGGCTCGGTCGCCGCAAACTTCCCGTCCCACGAGCCGGTCCAGATGCGCGGCCGCCCCGGAGGCAGGGTGAATCGCAGCCGAGGCTGGCGAGGGTGCAGGTTCTCGAGCTCGAACTCGATGCTGTGCACCTCGTGGGTAAACGGCCCCAGCGTGAGCCCCAGCGAGGCACCGTTCCAAAACCGCGGCGTATAGACCTCCTCGACCTTCCCCAGCCGAGGAAAGTCGGACGGCACGAACCCCCGCACGACCTCCGCAAGCGGACCCAGGTTCGGATGACACGGGTGCATGCTGCCGGCGAACGCGATCCGAGGGAATTCGGCCAGGTGGGTCCAGCCCAGAAACCAAGGCAGGGGCATCGTGGGCCAGCGACCCGGATGCTCGACCGCAAGCGTCCGGGGGGTCAGCAGGGCTCCGGGCTCCTCGAGGTTGGGCAGCTCGATCGCCTCGCACGCCTCCGCGGTCGGCGTGACCAGGTAGCCCCGACCGGCCCGGTTGCGCGGGTAGGCAAAGGGGCTGTGCGCCGCCGCGTCCCAGCCGACCTGCGTCTCGAGCAGCGCGTACGGATTGCCCCACGAGCTCTCGGTGACCAGGTCACGCCCCCCATAGGCGCGCTCTTTGGTGACGGGCATGCGCTCGAACGGCTCGGGCTCAGAGAAGATGATCCGTCCGTCTTGGCCCAGGGTGACCCGGCGATCGCCGATCACCTCGAGGCGCTTGTGCACCGGGCCCACGCGGATCGACGCCTGCCCGTGCCGGGTCCCCGGCGGGGCGTACGCATGACCCAAGACGACGACGTCGGTGAGCGCCTTGTCGGGGTAGATGTCGGCATCGTAGAGCACATGGTGTCCCGGCACCGAGTCGTCCCACTCGAGCGGTCGCATGGGCAGTTGCTCGTCCGCCAGCAACGCGCGGCCGCCTACGATCCGATAGGTCCGCTTCACCAGTACCGCGATCTGCGGGCGATGGGCGGAATCGTTGCCGCCCACCTGGAAGACCGTCTCGCTACAACGCTCGGCTCGCATGTTCACCAGGTCTCCACCGGCTGATTGGCTAGATCCCCCCCCGGCTGCCCCGGCGCAGGCGAGCCGTCGGACACCGGCTGCTGCAAGGCATCGCGCTGGGCCGCCTGCTCGGACGCCGAGGGGACGTTGCCGTCGCTCGTGCCCACCGCGTCCTGGGCCGAACCATTGCCGGGGCTGTCACCGGTGATCGCGTTGCCGAGGTCGTAGCCCCAGGTGTTGCCCGCCGAGCCCGCATCGACATCGCTGCCCAGCAAGCCAGGAAGGCTGTGCCCCAAAGGCGAGCCGGTCACGAACAGCAAAACGCCGCCGATGGTGCTCTCCACCACGCTCTCCACCAGGGGCTTGGCGAACAGGGCCGCCTTGCTCATCAGGTACCCCCCCACGCGAGACCCCATGATCCGCCGGACGATCGGCCCCGAAAGCCGCCCAGCCAGCTTGCCGCCCAAGAAGCTCAACGCGGCGGTGCAGGCCGCGTCGATGGCCATGGTGATAAAGCCCCCGAGAATGTCGCCGAAGGTCAGCGAAGTCTCCACCGTGTTCCAGGTGATCACCACGCCGGTGGGCGCCACCAGGCCGATGCCGGCCGACAGAATGTCCCAGCAGTTGCCGTTGAGGTCGACCACGAAGATCAGCGCACAGCCGATGACCTTGCCCTCGGCCTGGACCGAGGCCGGACCGAAATAGCTCTTGGATCCAGAGAACCCGATGACCAGCGGCAGGAGCACCAGGTTGGGCATCGGTGGGATCGGCACATGGGGGATCAGGTTGCCGATGTCCGAGGTGCGGCGGATGATCATGTTGCCGCCGTCCTGGGTCGTCTTGCTGGTCTTGTCCCGCTTCATGACGATCCCGTTGAGCACGCTGAAGCACACGTGCGGGAACGAGGGCGCGGGGTTCCACGGCGGGGTGACCGAGATCTCCCCGTGCAGATCGAAGCCGATCATGGGGAAGCAGGGCTTGAGGACGTTGTGACCCATGGGCAGGCTCTTCAAGCGCTCGCCGGCAGCGACTCGGCGGCGGGGACCAGCAAGCAGCTGCGTTCCTCGCCGGCGCGTAGCTGGTAGCGAAATGGGTAGCGGTAGGTGACGAACACGCGGCCGAGGTCGGGGGCGATTCCGATCTGCTCGACCCCGAGCGGGCGCTCGCCCGTCTTGCTGCCGATCCGCATGCGCACCCGCACCTGGGGGTCGGGCACGCCAAAGGCCAGCCGCCCTTGTGGCGTGAAGTGCTCGAGCTGGATCTGCTGCCCCGACACGATGGGCGGCGCCACCATCCTCGGGAACGCGCTACTGAGCAGCCCCACCAGATCGAACGACGGCGGCTGCCCGTCGCGGACCGCGACCGCGTCGCGAGCACGCATCCCCAGCTCGTAGGGACAAAAGCCCAGCCCGGCGGGCTCGGGCGCGTCGCTCCATGTCACGATGCGCTGATCGGGCTCCTCGAAGTTCGGCAGCGGCTGGCCCTCGGCCTGCGCCTCGCTGGTATAAAAGCCGATCCCGTGCGGATTGAGCGGGTACTCGAGCCGCATGTCCTCCCGCTCGGCGCTGCCCCCAAAGGCGCGGGTGAGGCTTATCTCCATGCGATCGAAGGGAACCGGCGGGGACGCGCTCCACTGCCGCCCCGATCGCTGCCAGTGCCGATCGCCAAACACGACGACGTCGCGCGTCCACTGCTGGCCGTCGTGGGTCAGCACCCGAACCGTGGCCGTGGTGGCGACCGCAGGCGGATCGGGCGGATAGACGTGGCCGACCACCACCAGGTCGACCCCGTTCTTGTCGTAGGGCGTGTCGGGCTCGAACACCCCGAAGATCGTCTCCTCCCCGTCGGCGGGACAAGGCAGCAGCTCGTCGACCGGCCGCAGCACCTCGCCGTCGATCGCATAGAGGATCCGCACGAGCACCGATCCCGCCATCATGCCGTTGCCGACGGAGGTTCGAAGCAGCCCCGCGCCGAAGGGCGTGCGATTCTCGAAGTGCATGCGGTTCGATGATACCCGATCGTCGCAAGGACGCGCCGCGCCGATGCTCGTTCTCACCCATTATCCATCGGCCGGCACCGGCCGCGGGACCGAGGATGACTTGTCCCCGAGCGATACGGCGGGCATAACTAGGACCCATGAAGCCCGAGGACGAGCGCAGCGAGGTCGTCCTCGAACCGCCGGCCGAGACCAACACCCTCGATGTCCTGCTCGACGAGCACCAGGCCAGCCGGCAAGTGCCCCCGCCGGGGTCCTCGTGCCTGATGGGGCGGGTCATCGATGACCGTCACCCCACGCTGGGCGGCCGCGTACAGGTGCGCTGGCAGACCGCGCAGGGGCAGACCAAGGAGCGCTGGCTACTAACGCTCCAGGGGCTGCCCGTACGCACCGAAGACCGGGTATTGATGCTACGCGCGGAGGGCAGCGAGGAACCGGTGGTCACCGGAGTCCTGGACGGCTTCGCTCGGCGTCCCGCGCCCGAGCGAAGTCGCGCGGCCCAGATCGAGCTACGACGCGACGAGGTGGTGCGGATCGTCGGCTCCCAGGGCGATCCGCTGCTGGAGATCCACGAGGGCGATTCGGGGCCGGTCGTCACCGTGCTGCACGAGGATCTAGAGCTCGCCGCTCCGGGCCGGCTGCGGCTCCAAGGCAAGCAGGTACAGGTCGAAGCGACGCAGGGGCAGGTGGAGGTCGATGCCTCCGACGAGGTCGTCCTGCGCGGCGAGCTCATCAAGCTGAACTAGCGAGTGCCCCCCTACCGCGCGGGAACGCAAGTCTGGCCCGGCTCCGCGTTCAGCCACCCCGCATTTTGTGGGTCGTCCAGGATCGCCGCCACGTTGTCCGGGTAGAAGTCACACATCCCAGTGCCGCCCACGCTGTCGTAGAACCCAAACTGCATGCAGTCTTGTTCGGGGCCCTCGTGAGCCAGGCCCAGCACGTGACCGAACTCGTGGGCCACGTGACCCATGCAGTGGGCGGGGCCATTGTCGTCGTAGGGAAAGGTGGGGCCATCGTCGGGGATACAGGTCATATCGTCGCCGTCCATCCAGGCCCCGCCGAAGTTGACCCCCACACGCCCGTCGAAGCGGGCGATCGGGTAGTTGACGACCCGGTGCAGGGGATCGAAGTTCTCGATCCCCAGCTTGGCGTAGACCTCGTTCTTGATGTTCCCCAGCCGGTACCAGCGCGGGTCACCATGGATCCCGTCGGCGGTCTCCACGTACCAGCCGCTCTCATGGTCGGCCATGATCACCTCGACCACCGGCTGTGCGAGATAGAATGTGGAGCCCAGCTGCTCGAACCAGTACTGCTGGAATTCGAAAGCAAAGTCTTCGATGTCGCTGCGCTGCTGATCCGAGAACACCTGATCGGCTTCGACGAAGTAGACGAAGTGCACGACCGGCTCGCCCACGCAGCCCGACGCGCCTCCGGAGCTGCTCGACGGATCCATGACCCCGTCCGTTCCCGAGGTTCCGCCGGTCCCGTCAGGGTTCGACTCCGTCCCGGCGCCGTCTGCCCCGGTCGAGTCCGGGCCTGAGGGGTCAAGGTCGGATCCGGCCTCGGTGCTCGACACGGCCCCGGTCGTGGCCCCGTCTTCGGGACTCCCGCTCGCCGAGCCAGCCGAGTCCCTCGGGCCCTGGCCAGCGGCACAAGCCAGCACCAAAGGCCCCCACGCCAGCATCCATTCGCTCACCGATCTTCGCACGTATTGTCTCTCCCCTCGTCCTCAGACCCTGGCGACCCGAGCCATACACGACGCTTGATCCGCGCCGAGCCTCGCAATGCACCCACCGCCGACTCGTCCTCATCATTCCACGGTTCCCGGCACCGACCGAGTGTGCGCCCACGACGCTCACCGGCAATGATCACCGGGTTGAGTTACGACCCAGGCCATCTCGATCACGGATTTGTCGAGCATGACGGACCAAGCGGCCGCACACTCCCATCGACCATCTCTAGTAATTGCTGTCGACCATACGGTTTTTGCAGGAACGCAACCGCTCCTTGTCGCCGCAACCGCGCGCCGACCTCCTCCTCGAAGTGTCCGGAGGTGATGACGACCCGCATCTCGGGCGCGAGCTCCCGGATCTTCCGAAACGTCTCCACCCCGTCCATTCCCGGCATGGAAAGATCGAGCAGGACCAGATCGATCGTCGACGCCTCGGCCTCCACAATACTCAGCGCCTGCGCCCCACCAGCCGCCTGACGAACCTCGTGTCCCGCGCTCGTGAGGATCTGCGAGGCAACGACCCGGATGAGCTCCTCGTCGTCGACGATGAGGATCCTCTGCACCGCCCGGGTCGGCTCCGAGACTCTCGGGGCCGGGGCGGGGCGCTCCGAGGGCTCGAGCGCGGGTAGGAACAACCGAACCGTCGTCCCCTGGCCCAGCGCGCTCTGCAGTTGCAGAGCGCCGCCGTGGCTATGCATCGTGCCCTGGACCGACCCCAGCCCCAAGCCGGTCCCCGTGCCCGCAGCCCGGGTGGTGAAGAAGGGGTCCAGACACCGGGCGAGGGTGTCCTCGTCCATACCCACCCCGTCGTCGATCACGGCCAATTCCACGTAGACCCCCGGCTCGATTGTCAGATCGGCCACCGCTTCGTCGTCGAGCCGCACCACACGGCTGGTCATGCGCAAGGACCCCCCCTGCGGCATGGCATGACTGGCATTGATCGCGAGGTTGAGCAGGGCATGATCGAGCTGGCCTCGGTCGACTTCCACCTCGTGAGAGCGCACGTTCGGCTCCACCGAGATCACGATGTCCTTGGATAGCGTACGCTCGAGCAGCAGAGCGAGCTCCTCGAGCATCCGATCGGGGGCCACCCGCTCGGGGTTGTACCGCCCCTTACGCGCCAGGCCGAGCAGCTTGCGCGTGACCGCATGACCGCTGGCGCAGACACTGACGATGGTATCCAGCGCTGTGGGGTCGACTCGCCCGCGCTCGAGCTCCAGCCGCATCACCGACGCCGTGGAGACCAACACCGTCAGCAAGTTGTTGAAGTCGTGCGCGATCCCGCCTGCCAGGCGCCCCAGCGCCTCCAACCGCTGGGAGTCTTCGAGCTGGCGCGCCAGCTCGGCCTCGCGGATCCGCTGCGACTGGTCCTCGATCCGCTGCAGCGCCCGGGTGAGCAGTAGATACGTGCTCAACAGCCCGAAGCTCACCAGCATGAACGTCACCAGCCAGCCGCCCGCCGCTACGCCCGGCGACAAGAGCGGGCGAGTCAGCGGGGCCACCGGAATCCACCCCCACTGCTCGGCCATGAGCACGCCGCCGAACATCGTGAGCGAAGACAGCACCGTCGCACCGCCATACGCCAACCCCCCGACGATGGACCAGCCCACGACCAACGGCACGAAGAGCATCTCGACCGAGGAGGTCTGGGTGCCGACGCACCACGCCGCAAAGGTGACGCTCGCACAGTCGATCACAACCAACGAGTAGCGATAGATGTCCCGCACAAGCGGCCGCGAAGGCGGATGGTCGACCGCCCACAGCACCCCGACCGCGACCAACAAGTAGCCCATGTTCAGCGACAGTAGCCAGCGACCATGCTCGTCGATGTGATCGTAGAACCCGACGACGAGACCGAGACTCACCACCACCCCCACCACCCGCGCCACGCAACCCCAGCGCTCCCGCACCCGCTGGACTGACTCCCGCTCCTGGTGATCGAGCGGCTCCCTGGACACGACCCGAGCCGGTAACACGTCGACCTCCTTCCGATCGAAATCAGATGACTCTATAGCAATTTGGAAGTGACCGAGCGTGGCACGAGGCAAGGGACCCGCGTTGAGCAAATGGCGGGGACTCGATGGACCGATCCTTCGTCGTCATCCGAACCTTGCCGGCGGCCCACGAAGACTGGCGCTTGAGCGAGCACCCCCAGCAGCTCCAGCGAGCCCGTCGCTCATTGAAACGTCCGAGAAAAAGCGCTATCGACGCCTACGTCGGGCTGACCCATCCCGACAAGAATCGCACTTACGCCCCGATTATCCCATTTATATCTCCACTGAAGCCTTTTGATCATTGAATTATCCCATTTATAGCTCTATTGAAGCTTCTCGATCATCAGATTATCCTATCATAAGCTCCAATTGACATTTTATCGACCAGATTGTCCCACCGATAGCTCCACTGGAGCCTCACGCCCCGTCGGAACTTCGCACCACGCTCCACCGAGGCCTCTGGCTCTTGGGAACGGGCCCGAGCGAGCGTTGTCGAAGCCTCTGGCCCTCGGGGTGTCGCGAAGAAGCGCCGTCGGAGTCACCCCCGCCGTGGCCGTTGCGAAGCTTTGAACAGCCCGTTGCGCGGCCCACCGCACGACAAACCGGGGCCCGCGTGTCATTGTCGCAGGAGCATGACGGACGTCTCGCGGCGAAGAGCCCTGGCGGGGTTGGCCAGCGTGGCCCCGATGCTGTGGTTGCCGGGATGCCACGGCAAGGCAGCCGAGGGACCGAGGGGCTCCCGGCCACTCGAGCCCTCACGCGGCTCGGAAGTCACCATCGTGCAGCGGATCGAGGCGCGAGCGACCACCGATGGCGCCGGCGCGACGCTCCAGCGGATCTTCCCCTCGCCCGATCTGCGCAACCTCGATCCCTTCGTGCTACTCGACGACTTCGATGTGCGGGTCCCGGCCGGTTTTCCCGATCACCCGCACCGCGGCTTCGAGGCATTCACCTATATGATCGAAGGCGCGTTCCACCACCGGGACAACCTGGGCAACGACTCGCGGATCGGTGCCGGTGGAACCCAGCGCTTCAACTCCGGCCGAGGAGCGCGGCACTCGGAGATGCCCGGCACCCGTGGGAGCAACCGAGGGCTGCAACTGTGGGTCAACCTTCCGCGGGCTCACAAGGGGATGGAGCCCGAGTACCAAGGTATCGCGGGCGAGCGCATGCCGGTCGACGAGCGTGACGGGCAACGCATTCACACGATCGTCGGCGAGGGGTCGGCGGTCGCCCTGCACACCGAGGTCGAGTACCTCGACGTCACCCTGCTGGCCGACGGTCGCTTCCGCCGACAGATCCCCGAAGGCTCGAGCACCCTTCTTTATGTGATCGAAGGGTCGCTCACCGTGGGCACGCAGTCGATCCGCCGGGGACAAGGCCTGGTGCTCGGCGCCGGCGAGCTCGAGGCACGAGGCACGGCGGGTGCACGGCTGGCCTACCTGCGCGGGCAGCCCCATCACGAGCCGATCCGACACCGCGGTCCGTTCGTGGATTGACCACCGCCTCGGTCCCGCTGACGCTGGTGCTCGTCAAGCCCAATGTAGTTGCGCGAAATCACGCATGGGCAACGACGAGGTGCAGTCTCCACGCGAAGCCGATGTTGCTCAGCTGCGTGGAGAGGTCGGGGTGCTCTTCACCAAGCGCGGGAGGTCCTAGAGCGAGAGCGGCTGCGGCAAAAACCCCGGGCTCTTGCCGTAGCAGTTCCCGTCGTGCCCCTGTGCGGCCGCGGTGGAATCGAGTGGCAACCCGGGCAGCGAGGCGGGCGGCTCGAGCAACAACTTCCCCCCATTCATCTCGAACGACAGCTCGATCTGGTGCCGGGTACGATCGGGCACGACCGGCGGGCACTCGGCCCCGCAAACCTGCCGACCCCCCTCGGGCCAGGTGGTCACCCGATAGTCGACCGCGTAGGGTCGTCGCGAGCCATCGGGCGCCCGTGGACACACCAGGATCTCGTCGATCGTCACCCGGCGCCCGGGACCGTCGACGCAAGCCGCCGACGTGGTGGCGTGCGTGGCCGCGACCGTCATGAACCGGCCAACCTCTTCGATCACCCGAAGCGGCGCCTGACAATTGTAGGGCAGCGGGTCGGGCTCGGGACCGACCACCACTGCGGAAGCCGGAGCGTCGGGGTCGGCCACGACGATGTCGGGCTGCATCGAGGCCGGATCCGAAGCGGGAGGATCGGCACCATCGGCCACGCTGGTGTTGGTGCAAGCGACCAGCGACAACAGGGCTCCGAGCGCGAGGCGGATCATCGGCCGAGCATAGCGGATCCGCCGACCCGGATCCGTGCCGAGACACGTCAGCACGCGAGCCGGTACTCGGGCCGGGTCCGTGCACTCGCGGTTCCACGTGATCAGCCCCGACCCGACCACTCGCCACGACGAAGGGGCGTGCGTCAAGGATGGCATCCGCTGGGCGACGAACGCTACGCCCCTCGGAAGTTCGCAAGCAAGGCGTCCAGCGGGGCGGTCCGCGATGACCACACCAGCACGTAGTCGAGGCTCAGGCCGGGCTCTTGCGGGCGAACGACGACCCCGGGGTACCGTAGATCCGGATTGACGGGCGCATGGCCCAGCCCGGCCCCAGCGGCCACGACCGCGAGCATCTGCTCGACGCTGGTGACATCGACGGCGAGCTTGACCCCAAAGCCCGCCTCCTGGGTCATCGTACGATAGCGCTCGAACACCACCGGCAGCCGATGGCGGCAGGGAATGACGACCTCATAGGGGGCCAAGTCGTGCAGGCCGATCGAGGCCTGACGCGCCAAGGGGTGCCCCTGCGGCACGAGGATCATCATCGGTGCCGACGCCACGGGCTGCGTGTGCAGACCGCTCGGCACACAGGCATCCCAGGCGATCGCCGCGTCGATCGTCTGGCGGGCCAGGGCGTCGGCCAAGTGGCGCTCGTCGACATCGACGAGCGACACGAAGGCGTTGGGGTTGTTGCGGCGAAAGCTCGCCAGGAGCCGACCACAGCCGGGCTGCGCAGCCCCGATCGTCATGCCCAGGCGAAGGCGCCGAACGCCGCCGTCGTGACCGGCCCTCGCCGAGGCATAGGCGTGGTCCAGCGTCTCGAGCGTGGCGATGGCACCCCGCTGGAACGCAAGGCCGGCCCGGGTGAGCACGGCACTTCGAGACGTTCGATCGACGAGCGTGACCCCCAGTTCCTTCTCGAGCGACGCGACCGCGCGGCTGATCGCCGGCTGGCTGACCCCGAGCCGCTCCGCGGCCCGGCCAAAGTGACGCTCGTCGGCAAGCGCGAGAAATGCGCGCAAGTGTCGGAACTCGGTCATGGTCCGATCGATACGCGAAGGTCATCGATCGATGCCATGGCGATACGAACAGCCCCCGCTATGAACTGGACATGAACGATCCCTCGGTCACCTTCGAGTCCATGCCCGGCCACTGGGCGCCCGCAGCGACCTCGGCCGAGATCCCGAACCGAAGCACTCACGCGGTCATCGTCGACACGGTGCCGATCGTGCTGTTTCGGGGCTCGAACGGGCAGATCTCGGCCCTTGTCGACCGCTGCCCCCACCGCGGCACCCAGTTGTCGGGCGGCACGCGTGACGACGACGGTTGCTTGACCTGCCCGTTTCACGGCTGGAGGTTCGACGCGAAGGGACAGTGTCTATCGACCCCGCTCGACGGAACCCCTCGCTCGTCCAGAATGCGAGCACAGCGGGTGCCGTCGTTCGAGTGCGCGGGGCTCGTGTGGGTCTTCACCGAGGTACGGGACGACGACCCACCCCGGCCGCGCCTGCCGGCGGCGCTGACCGAGCCAGGGTGGCACGGTCATATCCTCACCCGTCACTGGGACGCGCACTGGAGCCGAGCGATCCAGACGATGCTCGACGTGGCCCACATCCCGTTCGTGCACCGCTGGACGATCGGGGGCGCCCTGGGCCGAGCCGTGGGACGCAGCCGCGACGCTCGCCTCGAGATGTCGCTCGAACGCCAGGATGACGGAGGATTCGAGCTCCGTTGGGGACTTCTCTCAGGTCGCGACGCTCCCAAGGACACGGGCTGGCTGCAGTTCTTGCCCCCCAACGGGGTGATCATTCCCCTGCCCCTTCGCGCGCCCCGGATCTGGAGGCTGTTCATCTGGTGTACGCCGACCTCCCCGGGCCAGTCGCGTCAGTTCGTGGTCCCGCGCCGAAATTTCGGGCTCCGCATCAACCCCGTGTGGTGGCTGGCGGACAAGCTCAATGCCCTCGTCCTTGCCGAAGATCGACCCAACGTCGAAGGGATCTGGCCCTCGGAGGTCCCGGCCCCTGGGGTCGAGATCTCGGTCCCCAGCGACAAGCCGACCATCGCCTTTGCGACGTACTATCACCGACGCGTTGGCCGAGCGAAGCGCTCCGCGGTGCCTGCTCGCTGACCGCCCTAGACTGCCCCTTAGCCCACCGGCGGATAGGGCTCGCACATGGTCGCCTCCACGGCCTCGGTGAGCGCGTCGGCGAGCGACACCTGGACCACCAGCACCAGATCGATGTCGAAGACCCCACCGCCGGTCGCCACTGGAATCGGCTCCATGTTCATATAGGGGCTCGACCATCCGGGGGTGACGTCCTCGCACTCACACATGCCCCCGATCTGGGCGGCGAAGGAGAAGTCGCGGATCTCTCGCTGCTGTAGGGCCTCCACCGTCTCGGCATAGCCGCGCTGGATCGACACGCCGTTGCCGGTGGTGGGCCCATCCCAGAAGGTGTCGTCGGTGGTATGGATGATCAGCCGCAGGGTCGTCTCGGGCGGCCGCCACTGGAATCCGGCCGCGGCGACGTAGATCGCATCGAGGCTGTTCTCGGGCCAGGTGGTATTGGCGTTGCCGCCCCCCACCTGCTGGTTGCTCGCGGTAAAAGTGCTCCACTGATTGAAGTCCTGCTGGAGCACGGCCACGCTGTCGTAGGGCTGCCCCCCGTTGAGTAGGGCGTAGTCGTCGACGAACACCACCAGCCCATAGTGCGGCTGCCCCGGCAGCTCGAGGGCCTGCAACGCCTCATCGACGAAGATGATCTCGGTGGCCATCTGGTCGAGGAAGGGGCCCATGGTGGTGGACACGTCCATCACGAACACGATGTCCACGTCTTGCTGACAATCACCGCCATCGGTGATGTTGGGCATGTCGCCGGCCGGCTCGACGTCGAGCTTGCCGGTCTCCCCGTCGGCCGAGAGCTCACCCGCGGTCGTGCCGGTGCTCGGAACGAGATCGGTGGTGGCCACGGGCGGCGCCCCGGTCGGCGGCGGCTGGTCGTCGGTCGGGCCTTCGCATGCGGTACTCAACACAAGGCCGACGCTCGGCACCAACAGCAAAGAGGGGAGGCTGCGCGTCTTCATGGGTGGGGCGATCCTAAGGGCTCGCCGCGTCCGGGTCACCGGTCGGCCCGCGGGGTGGCTGCGCGCCCACCTGCCAGGCGGCGAGGGCCGAGCGCACCAGCTGCCCTTCGCAACGGGCAAGCTGCGCGAGCGCGGGTCGGGCGATCGCCTCGGCTTCGCCCCAACGGCCCGCATCGCGTAGCACGGCGGCCCGAGACAGCGCGACGACCCAGGGCATCGCGGTCCCCGGCCGCTGCGCCCGCATCAGGGCTTCGGCCCGCTCGAGCACCACGAGCGCTTCGTCCCCGCGCCCCGCCGCATGAAGGGCGCGACCCAGCGCCTCGAGGGGTCGGGGCATCCGCGGATGCTCGGCTACGGCCCATTGCTCGACGACCTCCACCGCCCGCCGCAGGCGCTGCACCGCGGTCTCCACGTCACCATTACGCAAGGCCAGCTCGCCCTGGAGGCGATACACCACCGCCAGATCGATGGTCCCCTCCGGGTGGATCGTGGTCAGGATCCGATGAGCGTGCGCAAGCCGCTGGCGGGCGCGATCGATCCGACCATCGTAAAGATCCAGCTCGGCGAGGAACGCATGCGGCATCGCCACCGCGTCGTGCATGGGCCCCCGGGCCGCCAGGGCGATCGTCAAGGCTCGCTCCATCAGCCGACGGGCCTCGGAGTCTCGTCCATGGAGCCACTCGAGTCGAGCGAGGTTGAAGTCGATCTCGGCCAACGCAGGGTGCGAGGGTCCCAGCACCTCGCCTCCCCGCGCGGACGCCTCGCGCAGCCCCTCGGCCGCCGCCTCGTACTCGCCCTGGCTCAGATCGATCACCGCCAGGTCGTTGAGGGTGAGCACGAGCGCCGGGGGCCAGGGCGGTCCCTTGGCCCGGATCCGATCGCGAACCTCCTCCAGCAGCGGTCGGGCATCCTCGAAGCGCCCCTGGCGAAACAAGAGCGAGGCTCGGGCCGAAAGAACTGACCGGTGAACCTCGGATTCTTGGGGGAGGCGAGCCGCCCCCGCGGAGGCGACCCGGGCCCAAGCCCGACCCCCTTCGAAGTGCTGGAGCTGATAGCCGACCAGCGAGGTCAGGGCCGCCGCGACCTCCACCGTCAACACCGGGTGGTCGGCCACGGTGGCCTCCTCGAACGCCGACTCGAGCGACGCACGAGCCTGCTCCAGCCGGCCCAGGGCGATCTCTGCCTCGGCCTTGGCGATCAACACCTCGGCTCGTACGGCCGGCTCGGCCTCATGCGATCGATCCGCGAGCTCCTGGAGGATCGGCAGGGCCGACCGAAATGCACCCGCGCGAACCTTCATCCGCGCGCGGGCCAACTCGATGAGCAGCGTCCCCCCCAGCGGCGTAGGCCCTTGGGGTGAGGGGGCCGGCTCGAGGCAGGTCTCCAGTGGGGGCAACGCCGTCGCAGCCTCGGTGGCCGACTCGGCCACACGCGGATCCGCCGACTGCAAGACCTCGACCAGGGAGGCCATCGCCGCGAGGCTACGGTTCAAGCAGGCGGCACGCCGGTAGTGTGCGTCGTCTCGACGCTCGCCGGCACGCGCACAGGCAGCCTCGACCTGTCGAGCCCACCGCTGCGCGTAGGCGTCGATCCGCTCCACGGTCCGATCCGCGGCGTCCGGCGCAAACTCGAGGCCGGTCGCTTCGAGCGAAGCCCGGATCGTCAGGCGCTGGGAGTCGCCCCAAACCTGCTCGATCTGCTCCGGGCCGGGCTGGCAAGGATCGCGGTGACGCCCCCCCGTAGTCACGGTGATCGCCACCGCCGTGGCGCCCACGATCGCGACCACTCGTCCGACCCCCAGCCCCGCTCGACGGCCGAGCACCTCGACCAGAGGCTCCATTGTCGTGAGCCGGCGATCGGGGTCGGGGCACAGGCCCCGGCACAAGGTCGCTCGAAGCCGGCCCGGCACCATCCGCCGCCACAGGGCATCGTCGTCGAACGCCTCGCCCCGACGCACACGAGCCCCGGGCTCGGGCGGAGAAGGACGTCGGCCGGTGAGCACCTCGACCGCGGTCACACAAAAGGCGTAGATGTCCGCGCGGACCGACGCGGGCGCCCCCTGGTGCAGCTCGGGTGCCATGTAGGCTGGCGTACCGGCCACCGTCGGCTCATGCGCCGCTCCCGTCTCCTTGTCGGCCACCGTGGCCAGGCCGAAGTCGACCAATCGAGCCTGACCTTCCCGGTCGACCAGGATGTTGCTCGGCTTGACGTCACCATGGACGATGCCGAGCCGGTGCGCCGCCCGCAGACCCAGCGCGATCCCGTGCAGCAGCCGTACTCGGGACTCCACCGCACCCGATGACCCGTGCTCGGTCAACCACCGGCTCAGATCCGTGCCCTCGATCCGCTCCATCACGATGAACAGGTCGCCCTCATGCTCGTCGATCTCGAAGACGCGGACGATGTTGGGGTGGGAGAGCCGGGCGAGCGTGCGGGCCTCCGCTCGCAAGGCCGCCGCCCGCCCCGGCAGGGATCGAGACTCGGACCCTCGCGCCGCGGCGCCGAACACCTTGATCGCGACGCGACGTCCGAGCTCGGGGTCTTCGGCCTCATAGACGATCCCGCCCCCTCCCTCACCGAGCTTGCCCCGCAGCACGAACCGGCCGAGGGTGACCTCGCTGCGCTGTCGTCGGTGGAACAGCCGCGCCCCGACGCGCTGCCGCAGGATCTCGTCCGCCAAGCCGTCCTCGGGTCGCTCGTCTCGAGCAAAGATCTGGGCGATCGAGGTGTCGTCGCTCACCGACCCAGCTCCCAGTCCGCCTGCTCCCGAACCGAGCGAACCCAGCGCTCGAGGTTCCGCGTGGTACGACAAGCCACCGCGGGGTCGATCGCGACGGCGTGGAGCTGGCGCTCGAGCTGCTCCCGGGCCCGCTGCAATCTCGTCTTGGCCGTGCTGCGAGGGATGTCGTATGCCTGCGCGAGCTCGGCGGTCGAAAGCTGCTCCCAGTAGTGCAGCTCGAGGATGATCTGGGCGTCGAGCGGAATGCGGACCAGCGCCTCGAGTAGCAGGCGCTGCTCCGCCTGGCGAGCGATCACCTGACTGGGAGAGGGCACCGCCGAGATCGCGCTGCTCATCTCGGGATCGAAGCTCTCGGGATCCCTGGCCCGTCGGCGTAGATCGGCGATCAATTCGTGACGGATGACCGCCACCACATAGGCTCGAAAACTCGAGCGGAGCTCCAACCGGACCGAAGAGCGCACGAGCGACTCGAAGACCCGCTGCAGGATATCCTCCTCGTCGATCGCCTTGCCTCGGACGAGGTTGCGAACGAACGGGAAATACCGGGTATAGAGGGCCTCCCCAGCCTTCTCGTCGCCGTCCCGCCACGCGTGCAGGAGGTCCCGATCACTGACCGGCATGCCATTCATCGTATGCGAGCCCACCGTCGACGGTTTCAGGTTTTGTGGACGGGCCCCCCCGAACCCCGAGCGAATTCGACCGGCTCACGCGCGGTCGTCGTGGATCGAGCCGGCGCATCTCGACTCGACGAGCCCTCCTTATTTCCTAGCACGCACATAAGAACAACGTTAGTTACGAGTTCCGCCGTCCACTCGACCTCCGCGCGCCTCCATAATCCTCGGGGCCGACCCTCGGATGAGCGGCACCACGACTCGACCGCACGGGCGGCGACAAGCCCCCTAGCCTTCTTCGGCCGTCTCCGACCTCCCCTGGTCGTCCCGGTCATCCCGGATCTGTCCCGCGACCAACGACTCGATCCATTGAGCCGATCGCGAGCCCGACTCGTCACCTCCATGAGGGCAGGCCGATCGGCGACCGTCATCGACAGCAAAGACCCGCACCGTCTCGCGAGTGATCGACATCGGTCGATCACCCGACTTTGCAATTGCCCAATGAGCCCGTAAGCGCACCAAATTCCAGCGAGATCAAGAATTCAGTTGTTCCTGTAACTCGCCGAGACCGCCGGCATACACGGCTCGAACCATGATGCTTCGGACGACGATGAACGACCACGGCCCGCACGGACGGCACCTGACCCGCCCCTGTCCGGGCATGCTCACCTCCGTGGTCGCTGGCCGAGACCGTCGACACGCCGATCCCTACGGCTTGACCCTCGACTCCCTCCTGCTCCTGACCTGGGGCGCGGATCCGCCGACCTCCGGCGATCCGCGCCCCGGTGCGCCTCGACGCAGCGAGCCCCGACAAGACTCGGGGGCGCCCGACGAGTGGGCCGAGGAGCTGCACGGCCGGGTGCTCAACGGCCGCTATCGTATCGACGCCGTGCTCGGCTACGGCATGACCGGGGGTGTCTTTCGCGGCACACACCTGGGGCTGTCCAAGCCGGTGGCGATCAAGATCCTGCACGAGGAGATGCGCAGCAAGCCCCCAGTTCGGATCCGCTTCGAACGCGAGGCGCGGATGGCCTCGCGGCTGTCCCATCGCAACTGCGTCGAGATCATCGACGTCGACGAGGACCAGGAGGTGAGCTACTTCGTGATGCCGCTGCTCGAAGGCGTCGAGCTGGGACAGTTGATGGGGGTCCCGGTCGATCTGGCCACGGCCTCGAACATCGCGCGACAGCTCTTGGAAGCCCTCGATCACGCGCACTGCCAGGGTATCGTCCACCGCGACGTCAAGCCGGAGAACGTGCTGGTCGTCTCCCGCGAGGGCGAGCCCGACCTCGTCAAGCTGCTGGACTTCGGCATCGCCAAGGTCGCCTACCCGACCGGCCATAAGCGGCTGACCGCCGCGGGCCAAGTGTTCGGGACCCCACAGTACATGAGCCCAGAGCAAGCAATGGGCATCGATGTCAACGCACGCTCCGATCTCTACTCGACTGGCCTCATCCTCTACGAGCTGCTCACCGGGACCCCGCCCTTTGCATCGGACGATGTGCTCACGCTGGTCACCATGCGCCTGGACACGCCGGTGCCCCCGCTACGCGGCATCGTGCCCGACGCGATCGCAAACTTCGTCGAGCGCCTCGTGGCCCGGGACCAGACCGAACGCTACGCCAGCGCGGCCGAGGCCCTGCGCGCGCTCGATCACCTCGAGGGCCGCGAGCCCACGTCGGGCGCATTCCGGCCGGTGTCGACCGGTCCGCACGTACCGTCGCCGACCCCCACGCTGACCGCATCGGGCACGATGCTGCCCGTGGTGCTCGACCCGGACCTTCACACCCCGCCCCCGGCATGGCCCGCTCCCTCTCGGCAAACCTTGCCCAGCGGGCCCCAGACCGCCCTGCCCCTCCCGACCCAAGCGTGGGCCCCGCGCTCGAACCAAAGCTCACGGCATGCCACTGCGCTCACGGCCACCGTGGCCGGAGCCGTGGTGCTGTGGACGTCGCTGCTGATGGCGCTGCTGCTGAGCGCCACGGCCCTGATGGGCTGCTCCCGCCCCAATCCCCTCTACGATCCAGACGATCCAGACGATCCGGACGCCATCGGCACCACGGACGACCCCGCCGACCCCATGGGCTCGACCGCAGGGGACGAAGCAGACACGGCGAACACCCCGACCGAGCCGCGTGACTCCGCACCGTCAACGACGACGCTGGACGACCCGGTAGACTCGACCACCACCGCGCCTCACCTGGACGAGACCGGCGCATCGAGCACCGACGCAGTCGCGGACGAAACCGGCGCCACCGCCGATTGCACCGATCCTCCCCAGTCGCTATCCCAATGGTCGCTGACCCCCGAAGTCGTCCTCGATTGCGCCGAGGCTCCGCGACTACAGATCGACGACTACGCCGACGGCGATCCATGGGCGGGGGCAAGCTCCGACGATCTCATCGTCTCGCCCTGGTGTGCCGGAGGATCCACTTGCGCCGACGCGGGCTTTTCGCCCTGGGGCGTCGATCTGGTGTTCTCGCTGCCCCCCGAGCCGACGGTCCGCTCGGCCCGCCTGGCGGTCGAGGCGACCACCAACGCCGGCGAGCCCGCGAACGTCCTGGTCTTCGATCTGGCCACCGGACTCCCGCTGGGCCGCTGCTTGCTCGTCCCGCCCTTCGGGGCCGCCTTGATGACCCGCTGCGAGATCGATCTCGATCCCTGCGTGCTGAGCGATGGCATGCTGACGGTCGCCCTGGAGATCGATCTGCTCGCTCCCAACTGCGCCGCCCTGCTCGATCGTGTAACCCTGACGCTGACCGACTGAGGGCCCGAGCCATCCCTGTCCGAGCCCAACGACCTCGAGCCACGCCTACCCGTGCGCTCCTCAGCACCCGCGAGCAACTCGAGCAGCGGCATACCCCGGCTGAGCTCGGTGCTCAGATCGGTGGTGTTCATCGATCGAGACCACGTCGTAGGTCTTCGGAGCCAACGCAATCCGCGCATAGGCGAACAGGCCGAGGAACCCGACGACGATGACCGCCAGGGTGAAAAGGACGATCTTCTTCCAGCTGCGCTTAGGGGGCCGTGGTCATGGTGAGTGCCAGAGCAAATGAGAAACGAAGGGAGATCACACGGGCCCGATACCCGTCGGTGCCCATTGTACCGTCGAGCGGGCGCGCACTGTTTCACCATGGCCCGTGAACGGGCCCGTTCACGGCCCCGTTCACGGCCCCATCGACGACCCTGCGGACCGGCCCCCGCGAGCAGGCCCACCTACCCGTGACCCCGCGCTTCGGGTAGCGTCGATGCGATCTCGATGAGCACCCCGTCCCTCCCTCGCCTGGGCATCGACCTGGGGACCACCCGCACCGTGGCCGTCGCGGCCGATCGCGGCCGCTACCCGGTGGCGACCTTCGACGTGGGCGGCTCCTTTTGCGACCACCTGCCGGGCATCGCCGTGCACACCGAGGGCCGCTGGTGGTTCGGAGAAGCCGCGCGCACCCGGCTAGCCGAGGCCGCGCCCGGCACCCGCGCGATTACGTCGGTCAAGCGGCTGGTGTCCCAGCTCGCCCCCGACGACCCCCTGCCCGACGGCCCACCGGGACAAACCGCGCTCGAGCTCCTGGTGGAGTACCTGGGCTGGGTCCGAACGATGCTGCTGACCCGCAGCAACCTCCCCCTGCCCGATCAAACCGACACCCCCCTACCCGCGATGGTGGCCGTGCCCGCCAACGCCAGCACCCGCCAACGCTACCTCACGCTCGAAGCGTTCGGGCGCGCCGGCTTCTCGGTGCAGGGCCTGTTGGCCGAGCCCACTGCCGCCGCCATCGAGTACGCCCATCGCGAGCCGGGGGTGCTCTCCAATCGCAGCCCCAAGCGCTACGTGGTGGTCTACGACCTGGGCGGGGGTACCTTCGACACCGCGGCGGTCTCTTTGGAGGGTCGACGCTTCGAGCTACTGACCACCGAGGGGCTGGGCCACCTGGGCGGCGCTGACTTCGACGCGGTGATCCTCGATCTCGTACGGCAGACCCTCGAAGCGTCCGGTGAAGTAACCCCGCAAGCCCTCGCCACGCTCCCGACCGCGGCCGCGCTGGAGCTATGCCGAGACGCCAAGGAGGGCCTGCGTCCCAAGAGCCGCCGGATGGTGGTCGACCCGGGACCGCTGCTGCCCTCCGCCCCGCCCGCGGTACTCACCACCGAGCAACTCTATGATCGCTGCCGGCCCCTGGTGGCGCGCACGCTCGCCCTGGTCGATCGACTCTTTGCCGCGCTCCCCGCCCACGGCATAGACCCCGAGCAGCCGCGACAGCTGGGCGCGCTCTACCTGGTGGGAGGCTCGGTGGCCTTTCCTCCCGTCGCCCGCGTGCTCCGCGAGCGCTACGGTCGCAAGATCAAGCTCTCGGCCCAGCCCCACGCCGCCACCGCGATGGGCCTGGCCGTGGCCGCCGACCCACAGGCCGAGATCCGCGTACGGGAAGCCACGACCCGCCACTTTGGGGTCTGGCGCGAGGCGGACGGCGGGCGCGAGAAGGTCTTCGACCCGATCCTCAGCAAGGGCACCCTGCCGCCCGACGCCCAAGCCCTCGTGGTGGAGCGACGCTACCGACCGCAGCACACGGTCGGGCACCTGCGCTTCCTCGAGTGCACACGCCTGGGCGACGACGGCCGCCCCGGAGGCGACCTGACCCCGTGGCAGGAATTGCGCTTCCCCTATGACCCCCGGCTGGCCGAGCACCCCCTGGACGAGCTGCCCATCGAGCGACACGCGAGCACGGGCGACGAGATCATCGAGCGATATACCCGGTCACCCGACGGCACGATCACGGTCGACATCGTCAACACGGCCGCGTCACTACGACGCACGTATGTGCTGGGAGCCCTGCGTTGAGCTGAGCGGAGCCATCGGGGGCCAGCAGTTCGGATCCGGGCCGTCCGCTGGCGTCGCGAAACGATGCGCGGCATGGTGGCGCTGTGGTCGAGGTGAAGACCTTCGGCGGCGTGGCGCCCACGATCGTGGTGGTACGCCCTTACACAACGCGACTGCGCCGACGGGTCTGGGCCATGCTCCGCCACGCGGGGCTCGACATGGACCAGGCCCTGCAGATCCCCTCGACCACGCCCGACGAAGAAGCGGTGGCCCAGATCATCAGCGCCCGGCCAGATCTGCTGCTGGTGCCCTTCAACGCCCACCGTGATCCCGACGGGGCGCCGCTCGACGGCCTGACCTTCTGTCGCCGCTTCACCCAGACCCCGGGGACTCGTCCGCTGCCGATCCTGATGCCGGTGTCGCGTATGGCCGCAGCCAACCTGCGCCTGAGCAGCCACGCCGAGCCCCACGCGAAGATCTATGCCGAGCTGCTACAAACCCGGATCATGATCCTCGAGGACGACCAGCTCGACGACCCGAAGACCCCGGCGCGCGTGGTCGATCACCTGCGCGCCCACGGGGTATTCGTCGGCTCGACTGCCCCCTTGGCCTGAGTACCGCCATCCGCGCCGAGCGTTCGCGCCAGCCGCTTGCGGCAGCAACTCGCGGCAGGAGTAGGAATGTCACCTGTCGGTCCAGCGCGCGTTTTTGTCCCGACCCCGTCGCCCAGCATAAGATCCACACCATGGCTTGGCGACACACGGTCAGGGTGGGCGCAATCTTCGTGGGTGCATGGCTGATCCCCGGCACGGCCGCAGCCGAGCGGGTGGTGTTCATCAACACCGAGCCGCTGATGCTCAACAGCGACAACGGCCAGGATCCCACCCTCGACTCGTACAGCACCACCGGGTTTACCGCGGGACCGATCAGCGGGTGGCCCGAGCTGACCGAGGCGCAGCAGACCGAGCTGCTCTTCTGGCTCAAAGAGGGCTCGCTGCCCTTCGACATCACCTACACCTTCGAGCGCCCCCCCAACGGCACGTACGACATGCTGGTGATGGGGACCGCGGCCGAGAATGCGGCGCTGTTCCCCGGCCTGGGCTGCTCGGCCGCGGTCGGCTTGTCCGACTGCGAGGATGGAAGCGACGAGAACATCAGCTTCTTGTTCTACGGCTGCATGCCCATGGCCGATCAGATGGACATGCACCGGGTGGCCTTTCGGATCTTCTCGGCCTTGGGCTTTGGCTGGGGCCTGGAGAACCTCACGGGCACCGGCCAGATCATGGCCAGCTACTCGGGCAACGGGCTCGAGTTCGGCAACACCTGCACCGCGATCTCGGGCGAAGAAGGCTGCCCCGGTCACCAGGGCTGCCCCGCCGGCGAGCAGAACTCCACCGCGGATCTGCTCGCCCGGCTAGGCGCCCGGGTCGATGACGGGCCCCCCTTCGTCAGCATCCTCGAGCCCGAGAGCGGGGCGGTGGTCGACTCGGAGATCACCATCACCGCCGCGGTGGGCGATCTATTCGGCGGGCTATCGGTCGAGCTGGAGATCGTCGAGGCGGGCCAGACCGCTCCGGTCGAGCTGCCGCCCTACACCTGGGAGGTGACGCTCCCGGACGGCCAGTGGACCCTCCGCGTCAACGCCATCGATGCCGACATGAACATGACGAGCGCAGAGGTCTCCGTGTGCGTCAACCTCCCCGAGTGCGGCGCGTCGGGCTCGGACAGCACCGGGGCCGACGGCACCGCCGGCAGCTCGAGCACGGGCGACGAGTTCACGACCGACGTCTTCGAGCCCACGTCCACCTCGGGCGAAGACCCACTACCGGTGACCACCGGCCCCACCCCCACCCCCACCACCGGAGCGCCGCCTTCGAACCCCACCAGCTTCGGAGGCGATGAGCCACAGACCGGCTGTCAGTGCCGGGCCCAGCCCCGCCAAGGGGACCACGGGCCCGCCGCGCTGAGCCTGGGGCTGTTGCTGTTGGCGTTCACTCGACGCGAATGAAGGTCCACGACCGGTCGAGCTCGCCGCGCTCACCGAAGGCCCCGGTCAGCGCCGAGTCCTCGCGATTGATGAGCAACCAACCCTCGCCCCGACCCCCACGACCGTCTTGCCAGTCGAACAACGCCCGGTTGGCGGCGATCTCCTGCTCGCCCACCGCGACCATGTCCTGGGTCAGCGAAAGCACGTACTCGATCTCGACCGCCTCGCCCTCGTAAAGACCGCGGTAGCGTCCCGGGCCGAGCGACTCGATGGTCAGCGTCCCCACCTCCCCGTCGACCTCCCCGAGCCACTGGCCAGCGAAGCTGCTCGGCGCGTCGTAGGCCGCCGCCGGGGGCACGCTGGCCGAGGTCACGGGCCCCGACTTGCAGCCGCCCCCGACCAGGGCTCCGAGGACGATCGCCCACCAGCCAGCGGAGCCCGAACCCCCGCGTCCTCGGCGTCGCCGCCATCGGAGCGCGGTGCGGGCTGAGAGCGCAGGGGGCATGACGCGGCGGCATCTATACCGCAGCGGGGCAACGCTCGCGCCATCGACCGGGCGCGACTACAATCCCGCTGCCGATGGCCAAAGATGCGCGACCCGCTCACCGCCCCGGGCCCCGTCCGCGCCCGATGAGCCGAGGCCTCGCCGTCGGTTTGTGCCTGGGGCTCGTCGTCGCGACCCGTCCGCTCCACGCGACGCCCCCAAGCCACGACGACCCCACGACCACGATCGCGCACGCACGGATCGCCCCCGACCCATCCGGGTCGGCTCGTGCAAACACCGCGGAGACTCCGGCCGAGACTCCGGCCGAGACTCCGACCGAGACTCCGACGGATCGATCCCGCTCCGATGAGCCCGAGCCGGTCGCGAAACCGAACCCTCCCGACGACCCGCCGTCAGCCTCGCCCACCGACGACCCCACCGACCAAGCTGCCGCCCCCATCGACCAGGACGCCGAACCGGCCGAGGTCGATGAACCCGAGGCCGAGTCCGACGACGCCGAGCCGACCGAGGCCGATGACACCGAGGTCGAACCGACCGAGGGCCCCACCGCCGAGCCGCTGCGCCCACTGCAGACCGCCGCTTGGTGGACCATGTTCGGAGCGTTCGCAGTCGGGACCACGGCCGGGGTGTTGGCCGGGCTCGCCGAGCGTCAAGAGGATCGCGCGACCCGACTGTCGACCCTGTTCGACACCTCCACCGGGGCTCAGCCACTCTACGCCGACCGCATGGACGAGTACGAGCGGTACCTACGCCGTGGACGAGGCTATGCCCGAGCCGCGATCGGCGTGGGCGTGGTCTCCGGCGTGGCTGCGGTGGCGGCGATCACCCTGTTTGCGATCGATGCCCGACGTCAGCGCCGGGAGCGGCCGACCCGAAGTCGCGCCTCGCTCCATCCACGGCTCCATCCGCGGCTCCATCTGCGGCTACGTGGGGGGATGGAGGTCCGGTTTTGATCGCTCCACGCAAGATCGGCTCTCGGCACGGTCCAGGTCCCGCTCCAAGCCTGGCCCTCGGTCTGGCCTTGGGCCTTGCGAGCGCGGGCGCGTGCTTCCAAGCGCCTCGACCGGCGGTGCAATTCAGCTGCGACCCTGACGATGCGCCGCAATGCCCCGAGGGCTACTCGTGCGAGGCCGATGGGTGCTGTCACCTCGACGGCTCGGACTTCGACGAGAACGAGGGCGCGTGCCAACTCGGCGGCTTGGTCCCGCCCACCGCCGGTACGGACCTGCCGACCAGCGCCGGCTCATCGAGCGGAGATCCCACCAGTGGGGCCCCTGTGGACTCCACCGATGACTCGTCGAGCGGCACTACCGCGGATTTCTCGGGCACCACCACCGACCCATCGGGCAGCTCGGGCACCACCGCCGGCGGCTCGGGCACCACCGCCGGCGGCTCGGGAACTACCGCCAGCCGATGATCGAGCCTCGAATCCCGCGCGAGCCAGCACACACCAGAACCCATCCGTCAGACCCTGTCCGATCCCATGGCAGTCTGCTTGCTTGAAGCCAGGGCGCCCGTGCGCTAAAAACCGCCGCCGCCGCCGCAGATCGGAAGAAATATCGACGTGGGTTTGAAGGACCTTTTCTCCAGCTCTGGACGCGCCAAATCGCGATTGGACAAGCTGATCAAGACGGCGACCAACCCGTATACCCAGTCCGCCGAGCGCTACCACGCGATGGAGCAGCTTCTGGCCGATGGCTCAGATCCCGCCCTCATCGGCATTTTTCGGCGCTTCACCATCGTCTCCACCAAGAGCATCGAGGACGAAGAGGAAAAGGGGTGGGCCTACCGGCAGCTGTCGGGGCTGGGCAGCAAGGTGCTCCCCTCGGCCAAGGCCTTCTGCCTCGAGCACGACAACGTCGCCTGGGCGCTGCGGATCGTCGAAGACGTGGCCGACGAGGTCCAAGAGTGGGAGATCCTCGATGCGCTGCTCGAGCGCCACCCGCCCGGCTACGAGCGCGACCCCAAGAAGAAGCTCCAGATCCTCACCCACCTCGCGGACATCGACGACCCCAAGGTCGCCGAGTACCTCGCGGGGTACCTCGCCGACGCGGACGAGGGCGTGCGCTACTTTGCGGTGGAGCAGCTGACCGACATCGGCGACGAGGACCAGAGCAAGAAGGGCCTCATCGACTGCCTGTGCAACCCCGAAGAAGACTCGATGCGGCTGCGCACCAAGATCCTCGACGGACTGGCCGATCTGGCCTGGGACGTCGGCGATCGCGCCGACGACATCCGGTCCCGGCTCGGCAACGAACACCTACTCTCCGACGGCAAGGTCGTCAAACGCTGAAGGGGGAGCTGCAACGCTCCAATACTACTATGCCCAAGCGCGAGGACATCCGACGGATCATCGTGCTCGGCTCGGGGCCGATCGTCATCGGTCAGGCCTGCGAGTTCGACTATTCAGGAACCCAGGCCATCAAGGCCCTGCGGCAGGAGGGCTACGAGGTCATCCTCGTCAACTCCAACCCGGCCACCATCATGACCGACCCGGGGCTGGCAGATCGCACGTACATCAAGCCCCTGCTGCCCCAGTACCTCGATCGGATCCTCGAGCGCGAGAAACCCGACGCGCTGCTGCCCACCGTGGGCGGCCAGACGGCGCTCAACCTGGCCATCGAGGCCGATCGCCAGGGGATCCTGGCCCGCCACGGGGTGGAGATCATCGGCGCGCCCATCGAGGTGATTGAGCGCGCCGAGGATCGCGAGCAATTCAAGGCGGCGATGCTGGAGATCGGCCTTTCGGTGCCCGCCTCGGCCTACTGCCGCTCGATCGAGCAGGCCCGGGACGCGCTGCCGGACATCGGCTTCCCGGTGATCATCCGCCCCAGCTTCACCATGGGGGGAAGCGGAGCGGGCATCGCCTACAACCGGGCCGAGTTCGAGGAACGCATCGCCCTGGCCATGGGCGAGAGCCTCGACGGCGAGGTCCTGCTCGAGCAGTCGATCCTCGGCTGGAAGGAGTACGAGCTGGAGGTGATGCGCGACGGCAAGGACAACTTCGTCGTCATCTGCTCCATCGAGAACCTCGACCCCATGGGGGTGCACACCGGCGACAGCATCACCATCGCCCCCTCCCAGACGCTGACCGACAAGGAGTACCAGCGCATGCGAGACCACGCCAAGCAGGTGGTCTCGCGGGTAGGGGTGACCACCGGCGGCTGCAACATCCAATTTGCGGTCAACCCGGCGACCGGCGAAGAGATCGTCATCGAGATGAACCCTCGGGTGTCGCGCTCGTCGGCCCTGGCCTCCAAGGCCACCGGCTTTCCGATCGCCAAGTTCGCGGCCAAGCTGGCGGTGGGCTACACCCTCGACGAGCTGCTCAACGACATCACCAAGGTCACTCCCGCCTCGTTCGAGCCCAGCATCGACTACGTGGTGACCAAGCTGCCGCGCTTCGCCTTCGAGAAGTTCGCCGGGGCCGACGACACACTGACCATTCAGATGAAGTCGGTGGGCGAGGCCATGGCCATCGGCCGCACGTTCCGCGAGTCGCTGGGCAAGGCCATGCGCAGCCTGGAGCAGGACACCTACGGCTTCGACTGGGAGCCCGACGACGAGGCGGGCGACGTGGTCGACAACCTGCTGGGGCGCCCGCACCCCCGGCGGCTGTGGTACATCGGCGCCGCCTTCGCCCGGGGCGCGAGCGTCGAGCAGGTCTTCGAGCGCACCAAGATCGACCCCTGGTTCCTCACCCAGATCCAGCTGATGGTCGAGTGCGAGCAGCGGATCGGACAGGGGCCCAAGGGCACGCTGCCCGAGGCACGCCTTTTGCGCTGGGCCAAGCGCAACGGGGTGGCCGATGCCCGGATCGCCCAGCTGCGCGGGGTGAGCGAGGAAGCGGTCCGCGCCCGGAGACTCCAGGCCGGAGTGCGGGCGGTCTACAAGACCATCGACACCTGCGCAGCCGAGTTCGAGGCCCACACGCCCTATCTGTACTCCACCTACGAGCAGGAGGACGAGTGCAACGTGTCCTCGCGCAAGAAGGTGGTGATCCTGGGCGGAGGCCCCAACCGGATCGGCCAGGGCATCGAGTTCGACTATTGCTGCTGCCACGCCGCCTTTGCCCTGCGAGAGGCGGGCTACGAGACGGTGATGGTCAACTGCAACCCAGAGACCGTCTCGACCGACTACGACACTAGCGATCGCCTCTACTTCGAGCCCCTGACCCGTGAGCACGTGCTCGACATCCTCGACGCCGAGGCCGAGTCGGGCACGGTGGTGGGGGTGCTGGTGCAGTTCGGGGGCCAGACCCCGCTCAAGCTGGCCCAGGCCATCGAGGCGGGGGGCTACCGCCTGCTGGGCACGCCGGCCGAGTCGATCGATCTGGCCGAGGATCGCGAGCGCTTCGGCAAGCTGCTGGCTCGGCTGCGCCTGCACTGCCCGCGCTGGGGGGTGGGCCGGTCCTCGGAGGAGGCCTTCTCGATCGCCCGCAACATCGGCTACCCGGTGCTGGTGCGTCCCAGCTACGTGCTGGGCGGGCGGGCCATGGAGATCGTGCGCAACGACGCGCAGCTCGATCGCTACATGCGGCAGGCGGTCCGAGCCTCGCCCGACCACCCGGTGCTGATCGACGAGTTCTTGCCCAACGCCGACGAATTCGACGTGGACGCGGTGGCCGACGGCACCGATTGCGTGATCGCGGGGATCATGGAGCACATCGAGGAGGCCGGCGTGCACTCGGGCGACAGCTCGTGCTCGCTGCCCCCGGTCAACGTCTCCGCCGCCATGCTCGAGCAGATCCGTGAGACCACCCGGGCCCTGGCCCGCGAGCTGGGGGTGGTAGGGCTGATGAACGTGCAGTACGCCACGCGAGGCAACCGACTTTACGTCATCGAGGTCAACCCCCGCGGCTCGCGAACGGTGCCCTTCGTGGCCAAGGCCACGGGGATCCCCTTCGCCAAGATCGCGGCCCGGGTGGCCGCGGGCGAGACCCTGGCCGAGCTCGGAGTGGAAGAGCGCGTGCCCGAGCACGTGTCGGTCAAGGTTCCCGTGTTCCCGTTCCGCAAGTTCCCCGGGGTCGACACGATCTTGGGCCCCGAGATGCGCAGCACCGGCGAGGTGATGGGCATGGGGCACGAGTTCGGGGTTGCGTTTTGGCGGGGCATGCTGGCCGCGGGCGAGGGTCTGCCGCTTTCGGGGGCCGCCTTCTTCAGCGTGGGGGACGACGACAAGCACGACATCTTGCCCGCCGCCCGCACGCTGACCAGCCTGGGCTTCTCGCTGATGGCCACCCGGGGCACGGCGGCCGCCTTCCGCGCAGCGGGGCTTTCATGCACGATCCTCAACAAGGTGGGTGAAGGCCGGCCCCATGTGGTTGATACTCTGGTCAACGGTGAGATCGCGCTGCTGTTCACCACCATGGATGCCGCGCCCCCCGAGGAGAGCTTCAGCATGCGGCGGACGGCGCTCTTGCAGCGCGTGCCCTATTTCACCACCGTGTCGGGGGCCCTGGCCGCCGCTCACGCCATCGCCGCGGCCCATGAGGGCTCGCCCAAGGCTCAGACCCTCTCGGTCCAGGAGTACCACCAGGCTCCGGGTTTCGACCCCGACAGTGCCCCGACCGACCGGGTGGGGTATCGTTAGGGTTACGGCTGCCCCCTACCCCTCGGGGCACCGGCGGGGCCCCCGGCTCGGCCGGTGGGCGCCCCTCCGGCAACGCCGGCCCGATTCCCGCCAGGAAAGCGACCATGGCCGAAGAGAGCTATCCCATGACCCCCGCGGGGCGCGAGAGGCTACGCGCCAAGCTCAAGCAGCTCAAGGACGTCGATCGCCACGAGAACGTCCGCGACATCGAAGCCGCGCTCGAGCACGGTGACCTGCGAGAGAACGCCGAGTACCACGCCGCCAAGGAGCGCCAGGGCCAAATCGACGCCGAGATCCGCATGCTCGAGTACCACCTGGGTCGCGCCCAGGTCATCGAACCCACCTCGATCAAGAGCGAAACGATAGGCTTTGGGGCCACGATCAAGCTTCTCGACATGGACACCGACAAGGAGCAGGTCTACGCCCTGGTCGGCGAGCAAGAGGCCGACGTGGACCGCGGTCGGATCTCCATCAAGACGCCCATCGCCCGGGCCCTTTTGGGCAAGCGCGAGGGTGACGACGTCACGATCCGGCTGCCCAAGGGCGAACGCGAGTTCGAGGTGCTGTCGGTCCAATACATCGCGCTGGACTGATGGCCACCCCCCACCGCTTTCCCTTCGGCGTCCTGCTGGCCCTGCTGGCGGGGCTCTACGCCTGCCGCTCCCGCGAGGGGGACCGCTGTTCGTGCGCCGAGGACTGCCGCGACGACCTGGTGTGCGTGGCCGAGGGGCGCGTGCTCGACGATGGTGAGTGCACCCCCGTAGTGGGCGAGAACGTCACTCCCGGGGTCTGCGTCGACGCCGACGAGGCAGCCGAAGACGACGGCGGCGGCGGGCTGCCGCAGATGCTGATGGATCTGGGATCCAAGCGGGACTTCGACCCAGGGCTGCCGCCGGCGGTGGGGACCGAGACCGAGACCGAGACCGGGACGAGCACCGGGACGGGGACGAACACCGGGACGGGGACGAGCACCGAGACGGGCACCAGCACTGGGACGGGCCCAGAGACGGGCACCAGCACCAGTCCGACGAGTACCGGACCGACGAGTACCGGACCGACAAGCACCGGGGCCGGAAGCAGCAGCGCCGGCTCAGGGAGCAGCAGCACCGGCATCGCTAGCAACTGAGCGAGCCCAAGGCCTTTGAAGCTCAAACGGCTGACCCTCGAGAATTTCCGGGGCTTCGAGCACCTGGAGATCGAGTTTCACCCGCAGCTGACGGTGCTGGTCGGCGTCAATGGATCGGGGAAGACCTCGGTCTTGGAGGCGTTGATCGTCATGCTCAACAAGGCGTCGTCGGATGCTGAAATGCATCTTGGCCGTCAATGGATCCCTGCCGCGCAGCGCCTCGGAACAAGGTCGTTTCGGCTTGATCTTCGCCTTGGACACGATGATGACGAGGTGTCCTTCGTGCTCGATCCATCCGTCGCCATCGACAGGGCTCCACGCACTAAGGCCGCTACAATGCTCCGCACGACCGCCGTATGCGCATACTCTGTGCGGCGAGACGTGGCGCGTCCCTTCCATGACACAGAGAACTTACGACGACGCGATCGATCCCCGCTCTCAGATCTGAACATCGGCCTCAGCCCAGCGGCCGAGCAATGGCTCAGCGTCTCGGATTTCTCGGACTTCTTCGAGTGGTTCCTCGACCAAGAGGACATCGAGAACGAACGAAGGCTCGATGATCCCCAGTATCGCGATCCTCGACTGGAGGCGACACGGAATGCGATCGAGCAGCTGATACCAGGGTATTCGTCACTGCGGGTGCGACGAGCTCGTTCGTCCAGTGGACCTCGATTGACCCTCAAGAAGAACGATCAAGAGCTCGATTTCACCCAGTTGAGCGAAGGAGAGCGCACACTCACCGCGTTGGGCGGAGACATTGCCCGCCGCACTGCGTCCGGTCAGTCGACGACTGAGCGAGAAGCTGACCGCGGCGTGGTCATCATCGACGAGATCGACCTCCACCTCCACCCCCAGTGGCAGGCCAACGTCTTGCCCGCGCTGCTCCGCACCTTCCCGGACATCCAGTTCGTCGTCACCACGCATTCCCCCATCGTGCTCAGCCACGTCGACTCCGAGTGCGTCCGCTTGCTGCGGGATTTCCAGCTCGTCCCCGTTCCGCCCACGCACGGCCGCGATCCCAACTCGGTCCTCTCGGAGGTCTTTGAGGTCCCCCTGCGCCCTGCCAAGACCCAGGCCCTGCTCGACCGGATCGCCGCGCTCATCGACCAAGAGCAGCTCGAGCAGGCTAAAGCCGAGATCCATCGCCTCGGCCAGGATCTCGGCCAGCGCGATCTCGAGGTCACCCGCCTGCGCGGTCTCGTCGAGTTGATGGAGGTGTAGTGCGGCGGAGCTCCGACGTCGTTTCGGCTCCGGCGACTGGCGGCGCCAGGATCTGGAGCACTATCGGGAGCGACTACAGAGCAAGCGCCCGTTTCGCGAGTTCCTGGGCCTCTACGAATACTGGCTACAAAAATCGATCACGCGCCGCTGAGGCGGCTAGTGCGCACTCCACCGCCCTCTCGGATGTAAGCCCCGAGCCCGTTCGCCGTTGGGACGAACGCTCGCCACGGCTCTACCGCGGCGCTAGCCTGCCTATCATGCGCGCTTGGCTTACCCTCGTTCCCGCCCTTGCCCTGCTGTGCCCGCCGGGGTGTCAACGCCTGCCCGGGGAGGAGGACGACGATGATGGATCGTCGCCGCCCAGCACCACCGACGGCGGCACCTTCTTGCCGGGTGACGACGAGCAAGACGACATGGACGGCGATTCCGGCACGCCCGAGCCGGCCTGCGATCCGGTCACTCAGACCGGATGCAGCAGCGGCCAAAAGTGCACGGCGATCGGCATGGGTGCCATGATCACTTATACCTGCGTGTCCGATCCGGGCGGGCTGGGTCCCGAGCAGACCTGTGATCCCTCGCCCGACGGCATCGACGGCTGCCCCGCCGCCTACGCGTGCCTGGCCGACGAAGCCAACAATGGCCTGTGTACCCCGCTTTGCGAGAACGACGTCGACTGCGCCCAGGGCCAGTGCATTCCCTCCCGCGAGGAGGAGATCCCCTACTGCGCCGACAACTGCTCGCCCTTCGAGTCCTCGTGCCCCGCCCCGCTGGCGTGTCGACGCAACGACGATCGCTTCTCGTGCCAGTTCCTGGGCGAGGGCGACGTGGGTGTCGCCGGCGAGTTCTGCAATACCCAGGATGACTCGGGCTGCGCCCCTGGCCTGGTCTGCGTCGCGGGAGCGCTGGTGCCCGAGTGCACCACCGACAACTGCTGCACCCCGCTATGCGATCTGACCGAGGACGAGCCCTGCACGACGCCGACCACCTGCGTCCCCCTGCTGACGGGTCCGGCCCCCGGCTTCGACGACATCGGCGCCTGCTTCGTGCCCTCCTGACGCCCTCGCGCGCCACGGACCACGCTCGATCATCGTCTCGACGATCGGGTGTCCCGTCCATATGGCCGGCCTGCTAGCGTGGGCCGGCCATGCCCATGCACATCAGCAGCGCGTTCGATTCCGGCAACATCGTGGTCCTCGACGGGCAGAGGCCCGAAGACGTGACGCTGGAGATCCGCCCCGACGCCGGCGAGGATCACTTCCAGTGGTTCCACTTTCGCGTGACCGGAGCCCGAGATACCCCGCTGCGCCTGCGGATCGTCAACGCGGCCCGCGTAAGCTACCCAGACGGGTGGACGAACTACCGAGCCTGCGCCTCGTACGATCGCGAGGACTGGTTTCGGGTGAACACGCGCTGGGACGGCAAGGAGCTCACGATCGAGCATACCCCTGAGCTCGACTCGGTCTACTACGCCTACTTTGCCCCCTACTCGCACGAGCGGCACGGCGATCTGCTCGCGGCCGCCCAGTGCGAGCCCGGCGTGAGCCTGGAACGACTCGGCGCCAGCGTCGACGGGCGCGACCTCGATCTGCTGCGGCTGGGAGAGCCCGCCGACGGGCAACGCTCTTGCTGGATCATCGCGCGGCAGCACCCCGGCGAGACGATGGCCCAGTGGCTGGTGGAGGGCCTGCTCGAGCGCCTGCTCGACGACGACGACGCCATCGCCCGATGGCTCCGCGCCCGTGCGACCTTCTATGTGGTCCCCAACATGAACCCCGACGGCTCGGCCCGGGGACACCTGCGCAACAACGCCGCGGGCGCCAACCTCAACCGCGAGTGGCAGACCCCCTCGATGGAGCGCAGCCCCGAGGTGTTCCTGGTGCGCGAGCGCATGCAAACGACCGGCGTCGACTTCTTCCTCGACGTGCACGGCGACGAAGCCCTCCCCTACAACTTCATCGCGGGCCCCGAGGGGATCCCCTCGTGGAGCGACGCCACGGCGGCGCGCCAGCGGCTCTACACCGACGCCCTGCTGAACCTGAGCCCCGACTTCCAGACCACCCACGGGTACCCGCCGGCCAAGCCGGGGGAGGCCAACATGACCATGGCCTCCAACTGGGTAGGCGAGGCGTTCGGCTGCCTGTCGATGACCCTCGAGCAACCCTTCAAGGACACCGCGGACACGCCCCACCCGCAGGGCTGGAGCCCCGAGCGGGCGCGGCAGCTCGGCTACGCCCAGCTCGGCGCGCTGCGGGTGGTGTTCGACGCGCTGCGCTGAGGCGCGCTAATACGGCGGGCACAGCCCCGGCTGGGGCTGGTCTTCCACCTCCCAGGTCTGCGCGCCCGTGCGGCGGATCGACTTGTCGTCGCCGGCGTCATCCACGTGCGGATCGGGGGTGTCCCCCTCGGCATCCATCAACCCCGCGTCGTTGTTGCCGCCATAGATCACGGCATCGGCCGGGACGGTGTCCCCGGCGATCTCGTCCGCCGGCCCAAAGAATAGTGCGATCCCGTCGGCCGACCCGCCCGACTTGCCCAGATCCGGATCGAGGTCGATCGGCTGATCCAGCACGGGGTAGGCGTTGTCGTCGTTGGAGATCGGCCCGCCCACGATGAAGCACGATCCGGGGGCCATCGAGCCCTGGAGCTCAAGCATGCCCATCATGTAGTCCTGCTCGCCCCACCCCAGGCAATAGTCCGACAGGTCGATCTCATCCGGGCAGTCGTTGAATAGCTTGATCCACTGCTCTTGGTCTTCGCCATCCTTGGGGTCGTACAGGACCTCTACGATCTGGGGCACACAGCGGATCGTACTCCCGGTCTCACTGGTCGATTCGCTCCCGTCGCTGCTGTCGCTCCCGCGGCTGGCGTCGTCCGATCCGCGCGTGGTACCGCCGCTATCGGCGGCCGGCATCGTCGACGTGGATCCACCATCCGTGCTCGGATCGTCGGGTGCCCCGGACGTGGTCTGGCCCGTGTCGATCGCCGACGAATCGTCCGGATCCGCACCGGCATCCGCCCCTGAGTCGTCCCACTGCGAGATCTCCGTGAGGACGTCGCCACATCCGGAGACGAGCCACAAGCCGAGCATCCACGGGATCCCTGCGCACTTCATCGTCGCTTCGTCCCCGTGAGCCGCGTCCATCGTGACCATCGAGGCCATGGCGGGCGCAGCGCCATATGCGCCATCGCCGGCCAGGTTCCGCGAGGGTCTGGCCCTTCCACCGCGGTTGCCTCCGTGATCTCCCTTGGCGCGCGTCCGTACGCATCGCGCTCGCACTCCCGGCTGTGCATGGTTGGCGACCTCCTAAGGTCCCCGGTGGTTCTTCGCTGGCGATGTGGCTAGAAAAAAGTCGTCGCCCTTCATGCTCGATCTGGCCCTCACCCTATGGTGCTCGCTTCGGGCCATGGCCCCGCCGAGTACCGACGAGCCCTCAGCGACCGAGCCCGCCCCCGCGCTCGAGCCCCCGGCGACCGAGCCGACGCTCCCCCCTGACGCCCTGCCTCGGGTCGTGCTCGTGGTCGACGACGACGACGCGGGAACGAAGTTGGCGGCCGCGATTGGGGCCCACCTCCACGGTGACGTCGATCTCGTCGTGCTCGGGCGTGACGTCGCCGGCCTCGATCTGGCCGATCTGGATCAGCTCGCCCGCGAGCAGGCCCGACGGCGGGACGCGGTGGCCGTGTTCTGGGTCCGGCCCGAGGCGAACGCCCACGCCCTCTACCTGGCCCGGCCCGCTCACCGCGAGCTATGGGTCCGCCGGGTCACGTTCGACCCCGAGGCCCCCTCCGCCGGCCTCGAAGCGATGGGGGTGATCGTACGAGCAGCCACCAGCGCGGTGCTCGACGATGCGCCCGTGGGCATGGAGGTCACCCACTCGCTCCGGTCTCCTTCGACCGATCCTCTCGAGGCCACGCCCGCCGATCCCCCCGCCTCGAGCCCGCCAGACCCGTCGCGCGGCCGGGCCCGGCTGGCCGTGGGCTACGTGGGCACGACCTACGCGCCGCAGATCCAGTGGCTGAGCGGGGTCGAGTTCGCCGCCGCATGGGTCTGGCCCGTGGGCGTGCACGCGGGCGTCGACGCGACGATCCACCCCCGCGTGGGGATCGACGCCCCCGAAGGTCGGGTCGAGATCACCCGGCACCCGTGGGCGGGCCGCGTGGGCTACGACCACCGCTGGACGCAACTATGGGTGGGCGCCGACCTCGGCGTCGTGTTCGACTATCCGGTACGTCGGGCCACGGCCGGATCCTCCGGCCTCGATGCGGATCCGGATCGTGGCCGCCTCGGCGCGGGGTTGGCCGCCGGCCTGCGCCTGGGCGTGGTCGCCGTGTGGCGACTCGAGCTGTTCATCCTGCCCCGCGCCGAGGTCTGGCTGTGGCAGACCCGCTACGGCGTGACCAACGCGGAGGGTACGACGCGCGTCGTGATCGACCCGCGCAGGTTCCGCGCCAGCGTGGTGCTCGGGGTGGCGGCTCGGATCTGAGTCGGAGGATGCCTTCGACGCAGCACCCTCAATCACCAATAACATCGTTCAAAGACTCTAGAAGAGCGTTCGCGATCTTCGCTCGCCCATGCGACCGTCAAAGGCGGCCCACCGCGGGGCTGAGCGAGAAAAAATTCCTAGCCACTTCTCTGCCCCGCAACCACCCCCACTGACGACCCGTGGTCATCGCGTTGGCACACCAGGCCCGACCTGCGGCCGGGCCCCCCGAGGATCTTCGGCTGACCCAGCTGGCCGCATCCGGGGATCCTCGCGCGCGGAACATGCTGGCCATGCGCCTTTGCGAGCGGATCCGCCGGCTGATGCGGGGACTGCTGCGCAACCCGCAAGACGCCGACGATGCCGCCCAGGATGCCTTGGTCGAGATCCTCGGCGCGGTGGGCAGCTATCGCGGCGACGGAGCGCTCGAGCACTGGGCCGATCGGATCGCGATCCGGGTGGGGCTGCGCTTTCGTCGTCGACAGCGCCGCGCGCCCACGACCGGCGCGCTCGAGCCCGAGCAGCTGACCGCCCCCGCTCCCACGGCCGAGTCCGCCGAGGTTTTGCCTCGCGCCCTGGCCGACTACCTCGACGCACTACCCGACAAGGAACGCCGGGTGCTGTTCCTCAAGCACGGGCTCGGCTACTCGGTCCCCGAGGTCGCCACCCAGGTCGGCGTGGCCCGAAGCACCACCAAGTACCGCCTGGCCACCGCCCTCAAGCGGATCCGCCGGGCGATCCGCCGCGATCTGGCGCTGGGAGTGGGAGAGTCCCGATGACCGAGTCATTCCACGACTGGCCAGAGCTGAGCCAACGCCGGCTGGCGGGCGAGACCCTCTCCCCGGCGGAGCACGCTCGGCTGGAATACGCCCGTCACTATGATCCTCGCTGCGCCGCCGAGATGCGCCTGCTCGACGAGCTCGCGACCTTCGTCGATCGCCCGGTCGCCGGACCGAGCCCCGCCGCCCGGGCGATCGCTCGGGCGGCGCTGGTCCGGGTCGAGGCCGGCCACGCCTCGGCCCCCCCGGCCCCCCCGGCCACCCCCGTCGGACGAGCCCGGTGGTGGGTCGCTTCGGGCGTGGTCTTGGCCGTCGCGGCGAGCATGCTGCTGGTCTTTTCCTGGCTGGGGTCCTGGCTGGGTCGATCACCCGCGGTCGACCAGGAGCCCTTCGTCGCCCAGCTGACCCTCGCCGCCGGCGACGTCTACATCGCCGGTCATCCCGCCAACGGAGCGGATCCCACGATCCCTCCCGACGCCACGGTCACCGTGCAGCAGGGGGTCGCCTGCATCGAGCTCCCCACCCGCGTCGACGTCTGCCTCGACGATCACTCGTCGGTCACGGTGGGCTCGCGCACCCACGCGGACACGGGTAAACACGCGACGATCGAGGTCCTGCACGGCCATGCGGTCGCCCGCCTCGACCCTCAGCCCGAGGGCCACACCTTCTCCCTGAGCTCGGGAGAGATCCAGGCCACCGCGGTCGGCACGGTCTTCTCGCTCGACGTCTCCGAGGACCATCGCACGGTGACCGTCGCGATCCTCCAGGGGGCGGTCGAGGTGGCCGGAGCCGACGAAGCGATCCGCCTCAGCGCCCACGAGGTCGCCCAGATCGAAGAGGGCCGACTCGAGCGGACCCCCCTCGCCAGCGACGACCAGGCCCGTGACCTCGAGATCCTCGCCGCCCTCGCCCCGGTCCCCCGTGGCCCTCGCGGTCAGGTGGCGATCCTCGTGTCGCCGCCGGGGTCCGAGGTGCTCATCGATGGTCGCCCCCGGGGTCGCAGCCCGCTGGTCGCCACTCTGTCCGCGGGCACCCATCGCCTGGAGATCGCCGACAGTGAGCAGGGCGGCGTGCGGGTGAGCGAGACGATCCAGGTGGTGCCCGGGACCCGACTCGAGCGACGGATCGATCTGGGGACCCCCGAGGCTCCCTCCCCCGCCGCCCAAGATCCCGCATCCCCCGAGCTCAGCGAACCGCCCGAGCCCCCCTCGTCCGGGAGCTCCCGCGCCCGCGGCACGTCCGTGGCCTCGGCCGAGCAGATGCTGGCCGATGCGCACGAGCACCGCCGGGCCAGCCAATGGCGGGCCGCGGCCCGGGACTACCGGCGCCTCATCAAGGCGCATCCTCGTTCGGCCTCGGCCCACAACGCGCTGGTCTCGTTGGGCGATCTCTTGCTCGATCGCCTCCACGACCCCGCCGCCGCCGCCCGCTCCTATGCCCGCTACCTGCGCAATGGCGGGGGGACGCTGGCCCGAGAAGCACGCTATGGTCAGGTCCGGGCCAAGCGCGCCGTGTCCGATCGCCGGGGGGAGCGCAAGGCCATCGAGGCGTACCTGCGCCACCACCCCAAGACTTCTCGCGCCACCGCGCTGCGGGAGCGACTCACCAAGCTCGGAGGCTGACTCCGTTGCTCCTCGACCCTAACCCCCACGATCGATCCGACCGGCGCGTGCTCGCGGCGGGCGCTCTATTGTTGGGGCTCACGGGGGCGTGCACCCAGCTCGACGTCGGGTTGGGACCGGGAGCCGCAGGCTCCGGCTCAGCGGCGACCACGACCGCGACCGACACGACGACCGGCGTCGCGGACGGGACCGGCGTCGAGTCCAGCGCGCCCTCGTCGGGCGGGACCATGCCCACCGACGAGACCGGCCCCCAAGCCACGGGCGATCCGGCCACCGCGTCTGGCACCGACGGGGGCGAGACCCTCGTGCAGGTGCCCTGTGACGACGACCATCAACAAGTCTGCGCCCATCTCGAGCTCGACCAAGCCCTGGTCGCAACCTGCGGCGAGACCATCTCGATCAAGGGGTTCGTCGAGTCCATCGGCGACGGTCGTTGGGCGATCCAAGACTGTGGCTACTGCGAGCAGTGCGCCGGACCCACCTACGAACTGGAGATCCTCGCCCCGGGCAATGGGGCCCCCGCACAGCTGCCCGCGTGCAGCCGCATTGCCATGGAAATTGCCCCCTCCGACGCTCCCTATTCTTCGCAGTGCCGCTTCACTGGCCTGACGATCTGGGAAGACACCGGCATGGGCGAGAATCCAGCGCCGGTGTACCTCGCCTCGTCGATCATCATCGATCCTCCCTCATGGATCACCGGGCTCGACGTCACCCGGGAAAACACCGAGCCCCAAGAATGCGACGAGCCCGAATGCTGCCTCGATGAGCCAGGCAAATACACGCTCACATGGAGCGGCGTGGCGCTTTCCGAGCCGCTCGCGCTCGACGAGAAGAACAGCGATCCCGAGGTCTATGCGTTCGGCGAGACCTACGAGGTGCTTACCGAGAAACTGCACTGGCACCGCGAGTGCGACAAGCAGTTCCCGCACTTCGACTGGATCTTCCGCCGCTGAGTGGCGGCCCCGCCTTCGATGACACCTTCGGCCCAGGCCGGCCCGGACCGGGCCAGCCCCGATCGAATCGGTGATCGCGTGAGCCAACGTTCGTGACGGGCTGCGATCTTCGAGGGCCACTCTCCCCTTAGGCGTGCCCACATGGTTTTCTAGCGTCGATCCAAGATCGCTGTCGCTCATTATTCATATTTTTTTCTATCCACTTTGCTCGTCGCCAACCACTGCACGAACGAAGACACGAGATGAATAGCGATCCCCCTCCAGGGAATCGGCGCTCGGGCGAGCTTCCGCTCACCTGACCCGTGAGCGGAGGATCGTGCCAGTGTCCCATTAGGATCGGCATTCGAGTGGGCCCCCGACCTTCGCAGACCGTCCTATGCGCCCGCGGAACTGCCACCTCCGACGAACACACCCCGCAGGAGAACATCGATGACCACAACGAACGGCACGATCGCCTCACTCTTGTTGCTCGCCACCTTGCCCGTGTGCACCGAGCAAGCCCACAAGACGGCCCCGACCCCGCGAGACATGGCGTCGCTCGGTTGCGAGGATGTGCCCTCCGAGTGCATCCCCGAGCTCCCCGAGTGCGATCCGCCCCCGCCGGACTGTGACGAGTGCAAGGGCGGCGTCGTCGAGCTGACCCTTCGCTACCTCGGCGACGTCGACGCCGCCGTGGTGATCGAGTCGGGCAAAGAAGTCTATGACCTCGGGGTCTTGGCGCCCAACGAAGAGTTTACGATCACCGGCACCAAGAACGACGGGAAGTTCGACAAGAACAACCTGGAGATCACCGTCGACGGCGCCCCGCAACCCGAAGAGATCCACGTCAGCTGCTCCCAGCCGATCGGGCCGGGCGCGGTCTTCGGCGCCTTCGAGGTCGTCGCCGCGGTCAGCAAGGACAACGGCCCCGTGTGCCCTCCTCCCGACTGCCTATGGTGTGGGATCGAAGACGACAAGGCCAAGGGGGCCAGCGCCCTGACGTTCCGCTACAGCGGCGCCGGCACCACCGTCACGATCCGCAACGGCAAGAAGGACGACGACGACGTGCTCTTCGACGGCCCGGTCGCCGACGGCGAGCTGCTCGAGCTCCAGGCCAGCGACCTCGACAAGGACAAGTTCAAGAGCGAGATCACCGTCTATGGCGCGGCCGGCGACTCGCTCATCGGGATCCACACCAGCTGCTCCCAGCCGCTGGTCCCCGGCACGGTGTACTCGACTGCCGTCGGAGAGTTCGAGCTCGTCGCCGGCGCCGACAAGTACGACAATGCCTTGTGTCCCCTGACTCCGTCGTGTGACGAGTGCGGCTTTGGTGAGTCGGCGGCCACCGGCGTACGCTCGGTCGAGCTGCTCTATACCGGGCCGGGGACCTTCGTCGCGATCACCAACCTCGACAACCCCGTCCCCCTGTTCGCGGGCGACGTGACCGACGGGGACATCATCGAGCTCGACGCCACCACCGCGGGCGACGACGCCCTCGCGAACCTCCTGAACGTCTACCTCACGCCCGCCTGGGTCTGGGTCGGCAACTTCGTCGCCGATTGCAGCCTCCCCTTCGGCCCCGGCACCTCAGTGGCCACCGAGGCCGGACTGCTGACCGTCAACGAAGGCCAGACCCTGGCCAGCACCGGGCTGTGCCCCATCGAGACGGACGACTAAGACGGACGACCCAGACGGACGACCCAGACGAACGACCAGGCTCCCCAGCCCAACCGCGACGATCGACCGGCGGGTTCGGTCGGCCTCGTCGCACAACATGCCCCACGCGACGGCCTCCCCCGGCCATGCGAGCGTGGATCGAGCGGCCCCCATTCCCCGGTGACGGCCGCCCGATCCACGCTCGCGCCGCAGCGCTCGCCAGCGCCCGCCAGCGCTCGCCGAGCCGCCCACCCGCTGAGCCGCCCAATCCTCGCCGCCGTCATCGGCATCCCGCAGTCCTACGTCCCCCAGACATGGGCCGATTTCAACGCCTACGTCGACGCCATGGTCGAGGGTGACACCCTACACATCGACCAGAAGCCCCGGGCGGGATGCGATGCGCTCACGTGGCGCTTCGTGCCGGTGCCGGTGCCGGTGCCCACGTGGCTGCTCCGCACCGCCGTGGTCGGCATCATCCCCCCGTCTTGGTCAGGGCCTCGTCGGGCCACTCGAGCTCGAGCAAGGTCCGCGCCAGCAGGGCCCGGGCCCCCGCCGCTCGCGAGTCGTCGTGCAGGTCCTGCATGGACACCCAGCAGTTTCCGCAGTACCTACCCGCACAGCGTCGCAGCAAACCGCCGAGATTGTGTCTGTGACATTGTGGCACGCGACATGCAGTTCGCGTTTGCTTCATGGAACGGACCACAGTTCGCCCGCGCTCGTCTCAGGCTCCCCGATTCCCTTGCTCGGCAAGGGGAGAAAACGCGTACTGGTGGCGAACGCACCAGTGCGTCGCGCTTGCGCTCTTCGGGGTCCTGGGCGTCGCGACCGGCTGCGCCAATGATGATGGGATGATGGATTCAGAGGTCGAGGACGACGACGCGGCCGACAGCGACGACACGGCCGACAGTGACGACGCGGACGACAGCGGCGACGCCGATGACAGCGACAACCCCCTCGCGCCGAGCTCCTGCGAGGAGATTGCCGCTCTATTTCAGACGCTCGGGTCCGCCAATCCAGACCTGCCCGAGCCTTTCGTCAGTGCCACCTGCTCGGATGATGGCGGTATGGTCACCGTCGAGTCCAACGGCATCCCAGACTTCCCCTACATCGCGACCTCTCCCGGCGTTCCGACGGCGTTCGACCTGACGTACACATTTCCGACCGTACCGACCGTCGCCGACACGACGACCGCAATACCAATCGTCGGCGCGATAGGGGTTGCCGTGAACGGGGTTCCCATCTTCGGCCCGACCGAGGGTCCCGGCGGCGACGTGCAAGCACGCCCCGGCGGCTTTACGGAGTGCGGGGGACACAACGGCCCGTCGACGTACCACTACCACTTGTTCCTGGTCACGGGCAGTGACCGGTGCCGTTTCTCCGAAGCTGACGGCCGCGTCATCTATGGCTATGCCCTCGACGGATACCCGATCTACGGCGGCTATGACTACACGTCCTCCTACGAGCTCACCGACGAATCGCTCTTCGACTCAGACACCTGGGCTGCGCATACCTACGTCGAAGGCTTGGGCGATCTGGACGAGTGCAATGGCCTCATCGACGAAAATGGCAACTACGGCTATTATGCAACCGAAGGCTTCCCCTATCTGCTGGGTTGCTTCCGAGGAGAACCGCAATTTCCATCAATGTAAGAGCGCAGCGCCTATGCTCTGGCGCTGTTTTTGGGTGGGGGTTGGGTTTCTACACTAGGACGTGACCGCTCCCATCGCACGGCCCACGAGGCCCTTTGCGGCGATATGACTCCCCGAGGAGTGCATCGCGGGCCGTGTGACACCACGCTCAACTCGCGCGCGTGTCCGACGCTCCCGGGGCCGCGATGACCTAACGACAGGTACGAATGCTTCCCTTGAGTGCCCGGACCGTTCTTCCTGCCATCGTGGCGCTCGGCGTCGTCGCGGCCTCGGGCCGTGCCAACGCCGGAGACTCTCAGCATCCGCGGACTCCGGTCGAGTGGGGCGATGTGGCCTGTATGGAGTTCGTCGACCGCAGCATCGATCCGAACTATGCCCTGGCCTACTCCATCCCGTACGAGGATACGGACGTCACCGACGATGAGGTCGAGGACAGCCGAACCCATCAATTCTTCGCGATCTGCCGGCAGACCTATCTCCAAGAGGATCTCCCTCGCTGGATCACGATGGCCGACGTCGAGGAGACCTTGCTCAACTATGAGGATTTCGTCACTCCGCCTGACGACGACATCTTCGAGCTCGCGACCGACTGGAGCGGTTGCTGGCATCGGATCACCGAGGACTCTGACCGACGCCCGATCACCGAGGCCATGGCCTCGCAGCCGGTAACCTGGGACACCACCACGGTCCCCGAGGGCGTCTACCTCCTGCTGGGCTACACCTACGAGCCGCCGTTCAACCTGTGGACACCCCGAGCGAGTGGCGTCGTGCGCGTCTACGATGGCGGCGACGGCGGCGACCCGGCCGAAGTCGGCCCGGCCGCGGCAATCACCACGGGGCAGCTGCTGCGCTGCCCCGGCGACACCCTACGCATCGAAGGATGTGTCAGCGCGTTGCCCGGGACGACAATGACGGCCTTCTTCACGACCAACCCCAGTCCCGACCCCGCCGATTCCACCTGGATTCCCTTCGCCGAGGACGTGCCGGTCCAGGGCGAGCAGTTCACGCTCGAGTTGGAGATACCGCCGGAGGCTGGCAACACCTCGGTAATCGTGCGCGTCGACTTCACCGATCCCAACGGCATGACCTACACGGCAACCCAGTACGAAACGATCATCGTGGTCCGTGAAGAGTCCGCGGGATGTGCCGACGAGTCCGACGAGCCCGACGAGCCCGATGACTCCATGGAAGAGTTCGACACGGACCCTTCGCACGAGACAACGGAGACGAGCACCGCCGGCGCGGTGGGAGACGACGGGGGCGGCTGCCGCCTTCAGGGCACTCCCCCGGCAGGCTGGGGCGCTCTTGGCCTGCTCGGCCTGTTCGCCCTCCGTCGGCGCCGAGCTCTCGCGTAGCGCGGGCCGAGACCCGGCACTGCTGCGTACAACCGACCACGGGGGCTCCGACGGCCCTGCCCCGAGCGGTCCAGCAGGAGTTCGAGTCGCTCAGTACGCCGACGGCAGCGCGGGCGACGGATTGGCCTGCCCCAGCGCCACCAGGCGATCGGCGATGAACTCGAGCCGGGCCCGCTCCGCGGGCAGCGAGCGAGCCAGCCGCCGCTGGGCCTTGCGGTAGCCCGCCACCCCGCCCCCGAAGAGCGTGCCGATCACAAACAGCGGCACCAGCTCGAATGTCTCGATGCTCGAGACCAGCCCCGAGCCCTCGATGGCCGCGATGAATATGCTGCTCAGCCACATACCGAAGGCCATCCAGCCGAAGGTGGCTCGCCGTCGCCGGTGCTGGAGCTTGCGCCACACGAGCAGCTCGGTCCCCTGCGCCGAGACGTCGAGGTGAACCTCGAGCTCACGGCTGGTCCAGGTCAGGCAGGAGCCCAGACGCTCCACCTTGCCCCGCCGGCCCTCGAGGCGGATCAGCTCCCGCACCAGCAGCTGCTGGGTGTCCTCGGACAGGGCGACGAGCGTGCGGCGGGTCGACAGCGAGGTGGGGTGACCGTCGAGATCCTCGTTGGGGGGCTGCGCGAGGACGGCGACCCGACCCCCGGCGGCCGGAGCGGGGACCGCCGGCACCCCGGACACCGCCGACCGCGACGCCGCGTGCAGCGTGGGGGCCACCCCCAGGCCGACCAGGCCGCTGGGCTCCCACGAGCCGTCCATGCTCCCGCCGCCGCCCACCTCGGCGAGCTCGTCGACCATGGCCCGATTCGGCCGAACGTCGAGCTCGGCCGTCCCGGCCTCGAGGTGTCGCTCCACCACCGTCAGCAGGTGCCGCATCGAGGGGTAGCGCCCGGCCGGATCGACGGCGAGCGCCCGCTCGAGCAGCGCGTCGAGCCACGCGGGGACGGGGTAGCGGGGCGACGCCGGCCGCACGCGCCCCCGCACGATCGAAAGGGCCAGGGCCTGCAGATCCTGGCCCGAGAACGGACGCACCCCATAGACGGCGTGATAAAGAGCCACCGCGAACGAGAATTGGTCGCTGCGCGCGTCGGCCGGCTCGCCCAGGTGCTGCTCGGGGGCCATATAGGCCGGCGTACCCAGCACCTGGCCCGCAACGGTGAGCACGGTGGCGAGCGGATCGACCCCCGGGGGCAACGCGGGGGGGTGGGCGACACCCCCCGCCGCGTCGTCGGGCGGGCGGGCCAGGCCGAAGTCGAGCACGCGAGAGCGACCATCGTCGCCCACCAGGACGTTGTCGGGCTTGAAGTCGCGGTGGACCAGCCCCACCTCGTGGGCCGCATGTAGGCCTCGCCCCGCCTCCACGAACACCCGCAAAAGCTCCCGCAGCGAGCGGGGCGCATCCAGCCAGCGCCGCAAGTCCTGGCCCACCACGTACTCCATGGCGATGAAGCGCTGCCCTTCATAGGTGCCCACGTCGAACACCGCCACCACGTTGGGATGCGACAGCCGGGCCAGGGCGCGGGCCTCGGAGGTCAGGCGCCCGTCGTCGGCAGCCGACAGCTCCGGGCGCAGCAGCTTGATCGCAACCTCACGACCGAGCTCGACGTCGCGGGCCGCGTAGACGATCCCCATCCCCCCCTGGCCGATACAGCGCAGCAGCTCGTAGCGGCCCACCCGAGGCGACGAAGCGGGGACCTGAAACAGGCCGGCCCGAACCGCCCCTCGCAAGCGCGCCAGCTCCAGCGGAGCGACAGCGGGCGGACGCGGTGGGGTCGGATCGACAGAAGGCGAGAGGCGGACGGATGAGGCGGGCATGGCGACGCGGTGCGAGGCTCATGTACCGAAGCACCCCGGCAAGGATTGCGCGATTCCAAGAAAAGCGTCCGGGAATCGCCCCAGGCGCCCAGGGGCTCCCCCGACGGCCACCGATCCATCCTCCCGCTCGCTCGCTCGCTCGCTCGCCTCGGCCGCTGATGATCTCCCCGACGACCACGGGTAAAAAACGCTCACGGCCATCCGTTCCCCGAGGACGGGGCTCACATCGGGCCCATCGCCAGAAACGCTCCAAATATCAAAGAACAATGTTTAATTCGAATTTGGTGGCATATCACGTTGCGCGAATCCGTCGATCGGTAGCAACTGGGTCACACCACCCTAAGTTGATTGGCAACGGACGGATCTACATTCGATGCTAGCGACCTCCATGAGCAACCTCGACAAGCGCACGAGCCGGCGATACCACGTCGCGATCGAGTCCACGCTCGTTCGTGACGACGAGTCGATGCCCGCGCTGATCATCAACCTCAGCCTGGGAGGCGCCCTGGCCCAAGGGGCGTTCGACACTCCCCTCAAGATCGGCGAGTGTGTCGACGTCTCGTTCGTCATTCCCGATCTGGTCCGGCCGCTGACCGTGGCGGCCGAGATCCGCTGGGTGAGCCAGGCGGCCCCCGGCTCCAGCTGTACGATCGGGCTCGAGTTCGTCACCGGATTTCCCACCGAGCAAACCTGGGCCTTGGGCCGGTTCCTCGAGCGCCAGCAACAGGCGTAACTCGACTGTCTACGCGGGCCAGTTCATGGCAACCCCGCGACTTACCCCCGTACGACTTGTCCAGGAACCGTCCGGCCCGAGGCCCTACCCCTTGCCCAGGTGCTGACGAATGCCGCGGGCCCAGGTGTCCAGGCGAGTCTCGGTGGGCTCGGCCCCGGTTGCCCCCGCCATCAGATCAGAAAGCTCGGCGGCCAGCAATTGCTTGGCCCGACGCAGCCGGGTCTTGGCCGTCCCCAGCGGGACATCGAGCATCTGGCCCACCTCGGTCGCGGTCATCCCCTCCCAGTAGTAGAGCTCGAGCACGATCTGGTGATCGAGGGGGATCCGGCGCAGCGCGTTGAGCATGAGCAGTTGCTGCTGGTCCTCGGCCACTAGCTGGCTGGGCGAGTCCCCGAGCTCGGCCACCGACACGTGGGCGAAGTCCAGCGCGGCGGACTCGCGATAGCGACCCCGCAGGTGCTTGCCCAGCACGTTGCGAGCGACCCCGAACAAGAACGCCCGAAAGCTCCCCTCCCCGCGGAAGCGAGCGCGACTCTCCAGGCAGCCCAAGAAGGTGCGCTGGATCAGATCGTCGTGGTCGCGATCGATCTTGTTTTGAAAGAAGCGAACCACCGATTCGAAGTGGCGAGCGAACAGGGCCTCGCCGGCTCCTTGATCGCCATCGGCCCAGGCATCGAGCAGCTCGCCGTCGGAGGGCGCGTCCACGCCTGCCAGCGTATCAGCCCCGGTGGGCCGGACGTCGTCGGCCGCGGCGATCCGCGGCGATCCGCGGCGATCCGTGACGGCCACCCCCACGCCGTGACCCCGTCAGGGGATCGGCAGATCGATGGCGGTACAGCCGTCCCGATCCACCGCGCCGGCGGGTCGGTCGAGGGCCGCCGCGTCCACCCGCCCCTCCCGAGCGCGGAGGCGGTGGGGCAGCGTCTGCCCGTGCCCGGCCGGCAGTCGCTCGACGGCCAGCAGGGCCAGCGCCTCGCCACACACGAAGGGCGCGAGGGCATGGGCGGGGCCCACCGACGTCAGATCGGTGACGACCGGCTCGCCGGCTCCGTCCCACAGGCTGACGAAGGCCAGCTCGGCGTCGTGGACCACCCCCAGTTGCACATCGGACGGCATCCCACTTCGAGCCGAGGGCACGATCGCCAGCACCACCGGTCCCGCCGAGGTCAACGCACCGTGATAGACGCAGGTGTGGGCGCGACAGGGGCTCGGCGCATCTCCCCGGGCAGCGGCGATGTCCGGCCGCGCCAAGTCGTAGAGGGCCAGGCCATCGTCACTGCTGTGGTCGCGCAACTCCCAAGCGCAGGGATCGCCCGGCAGCCGGGCCCAGACTCCGCGGGCGGTGGCGGGCGAACAGGCGGACGGCTCGGGCTCGGCCCCCGGGGCCACCGATGGCGATGCAACCTTGCCGTCGGCGGTGCTCGGGCTGGGCGACGAGCAGGCCCAAAGGCCGCTCGACAACGCCAGCCCCCACCCGATTCGAAGCGAGATGGCCGACCCGGGCACGCGTGCGCTAGTTACGAGAGGCCTTGATCTCGATCTGTCCGCCCTGCCCGGTCACCGCCGAGGGAGGGTCGAAGCTGTCGGTGACCCACAGCGTGGTGCCAGCGCCATCGAGACCCCGGACCGCGCCGCTGTTGAGCACCCGGACCTCGGGCTCGGATCCGGCCTCGCAGCTGGCCAGCGAGGCGGTGGGCAGCGGACCGAAGGGGACCTCCCGGAAGAAGATGTCGCCAGTGACCGAGTAGGTCACCCGCAGGTGATTGGACCGGTCACCGAACTCCTGCGCGAAGGCGTCGACGGTGCAATCGATGTCCGCCTCATCGTCGCTCTCGCACAGGCGATCCTTCCACCCCTCACCGCCGTCTTCGAAGGTCCCGAAGATCTCCGCGTCCAGCAGGCCATCCTTCTGGTAGTCGGGGTTTGCCGTATAGAACGCGAGCAGGCACTCCTGATAGTTCAGCGTGATCTCGACCTGGACCGTGCCCGTGAAGGGGTTGGTGTCACCCTCCGAAGCGCTGGGTAGCAGCTGCAACTTGACGATCCCGTGCTCAAGTGTCGCGGGAGGGTCGGACGGGCACCCACCCAACGGCACGGCGAGCAAGAGCCAGAGGGCGGCCACAGCCTGAGGTCGGCGGAGGTTGTCGCGCATCGTCCCCCAGTATCCCCGAGCCCTCGCGGCCGGTAAAGACGCAGACGCCCAGCCCAAGCGTCGATCCGGCCCCAGCGCACAGCCCGTAATCCAGCAGACCCACAGAAAACTCGAGGCTTGCCGCGATCCACGCTTCGCACCGGTCGGCAGCCCGATGCACCGTGCCGCTCGCGATCCTGAAATTCATCGCGAACAATGTTCAAAACACCTGTGACGCGGATCACTGCTTACCGGCCCGTCAGTCGGGACCCTCGGGGGCGTCCGGGGTCCTCGCCAACCGCGCACCACGGACGGTCTTCGACTTCTCTTTGCGTTGACCCAGCTCGGTCCCATGTTCGAACCCAACGAGCGCGCTGCCCCCCAACCCGATGGCCACAACCGGTCCCGCGATGGGACGACCTCACCGCTGGTCGCGGGCCTCGAGCGCGCGCGCGGGCTGGCGACCGCGTGGCGGACCCGGACCAGCCCGTGGGCCGAGGGACCGGCGTGGTTGCTGCACGTGCCCGACGTGGGGCCGACGTGCGAGGTCCTGTTGGCCGACCGGTTGTTTCACGATCTGGAGAGGAGCGAGCGAGCGGAGCTGGTGGCGTTCGTGCGGGGCACCCAGTCCGAAGACGGGGCGTGGCTCGATGCTCACGGCCAGCCGGATCTGTCCTTGACCACGCTGGGCTGGTGGGCGCTACGCGATGCGGGGGACGACCCGCAGGCGGAGCACATGGTCTTGGCGTGCCGGGTGGTCCATCAGCTCGGGGGCGCCCAGCGGGCCAACTTTGCGGTGCGCCTGTGGCTGGCGATGGGCGGCCAGATCCCGTGGACGTGGCTGCCGGCGATCCCCAGTGAGCTGTTCCTTCTTCCACCCCACGTGGTGCTGTCGCCGGCCCGGTTCTCGCCGTGGGCCCGCGGCGTGCTCACCCCGTACCTCATCCTGGCCCGGGCTCCGGCCCGGCTACAGCTGCCCGATGCCCAGCCGCTGCTGCTGCCGCACAACGACGGCCAGCCGATGGCTCCGCGGCTGACGCGGCCCGGCTTGGCCGGCGATCTACTGCAGGCGTTCGACAGCACCGTGAAGCTGTCGCGCAAGCTGCCGCGAGGACCGCTGCCACGGCTGGCCACCCAGCGCGCGCGGCGGTGGCTGGATGAGCACCAGCAAGGCCACGGCGGCTGGTTCTCGGTGCGTCCGACGGTGCTGAGCCTGGTGGCCATGCGGGTGATGGGCGCGGCGTCCAACGATCCGCAGCTACGTCGGGGGCTCGACCACTTGCGCCGTAGCCGGGGATGGGCCCGGATCCCGCACGGGCGGGGCGCGGGGCAGCGAGCTCGGGCGCAGGGTTTGGGGACCGCATCGCTGGACGTGGTGGGTCGCTTGCTGCGCTGTGGGTTCCACGAGCCCGAGGTCGCGTGGCTGCTTCGCCAGGAGCTGACCCAGCGGGGCCCGTGGCAGGCCCGGGCCGACGCGGCGACCGGAGGTTGGCCGCACGAGCCAGGGGCGACCCATCACCTCGACGTGGACAGCACCTGCGCGGTGCTCCGGGCCCTGGCGGCGCTGCCCGAGGACAGCAGCCAGGTGACCGCCTCGTGGGCGATCGCGCGGCGAGCCCTGGACGTGCTGCTCGCGATGCAGGAGCCCGACGGCCGCTTCTCTCGCTTCGAGCGCGGAGAGTCGGAGGTCTTCATGCAGCGGCTGCCGTGGGCCGACGCGGATCTGCTGGCCTACGGGCGCCCCGAAGACGACGAGCACCTGCGCCTGAGCGCCCGGGTGCTGTACGCACTGGCCTCGGCGGGGTTCCGGGCCGACGACGACCGGATCACCCGCGGCGTACGATGGCTAGAGCGGACCCTCGCTGCACGCTTGCACGAGCAGGTGAGCGTGGGGCCGTTGGGGGCGGTGGTGCCGATCGCCGAGGTGCTGGGGGTCCTGACGGTGGCCGATCACCCCCTGCGCCGCGAGGTGGAGCAGCGGCTGCGGGTCCGCCAGCGCGAGGACGGCAGCTTCGGCGATCCGGTCGACACCGCCCACGCCCTGCAGAGCCTGGTCGCGCTGGGGCACACCGACGTTCAGGCCCAGCGGGCCGCCCGGCGGCTGGCCGACCAGGTACTGCACCTGCCGCCGGACCAACTCGACGCTTGGTCTCGCCCCGTCGACCGGGGCCTGGGCCTGAGCCCGGCCGGCTTCGATCCCAGCGCCGGGCCCCGCGAAGCCGCCCTGGCGTTGCAATCCTACCTGACCGCGGGCGGCCACTGAATCGCCCGACCGTGACCTCGATGGACTCGACCATGCTCAACACCGCACTCGACACCGCGACCCACACCGCCGCTGCCGCTCGCCACTCCCGCTACGACGTCGTGATCGTGGGGGCCGGCCTCGCCGGCTGTGCCACCGCGCGGGCCCTGGTCCGCGCCGATCCTCACCGGCGCCGGCGGATCCTGCTGGTCGATCGCTACCGCGACGTACACCCTCGTTTCTCGGGGGAGCTCATCCACCCGCGCGGCGCCCAGATCCTCGACGACCTGGGGCTCTACCCCGCGCTGCACGGGGTGGGCGGGGTCGAGATCGCCGGCTTTGCCGTGTTCGAGAACGCCGACGCCGCCTTCGTGGACCTGAGCTATGCCGACGTCCCTGATGAGCGCCCCCGGGGGTTGGCGATCCATCACAAGGATCTGGTTCGGACCCTGCGCAAGCAGCTGCGCCGCGATGATCACGTGGAGTTGCTCGAGGGCTGGGCGGTCACCGATCTCGTGCGAGAGGACGCCCGGGACGACCGAGGCGACCACATCCGGGGGGTAGTGCTCCAGGACAAGGACGGCGACCGAGGACGCCACGAGATCCGGGCCGATCTGGTGATCGCGGCCGACGGCAAGTCGAGCACCGTTCGCAAGCTGGCGGGGATCTCCCATCAGGGGCGCGAGACGATCGGCTTTACTGGCGGGGTAGAGCTGACCGACGCCAGCCTCCCGCGCCCGGGGTATGCCCACGTATTCCTCGGGGCATGGGGGCCGGTGCTCGCCTACCCGATCTCGCGCGAGGCGGACGGCACGGTGCGCACGCGGGTGACGATCGATCTGCCCCGCGTGCTACCGGCCAAGGGGGAGGCGCTCAAGCAGTATCTGCTGCGGACCTACGTGCCCTTCGTGCCGGCCCCCCTGTCGGCCCAGCTCGCCGCCGCGATCATGGCCCACGAAGGCCCGCTCCACATGGCGCCCACCGTCAACCTACCGGCGCCCTCGGCGGCGATGCCGGGATTGGCGCTGGTCGGCGATGCCGCTGGTTGCTCACACCCGATCACCGCCAGCGGCATGACCATGGGCCTGCGCGATGCCGAGACCCTCGGCATCCAAGCCCGACGCCGAGCCGACGCACCCGACGCCGAGCCGTGGCTCGACGCCGAGTCGTTGCGCCGCTATCGGGTCGAGCACGATCGTTACGTCCCCACCCGCCAGGCCCTGGCCGACTCGATCTACGAGGCCTTCCGCGGGGGTGAGGACGGCTCGCGGGCGATCCGGCGGGCGCTGTTCGATTACTGGGGCAGCGGGGACACGGCACGTAGCCGCTCGATGGCGCTGCTTTCGTGCTCGGAGCGGCGCCCCCACGTGTTCTTGACCGAGTATCTCAAGACCGCTCGCCACGCGCTGGAGACCAGCCTGGTCCCGCAGCATGCGTCGATGTACCCGGTGGGCGATCGCGTCCGACGGGCCGCCGGCGCCGCCAAGCTCGCCAGCCACAAGCTGGGCCTGGTGGCCCAGGTGATGTGGGCTCAGGTGCGGCCCAACTGGCTCACCCGCATCGAGACCCGCTGAGCGTCCCAACCCGTCAATTCCGGGCTCTGGGTGCGGCTTTGGCCGGTTTGACACCCAAAGGGGCGCGGCCTACGCTAGCCGAGCGAAATGAGCGCGCGGATCCTGGTGGTTGACGATGATCCGTGGATCCTACGGATGGTCACTGCCTCCTTGCGAAAGCGGCAGTTCACCGTGGATACCGCGCGCGATGGTCGTCAAGCGCTCGACCGCGTGCGGGCCCACGTGCCGGCGGTGATCATCACCGACGTGATGATGCCGGGCATGGACGGCTGGACCTTGGTCAAGCAGCTGCGCCAAGACCCGCGGCTGGCCACGATCCCGGTCATCTTCCTCACCGCGCTGGCCAAGGACGAGGCCCGGCTGCGGGCGCTGGGGCTGACCGACGACGACTACCTGTCCAAGCCGTTTCGCTTCGAGGATCTGGAAAAGCGGGTCGACGCGGCGCTCCAGCCCCACGCCGGCGCCAGCGGTCCGCACCCCGCCGGCCGGCCGCCTTCGGGGCCGATGCCCGCCGCGACCGCGCCTGGGCCCCCGGTGGGCTATCCGCCGCCGCCCGGGACCACGCCCAACTCGGGTTTGCATCCGCTCTATCCGCCCGGTCCCACGCACAACTCGGGCGTTCACCCGCTGCCGGGCCCCTACGGCTATCCGCCGCAGCAGGGTCAGTATCCCGGGCAATATCCACCGCAGCCTCCCGGTCAGTACCCTGGCCAGTATCCGCCTCCGCCGCCCGGCCAGTACCCTGGCCAGTACCCGCCGCAGCAGGGCCAGTACCCGCCGCAGCAGGGCCAGTACCCGCCGCA
>JBCCWC010000039.1:0-84382 GCA_039194325.1 Myxococcota bacterium
GCACGTAACATTGCGAAAACATGCTATCAGCGCACCAATTTCGCTAACATCCAAGCGCTTCGTTGATCTGCGCGAAAACGCGCACGATCATTCTGGCCAAGCCGCGTTAGGTAAACTCGGGTCCGTGGAAATCCAGGCTAGCCAAACTAGTACAGAGTAGATAGTCAGCTTCAGGACTTTCTCTTCTCCCTTCGCCGCTGCTCCTTTCGCCGTACCTTCTCCCGCCGTACCTTCTCCCGCCGTACCTTCTCCCTCCGTCTCTTCTCCCTCCGTCTCTTCTCCCTCCGTCTCTTCTCCCCTCGCCTCTTCTCCCCTCGCCTCTTCTCCCTCCGCCTCTTCTCCCGTCTTCAAGAAGAAATAGGCAGACAAAAGATCGTCATCTCCCGTTCGATGATCTGGATACTCATATCCTCTGTCTAGAACACCGTCAGAATAAGCCGCGGTTCCAATTAGCGACTCGCTGATGATCAGAGAAAGTGAGGTCACGACAGCGATCCAGATAATCCGTGAAATGAGTCCGATACCACTCCTCCATGAGATGAATTCCCTCCTAAACTGCTCGCGCAACTCCGCAAGCATAGTGGCAATGACACTCCGGTGCTTCAGCTTGTCGATGCCGAGAGAGGTCCTTACTACAATTACTGGTCTCCAAGCAGACATAGAGATCCAGAACATTGACACATGCGCAAGCCGGCGATTCGCAACAATCGTCTCGATAGACTGCCCATACTGCGAGTCCTGAGGCTCATCAGCATTATCCGCGCGTGCCGTACTATGTCGCCGAATGACCCAGTCGTACTCAAGAAGCGACATACACAATAAACAGAGGGCAACACCAAGAACCCATTCAACACTATCTCCTCGCGACCATAACCTTGGACATTTCTCAGTGTCTCCTGGTACCGCAGCCAGTTTAGATGAAAGGGAAGAGCTCAATGAATGCTCCTTCAAGAATTTTCTAATATTCGAACCTTCGACCTGAGGCAGTGAAGAAACTTCCCGAATCATGGGCCTGAGCAATTGCAGTACACACACGCATACGAACAGAGAAGTCAAGGCCAAGGCGATCCGAGGACGAGGAATAAACAGAGTCCAACATCGGGAATCCTGGCCCTTAATGCGGCGCGCGTACCAACCCACCATGAAGACAGGTATTGTCAACACGCAAAAGAGCAAGAGCAACCTCAACCACGCGGAAGACTCCACCAAAACCACTACAAGAGCGATACCAACCGCGCCTACCATGAACCAGTGACTCCTGTTCGATGAAGCACTCAGATGCGACGCGGAGGGCAGAAGATGTCGAACAGAAGCGGAGTCTTGTTTTCGAAACCATAATCCCGTCGCAAAGCCAGCTAGGAGCACAACAACGGAAACCTGTTGTATAGAGAAGTCTCTTGCCGCTTGCCCCGCATCAAAAATTCCTCCATCTGAAAATGGCCTTACTCTACAAATAATCAACCCGGCAAGCAGTGCCGATATCAAACCACCACAAATTGCCAAGAACAGCACTCGTCGCCCCGACGGCCTCGTCTGGGAGGTTCGCAGGCGCTTACTCGGGTAGGCACTACTGGGGTTGACGTCGACATCACGACGAAACGCGAAGGAATACGTCCGAACATATCCATATGTGATCCCAAGAAGAGCTATGAAGATCCACGGAGTGTCGGTAGGTTTTGCTACCGGAACCCAATACCAAAGGACGAGGATGGTCGATGGCAGCACCAACCACCTCCATCGGCCAAAAGGGTGGAACACGCGATGCATTACGCGCAGTCCATGATACATAGGCAACAGTAGAACCAGTACCAACGCCAGCCAAACGGCATACTCCAAGACCAATGATGAGCCGGGTAGCGAAGATGAGACGGGATTTGCCGGAATGACCTGCGTGGACCAGAACTCGAAGAACTGTGAAGCCAGGAGAAAGAACACCAATATTGCCAAAATCGTCACAGCAAAGAACAAGAGATCCAAGCCGCGACGTCCTACTTTGCTGCGAACGAACCTCTCGTATACTTCTTGACGATACTCATCAAGGACGAAGTTAACAAAAGTGGTCTTTCCACTTCCCCGATAGCCCGTTACAAGGTAAGCCCCGCGAGCTCCGGCTCCACGCAACAGATCCAGCAGACGAGCGCGCTGACGTCTGCGCCCAAGCAGGATCTCGTTCGCTGGTGGGGGCGCAGGCTGGGAAGCCTCATAGAGTCCTAGTTCGCTGGCGAAGATCTTCTTGGATGGGGCAGGGACGGGATCATCCATACGTATCCAACTATACACGTTGCCCTAGGACTGTGATGACCGTCAAGACGGACGAGCGATGGAACAATGAGGTTCTAGCGGACTCCCGGCTAGGAAATCAGCGCCCTTCCTTGGCGGGGTCAGGGCAGCCCTCACAGCTCATGTCTACACAAAGGCATCACCATGCGATCTCATTTCATTGACCAGAGTCCTCAAACCGTCAGTGTAGAGCGATCCGGTATCGTAGCCGGTGGCTCATGACACTCGAGCCGTACTCAAGAACACGCCGGAGTCCTCTTTTGACACGCGCTCCAGAGCGCCGATAGCGGCTGACTACTCGTCCGGTACGGTAAGGGTCCTGTCGGAGAGATTCTCCGTCCTACTCATGGTCACCCGCCAGCCGTACGGTGATCAAGTGGCCATGAATCGAGAAACGCAAAACTGCGGCAGGACCGCATGATGCCCGACATGGGTCCGAATTGCCTGCCTGGCCATGGCACCAACGGGTCATAAGCAGGACACCAACGGTCCATCAGCGAACGCTACGCGTCGTAGCCAGCGATTACATGACCCCGGCCCGCTCCTCGCCCCTCCACGACCGCACGCTCGCCTTGAAACTCGGGCGACTTGTCAAAGCAGCCCCACAGGTCATTGCGATACGGCTCCTCCGACACGGCAGAACCTCGGGGTCGACATGTGAACACCCAGAACACGTGATGGAGCTTGGCGAGAACGACCTCGGTGACATCGTCTTCGGTCTCCTTGATGGGTCGACTCACCACCCTCGATGTCGGTACTCCGCCCACATCTACGAGCTTGGCAAACGAGGATCTCACCCTTGGCATTGGCTTTGGCGTCGGCCCCTGGCGAGCAGAGCAGATCGGACGGGGCGACGGACCGGCTTGCTCGTCTCGGGGATTAGGCCGGGCCCTCGCCATCCGCGGGGTGCAGCGTTTGGCGACTCGCGACCGCCGGTGTGGACGGATCGCCGACAAACCTGGTCGCATTGCTCCGACTCGTTCCCCACCACGGCCAGCACGATCCCCGAGACCGTTGAAGAACTCGCCGGTCACCATCCCCACCACCACCGAGCGCACCACGCACCGGGCCCCAAACCCGGCCCAACACGCGTTTTGGGGCCTTTTGCGCCCCAACCCCCGCAGAAATCTTGGAGCCGGGGCCCGCCCCGTGATAGGAGTTCAATGATCTTGAGCCTTTAGCCCCACCATGAACGACAGCCTCAAGATGTTCCTCATCGCCCTGGTGACCGCGGTGGCTTCGCAGCTGCTGCTGGGGCCGTACATCCTCAAGCTGCAGGGCTTCGTGCCGGCGGGCGAGGTCGCGGCCCAAGACCGCGCGACGCGGCTCGAGCCAGCTCCGCGGCCGGCCGCCTCGAACGCACCGACGCCTCGGCTCAATGCGCCCAACGCACCCAACGCACCCAACCTTGAGGGCATGACGGTCGACGCGGCGCGCGAGCGCTGGCGAGACAAAGGGCTGGCCATCATCGAGGATGGCGAGAAGATCGACAGTAGCGCCGAGCCGGGCTCGATCATCGAGCAGCGCCCCGCCGCCGGCTCTCCGCTGGCCTCGATGGAGATCCGGGTGACGGTCGCCAAGGCGACGCCCGAGGTCGAGGTGCCCGACGTGGTCGGCGAGCCCGTGGACGACGCCCGCAAGATCCTCGAGGAGGCCGGGTTCGAGGTCCCCGAGCCGAGTTCCGAGGCATCACGAGAGCCCAAGGGCAGCGTCATCGATCAACGCCCCGCCGCAGGGAAGCAGGTCAAGGCTGAGTCGATCGTACGGCTGGTGGTCGCCGAGCCGGCAGCGATCGAGGTCCCCAAGGTCACTGGGACTCGCCTCTTTCGGGCGCGCAAGATCCTCGAAGAGGCCGGGTTGAAGGTCGGCGCGATCCGCCGGGTCGAGCACGAGGAGCGCGGGGAGGGCTACATCCTGCGCCAGACCCCCAAGCCCGGGGCCGAGGTGCCACCGGGCACCGAGATCGAGCTGGTCGCCGTCTCGCCCAACTAGCCATCTCGCCCAACTAGCCATCTCGCCCCACCAGCCATCTCGCCCCACCAGCGGACCACTTGTGCGAGCCGCGGAGCAAGTCCACATAGGCCGGTCCAGCGGTCGACGATCGTAAGCGACCCACCACGAAGATCGAGCCGGACACTCTGGGAAAGTGCCCAAACCACGATCTGGCGCGACCGCGAACGCCCATGCCGTCCTGGGGTCGAACGCTGATAGAGTCGCCGTGCTCATGGCCGACGCTCCTCGCTCCCCGCTTGCGCCCATCGAGGCGCTGTCGTTTCGGACCAGCCTCGCCATCGGAGCGGTGGTCGGTTTGGTGATGGCCGGACTTGCCGGGCTCGTGGGACCGGCGCAAGGATCCAAGACGACACCCGGTGCGGCGGCCACGGCTTCGCGTACCCCAGGGACAAAGGCCGGCGAAGCCGGGACCAATGACGGCACCAACCCCGCGTCCGCGGGGCACGAAGGAGACAACGCAGCCCAGGGCAGCGCGGCCGCAGGCGATGGGACTCGAGACGGCCAGGGGGGCGCTGCCGACGACGAGGGAGGCGCCGCCGCGGCCGAGGGCGATGCCGCCGCCGAGGGCGATGCCGCCGCCAATGCCGAGGGCGGCGACCCCGAAGCGGCCGAAGGTGGAGTCGCCACAGGCTCGGGTGCCGACGACGACGCATCCCCCGATGACTCGGCCGGCGTCGACACGACCGATGGCGAGGATGCATTGGTGCTCGACGAAGACACCGCCGACGCCGAAGCCGCCGACGAGGGCAACACCCACAGTGACTCCGCAGGCGCCGGCTCTGCGCCCCCATCGAGCGATCCCAGCGCCGAAGCGGCCATGACCGCCGAAGAACTGCGTGAAGAGGCCAAGGTCGCGCTCTCACAAAAGCGTTATCGCGACGCCTATCGTCTCGCCACCCGCAGCTACTACAAAGAGAAATCCAACGAGACGCTGCTGCTCAAGGGCAAGGCCGCATGCGGCATGAAGGACGACAAGGCGGCCAAGAATGTGCTCAAGACCTTCCCCCTCCGTGACGAGCGACGCAAGCAGCTGCGCACCTACTGTCGCGATCGCGGGGTTCGGGTCGGCCTTTGAGTGTTGGTCACAGACCGGCGAGCGGATCGTTGGTCCCAGTGACGATGTCCAGGCGACGGCGAGACGAAGCCGGAGCCGCCTCGTCTTTGTCGGCCGGCCCGGCAAAGACCGAAGGGTCGACCCAGGCCAGGCCGTCGATGCCATAGCCCCACGTCAGCACCAGCTCCATCCGGTTGGCGGCCTCCCCGACCCGCTCGGCGGAACGGCCGAGGGCATCACGGACACACTCCACAGCCACGTCGGCCAACGCCTCGCGGCGCTGCAAGAAGCGCTGGCCAAACGCCAGCAGCTCGGCGTCCTCGATCCCGTCCGCCTCGGACTGGTGGTCGGCGGCCCGAGCCGAAGCGATGGGTGCCGTCATCAAGAGCCCCGCCGCGATGGCCACAATGCCGCCGGCACGCAGGGAGAAGCGAGTACGCGAGGAGTTGATCCGATTCATCACGCCCACTCCGACGCGAGCTCGCGAGCGCCGATTGTCCGCAGACCATCAGCGGTATGTAAACCGACCCGCGACCACTGCCCCATCTTGCCCCTTCCTGCCCCATGGCCCCGCTGCGCCACGCCAACCCACCGTTGGTCTGGGTCGAGATGCCCAGCAGACCATGCCCTCCACAGCGCACGGTCCTGCCCGCGTGTCCTGCCCGCGTGTCCTGCCCGCAGCACCGGGCCACGAGCGGCTCGGACTACGCCCGATGTCGCACCACCTCCGTCAGAAGCGGGCCAGGACGGCGGTCACATTGTCTCGCCCGCCAGCATCATTGGCCGCACGGATCAGCCCCAGGACCACCGTGTCCACGTTGCGATTGGTCCGGGCCAGATGAGCCGCGAGCATCTGGTCGCTGACCATGTCGTAGAGCCCATCGGTGCACAGCAGCAACTGATCCTCGATCTCGAGCCGCAGGCGGTGCAGCTCGACGTCGAGATCGTCGGTCCCCCCCCCCACCGCGTTGATCAGCACGTGCCCCAAGGGAGAGCGGGCCGCCTCCTCGGGCGTCATGGCCTCGCCATCGACCAGCTGCTGGGCCATGGTGTGATCACGAGTGAGCCGATAGAGCTTCCCCTCCCGGAATAGATAGGCCCGACTGTCGCCCACATGGACCAGATGGAGATCGGGCCACACTACGTACGCCATGGTCAGCGTGGTCCCCAGGTTCTCGGGCGCATTCTTGCGTCGGGCGACCCTCCGCACCCGAGCCTGCGCCTTGGCGACCGCCTCCCGCAGACCCCGAGGCAATTCCTCCGTTGCGCAGCGATCCCGGCTCATGGCCCAGGGCATGGTCTCAAAGGCGTAGTGGGCCATGGCATCGATCGCCACCGCCGAGGCCAGCTCGCCCCCCCCGTGACCACCGATCCCGTCGGCGACGATGAGCAAGCGTCCTTGCGGCGTGTCGGTCAGGCGGGTCCCCGCCTCGGTCGGGAGGCTGGACCCCTCGACCAACAGCGCCCGCTCGAGCGCCGCCACGACGAAATGATCCTGGTTGATCGTCCGCTTCTGACCGACGTCGGTGGCCCCGAAGATATCCGCCGTCACCCCGGGGTTGGACGCAACGGAGGCCGCATCGGCCAGGCTCCGGTGACCGGGCGACCCCGAGAACAGCTGCAACGTGCGGTGACGGATCTCCTCCTCCACCGCGGCGGGAAAGGTATCCCCAGGGGCGGGCTCGTCTCGGTCGCTCACCCCCTGTAGATCGCCCCGACGCGGTCGTTTTGCAACAGGATTCGCAAGGGGCCGCGCCCATGGTGACCATCACCGGCCCTCACTGCGGATCACGTCCGAGCCGGGCCACCAGCACCGTGGCGAAGAACCCCGCCACCAAAAGCCCCAGCGCCCCGGCGATCTGCCCCCCGCTCGGCTCGAAATACCGGGTGGGATAGTCCTTGGGCTCGAGCTGCGCCAACGTGGCCTCGGTGAGCACTTGCCCCTTGACCACGTCACCCACCGCCGGCTTCTCGCCGCGAACGAACGGCCAAAGGCCCACCACCGCACCGACCAGCAGACCCAACAACACCCCCAGCGTCTGGGTCTCGAAGCGCGACAACAACCATTTGAGGACGTTGCTGACCACCGCCACCCCGACCACCACACCCAGCCCCACCGGTACGACCACACCCAGCAGCGGGTCCATCAGCGCTTCGGTGTCTGCGGCCCGAAGGGCCACCTTGACGTCGTCGATCCCCCCAAGGATCGCCACGTAGACCCCGAGCACCAGCAGCAGGTACCCACCGCTGACTCCAGGCAGGATCATGGCACTCGCGCCAGCGACCCCGGCCAGGAACATCATGAAGAATCCGACCTGCTCGGCTCCCGTCCCTCCGTGACCCGCCGCCTGGCTCAAGCCGAGCGCCGCCATGCCACCGAAGCCCACCACCGCCGCCAGCCACGTGCCCGCCGTCAGCGGCTTGGGCAAAAGCCGCCAGATCACCGGCACCCCTCCCAGGGTGAGGCCGATGAAGATGCTGTAGGCGATCCAGCGCTGCTCGATGACGAAGTCCTTGACCACCCCGGCCAGCAGCACGATCGCCAGCACCGCCGCGCCAGCCACCGTGCCCAACACCAAAAGCGACTGCCGCCGTAGCTTGAGGGTGGTGACGTCGGCCACCGCCCGGATGAAGTGCGGGTAGATCCCCGCCGCCAGCAGCATGGTGCCGCCGCTAATCCCCGGGACCAGGTTGGCCAGACCCATCAAGACTCCGCCAACACCTCCGCGGGTCAGCAGGGTGGCCGTGGGAAGCTCTTGTTCGTCTCGGGACTCGGGCAAGGGCGACCTCTTGCGCCGCAGGCTAGCCCGGATCGACGCCCCGGGACATGGCGCGATGCACCGGGCCACGGCCCGGCCCCACCGCCCGCGCGGATCGAACTGCCGCAGGTCGCCCCCCGGGATGCGCGCAGGAGCCCGTGCTCATGGCGTCGCCGGCCCGGGCCGCGCGCGTCCCCGCCACACGATCCACCACGCCAGCCAAAAGAGCCCCATGGAGGGGAGGTTGATCATGACCACGTTGAACACAGCCCCGTTGACGAGACAGGCCGCCGAATCGGGCAAGAACCATGCGAGCTGGGCCACCATGGCGCCACGCAGCACGACCGGGTCGGCCCCACGGCGGCGAAGCACCAAGAGCAGGGCCCCGTAGTGAACCGAGAACCCGACCGCGATCCGAGCGTAGGCCAGCGCCACGAGCCCCCACGGCGGCGATGGATCGAGGGCCTCCAGTGCCCCGCGATACGGGATGAATACCGGGCCGTGGAAGTCGACGATGATGATGACGCCAGTCGCCAAGAACAACCCGCACGCCAGCTGGAGCACCGTGCTGGACCCATGACGCGGCGGCTGCTCCGGCTCGGACCGCGCCCTCACGACCAGCCCCAGGACCAACAGCGAAGGCACGACCGAGACGAGCCCGACGCTCAGATCGGCGCGAGCAAGCAGCAACCCCTCGGCCAGCACCTCGAGCCCGAGCAAGCCCGCCAAAACCCGCCAATCGACCATAGACGCGGCGACGGCGAGCATCGTCCACTTGCCCGCCGCGGTACCGGCCTCGATCCCCTCGGTGACCCGCCAGATCGGCGACGACGTTGCACCCCACCACTCCACCCACAGGCGATCGGCAGCGCCGAGACCCGACGCGACAGACCACGCCAGGCTCAGCAAGGCCAACACGATGCATACCGGTGGAATCGGTCGCACCGTCCCCCTGCTCCTACCGAGCCATCATCGACCGACCACCCCCGGGCGCTCTACCCCCCGGCGATCCGCTAGCTTTTTTGCTCGGAGCGTACGAAATCCAGGCACAGACGGCACAGCGCCTGCTCGAGACGGCCGTCGGTAAAGCTCTCGGTGGCATGGCTCATCGCATCCTTGACCACCTTGCTGCAAGACAGGGTCATGACGTGAGCGGCTTGATCTGCGCCGGGCACGTGGTGGTTGGCCATCAACTCCCGACTGGCCTCGGCCATGCGCTTGAACTCGGCCCGCTGAACCGCGCTGCGATCGGCCTTGGACATCGACGCCATCGAGGGCAATGCCCGAGCGAACGAGGACACCAGCTGGCCCACGATCGCTCCGACGTCTTCCTCGAGCGTGTCGGCCCCAGACGACGGAGGCGCCGACAATGGTGGAGCAGGCGGGGGAGGCGGTGCAGGCGACGAGGACGGCGAGGGCGCGGACGGCGGCGGCGGCGGCGCGGCTTGCTGCGCCGCGCGATGCTTGCGACGCTCGAGCGCGGCCTCGACCAGGGCGTCCTTGTGTCGGAAGCACTGGTACAGCGAGCCGATCGAGACGCCCGCCCGCGACGCGATACGCAAGGGAGTGACCCCTTCACGCCCATGCTCTTCCAGGACCTGCTCGGTAGCCTGGAGCAGCACTTCCATCAGCTCGGGAGGCAGGGCTTGTTGAGGAGCGCGATTGGGCTCGTGGGGCTTGCTCTGGTCCAACCTGCGAATTGTGCATTGCCTGGGCGGCGGAGCGCCAGTCGCCGAAACGAGAAAAACACGGATCCCCGCGCGGCAACCGAACAGGACGACATCCTGCCATTCAGGGGCCGGTGTGGGCAACCGCCAACAGCACGGTCCACACCACCAACGCCAGCACCGCCCCCAAGCCCCAGCGAAACGCCGGACGAGGCCGCAGCCGACCCTCGCGGTCGAGTCCGCGCAGCAAGAAGCCTGCCACCGCGGCGATCCAGCCCACGAAGGCCAGCGCGGCCAGGGTGCCGCGGGTGGGCTCGGGCCCCGGCACACGCTCGAGCTGCACCCGATGATGGTCGGCTGCATCGACCGGCGAGTCACCGCCGATCCCCAGGGCCAGCTCCTGCTCCGCCATGAGTGCTGCGATGTGCGCGTTGGCCTGCGCCCAGCGCTCGGGGTGGGGGATTCCGATGACCCGGGTGGCGAGCAGCCCTCGCCGCACCTCGCGGTAGGCCATCAGGGCCATCGGGCGACCCGCGGCCCCTCGGTCGCGCTGCTGCTGCCCGATCGTCCAAAGCCGGTCCAGCGCCCGCTCGTCGTGATCGAGCAGCGGCGCCCGCCAGCGCAGAGCCCGGCCCAAGTGCTCGATCTCCCGCGACGGCTCGTGCTCGGCATGGGCCCGCTCGGCGCGCTCGAGCTCGAGCGACCCCTCGATCGCGACCCGCAGCCACAGGGGAAGCCACACGGCGACCAGCACGAGACTCACACGGAGCGATCGCCCCCGCCATCGATCCCGCCACCCACCGGGGCTCGAAATGCCAGACGCCGATCCCCCCGACGCTCCACCCTCCACCGTGGTGCGAAGCGCTGGCGATCCCCCCGACTCGCGGGCTCGATCCGCAACGCCTCCGGACCTCGGTGCCACATCGACCGACCGTGGGCCGTCGCTCACGTCAGATCCCGCCGAGCGAAGAGCACCATGGCCACCGTCAAGCAGATCGCGGCGTAGAGCAAGCCATAGCCGCCGGCCTCGGCCACATAGCCCCAGCCAACGAAGCTCTCGTGCACGCTGACCACCTCCCCGCCCAACTCCGTCCCCGACACATACAAGGCCTGGAAATCGGGCACCAGATCGGCCATCACCTCGAGCGCCATCCCCAAGGGGGTCCCCACGAGCTTCTTGCCGGTCGCGAAGGCCAATAGCTCCCCTCGATTACGTCCGATGATCCAAAGAGCCGCGGTCAGCATCGCCGACAGGTAGGGCGAAGAAAACGAGGAAAAGAGCATGGCCACCGCCGTCAGCAGGCACAGCTCGAAGAACACCAAGACTTCGGCGCGCACCAGGACCACCCCGTGGGTGCCCCCCTGGGCCAACACGAAGGCAGCGAGGATGCAGGCCATCAGCCCCACCAGGATCGCCAAGGTGAAGACCTGCCCCAGGTACTTGCCCAGCAAGAACTCCCCACGCCGCAAGGGCTTGGGAATGACGAAATAGACCGTCTTGCGATCGAGCTCCTTGGACAGCAGGTTGACCCCCAAGAACAAGGCGATCACCACCCCTGTAAGGCTGATGCCGGCCAATCCGAGATCCTTGATGACCCGGATCTCCTCGTGCATCGAAAGCTCACCCAGCACCAGCGAGAACGCCATCAGCCCGACCGCGAACAGGGCCAGTACGTAGAGTACGCGGTTACGCACCGCCTCGCGGAAGGTGTTGAGGGCCACGGCCCATACCCGACCCGCGAGCCCCCCCAAGCGCCCCTGCCGGCCCACGCTCCCCCCCGCGCTCGGGTGACGCTCCGCGCTCCCCTCCGCGCTTTGATCGCGATCCGACCCGCTCATCGATCGGCCTCCGATACGCCGTGTTCGGCCGGGGCCGCGGGCTCGCCGTCGTCCTGTGCATAGCGCTGGGCCTCGCTGACGAACAGCGCCTCGAGACTCTGACGATGCGGCAACAGCTGCAAAAGACGCCCCTGTGCGGCCAAGAGCGCCCGAACGAACGCATCGGCCTGCAACTGGTCGCCGACCGAGAGCACGTGCCCCTCGGCAGCCTCGCGATGCAGTCCCTCGAAGCGCCGTAGCCCCTCGATCGCGTCGGCCGGGGCTTGCCACACCACGTCGATGCCATGCACACGAGGCTCGAGCAGATCGCCCAGCGACCCCACGTCGCGCATGCGACCCTTGACCAAGATCCCCACCCGATCGCAGACCGCGGTGGCATCGGCCAGGATATGCGTACAAAAGAACACGGTCGTGCCCCGGTCACGTAGCTCGTACAGCAGGTCGCGGACCTCCTTGCGCCCTAACGGATCCAGGCCGCTCATGGGCTCGTCGAGCACCACCAGCTCGGGCTCGCCAATGAGCGCCTGAGCGAGGCCCGCCCGCTGGAGCATGCCCTTGGAAAAGGAGCGCAAGGGCCGAGAGGCCGCGTGGGAGAGGCCGACCCGCTCGATGAGGGCCTCCCCTCGCGAGCGGCGCGTACGCCGGTCCAGACCGTGCAGGCGACCGACCATGTCGAGCAGTTCGCGGACCGAGAGGTAATCGTAGAAGTAGGGGTTCTCGGGCAGGTAGCCTACGCGGGCCTTGACCTGGCGATCGCCGGCGGGCGCCCCCAAAAGCTCCGCTCGCCCCGAGCTGGCCAACAGCAGCCCCATGAGGATCTTGATGGTGGTGGTCTTGCCCGCGCCGTTGGGCCCCAAGAAGCCGAAGATCTCGCCGCGCTCGACCGTCAGGGTGATCCCGCGCAGGGCCTCGGTCCGGCGGCGCAAGAGGCCCCGGGTGAAGGTCTTGCGCAGATCGCTGACGTGAAGGACGGGCACGGGGGCAAGGACGGGCACGGGGGCAAGGACGGGCAGGCGGCGCGCCGAGCGTCGGACGAGGGCCCCGGCGCGGGTCGGGAGCTAGGATACGATGAGGCTCGCCGACGATGCGACCCGCCGATCTCACGCGCCGCACCCTGCTGACCGGGATGGGAGCGGCCGCCCTGTGCCCGGCCGCGGACCTGGCCCGCGGTGCGCCGGCTCGGCCGGCCCCACCGCTGGACCCACCGCTGCAACTGGACCCACTGCCCGCGGCCCCGGGCCCCGACGATTGGAGACACGCACCGTCGAACCCCGTGGACCCCGGGATGCTCGACCCCTTCGCGGGCAACCTCGGCGGGGTCGATCCCTCGACGATCACCATCGATCTGCCCCAGCTGCGCTACGAGGGCCAGTGGAACCCGCGCGCCGGTGCCATGCGGGTGCTCGCCCGGGAGCTGCGCCTACGCACGCGGCTCGAGCCGGTGCTCGAGCCAGGGCAGGTCACCGCGGGGACGCCCGAGCTGTTCTCGACCCCGTTCCTGTACGTGGCCGGTGAGGGCGAGCTGCCCCCGCTGACGACGGCCGAGGAAGACTCGCTGCGACGTTTCATCGACCTGGGGGGCCTCATCTTGTTCGACGCGGCCGACGGGGGCACCGACCCCGGGTTCACGCGCGACGTCAAGGCCCTGCTCCACCGGATCGCCCCGGCCAGCGAGGTGGCGCCCGTCGGCCGCGATCACGTGCTCTACCGCAGCTTCTACCTCATCGACGCGCCCATGGGCCGCACCCGCACCCATGCTCACGTGCTGGGGGTCCAAGACGAAGGCCGACTGCGGGCGCTGGTGATGCGCAACGATCTGGGCGGCGCCCTCGCGGAGACCAACGACGGCCTGCCCGCGTACCCGTGCACCCCCGGAGGCAACGTGCAGCGCGAGTGGGCGATCCGCTTCGGGGTCAACATCCTGCTCTACGCCACGTGCACCGACTACAAGGCCGACCGAGCCCACGTGGAGACCCTCTTGCGATCGCGTCGCTGGCGATGAACGAGCGCTGGAGCCTGGCCGCGGGCCATGTGCCCGATCTGATGGTCCTGGTGCTGCTCGCCGGCGCGGTGGTGCTGGCCGTGGCCGAGGGAGTGGCGACCTTTGCTCGGCCGCGGGCCGCGATCCCGCGTCGGATCTCCACCGGCTTGCTCGCCCTGCGGCTGTTGGCCCTGGCGGCGCTGCTGTCGGTGGCCTTCGAGCTGACCCTTCGCATCGAGCAGGTCACCCCCTCGGGACGACGGCTGGTGGTCCTGGTGGACCGCTCGGCGAGCATGGCCCTGGCCGACGCGCCCGAGGCGGGGGAGGAGCCCCAGACCCGCCAGGCACGCCTGGAGCAGGCCTGGCAGGACAGCCAGGACGCCCGGGTGGGCTGGCGGGACGACGGCCTGGTGGTCGAGGTGCGCGGCTTCGATCGGCAGACCCGACCGCTGACCGGCGAACCGGCCCAAACCCTGGCCACCGAGCCCACGGGGGCCGGCTCGGATCTGGCCCGCGCGCTGTCGGAGCTGAGCCAGCCCGAGCCCGATCGGGCGCCGCTTTGCGGGGTGGTGGTGATCTCCGACGGGCTGGTGGCCGAGGACGACGCCACCGCCGCCCACGTGGGAGCGGTGGCCGAGGCGCTGACCGTGCCGATCACCACGCTGTCGACCGGGGCCCCCTTCATTCGCGACGTGAGCGTGGCCGAGGTGGCCGCGGGCGAGTTTGCGTTCGTGGAGAACGTGGCCGAGTTCGAGGCCACGATCGTGGCCCACGGGCTCTCGGGTACGACCACCACGGTGCACCTGCGACGCAACGGCACGGAGGTCGCCCGCCGCCCGGTGGCCCTGGGCGACGACGGGGTGCCCACTCGCATCCGCTTCGAGGTAGCCCCCGACCGGGTCGGGCAGTTCGTCTACGAGATCACCGTGGCCCCCCAACCCGGCGAGGCCACCGAGGCCAACAACTCCCGAGCCTTCGTGGTCAAGGTGCTCCGCGACAAGGTGCGCGTACTCCACGTGGCCGGCCGCCCCGACTGGGATGTCCGCGCCCTACGAACCCTGCTACGACGCGACCCCAACGTAGAGCTGCTGAGCTACTACATCCTCCGCGGCCTCGACGACATCACCCGCGAAGACACCACCGCTGCGCTGAGCCTGATCCCCTTCCCCACCGACGAGCTGTTCGAGAAGGAGCTAGGCTCGTTCGATCTCATCATCTTGCACAACTTCGATGCTGTGCAGCACCAGGTGGAGCAATACCTGGACAACATCGCCCGCTACGTGGAGGACGGCGGCGCCCTGGTGCTCATCGGCGGCGACCTGGCCTTCACCGATCTGGGCTATGGCCTGCCCGAGCTGGCCAACCTGCTGCCGGTCGACACCCGCACCCGCTCCCGACTGGAGCACCAGCCCTTCACCCCCCGCCTGACCGAGGCCGGACGGCGGCATCCGATCACCGCGTGGCTCTTGGGGGCCGATGAAGGCTGGGCCCAGCTGACCGCACTGTCGAGCTACAATCCCCTGTCGCCCAGCCCCCGCGGTGAGATGATCGGGGCCGCCTCTTTGCTGGATCACCCAGAGGCCACCGACGCCCGCAGCCGACCGCGACCGATCCTGGCCGTGGCCGAGCCCGGTCGTGGTCGCGTCATGGTGCTCGCCACCGGGTCCACCTGGCAGCTGGGATTCGCGCCCGACCTGCCCCTCATCGACGGGGCGCGCCCCTACGACCTGCTGTGGCTGGGAGCGGTGCGCTGGCTGCTACGCGACGACACCTCGGGTCGTCTGACCCTTGAGACCGACAAGCCCCGCTATCGGGTAGGCGAAGCCGTGGAGCTCTCGGCCAAGACCTGGTCGGCCAGCTATGCCGCCGAGCCCGGGGTGACGGTGTCGTGGGCCCTGCGTCCCCTGGGGAACGGCCCCGACGGCCAGCCCCCCGCCGCGCTGCACGAAGGACAGTGGACCACCGATGGCCTAGGACGCGCCCGGGAGGTGATCGAGCAACTGCCGGTCGGAGCCTACGTGGCTCACGCCCAGCGCGAGCTGGCCCAGGCACAGGGCGAGGACCCCGATGGCCTGGGGCAGCACGAGGTCCGACGGGTGTTCATCGTCGAGCCCCCGGGGCGCGAGCTGGCCCGGGTCGACGCCGATCCCGGGATCGCCCGACTGGCCACCCTGGCCGAAGCCACGAGGGGCGAGGCCCTCTCGGCCGCCGACGGCGACACGCTCCCTCGGCGGATCCCGCTGGCCGAGCCCCGAACCAACCGCGAGGGCCTGCGGGTCGACGCGCGCCGCGACATGCCGCTGTGGAACGGATGGGTCGCGCTGCTGCTGCTGCTGGCGACCTTCGGGGGCGAATGGATCCTACGACGGCGCCAGGGCGAGGTGTAGCCCACCGAGCACAACGACCTGGACCGTAGTGGCCCGGTGCATCGAGCGACTCGGGATCCGGCAAGGGTATGGGGCTCCCGCAGCGCTCCCTGGACCACATCGCGATGGCCAGGGGGCTCCCGGGAGCTCCCTGAGCAACAACGAGATGGTCAAAAGGCTACGCGGGAGCCTCCAATGAGACAATAACAATCCTAAACGCTGCATTCATTTTAAAAATGAGACAATCCAAGGATAGCCAGGGAATTTTGGAAGATATTTCAAGACAATCCATTGAGAGAAGGCATCATTTTAGCGTCGAATAGGACAATCTCGAAGGAAAGAAGACAGCTCCGAGGAGCCTGGGACCGATGGTTCACGAGGCCATGACACCTTAATGCATGAACATGAGGATCTCGAGCCCAATGGTCGAGCGCCACGCGCTAGGCATTCTCTGGACAGGTACTCTCGACCTCGAGAGCACCACCGGACGCGTCGCAGTTGATCGTGGTGCTGCTGCAAACTTAGAGCGCACCACGACGTCCTATCGGCTCACTCTTTCATCCACCATGATCCGCCGCTCGGATCCTCGACCGCGCACGCCCCGCTCCCTTGCAATACCCGTGCATACCGTGCCCACGCAACTCCCTGGCGGCGGATGAACCTCGATACGATCCGAACGAACCAACGACCGAATACGCTGTCGATCATGGAGATGGTGTTGTTCATCGGGCTTCAGGCCTCGGGCAAGAGCACGTTCTATCGGGAGCACCTGTTTCATTCTCATGTGCGGATCAACCTCGACATGCTCCGCACCCGACATCGCGAGCAAAGGCTGGTGGAGGCCTGCCTTCATGCTCAACAAGCCCTGGTGATCGACAACACCAACCCCGCCCGAGCGGATCGCACCCGCTACATCGAGCCGGCACGAGCGGCCGGATTCTCGATCGTAGGCTATTACTTTCGCTCGGTAGTCGCCGAGTGCATGGCCCGCAACGCCCAACGACCGGACGAGCAGCGGATCCCCGAACGAGGCCTACTGGGCACGGCCAAGCGACTGGAGCGACCCGAGCTCGACGAAGGCTTTGATACCCTCTACTACGTGCAGCTGAGCGAAGACGGGTTCCTCGTCAGCCCATGGCGACCATGAGTTTCGACGAGCTCAACACCCGCATGCGGATCTTCGAGACCGCCCACGATCATCGCGTGCTCCCGGGTATGTTCACCGTCGCGCGACTGGATGGGCGAGGCTTCACCCGACTGACCAAAGAGGTTCACCGCTTCGAGGCTCCCTTCGACCCACGGTTCCGTGACCTGATGGTCCACACCACACGACACCTCATGCAGAACACGGGCTTGTCGTTCGCCTACGGGCATACGCACAGCGACGAGCTATCGTTGCTGCTGCTCCAGGCCGAGCGGTCGTTTGGTCGCAAGCTCCGCAAGTGGAACTCGGTGCTGGCGGGTGAAGCGAGCGCGGCATTCTCGCTGGCGCTGGGACACCATGCCGTGCTCGACTGCCGCATCAGCCAGATGCCCCAGCGGCAGCAAGTGCTCGACTACTTTCGCTGGCGTCAGGCCGACGCCCATCGAAACGCGCTCAATGCCCACTGTTACTGGGCGCTGCGCAACGAAGGCATGAGCCAGCGCGAAGCGACCGCCCGGCTGTCGGGGCGATCGGTGGGTGACAAGAACGAGCTGCTGTTCCGCCGCGGGATCAACTTCAACGAGCTCCCTGCCTGGCATAAGCGGGGGATCGGCTTTTGGTGGGAACCGTACGAGAAGCGAGGCATCAACCCCAAGACCGGGGAACAAGCAGTGGCCACGAGGCGGAGGCTGAACGAAGAGGCATTACTCCCCGTGGGGGCCCAGTACGATGCACTGGTCCAAGAGCGGATCGACGAGGCCGAAGCCAGCGGCGACTGACCCTCCCCGCCTACCGCTGGGCCATCGCTTCCTTCAGCGTCGGCGGGATCTCGTCGACCGAGCACGAGAGGCGCAGCTGCCCCGCGAGCAGCTCGAGCTCGGGCGAGCAGGGGATGAGCGCCGACGAAGGCAGCGGCACGAGCATCGGCGGCACCCCCGGGAGATCGGACGATAGCGCGACCAATCGCCCCTGCACGCGGACCGAGGCTTCGATCCGTCGATCTCGGTACTCGACCCGCGCGCGGCCGGGCTCGAACTCGACCGGGTGCTCGGCCAAGGCGCTGACCACGTCGTCGCTGACGAATCCTTCGACCCTCGCCCGACCAATATCGGTCACCACGAGCCGCTGCTCGTCGAGCAGCGCGTCGGTGTCGAGCACGATGTCATCCACGTCCAGGCGCAACCGCGTCGCCCGCAGCCCCGCCTCCTGCACCGCGTCCACCATCACGTGCAACGCCTCGACCTCACCGGACACGAGCACCCCGAACACGAAAGGAAAGCCGTCGAGTGACACGTGGACTCCCTCGACCTGCGGCAGGACCTGCGCGATCTTTGCCTCGGCGTGCTCCTCGGCCATCGTCCGGACCCGCAAGTCGGCGTAGGCCAGGCCCCCGATCACCGCCACGAGGACCAACAGTACGATGAACAGGACGACGATCTTCTTCATCACGAGAGCCCAAAGCTCGCCCAAAGCTCGCCCAACGCTCGCCCAGAGCACGCTCAGTATGCCGCACCCGACCGCCAGCCGACCACGGTGAGGGCCCGCGCCGCTCCCGAACAAGCCGCGGAGTCGGCAGCGTCCCTTCCGCGAGCACCACGCAGTCGTCGGGTCGGCTATGGTCGAAAGGTGAACGACCTCGCCGACCACACTGCGATGCTCAACGCCCGACTCGGCGGATTCGAACGGGCCCTCGGACTGCGCTTCACCCGAGCCACCGCCGAGGAGGTGCAGGCTGAGGTCCCCGTGGGTCCCCACCTACTGCAACCCTACGGGCTCGTGCACGGAGGGGTGTATGCCTCCATCGCAGAGACACTGTGCTCGGTGGGGGCGGCCCTTTGGGCAATGCCCAGCGGCAAGACCACGGTAGGGCTGGAGAACAGCACGTCGTTCCTACGAGCCGCGCGCGGCGGCACGCTCGTGGGCCGAGCCACACCCGTCCACCGCGGACAACGCACACAAGTGTGGGAGGTCGAGATCCTAGACGACCAGGGAGCACGGGTGGCAACGGGACGCGTTCGCATGATGATGCTCGACCAAGGCGCGGCACTGGCCGGACGCACGGTACGGGTGGAACGCGAGGCCGAAGATCCCGATCGCGAGAACCCGAGGTGATGCAGAGCACAACGCTCTGGGTCTAGAACCGCAGCGTGGCGGCTGCGCCCCCGCCCCCGCGCACAATGGCCGGCCCCAGCCCCGTCAGGCGAGGACCGCGGCGGCGAGCACTCGGCTCTTCGCCCTCGACATCACCCTCAGCCTTCTTGCCGACACGGTCGAGGACGATGAGGGTGACCCCAACGGCCGCGAGCACACCACCGCCAACGAACAAGCCCACGCTCGCGCCGTTGGCCGCGGGCAACCCCCGCTGGTGGAGCTGAGCCACCTCCTCGTCGCTGTAGACGGCCTCCGAGAACCCGGTGGTGTTGCCGGGAGACGAGAGATCCGCCAGCTCGCGGGCGCGACTGTTGGCGATACCCAGGCTCACCCCGGCACCGATGAGCGCCGCCCCCCCCACGGAGGTGAGCACCACGCCGGCCAAGAACTTGGCCCGCACGTTACGGGTGGGCTCGTCTTCTTCTTCTTCGTCGTTGAGCGGGTTGGCCTCGAGCACGGGCGCGTCGTAGTTGTCGCCCTCCTCGCTGGCCGCCACCTGGAGCGCGGCCGCGGCTTCCTCGGCCGCTTGCCGCTCGCGTTCCTCCTGCTTCTCGACGCACTTGCTGCGCTCGATCTGAAGCAGGCGAGCTTGGGCCTCCTTGCGCGCCTGGTGCTTGTCCACCAGGTCCAAGAAGCGTTCGAATGCCTTCTTGGCCTTGATGCAATCGCCGACGGTCTGCGCGGCGATTCCGATGTTGACGTTGAACAGGTGCAGCTCGGGGGCAAAGTCGTTGTACGCTTGCTCGAACTTGGCAAGGGCCTCGGCCGCCTTGTCGTCGTTGAGGGCCGCCTCGGCCTCGGCGTACAGTTGCTTGGCTCGCTCGAGCTTCTGTTCGTCGGACATCGACGCCGGATCGGGCTGCTGAGCCGATGCCGGCAGAGGGACCGCGGCGAGCGAGGCACAAAGCGCGAGCGCGAGCGAGCGATGCAGCACGGAGGGCGGGACCATTCCCATTTGTACACGGATCGGACGCGCGGAGGTTCCGATGGCGTGAAACAATCGGCCCCCCCCAAGTCACCAGGGGCGCGAGCGAGCACTCAGTCACGACGAGGCCAAACCCGCCATAGCGACCGCCCAGGCAGGCTCCATAGCAGATCCGCGCCCGGGTAACCCAACCCGCGCAAGACCCCCACATAGACGCCAAACCCCAGCCCGATGACGACGACGAGCGTGGAGGCCAGCCAAAGCGTGGGTTGACCCACGATCCCCACCGCCGCCCCAAGATGCTGCGCCCCTGTCCAGGCCCCCCACACGGCGGCCGCCATCAGCCCGTTGGCAAGCACCAGCGCGCCCAGCCGGGCCACCCGACGATCACCCGGCATCGGACCTATCACCTGGACGAAGGCAACGCGCAGCACCAGCACGTTGACCACCGCGCCCACCCCGGTCCCCAGCGCGATCCCGGGCGCACCCAGCTGCCGGTAGGTCAGTGCGTTGAAGGTGATATTGGACACGACCGCCGCGGCCGAGGCCAATAGCGGGATCCGAGGCCGGTCCACGCTGTAGAACGCCGGCGCGAAGATCTTCACCAGGCTGTAGGGCAAAAGGCCCAGCACATAGGCCTGGAGCACGAAGGCGATCGCCTCGGCATCGGCCAGGGAGGTCTGACCGTGGCGATAGACGAGGGTGGTCACCGGTACGGCCAACAGCCCCAGTCCCACCGCGGAGGCCGAGGTGAGCATCCAGCCCGCGCTCGCGCTCTCGGCCACTCGCCGGGCCAGCGCCGAGAGGTCACCGCGGGCCGCCTCCTCAGAGACATGAGTCGTGGTGACAGTGGCCAGGGCCACGCCGAACACCCCCAGCGGCAAGAAGAACAGCCGGAACGCATACCCCAGCTGAGCAACCGCGCCGTGGCCCAGCGAGCCGGCGAAGCCGGTGTTCACGAAGATGTTGATCTGGATCGCAGCCAACCCCACCAGCGCGGGAGCCATCAGCCGGGCGATCCGAACGATCCCGGGATCGCGCAAGACCCCCCGCAAGCGCAGCCGAGGGCGATAGCCCAAACGCCACAGCGCAGGGAGCTGCCCCAGGGCCTGAGCCAGGCCGGCCGCGAGCGTACCCAGGCTCCACAGCATCACCCCGCGCTCGACCGAGGCACCCACGATCCAGATGCCCACCCCGGCCACCAGGCTCACGACATTGAAGACCGCGGGGGCCAGCGCCGGGATCATGAAGCGGCGACGGGCGTTGAGCATGCCCATCCACACCGCGCCCAGGCTCACCAGGGCCAGGATCGGCATCATGACCCGAGTGAGCCGAGCCGCCAGTGCAACCCGATACGGATCATCACCAAAACCCCGAGAAATAGCGACGACGATCGCCTCGCTCTGCCACATGCCCACCAGGGTGAGCACGCCGGTGACGACCAGCAGGGCCGACAGCGTCAGGTTGCCCAGCGCGTGGGCCCGGTCTTCGCCGTCTTGCTGGAGTGTCGCGGTGAAGGTGGGCACGAACGCGCTGGACAACGCACCCTCGGCCAGCAGATCCCGCAGCAGGTTGGGGATCCGAAAGGCCACGGTGTAAGCGTCGGCGACCGCCCCCGCGCCAAAGAGGCTGGCGAAGAGGATCTCCCGGGCCAGGCCCAGCACCCGCGAGGCGAGCACGGCCACGGATACGCGACCGGTGGAGCGCAGAGCCTCGGGCACGCGGTCATGGTGGCCGAAGCCGGGCACGGTGACGAAAAAAGCCGCCAGTTGGCGCTCACGACCAGCCAAGAGGCCACTGCGTCACCAGCGCCATTCACGCAATACGGACGAGCTCCCGGATGTGCGTGGGGTCATCGAGGGCCCCGCCCCGCAGCCGCGCGCTCACTCGGAAACCCGGACGGCCGCCCCCAGCCCTTCGCGAGGCCCGGGCTAGATGAAGCGAACGCCTAGCAAGATCGACGTGATCGTATCGAGCGGTCGCACATCGGGCAGCGGCTGGTTCTCGTAGCGCAACGCGAAGGTCAGACCAACCGAGACGCGATCGACCAACTGCGTCGTCAGCGAGCTGAGCCAGTTGATACGAAAACGCCGGGCGACCAACACGCTCTGTAGGTACTCGAGCCCAGTGTCGAAGGTCACGTACTCCGAGAGGTTGTTGCTGTAGCCAGCAAACACTCGGGCCGCGTGGTTGACGGCCGTCTTGGGCAACAAGACCCCATTCTCGGCGTCGACCCGAGCGTCGTCCCGGCGCAGGTCGTACTGGAAGTCATAGCCCACCTCGAACCACAGGCGGTGATCGGGCTTTTGGATCGCATAGGCCGCAATGCCCGGGTCGATGTTGAGGCGTAGATCCAACCCTTGGAAGCGGTCGTGACGCGCGGTGCCCATCAAGAAGGCCGAAAAACGCGGATGGAAGAAGAAGTCGTAGCGCATCAGCCCCTGCACGTTGGCGACGGAGGTCTCCGGATCGGCGTCGGGGTCGACCGCGGTGCGACCGTAGTTTCCGGCCAACTCGGTCCGAAACTGATGACGCTCCCGACGGAGACGAAAGCGGCCCAGTCCTGTGATCGCCAGCAACCGAGCATTGCCGGTGCTGTAGATCCCACCCGCGGAGATCTCTAGCTCGGTCGCATCGGTGGACTCTTCTTCTTCTTGGTCCTCTTGCGCAGTGCCATCCTCGGCGGTGGCAAAGGTGCCCTGATTACCGATCTCGGTCGCGCCGGTCGTAGCGGGATCGGCTGGAACGGTACCATCGGGCATGGCAGGTCCGGCCTGGGCCGCGGCCATGGAAGATCCGGCAACACCGAGGTGCACAGCGAGCGGAGTGGCCATCAACAGTTGGATCATCGAGGGTGCTCCATCGTGGGTCGGCGGCCCGCTCACTTTGCAGATCGCGGGCCAACTCGACCGAACCGGTCGAGCAGAGACATCCGGCGGATCGGGCACGAAACGGGGCGCAATCCAGAGCACGTTGGGGCGGGGCACGGCGTGGCGATGGGGCGCATCTCCCCAACCGGCCCCCTCACGACCCGTGCGGCAACGAGACGATGCACGCGATGGATCTACCGCCACGAGGGCCTGGAACCCCTCGGTGGTCGAGTGTCACGGGTTGGCCCGCACCATGCAAGCGAGCGCGGTCGACATGCCACGCGCTCTCGCCATCGTTGCGATCACGTTTGCCAGCCTCGCGGTGGCCCGCTCCTCGACGGCCGCCGAGCCGGAGATCCCGGCGGGCACCGTCGAGAGCCCGGGCGCAGACTCGGGGGTCAAGGAGCTCGAAGGCCAGGGTCAGTTCGGGACCGCGGTCGAGGCCGACGACGAGGCCGGCGATGCGCTCGAGTGGGATCTGTCCCTCGGTGCTCTCATCGCCACCGGCAACGCCCGGGCAATCGCGCTGAACGGCGGCACGAACTTCCTGCTACGCCGAGGCCGGCACCAGCTGACCGTGGTCGGCCTGGGCAACTACGGCCGTGCCGCCCCGCTAGACGCCGACGGCACGCCCAACCCTAGCGCGGATCTGGTGCCCACCCTGGGCAACGTACAGGGACGGGTGCGCTACGACTTCTTCCTGAGCAAGCACTGGTCCTTGTTCGCCATGGCCACCGCGCGCCACGATCCCTTCCAGTTCCTCGATCTGCGCCTCAATCTCGACCCAGGTGTAGCCTGGTATGTGCTCAACACCCCCGAGCAGCGACTGACCGCAGAAGCAGGCTACGACTTCCAGCTCGACCTACGCAACGAGGACGCGGTGGTCCGCGACGATGCGGGCGAGCCGATCCTCGACGATATGATGCAGACGACATCACTACCCCGTCAGCGGGTGACCCACGCGGTTCGCCTCGCGGGTGGCTATTCCAACAATATCAACGAAGCGGTCACCTTCCGGACGGGCCTCGAGTACCTCCAGAGCGTACAAGAAGCGCTGCGCTGGCGGCTCAACTGGGACGTAGGCCTGAGCACCACCTTACTGCGCAGTCTGTCGCTGGCGGCGACCTTCAACCTGCGCATCGACAACGATCCCCTGCCGGGCGTGCGAAGCATCGACACGGTGACCGCTGTCAACCTCGTCTACCGCTTCTTCTAGACGGAGCTCGCCGCTTCTTCGCTCGACGACAAGGCACGCTTTTCCATGGCTCACGGATCTCGTCTCCTCTCACGTCTAGCGCCCGCCACTTTAATGGCCGGCGCGCTGCTGCTCGGGTCGACTGCGGCGCGCGCCGCGGAACCCGAAGGCTCAGCATCCCTCTCGGGGAGCACCGTGTCCGGAGCCGCTTCCGGAACCGAGACCGAGGGATCCGGCTCGGAGCCCAACGCCTCCTCGACATCGACATCATGGTTCCGTCGCTACCGCCCCCGCGCCAATAGCTGGGAGCTCGGCGCGATGATCGGGGTGTGGCTACCCAGCTCCCGCATCGAGCTCCACAACCCCTCGCTCGACTTTGGCGGCTACAACTCGGCCGCGCTCGACGTGGGCATACGGGCCGGCTACTACCCACTCCGACACTTCGGCCTCGAAGGCGAGCTGGCGTTCATGCCCACCGGGGTCGAGGCAGGCGGCCGGGGCCTGGTCTACAACGCCCGAGCCCATGCGGTCCTCCAGCTGGGGATCGGCCGCGTCGTCCCCTTCGCCCTGTTGGGCGGCGGGGCGCTGGCGGTCGCCAGCGCGTCCGATGTGGCGGGACGCAACGCGGACGAGGCTCTTCACGTGGGCGGCGGGCTGAAGATCTACGCCACCCGTAATCTCATCGTCCGGCTCGACATCCGCGACATCATGTCCCCCCGACAGGGCCTGACCGTGGTCGCTCCGGCCCACAGCCCCGAGATCCTCCTGGGCGTGAGCTGGGCCCTGGGGCCCCGGCCCAAGGCTCCGCCGCCACCGCCCGACACCGACGGGGATGGCTTCATCGACGCCAACGATGCCTGCCCTGCAGACGTCGGGGTGGCTCCTGACGGCTGTCCGCCGCCCGACTCCGACGACGATGGGATCGTGGATGCCAACGACGCCTGCCCCGCGGAGGCCGGGATCGAGCCCGACGGCTGCCCGGTCCGTGACTCCGACGGCGACGGCTACCTCGACCCCGACGACGCCTGCGTCGACGAGGCGGGGGTCGATCCCGATGGCTGCCCGATCCGCGACACCGACGGCGACGGGATCCTCGATCCCGACGATGCCTGCGTGCAGGAGCCCGAAACAACCAACGGCTTCAAGGACGAAGACGGCTGCCCTGACGAGCTGCCGGTCGAGGTGGCCAAGTTCACCGGCGTAATCGAGGGGATCTACTTCGACACCGGCAAGTCCACGATCCGCAAGAAGTCGTTCCCGCTGCTGGACGAGGCGGCGAAGGTGCTCACCGACTATCCCGCGCTCCACGTGCGGATCTCCGGGCACACCGACAACCGCGGCAAGCACGACGCCAACGTCGAGCTATCGCAGGCGCGCGCGGATGCAGTGCGAGACTACATGGTAGGCAAGGGGATCGACGCCAGCCGGATCCAGACCAGCGGCGCCGGCCCCGACAAGCCGATCGAATCCAACGACACCCGCGCGGGTCGAGCCAAGAACCGCCGGATCGAGTTCGAGGTGCTTCCTCACTAACGACCTCACTCCCACTGCGACCAGCCGGGGCCACCTGCCACACCCGAGCGCTCGAGTCGGGGGACACCGAGCAATCGAGAGGTGAGGGTGGCTCCGGCCTGGTCGAAACTTGGCCGGGGCGTGGGACTCGGCCCCGCACGCTCTCTCTGCGATCCTCTCGCCCGACGTGCCCGCAACCACCATCATCGGCATCGATCTGGCCGGCCCCAGCAACGCAGCCGACACGGCGATGGTGGTGGCCCGGGCCTCTGGCACCAGCCTCGAAGTACTCGAGGCAACGATCGGCCACAGCGACACGGCGATCCTGGCGTACGCCCGCCGGCTCGGCCCGGCCCCGTGCGTCTTCGCTCTGGACGCCCCGCTCTCCTACAACGATGGCGGCGGCGATCGACCAGGGGACAAGCACTTGCGCCGCGCGATCATCGACCGAGGTCTGGCCTCGGGGAGCGTGATGCCGCCGACCATGAACCGCATGGTCTATCTGACGCTCCGCGGGGTCGCACTCGCACGGGGACTGCTGGCGGTGACCGACGGATCTGCCCGGATCGTAGAGGTCCACCCCGGGGCCGCGATGGCGCTACGGAACGCACCGGTAGACGCGGTCCGCGGCTACGCCAAGGATCCCGCAGCTCGACATCGACTGCTGGCGTGGCTACCGACCCAGGGCATCAGGGGTCTACACCCTGCCCTGGCCCAGACCAGCCACCAGGTAGCCTCGGTGGCCGCCGCACTGGCCGGGTGGGGGTGGGATCGGAACCGCAGCGTCTTTTGCTGGGCCGCCGCCCCCCCGCTGCATCCGTTCGACTTCGCCTGCTGATCAAGGCCCATCCGACGGCGCACGAGTGCCTCGTGCACTCGCCTCGACACTCGCCTCAGCGTAGGGCCAGATCACCTCGACCAGGGTCAGCCCACAAGCAGGGGCGGTGGGGCCGGCTCGGGTCCGGTCGGGTCGCGCCAACAGCGAGACGATCGCGTCGGACGAGCGCCGACCCAGGCCCACCTCGACCAGGGTACCGACCATGATCCGCACCATATTATAGAGGAACGCACGACCGTGAACATGGACGTCGATCCAGTCGGGACCCGAGCCCGCCCCGCCGTCGACCACGATGGGATCCAGTCGCCCCGGATCGGCACGAGGCCCCGGCGATCCAGCGCCCCACCGCAGCGTCACGGCATCGATCGTGCGCTCGGAGGTCCGGGCCTGACACTGGCTGGCGCGAAAGCTGCCAAAATCATGGGTCCCAACGAAGGCGCGCGCGGCGTGCTGCATGGCGTGGGGATCGAGACGCCGACGCAGGTGCCACTGGTAACGAGCGGTCTGGGGATCCCGGCTCTCGGTACAGCGGATCCGATATCGATAGTGCTTGCCCCGATTGCCGCGACGAACGTCGACCGGACGGCCGTCGGCCCCCACCTGCTCCCACGCGGCGAGCACGGCCACATCCGCGGACAAACGCCCGTTGAGCGCACGGGCCACCCCCACGGCGGGGATCGCCAGGGGCCCCTCGAACGCGACCAGCTGGCCCTGCGCGTGCACCCCGGCGTCGGTTCGTGAGGCGCCGCGCGTGAGCACGGGCTGCTTGTAGAGATCGGCCAGGGCCAGCTCGAGCTGTCCCTGCACCGTACGGATCGACCCAGCCGGGCCGGGCTGTTGGCGCGCAAAGCCGTGGAAGTCCGACCCGTCGTAGGCCACCCGCAGCAGCGTGCTCACGGGCGCCGAGCATAGCGCGGACGGCGGGGCCGTGGTGCCGGGCGTGCGGCCCTGCTACCGTCGCGTCGGATCGGGTCGGTGGACCCGACCCTACCGAGGAGCAAACGGCATGCCCAAGGTTCTCATCATCGGCGCCGGTGGCGTGGGCGGGGTGGTCGCCCACAAGTGCGCCCAAAATCCGGCGGTCTTCGAGGAGATCGTACTCGCGAGCCGGACCAAGTCCAAGTGCGACGCGATCGCCGACCAGGTCAAGCAGATCCAAGGTCGCGAGATCGCGACGGCCCGAGTCGACGCCGACGACGTGGCCGAGACCGTAGAGCTCATCGAGCAGGTCCGACCCGATCTACTGATCAACGTCGCCCTGCCCTATCAGGATCTGCCTCTTATGGACGCGTGCCTCCAGACCGGGGTGGACTACCTGGACACGGCCAACTACGAGCCCAAGGACACAGCCAAATTCGAATACCAGTGGCAGTGGGCCTATCGGGATCGCTTTGCTGACAAGGGCATCATGGCGCTGCTGGGCTCGGGCTTCGACCCGGGGGTCACCAACGTGTTCTGCGCCCACGCCCGCGACGTGCTCTTCGACCGGATCGACACCATCGACATCCTCGACTGCAACGGTGGAGACCACGGCCACGCCTTCGCCACCAACTTCAACCCCGAGATCAACATCCGCGAGATCACCCAGAACGGACGCTACTGGGAGGGGGGCGACTGGGTCGAGATCGAGCCCATGTCGCAGAGCATGATGTTCGACTTCCCCGGGGTGGGCCCGCGCAAGGCGTTCTTGCTCTACCACGAAGAGCTCGAGTCGCTCGTCCAGAACGTCCCGGGCCTGCGGCGCATTCGCTTTTGGATGACCTTCGGCGAGGAGTACCTCACCCACCTGCGCGTGCTGGGCAACGTGGGACTGACCCGCATCGAGCCCATCGAATTCCAGGGGCACAAGATCGTGCCCCTCCAGTTCCTCAAGGCGCTGCTGCCCGACCCGGCCAGCCTGGCCGAAGGCTACACGGGCAAGACCTCGATCGGGTGCCTTGTCGAGGGGCAAAAGGACGGCCAGCCCCGCAAGACCTTCATCTACAACGTGTGCGACCACGCCGAGACATACCGCGAGGTGCGGGCCCAGGCGGTCTCGTACACCACGGGCGTACCGGCCACGGTGGGCGCCGAGATGATGCTGACCCAGCAGTGGCACCAGCCGGGGGTGTGGAACATGGAGCAGTTCGACTCGGCGCCGTTCCTGGCCCGGCTGAGCGAGGCGGGCCTGCCATGGGAGATCAAGGAGATGTAGCCAGCGAGCCCCGCCGCGCGGCGCTATGCTCCGCTGGCCTTGTCCACTGCGTTCGATCTGCCCCACCCGGCGCCCGACCTGCCGCTGCACCGCGTCCCGACCCCCTGCTACGTGGTCGACCTGAGCCTTCTTCAGGCCAACCTCGAGATCCTCGAGCAGGTGCAGACCCAAAGCGGCGCCCGGATCCTGCTGGCCCTCAAGGGATTCGCGATGTGGAGCGTGTTCGACAAGATCGCCCAGTGCCTGCCCGGTACCACCGCCAGCTCCCTGGACGAGGCTCGCCTGGGGCGCGAGCGCTTCGGCGGCGAGGTCCACGTGTGCAGCCCCGCGTACGGCGAGGATGACTTCGCCGCGCTGCTGCCCCTTTGCGATCACATCGTGTTCAACTCGCTGTCGCAGTGGCGACGCCTGGGCCCCGTGGCCCGAGCCTACACCACGCGCACCGGGGATCGGATCGAGCTGGGTCTACGGCTCAACCCCGAACACTCCGAGGTGTCGGTCCCGCTGTACGACCCCTGCGCCCCGGGCTCGCGGCTGGGCGTGCGAGCGACGGAGCTCGAAGGGGTGGATCTGGGCGATCTGGAGGGCCTGCACTTCCATAGCCTCTGCGAGCTGGGAGCCGACGCCCTGGCTCGCACCCTGGCCGCGGTGCAAGAGCGCTTCGGCGCCCACATCCCCGGCCGGCGGTGGGTGAACTTCGGCGGCGGTCACCACATCACCCGCCCCGACTACGATCACGCACAGCTGGTGTCGCTGGTCCGGAACTTTGCTCAGCGCTGGCAGACCGCGGTGTACCTGGAGCCGGGCGAGGCGATCGCGCTTGGCACCGGGGTGCTGGTCACCTCGGTACTCGACATCGTCCACAACGAGGTCGACATCGCGATCCTCGACACGTCGGCCACCGCCCACATGCCCGACGTACTCGAGATGCCCTATCGTCCACAGATCGTGGGAGCGGGCGAGCCAGGGCAGCGCCCCCACACGGTGCGCCTGGGCGGCCCCAGTTGCTTGGCCGGCGACGTGATCGGCGACTACTCGTTCGACCAACCAGTGCGGGTCGGTGACAAGCTGGTGCTGCTGGACATGGCCCACTACACGATGGTCAAGAACACCACCTTCAACGGGGTACGGCTGCCCTCGATCGCCACCTGGGACCCCGCGTCGGACCACCTGGAAGTGGTGCGACGCTTTGGATACGAGGACTACATGCGCCGGCTGAGCTGAGGGTCGGCCCGGCCGCGGACGACCCACGATGCGCGCGGACCTCAACACCGCAGCGTGGTCGGGACCCCGATGCGATGAAGCTCGACCGCGGGATCCGTGGGATCCGCGCCCTCCCCCTCGGCTTCGGTCCAGCCGGGATGAGGAGCGGGTGGAGCCGCGAGGAACGAAACCGGGCGCGAGCCCGCAGACGACGGCGGTCGAGGACATCACCGAGCCTAGGCGGCCTTCTCGCACCGGGACACGCGACCGCGACCGCGCGCTTGCACCGAGTCCACCGATCCCCCACCCTTGTTCGCGCGGCCTTCTTTGGGGCGACCTCCAGCGTCACCCCCCTCTTTGACTGGCCACGTGTGCTCAGGCCTTGGTCCTCAGGCCACTTTCTCTAAGCATATTCTTTACTTATCTTGCTCGAGGTCATCATGAAACGCTGCCGGAACCGCGCCTCGCGATCTGCGCTGGTCCTGCTACTGGGTGTGGCGCCGTTGGGGGCCTGTGACCCTACCGATCCACAGACCTCCGATCCGAGTGACGGATCCACCCACGGCTCGGAGACCGATTCCGACTCCGCGACATCGGTGGCCGACACCGAGACGCCGATCGGATGGTTCGAGATCGGCTGGGGGGATGGGACTTACGTGCCCCTGGGCCCGGGCGATGCCTTCCCGGTCGTGCTGGGCGGCCAGGGCCTGGAGATGTTCCCCATGCCCCTACGGGGCGGCGAGTTCTTCCTACCCGCCAATCCCACCAGCTGGATGGACGAGACCGGCCCCCTGGTCGACATCGAGATGGACGTCGAGGGCTTCAACGACGGTCCGTTCGGTCACTTCAAGCGGATCGCCAACCACACGTTGGACTGGGAGATCCGCGAGGACGGCAGCTATCAGTCCGAGTACCTGCCGATCATCGTGCCCGATGGGATCGACGTCGATGAGCTGGTCGGCCGTCCCGCTCATCTTTGGGTTCGGGTCCGACCCCACGAGCAACCCGAGCTCGAGCTGGAGCTCGATGTGGTGATCGAGGTCATGTCCTCGCTCGAGGACTGACCCCAAGCGCGAGCACCGAGCGGCAACCGAATCGTCGAGCCGCGGCGGATCGTTCGATCCTTGGAACGTTCGCCGGTCCTCGGCGCGACCTGGGATCACGACCTTAGGATCGCGACCTTAGGATCGCGCCCTGGGATCGCGTCCAAGCTCTGGCCAGAGCATGCCACGGGCGCATCGCCCCAGATGTGGCAAAGTTCCTCGCCCCACTGATGGACATGGCACGACCGTAGGTCAGTCCACAAGCCCGCAACTGTTCGACTTGGTTCGAGGTCCCTTGGGAGCTCACCGCCTGGTACGGAGCATGCAGCCAGTGAGGGCACGTGAGTCGACCCGCCCGACGGCGATGATGTCGAACCACATGGCAACCCGCGACGATCAGGAGTCGTCGGAAAGCCCGGCTCAGGACGAGCCGGCTCCTTCAATCCGGTGCCGACCCACGAGGAACCAGGCCCCGGCGCGGTATTGGACGGGCGTTACCGGCTGATCGAAGGGATCGGACGGGGAGGCATGGGCCACGTGTTCCTGGCCCACGACGCTCGCCTCAAGCGCCCGGTGGCCGTCAAGCTGCTGCGGACCCAGGCCGCATCCGATCCTTCGCAACGGGCCATGTTCTGGCGCGAGGCGGAGCTGATGGCCAATCTCCGCCACCCCAACGTCGTGGCCGTACACGACACCGGAGAGTGGCAGACGCGGCCCTTCTTGGTGATGCCCTTCCACGAGGGCGCGGATCTCGACAAGTGGGCCGAAGAGCGCGGGGGCCCACCGCTGGCGGTGGACATGGCCATGGGGATCTTGGGCCAGGTCTTTGAGGGAATCGGCGCCATGCACCAGGCCGGGGTGATCCACGGTGACATCAAGCCGGCGAATATCCTCGTATCCGAGGCGATGGAGGCCGTCGTGGTGGATCTGGGCCTGTCTCGTCGCGTGGAGGCCCCCGAAGACACGCAACCCCTGACGGGGACCCCGGGATTCGTGGCCCCGGAGCTCATCCGCCGCGAGGCGATCGATCCGACGCAGGCATCCAAGGTGGACGTATACGCGCTGGGGGTGACGACCTACTGGCTACTGACCGGCCGCAGCCCGTGGGGGGAAGGAACGGCGGTGGACGTGCTGACCCGCCAGGCCGAGGGATCGCTGGTGGTCCCCAGCCAGGTCGGCCCCGAGCTTCCGGTCACCGTCGACGAGCCGATCCTCTCGGCCGTCGCACTGGCCCCTCACGTACGCCCCGAGGTCGACGAGTTCCACGACCAGCTGCGCGCGGGGCTCCGCGCCAACCGACGCCACCAGCCCTTCGTGCTCCTGGTGGACGACGATCCCGAGATCTTGTTGCTCGAGGAAGAGATCGTCCGCAAGGCGCTCGGGAGCGCGGAGGTGGTGGGCATGCTCGATCCCCGGGCCGCCCTGTCGCTCGTGGCTCACCGCTCACCCGATCTGGTGGTGACCGATCTACAGATGCCGAGTATCAACGGCGTCGAGCTGACCGCGACGCTACGCGGCAACCCACGGAGCGCCTCGATCCCGATCATCGTGGTGACGGGCGTCGGGGGAGCGCAGGACTGGCCGCTGCTACGCTCGCTAGGCGCCACGTGCATGCTGGTCAAGCCGATCGAGCCTCCGATGCTCGCCGACGCGATCCAGCGCGCCCTGCCGCCCCCCGGAGCCTAGTGCCGGAAGTTCGTGCCGCCGACCGAACGAGGCGGCGACGGAGGATCGCCCCCAGTTCAGCCCGGGGCTACGGCGATCGCCTCTCCGACGACCTCGATCAGGCGCCCGAGGGCCACCGCGAGCTCGGTGGCGTCGGCATGCTCGACGTGGGCCGCGGCGTCCGAGATCTCGGGCCAGCCGAACGTGGCCCCGGAGCCCGCCAGTTGGTGGGCAAAGGCACGAAGCTCGGTCAGAACGCCGGACTGGTCGAGGCGCCCCTGCATGGTCCGCAGCCGCTCCAGCTTGTCGGGCAGCGACTCCCGGTAGCGGCTTCGCATCCGGGTCATGGTCTCGTGCTCGATCTCCACGGCTCGATTCCCGTGGTCCGGGCCGGGGCAAGGCGGCCAGGACGCAGACCAGGGTGATCCTCTCACGAACCGGCATGGGCGCGCAGGGCCTGCAGTAGCTCCCCGGCGTAGCGGTCCAGCTCCCACGAGTCGAGCGCTCCACAGCGTACGAGCTCGTCGTGGGTCCGGGGGTCGGCCTGCGCCACGGTCATCAGGGCCTCACGCCCCAGCACGATATCGGGCTCCACCCCGCGCGCCAAAGCGACCGCCTTGCGCCACGCCCGGAGGGCATCGAAGCGCTTGACCTGCTCACGCGCCGGTCCGCGCTCGACCGGTGGCGGCGATGGCGGCTCGGCGTCGTGGGCCTGCTCGATGGCGGCGAGCACCCGGGCGCCACCGCCGCTGCGCAAGGACGGGTGGATCCCCCGGATCCGGGCCAGCGCCCGAGCATCGCGGGGAGGATCACGCGCAAGATCCATCAGCACCTGATCGCTCATGACCCGAAACACGGGCCGATCGAGCCGCTCGGCGACATCGGACCGCAGGCGGTAGAGGGCGTGCAGGACGGCCCGCCCCCGAGCGGGCAAGGCGCGAGCTCCCTTGAGCCCCCACATGCCCAACCGGTCGGCCTTGCGAGGTCGCGGCTCCACCCGAGTCTGTCGCAGGCAGGCGTGGCGCAGCTCGTCTTCCCGGTCGTCCTGCCGCAGAGCCTCGAGCTGCTCGCGCCGTAGCTCGAGCAAGAACCGGGTGTCCCAGCGCGCATACTCCAGGGCATGCGAGGGCAAGGGCCGCTGCGCCCAGTCGAAGCGCTGCATCTTCTTGTTGGCCCGGAAACCGTAGCGCTGGGCCAAGATCGTACCCAGCCCGTAGGAACCCCAGCCCAGCACCCGGGCGGCGAGCATGGTGTCGAACAGGCCGGTCAGCGAGATCCCGTACTCACGCTTGAAGCACAGGATGTCGTAGTCGGCCCCGTGCATCACCTTCTCGACCGAAGGCTCGGTCAGCACCGACCGCAAAGGACGCAGATCGACAGCGAGCGGATCGACGATGAAGTCGTGGTCGGACAGCGACACCTGCAAGAGGCAGATCCGCTCGCGGTAGGCGTGCATGCTGTTGGACTCGGTGTCCAGGGCAAAGCGAGGCGCCGCCCGCAGGCGCTCAACCAGATCGGCCAGGGCCGGCGCGGTGTCGACCCACGTCCATGCATCGGGCAAGCGATGCTCGGGAGGGCTCGGCGGGGACGAGCGCGGTGGATCGGACGACCGGTCGGAGGCTCCAGCAGGCAACGCGGTGATGCTACCGCGTCCGGGTCCCTCGACGTTCGGCCGCGCGGCGTCCCGCCGCCTGAACCGGCCGTTCCCCCCGGCCCGACCGCCCCTTCGGTGCGACGGAGCACGCTCGGTACCCGGGCGTCTGGAAGCAGCCCCGAGCGCTGGGGCATGATGAGTCGTGTCGCGCGATCGGACGCAGACGGGACCGAACGCGGGGCCGGACGACCCCGCGCCCCCGCCCCCGTCGAGTCGCACGACCGAAGCGACCGACCACGCGCTGGAGTGGCGCAACTCCGCCCCCGATCTGCCCAGCCACGCGCGCGGGCAGACCCTGGGCCGCTACGTCTTGCTGGAGCCCATTGGACGCGGGGGCATGGGCGTGGTGTATTCCGCCTACGATCCGGAGCTAGATCGCCGCATCGCGCTCAAGCTGGTGCGCCGCCCGCAGGACGAGCGCGGCCAGGCACGCCTGGTCCGAGAAGCCCAGGCGATGGCCCGGCTGGTGCACCCCAACGTCATCACGGTCCACGACGTGGGGCACCTGGATCACGAGGTCTTCGTGGCGATGGAGCTGGTGCAGGGGATCGATCTGCGCCGCTGGCTGACCGAGGCGCACCCCGTCTACGAGGTCCTGAAGGTGTTCTCGCAGGCGGGCCGGGGGCTGATGGCGGCCCATCAGGCCGGCCTGGTGCACCGCGACTTCAAGCCAGCCAACGTGCTGCTGGGGCGGGACGGTGCGGTGAAGGTGGTCGACTTCGGGCTGGCCCGCCAGCTCGACACGAGCCTGGACACCAGCCAGCTGCGGATGCTGGAGTGTCAGCTGGAGAGTAGCCACTCCAGCCTCGGCAGCGGGGACGATGACATCACGCGCACTGGCGCCTTGCTGGGCACGCCGGCCTATATGGCACCCGAGCAGCATGCCCGCCGGCAGGTGGATGCCCGCACCGATCAGTTCTCGTTCTGCGTGGCTCTTTACGAGGGGCTGTTCGGGGTACGCCCTTTCGAAGGCGAGTCGCGCATGGCGCTGGCCGTGCAGACCAACCGAGGGAAGATCCGACCACCTCCTCGCGGCCACGCGGTGCCCCCCCCGATCACTCGGGCCGTGCTCCGGGGTTTGAGTCCCGACCCTGCGGATCGCTACCCGACGATGGCGGCGCTGCTGGCCGTGCTGTCGTACGAGCCAGGGCGACGGCGACGACGGGTGGGGGTGGGCGTGGCCACGGTGGCGATGCTGGGGGTGGGCCTGCTGGGCTACCGTTACGCGCTACGCCCGACCGAGCGCCCGCCCGTGTGTCCCGACGCCCAACCGCAGCTGGCCAATACCTGGGACGACCCGATGCACGAGCGGGTCCATGCGACGTTTGCCGCCAGCGCCCTGCCCTACGCGAAGAAAACCGCCCGGTACGTGAGCGGCCGGCTGGACGACTGGGCCGAGGATTGGCGGCAAGCCCACCGGGCGGCCTGTGAGGCCACACGGGTGTCGGGCACCCAGCCCGAGGCGGTGCTGCGGCTACGACAAGCGTGCCTGGAACGCCAGCGCAAGGATCTGGCGGCGCTCACCCGACTGCTCCAAGAAGCCGACGCGACGACGATCGAGCGAGCCGACCGGGTGATGGGCTCGCTGCCCGATCCGCAGGCATGCGCCGACACCGAGGCGCTGGGTCGTGTGCCGCCGCCCGTCGAGGCGAGCACCCGACGAGCGGTAGACGTGGTTCGCGACCAGCTGGGGGAGATCCGGGCCCTGAACGCGGCCGGCCGCTTCCGCGAAGGCTTGGAGCGAGCCGAGCAGGCGCAGGCGAACGCGGAGGCGACGGGATACCGACCGGTGGTCGCCGAGGCGCTGTGGGTGCGGGGCACCATGCAGGGACGGCAGGGGCAGCACGTGATGGCGAGCCAGACCCTCCACGAGGCCGCGCAGGTGGCGACCGAGGCGCGGCACGACGAGGTCCTGGCCCAGGTATGGCTCGAACTGGCGTGGGCGCTGGGTTTGGGGCAATCCCAGCACGATGAGGCGCTGCGCTGGGCTGCATATGCGGAGGCGATCATCAACCGCATGGGTCGTCCCGACCGGCTCCGCGGGGAGTTACTGTGCACCCGCGGCAGCGTGCGGTGGGCCCAGGGCGATGCCGCCAGCGCGCTGGAGCAGTCGCAGGCGTGCCTTGCGATCCGTGAGGCGATCATGCCGGAGGATCCACTGGTGGCCAACACCCACGCCTACGTGGGCAACGCGCTGACCAACCTCGGCCGCTACGACGAGGCCGAGCAGAGCTACCGCCGGGGGATGGAGATCGCTGCCGCCGCTCACGGGCCCCGCCACCCCTTGGTGGCCTCGATGCTCAATGGCCTCGGGGTCAGCCTTTATTTGCAGCACCGGCTGGCCGAGGCCGAGGCCGAGTACCAGCGGGCCTACGAGATCAACCTGGAGCTCCTGGGCCCCGATCACCCCGATCTGCTGTACTCGCTGGGCAACATCGCGGGCTGTCGCCGCGAGCGCGGGGAGTATGCCTCGGCACTCTTGGCCATGCGCCGGGTCCAAGCGCTGGTGGAGCGAGGGTTTCCCCCCGAGCACCGCGAGGTGGGCACCACGCTGCACAACATCGGCGAGCTGCTGGCCCTTCGAGGGGACCACGAGGCGGCCCTCGATCACTTCGACCGATCCCTGCCGATCCGCACCAAGGTGCACGGCCCCGAGGATCCCTACGTGGCCAACACGCTCACGGCCCGGGGCGAGACGCTGCTGGCACTCGGCCGCGATCGCCGAGCCCGGGCGGATCTGGAGCGAGCGCTGGAGATCCGCACCAAGGCCGGCGATCCGAACGAACACGAGTTCGGGCGCACCCGCTTTGGCCTGGCCCGAGCCCTGTGGCGTACGGGCGGCGACCAAGCCCGGGCACTACGCCTGGCCCAGGCCGCCCGCACCGACTTCGCGTCGGCCGACAGCGCGCTCAAGCGACAGCGTCGCGAAGCCCTGCAGTCGTGGCTACGCGAGCGATCTTGAGGCCGCGAGCACAGCGGCGCTCGCGACCTCGCTGGGTGGGCCTCGTCTCGTGCCCTCACCCATCTTCGGGCGATGGACCGAGCACGCCCGGTCTTATGGGTCGTTGGAGAAGACGAAGTCGTCGTCCATGGCGCCGGAGTGGCATGGGATACAGCCCATGTCTCCGCCTAGACCCACGCGACCGGCCAGCGGCACGCCGTTGGCGTTCATGTCCAGGGTGCCGTCGGGCAGGTACTTGGCCCAAAACCAGTCTCCAGCAGAGGGCTCGTATCCGTCGCGTCGCACCATGATGGTGACGGCGTCGATGTTCTCCCCCATCTCGTCGGTGACGTTCTCCTTGACCAGGATCGAACCGTCGGGGAACGTGTCGTCTGCCTCCGCGACGTCGTTGATGTAGATCTCGGCGTAGTCGGCATGGGGCGCCGCGCTGTCTACGACTCCCTCGAGACCGGTGATCTGCGCCCAGTTGGCGTAGTCCTGGGTGGCCCCGCCGATGGTCATCCACAGCTCGTTGGCGAGATCGACATCCTCCTGCCCCCCGAAGGGCGGACCACCGCCGTCAGACGACGACGAGCCGTCGGCCATGCCCGAGCTGCTCGAGTCCGCCGGCGGCGGATCGGTCTCGGTGGTCGAGCTTGGATCGGTGCCCGTCGAGCTGCTACCGTTGTTGTTGCCCGCCGTCGTCCCTTCGTCGTCGCTCGGACAACCGGTGGTCAACGACAAGCCCGCCACTATGGCGAAGGTCGCCATACTCCATTGCAATCGCATCATGGTGCTCCCAAAAGATCGCGGCTCGCTGGCCGCGTCGGCGGCATGGATAACCGGACCAGCTCAAAGGTCAATCGTGCGCAGCCTCGCATCGACCCTTGAAGCGCTCGAAATCGCTCGGCCCAAGGGGCGGATTCTTCGGGCCAGGCCGCAAGATCCCCGAGCGTTCGACGGTCCGCACAAACGGTGATTTGCGCGGATCACGAGGGCCTCGCCCGACCCCGGGGCCTTTGCTGTGCTCGGCAACGAACCCCACGACTTCGTTGAGCGACCCGCAACGAATATTGGAGAAAAACGCGATGAAAAAACTGCGGGCCCGATTGGGGCGGTAACGTTCGGACACAACGACCGTTGGAGCGCACCCTCGGTTAGAGCGCCCCCTCGGCGACGGCAAAACCAACGAAGGTGCCCAGCGAACCCACCAAGATCGCGGGCAGCACTAGATCACCGCGCCCCAGTCCGCGGGCGAGCGCCAGGGCGGTGGTCCCTCCGCCGATGTTGGCCTGGGAGGCGACGGCAGCGACGTCGGGATCCAGGCGCAGCAGCCGGGTGACCCCAAAGACCAGGGCCCCGTGCACGCCGATCACCGCGGCGGCCATCACGACGAGGGCCCGAACAACTACAGTAGGGGTACGCCGGCGACCAGGGTCCGCCGCAGGTCGACCCTCAACACCAGCCAAAAGATCGCCAAAAGCGCTACGACGGCGAAGACGGCGTCGTAGACCGGCACCGGATGTTCGGCGGTGGATCCGGCCGGAATGATGCCGAGGTTGGCGAGCACCGCCGCCATCACGATGACCAGAAGCGAGCTTCCCGCGTGGCGCAATACGGGGCGCCGCGCCAGCCACTCGCAGACCGCGACACATAGCGCCAATACGGCCAGCACGAGGCGAGCGTCCTCGATCATCGCGAGGCACTATAGCCCCGAGCGCGTTCACCGGCGGGTCGGTCGAACGATGGCCCCAAGGGGCTCGGTCAGGGAGGGAGCTTCGCGCTACCATCCGATAGACCCGTGCTCCGACGCGCTTGCACCCTCGCCCTGGTCGCCACCGCTTGCGGTCGAACCCCGTCGCTCTTTTCCCAGGACGACGTGGGGGGCGACGGCACGTCGACCAGCGTGACGCTGGAAGGATCGAGCGGGCAGATCAACTGCCAAGACGACCCCGATCAGTGCGTGGCCGAGCTGTCGCTGCGCCGGGCGGTCGACATCCTGTTCGTGGTCGACAACTCGGGCTCGATGGGCGGCGAGCAGGGGTCGCTGGCCCGGAGCTTCGGCACGTTCATCGACGTGCTCGAGGCCCAGCAGGTGGGCGCCAACTACCGCATTGGGGTGACCACCACCGACAATGGGGGCCGGATCCGTGCGACCTCGTGCCGCGCCCGCCTGGACGAGTTCGTGTCGAGCAACTCGATCTTCGGCGACAAGGACGAGCGCCAGCGCGGGTGCCTGACCCACTGCGCCCTGGACCAGATCGAGCTTGGCGAGCCCTGGGTGGAGAAGAGCAACGGGAAGACCAACCTGCCCCCCGGGGTCACCATGGCCGAGGCGCTCCAGTGCATCGGGCCCCAGGGGATCTCCGGGTTCGGCTTCGAGGCCCCGCTGGAGTCCATGCGCGAGGCGGTGCTCGACCAGAGCCAGGGCTTCTTGCGCGACGACGCGCTGCTGGCGGTGATCTTCGTGACCGACGAGGCCGACTGCTCGATGTCCGAGGACAGCCTGGTCTTCCTCAACTCGGAGGGCTGGGAGTTTTGGACCTCTCCTGAGCGGCCGACCTCCGGCGTGTGCTGGTCGGCCGGGGTGGAGTGCAGCGGCGGCCCTGGCGTGTACGACGACTGCGTGGCGGTCGACAAGAACCGGGACGCGATGCCCACCACCGATCCCGACGAGGCGGTGCTCTACCCGGTGCAGCGCTACATCGACACGCTGACGGATCTGGCGGCCACCAAGCAGCTGCAAGGGGGCCAGAGCGAGGTGCTCATCGCGGTGCTCTCGGGGGTGCCCATCGACTACCCGGAGACCGGCGAGGTCCTCTACGCCGACTCGCCCGACGTCGAGTTCAACTGGGAGTACGGGATCGGCCCCGGCTGCGGCCTGGGTACCGAGACCCTCGACGATCCGCCGGGGATCCCCTCGGTCCGCCTACGCGAGTTCGCCGAGTCCTTCGCCACCGAGGGGCGCAATATCTTCTCGATCTGCGCCGACGACTACGGCGTGGCCTTGCAGGACATCGCGGGCGCGATCGGGGAGATCAGCGAGCGGGCGTGCGTCAACGGGTGCGTGCACGACGAGCGCTACGATCTGCCACAGCTGCAGCCGGCGTGCTCGCTGGTGGAGACCTTCGCCGCCGAGGTCGGCGATCGCGAGGTGGCGCCGTGTGTCGAGACCGACTGGGGCTGGGACTTCCCCGATCCGCAGATCCACGTCTGCTACCGCGCGCTGACCGATCAGGACGCGTCGACCCCGACAGGGATCGACGACATGTCCGCGCAGTGCGTGACGCTGGGCTCCAACCTCGAGCTGGTGATCGAGCGACGCGAGGGGGTGCCGGTGCCGGCCGGTACGGCGGTGGATGTGCGCTGCGAGCTAGACACGCCAGTGGGCGCGGGCTGCGACTTCCCCTGAACCCGGTCGCGGCGGCGCGCTCAGGGCCCCGAGGCCCGAGGGCCCCAACACCCAGGGTTCCGGCATTCAGGGCCCCGACCGAAAGAACTGCGGGGTCGCCAGCGCGGCGCGGTGGATCGCCTCGTTGTAGTAGCGAGTGACAAAGGGCCGCTGCGCGGCGTCTTGCTCACGAAACGCGTCGTTGCTGTCCCGCTTGCTGGCCAGCGTGCAGCTCCACCAGCCCGCCGCATAGCAAGGCTGCGGAAAGCAAAGCGGTGAGACGGCGCTGAATCCCGCCCCCTGGGTGGCGCGGACCAGCGGGCGCAGCTCGGTGTCGAGGTGCAAGAACGGCGAGCCGCTCTGCTGCACGAGGATCCCGTCGGCTCCCAGCGCCTCGTAGCAGCTGCGCAAGAAGGGCACCTCGTAGAGGCCCACCGCCGGACCGATCGGATCGGTGGAGTCGACGATGATGACATCGACCGAGCCGGGCTCGGCGCGGGCCATCCAGGCGATCCCATCCTCGAAGGTGAGCTCGGCCCGCGGATCGTGGCGGCACTCGGCGAGCTCGGGGAAGTGCTCGATCGCCAGATCGGTGACCCGCGGGTCGATCTCGATCTGGTGGGCCCGCTTTACCCCCGGGTGGCGCAGCACCTGCTGGAGGGTGCCGCAGTCGCCCCCGCCGATCACCACCACGTGCTGGGGATCGGGATGCATGAACATCGCGGGGTGCACCAGCATCTCGTGATAGAAGAAATTGTCCCGGGTGGTGACCATCACGAACCCGTCGATCACCATCAGTCGGCCGAAGTGGGTGGTCTGGTAGATCGCTACCTGTTGGTACTCGCTGCGCTCCTCGTGGAGCTTGGCCTCGACCCGCCACGACAGCGCAGTCCCGGCCTCGTCGCACGGCTCGGTAAACCATCGGCCAGCGGCCGCCGGCGCCGCGGCGATCCCCTCGTGTTCGAACCCGGCCGAAGACGGGGTGTAGGTGGCATTGGACTCGTCGCTCATCGGCCGATCCCTCCTGCCGCCGGACCCACCGGCGGGCGGGGACCATAGCGCAGCGGGTCGACGGCTTGCCAGCCTCGACGGGTCTTCGATGGGTCTTCAGCCGGCCAGCAATACCAACGACGCCCCGCCGCCCATCACGAGCACGGCGACCACCTTGGCGCCCGTGACAGGCTCGCCGAACATCAGCCGGCCCATCACCACCGCACAAAAGAGCCCCACCGCCCGCTTGATGGCCTCGAGCAGGGCCAGCATCACCAGGGGGATCGCGACCAGCTGCACCCCCATCGCGGTGCCCCCCAAGGCCAGCGCCACCCCGTAGGTGCCCCACGATCCACTAAGCCGCCGAAGCTGACCCAGCTCCCCACGAACGACCAGCCACAAAAGCGTGCCCACGCTCATGCCGCTCATGATGACCAGCCCGTGCACCGAGGAATCGGCGAAGACCAGGGCACGCTTGTCGAGGACCAGCGTGCCGGCCCAGACGGCCGCAGTGACGAGCATGGGGATGCTGCCCCGCTCGCGCAACAGGGCACGCACGAGCCCCCAAAGCCCCATCCACCACCCCGCCGGCCCTCGCAACTCCAGTGACTCGGGCGGGCCCGGTGGTCCCGGCTCGCGCCCCACGTCGGCACCCAGGAGCACCGCGCCGACGACCACCGTGGCCACCCCAAGCCACTGCCCGGGGGTGAGCGTCTCCCCCAGCATGGGCACGGCCAATAGCGCCGCAAACACGGGCACGAACGACAGCAACGGGATCATCCGGCTCAGTGGCGAGACCCGCACCGCATAGAGGAAGGTGAGGTTGCCCACCACGTTGAGGAGCACCGAGCCCAAGCCCGGCGCCCAGTAGGCCGTGGAGGTGATCTGCCCACCGGTCAGCCCGACCCAACCGGCGAAGAGCGGGACGTGACCCAACGAGAGCACCACGACCAGCGGCGCGACGGGCATGACCACGGCCAGCCGCTTGCGCCACGCGTCGAAGGCCCCCCAACCCAGGGCACACACGAGGGCCAGCGCGACTCCCAGGGCCATGTTCAGGGCTGCAGCACCGTGTTGTCGATGAGGCGAACACTCCCCATGAAGACCGCCAGGGCGCACAGGGCCGGTCGCTCGACCACCTCGAGGGGGCGCAGATCCTCGGCGTCCACGATCTTCACATAGTCGATCCGACCCGGCTCGAGCCGCGTGGCCGCGCCTTGCAGCAGGGCCGAGACCTGGCGCTGCCCCCCCGCGAAGCGCTCGCGGACGATCTTCAGCCAGGCAAAGAGCTTGGTCGCGTCCTGGCGTGCCGACGGATCGAGGTTGGCATTGCGGCTGGACATGGCCAGGCCGTCGGGCTCGCGCACAATAGGCAGACCCACCACCTCCCCGCCCAACATCAGATCAGCATGCATACGACGGAGGATCGCCAGCTGCTGGTAGTCCTTTTGGCCGAAGAAGGCCAGATCGGGCTGCACGAGGTTCCACAGCTTGGTCACGATGGTGCACACCCCACGAAAGTGGGTCGGGCGGCTGGCCCCGCAAAGGCCCGACGACAGCCCCTCGACCTGGACCCAGGTGGATCGCGACGGATACATGGCGTCGGGGTCGGTCGGGCAAAAGGCCATGTCGACCCCGCACGCGCGCGCCTTGGCCAGATCACCCGCCTCGTCTCGGGGATAGCGGTCCAGATCTTCACGGGGCCCGAACTGGGTGGGATTGACGAAGATGGTGAGCACCACCTCGCCCTGCCCCGCCGGCACCCGCCGCCGCGCCTCTCGCAGCAGCGACAGGTGCCCCTCGTGCAAGAAGCCCATCGTCGGCACCATGGCCACCGGTCGCCCCGGGGCCAGCCCTCGTCGCCACGCGAGCAACTCCGCGGGCGTTCGCAGCACCTCGATCATCGAATCGCTGCTTACCACACGCGACCATCGAAATGGGACCGATGAAATGGGACCGGTTGGGGATGGGCGTCGGGCCACACCCGATCTATCGGACGCTCGGACCCTGCGCGCGGAGCTCGGCCCGGGTGTGCTCGAGGTGCTCGGCCACGGTCTGCCAGTCGGGACGCAGGTGCACGGCCTGCTCGAAGTGCCCGACCGCCCGGGCCAGGTCGCCCTCGCGAGCCCGTTGCTGATACGCCAGGCCGAGCTGCACATGGGCCACGGCGCGTTGGGGCTGCTGGGTGACCGTGTGCCGCAACAAGGAGATCGCCTCGTTGTACTGGCCCGCCTCGAAGAACAGCCGGGCAAAGTCATCGAGCAGCTCGGCGTCCGGGTGGTAGGTCCACAGCGCGTGGACCAGGGTACGCCGCGCCTGCTCGCGACGGTCGCGAACGAGCAGCCCGCGCGCTCGGTCCAGCGCGGTCTGTCCCGGTCGAGCCAGTCGCACCAATTGGTCGTCGATCACGCGACGACAGTCGGTGCAGGGCCCCGACGGGGCCGAGTCGAGCGAGGCCACGGTGGGATCCTGACGCATGATGCAGTCGGCGACGTCGTGATGGGTCAGCCCGAGTGCATGGCCGAACTCGTGGAGGACGAGCGTACGAAGGCGGGCGCGGGCGACCTCGCCGCTACCATCACCGCGGGCCTCACCGGCGCCCCGATCAAGACGCGCCAACGACAGCAGCGCCGTACGATCGGGCAGGCTGGCGAGGCCGAACACATAGGGCTTGCCCGCCTCGTAGAGATCGACGGCGGTGATGTCCAGCTCGACCACCGCATCGCCAGAGCGAGTCTCGAACAGTAGGTCGAGCGCTTGCCGGGCATCGAGCTGTTCCCGCGTTCGATCCCAGGCCGAGAAGACCTGGGTCATGCCCCGGCTGGCCCGCACCACACAGCGCACCGGATACTCTTCGAGCACCACCCGACACGCCCCCCGCAAGTGCTCGCTGGGTACGGCCCCCAAGGCGCGCACCACCACCAGCGGCGGACGCTCGGCGGCCGGCGAGCGCTCAGCGACAACCACGCCCGACACGGCGGGACCATCGAGCAGCCACGCGGCGGTCGCGAGGGTGAGGATGACGTGGATCAGCCAGCTCATTGGCAATGGGTCGGTGCACCCACTCCCGGAGATCTAGGTTAACCGCTTCGATGCACGATGACCAAGCGGTCAGCTCGTCCCGATCCACCGAGCGCGACGTGAGCTGGGCCCATCCACGTGCGGAACGGTGGTCGGTTTCCTCTCCCGATGCCAAAACGATGCTCCCCGATCTCTGCCCCCCTGGATAGAGCTCGGGACCGCGAGCTCAAGGGCCCCCGGCAGGCACGGGAGGAGGCGTGAGCTCGTCGAGGTGACGCTGCGCGAGCACGCGCTCGGGCTGCTCGGGCTCGGGTCGCTCGAGGTAGAACTGCCAAAACCGAAGGGCAGGACTGCGAAGCTCGAGGGCCTGACTGTACAGCGCCCGGAAGAACAACCGTTCGTGGAGGGGCAGCACGCTCTCCATGGCCCCTCGCAGCACGTCGGCTCCCGACTGCCGCTGGATCGCGCGAAGCTCGGCACGCGCGACGACCGAGGCGCCCGCCCGGTCGAGGACCAGGGCGCGAATGAATCGCGAGATGATGCGATCCTCGGCGGGAGCGTCGTAGACCCCACGATGGGCTCGACGCAGGGCCTGGTCGAGATCCCCGGCGAACAGCTCGATAAGCGCCGCCATGCGTTCACTGCGCCAACGCTCCACGTCGCCGGCCTCGATCACCTCGGCGAGAGCCTCGCGCGCCTGGGCGATCCGACCCAAAGCGGTCAGGGCATAGGCCCGGTAGTAGCGCGCTTGGCGAGGAGGCCGCTGTCCCCGCCGTCCCGATTCGGCAATGGACGCGTCGAGCCACCCCAACGCGGTCTCGAGACGTTCACGGTGTTGCTCGACGATCCGTTGGACCGCCAGTCGGCCGGCGGCCGACTCAGGCTCGTCACCGGATCCGATCTCGCGGAATAGATCGGCAGCCACGAGGATCTCGGTCAGTCCCGCGGCCACCAGCACCTCGACCGCGTGCGGGCACTGCCGGGCATAGCGCTGCCATCGCTGGTCGTCGGATCCGTTGCCTCCGCGCGGGCCATCGCCATTGCGATACGCGACCGCTCGGCGCTCGGCTTCTTGACAAAGCCGCCAGCCACGCGCGCCCGCCATCGCCCACGGGGTAGGCGGAGGCGCCTTCGCGGGTTCCCAGACATCCTCCGCAGGCGCGGCGAGCAAGACGGTCGCGAGCACCCAGGCCGACACGCCGCCCAGTATGCCGGGCCTGCCCCCGCCCGGCCAATCTGCGCATAACTTGCCCTCACGCCGGCGATCGGCCCATCGTGCGGGGCGATGCGCTCCCGTGCGCCTTCCCCCCGGGCGGCCGCCGCCCCGACCGGACCCGCGTCCCGGGTCCCGAGCATGGGGCTCAGCCTTGGGCGCGGCCTCCGACGGGCGTTCCGATGGAGCCGCGAGCGGCGGCCCCTGCCCCAATGGAGCCGCGAGCGGCTGGTCGCACCGATGCTGGCCGGTCTGCGCGCGAGCGGTCGCGGCCTGGTCCGACATCGACGCGCCCTGGGTCCGGTGACCCTGCGGGTGGCCTGGTGGTCGGCGTTGCTGCTGCTGGTGGTCGGCGGTCAGCCCGTCCTCGGACTCGACCCCCTACCGGAGCCCGAGGTGGTCTTGGCGCCCTTCGCCGCGGGGCTGACCCTGTGCGCTGCACTGCAGCTGGGGTCGTCGCGCCGCCACCTGCGGTTCGCCGCCCTGGCCCTGGGCGCGCTACACAGCACCGCGATCACGCTGGTGTGGACCGCCTTTTACGGCTAGCCACCCGTCGTCCGGCCGTCGAGACCTCCGTCCCCCACCGAGCCGCGGCCGTGGTGCGGCCAGAGCGTCGACACCACCGGTGCGCACCGAGCCGCGGCCGTACTGCGGCCGGCGTTCGAGGCTGCTACCGTCGGACCGATGCCCTCGTCCTGCGTGCGCGCCGCGATGATCGTTCCCGGTCTGGCGATGGCCCTCGGCCTCACCGCCTGCCAGGACGACGGGGGCAATGCCGAGGCCGGCGCCGACGAGGACAGCGCGGATCCCGAACAAGACTCGGGAATGGAGGGACCGCCCCGGCCCTCCTTCTCCGAGCCGGCGAGCGGAGAGCTGCGGCTATCGACCACCCGCGAGGACGACGTGGTGCTGACCGTCGAGGGCGTGATCCCGGGCCTGACCGAGCTTTGGATCGACGGACAAAGCCTGGGCTCGCTGCCTGGGGCCGGGGCTCGGTCCTCCACGATCGGCCGGCTCGATGCCGACGCGCTGCGTCTGTTCGTGCGGGGCTCAATGCTCCCCGGACGGCACCTGATGTTCATGCGCACCGCCGACGTCACCGGCCAGAGCGATTCGGAGCAGATCATCGTCGACATCGACGTCGGGGAGACGCAAGCGCCGATCGCGTTCGAGCCGGCTCCCAGCGCGCTGCTCGGTGAACGCGTGATGATCGACGGGACGGGCGACGACGCGCTCTTGGTGCTCTTCGAGGCGGCACCGTCGGGGCCACTGCTCCACCTGGTGCCCAGCAACGACGAAGGCTGGGATCCCGCCGGCGTCCGCACCGTGTCCGCTCCGGGGCTGACGCTCGCTCCCGGCGAGCCGGCCCTCCCCGCCAGCGCGGTACGTCGGGGATCCGGCGACGGTGATGCCGGACGGGTGCGGATCGCCTGGCGCGTCGGCCTGCCCGGCGCTCGGGTCGACGTGGTCGACGCTGACTGGGACACGCTCGACCCCACCGTCGAGCCCGTCGTCTCGATGACGGTCGAGCAGGCTCTGGCGGGGCAGCCGGCCGAGTGGGCCCAGCTGGGACGACCGCGGCTGCTCGCCGACCTGCTCGTGGTCGAGCTTTGGGCCCCGGTCGACGCGGAGTCGCCCCGGCCCGGCGATCGCGCCGTGGTGTGGAGCCGACTGAACGCCGACACTGTGGAGCTGCAAGCACCCCAGCGGCTCTCGGTCGGGCCCGATCGGATCGATCTGGACCGGCTCGGGCCGGTCGTCGATCGAGCCAGTATCGAGCACGGCGGACCGCCACTGGTCGGAGTACGCGCCGATCAGCACGAGCCCCTGGTGCTCGAGGTCGACCCCGCAGGTGGTCTACGGCCGCGGGTCACTGTGCTCGACGGTCGCCGCCGCACCTTCAACTTCGTCGACTTCCCGCTGGCCACCATCGTCGGCGCCTTCGGCTCGCGCACCGTGGCCGGGATCATCGTCGAGGCCACCGGCCGGCTGCGCGTAGGGCTGCTCGATGACCTGGGCGAAGGGGGGTTCGAGGATTTCTCGCTGGGCGAAGGCGACCTGCCGGCGTTCGGTCGGCTCAGCGGCGAGATCGCCCCAGGGGTGCTCACCGGGATGAGCGTCTTCCTCGTGCCCTACGGACGTGCGAGCCCCGTGCAGGCGATCTACACGACCGGCGACGAGATCGAGGTGAGCCCGCTATCGGACGTGCACTGCGACAGCGTGGCCTTGGCCGCCACGCCGGTGGGCGACGGCGAGGTCCCGCTGGCCTGCGCCATCGACGGTGAGATCCGGCTGGGCATGCTTTGGGCCGAGCCGTAGGCCTGCGGACGCTCCGAGGTCACGGCGCACCGGGCTGACGGTCGGCCAGTGCGGCCAAGGCCCGCGCCCGTGACCCAGGTCCGGGCGGATCGCGGCACGCGGCGTATACTCCCCGCGCCGTGCCTGCACCCCGCAAGAAGGTCCTCTACGCCATCGGTGGCGTCCTGCTGGTGATCCTGCTCATTGGCGGGGCCTGGGGCTGGCAGGTCTTGCGGGTCGAGGATGTCCCCGACCGGCTGGCCACCATGGAGCGAAGCCCCGACGAGGTCGTGCTGTCCTCGGCCGGTCACGGCGACGACCTACGGCTGGCCGATCTGCGCGGGCAGACCAGCGTCATCGTCTTCGAGGGGATCCAGTCCATGCGTACCGAGCAGGGCAAGGAGGTCAACCGCGCCCTCAACCGCTGGATCCTCCCCGAGGGCACCCAGGGCTACATCGCATGGGACGGTGAGGGCATGCGGATCTTCGAGGAGAAGGCGTCCAAGTTCCTCGGCTTCTTCGCCCAAGAGCTGCGCTTTCCGATCTACGTGGACTGGGACGGCGAGCTGGTCGATGTGTTCAAGGTGGTCAAGGGCCACCACGGGCTTGTCGTGCTCGACCCGCAGGGCGAGGTGATCCTGCGGCACAGCGGCGGCATGAAGGGCGAGGCCCTCGAAGAGCTCCGGGTGCTGCTGGGCGCCCAAGAGCCGCCCCCGCCCGGGCCTGCGCCGGCGTTCGAGTTGGCCGGGCTGAGCAATGCGTCGTGCCAGCAAAAGCCGTGCTTGTTCCTGTTTCTGGGCAAGAGCGTCGACCGAAAGGACATCCCGTGGATCGAAGACGGGTTCGAGGGCACACGCACCGCATGCTTCGAGCGCATGCGCCGGCCCGAGATCCGGCTGGCCTCCTCGGCCATGCGGGTGCCGATCACCAAGTCGCACGGGGTGATCGTGGGCGAGACCTCCGACCTGCGGCTCAAGGGCTGGCAAGAGGTGCCCGACGATCCAGCCGCCCGCGAGGCGTTCGGGCTCGGCCCCGAGGACAGCGCGCTCATCGTCATCGACACGCAAGGGCGGATGGCATTCAAAGAGACCGGGTTCATCCCGATGTACCAGTGGACGCTGGCGGTAGACGTGACCGGGGAGACGATCTTGCGCGAGGACGAGGACTAGGGCCTCGTGCCGCGCGTCAATGACCCAGGGAACAAGAGCCCGATGAACCGCAGGCCCCGGGAGCACTGAAGATCGGTTGCGTTCAGGTCAGCTGCGTTCAGGTCAATAGGGGATCGATCACTCCTTGGGTGAAGCCACGGAGACCAAACTCTTGCACGAGTGAGCCGTCGTCATTCGTTACACCAGCCATATGGACGAGCGTGGTGAGCAGCTGATTGACGTTGTAGCCCTCGGCATCGAAGTGGTAGCCCCGACGCCCGGGACCCGAGTTACCGGCGACGAGGAAACATAGATCGTCGGCCCGGTGGAGGTTTCCCTCGCCGAGGTCGGTGCCCAGCACTACGAGGCTATTGTCGAGTACGCTGCGGCCATCGGGCCCCTCGGGAATTGCGTCGAGCTGGGCACAGAGCTCGGCGAACTTGTCCACGTAGAACTTGAAGCCGGTCACCCGCACTTCGCTGTCGAGCGCCCATCCGTCGAGGCCGTGGACGATCGGGTGGTGCCAGTTGCCGGCCGCCTGGGCGGCGTCGTCGACCAGCGGGATCCCGAAGTAGGCACCGTGCTGGAACAAGAACTCGAGGCGGCCGACGGGCGCCAGACCGCACCCCATCGCGTGCGCAAGGATCCGAATCTGGAGGTCGACGATCTCCGACATCGACATGCCGTCGTAGGCCCCCTCGCCCTCGGGGATCCCCGTGGGGAGGCTGCACGAGGCCAAGGGTGGCATGTCCAGCTCGATCTGTCGGATCTTGTCCGCGTGCTCGTCGAGCCGGCGACGGTCCTCGGCGTCGAGCCCTTGGCGTAGGTCTACGAAGCTATCGCGCACGGCATCGAGCACGCTGGCGTTGCGCCGCTGCAACGCCAAGAATGCCTCGTCGACGTCCTCTCCATCGGGGGTGACCCCGGAAAAGAGGCTCGCGAAGGCCAAGGCGGGGTGCACGGGCATCGAGACCGGGTTCGCCGCGCTCTCATAGAAGAAGTAGCTCGGCTGGGGCTCGCGTACGCCGCCGGGTCCCCAGACCCCCAGATCGACCGAGACGCGAGGATGCTCGGGTCGGCGCAGAGCCTGTCCGATGACATGCTCGACCGAGGGGCCGTTGGCCGTGCGGGTGTGTCCTTCGGGAGACGACTGGATCACATTGTCGATGTGGTTGCTCAGATCGCCCGTGAATGCGTGCTGCATCAGCGTTCCCGTGAACACGGCCTCTTTTTTGCCGGGGTGCCCGCCAGGATATCCATCGACCAGTTCGAGCACATCGTTGGAGCAATTGGAGACAAAGAGCGCGCGGTCTCGGAAAGGCTCCATGGCCGCCGTGATCGTCCCGAGCTCGAAGTCGGCACCAACGGCGCTGGGCTTCCACTGCGGGATATGGGTGCCCATGTCATAGGCGACGGTGATGATCCGGGTGGGCACATGGTCGGTTCCGCCGGCGTGGGCAAGGCTCGCCTCGCCGAATCGGCGCAACATGGGGAGCCCGACCGTGATCCCGCCCAGGCCGACGAGGAAGTTACGACGTCTCATTCCGTTGACTCCTGTGTACGGCGAAATCGGAACGCATCCGAGGTCGCGATGGCGATGAGTAGCTCTTTGACGCTGCCCCCCGAGGCCGCGAACCGTTCATCGATGAGGTCGAGGGTGCACTGGTCTTCGGGGGTCTCCGGACGACCCAGCGCGTATCGAAACCAGTGCGTGGCGTAGCAACGCCGCGCTTGCTGAGTGTCGGCGATAGCCTCGAGAAGCTCGCCGGCGTCGGCAAACGTGCCCGAGATCGAACCGAGCTCTAGTTCGGCGCTGGTGTCGATGGTGGCGCCGTTCTCGGTAGCGCGGAACGCCCCCGCCCAGTCGTAGACCTCGAAGGGGAAGCCCAAGGGGTTGAGCGCGACGTGGCACCCGGCACACTGGGGAGTCGACAGCAGGGGCTCGAGGCGCTGGCGTGCGGTCGGTAGGTCGCTGTAGTCCTCGAGCGCGCCCTCGACGTCGATGTCGGGAGGCAGCGGGGGCACGGGGGTACAAAGCACATGGTTGCGGATGAACGCTCCGCGCTCGATCAACGAAGTCGAATTGGGGTGGGCGAGCGAGGACATCGCGGCCGCCGTGGAGAGCAAGCCGGTCCGTGGCTCGGCGCCCGCATCGTCCGCCCCGGCCGCATAAAGAGGTGCCAACTCCGGGCGCGGCGAGAACGACCGGGTGGTCATGAGCGTACGGAAATCCGCGTCGGTCTCGGTCAACAACCATGCCGCGAAATCCTTGAGCTCTCCGGCCAGAACGGCTTGGGAGGCTTCGTCCAGCAGCACGTGCTCGCGATCCTCGTTCTGTAGCGCGAAGCCTCGCAACCACTCGTGGTGAAATTGGGTGAATGCGCGGACCGCCTCCGGAGACTCGACCAGGCGCCGGGCCTGGAGCTCCACGTCTTCTTTGGTGGACAAGCGCCCTTCGCTCACCGCCGCCATGAGCTCGGCATCGGGCGCGGAGTTGGTGAACAACAGCGCAAGTCGTGCAGCGAGCTCGTCGGCACCGAGCGGCACGAAGACTTGCTCGGCCTCGCCGGACGACTCGGTCACATACAATAGGGCGGGTGCCTGCAAGAAATACTGAAGGACGGCGGTGAGACCGAGATCGGCGCTGTCGCTGTCACGAATGGACTCGAACAGATCGAGCACGATGTCCCGTTCGGCAGGGCGCAGCGAGCGGCGAAAGATCCGTGCCCCGAACTCATCGACGAACCCCTCGATGCAGGCGCGGATCTCAGCGTCACCTACGGCCTTAGGGAGGCAGGGGAGCAGCGCGGGGACGGACTGAGCCCGAAGCTCGTAGAAGCGCTGGGCGATCGCCTGTGCGGTGTCCTCGATGGCGTAGGACTCGTTCGTGCTGACCGTGTTGGCCGTAGCGTAGGTCGAAAAGCCGTCCTCGATGTTGGTTCGTGGGAACGAAGACACCTCGAGGGCCGCCGCCACAAAGCTGGCCGGCAGCACGTCCGAAAGGATCTGCTCGTACTGGACCGAGGAGATCCGACGCATGGGTTGTCGGCCGATGTCCTCGCACTCGAGCTCGATAGGCGGGGTCTCGGGGGACTGTGCGTCGCTCTGGTCATCGGCATCGCCAACCGAGGCCTCGTTGTCGAAGCCAGGTGCATAGCCTGAGATGCCCGAATAACAGGCCGTCGTTCCAAGGGACACCGTGACGAGCCGGAGCAGCCGGAGCAGATGGAGGAGATTGGTTCGATTCATGGCTCCGCTTCGTGTTCCCCGAATAGAGTTCGGACGTGCCCCGATTCGTGGACAATCGTTCCCATGCGCGGTCGCGTGGACGGATTTCTCCGAGAGGCTGGCATTATGCGCGACCGCCGTGCGGTCGCGGCGCACTCGGCCTTGGGATCGAGCCGAGCACGAGCCCAGCTTCATCCCGCCGCTCTTTTGCTTCCAATAGGTGAAGTCGATGGCCGGAGTGTTTTGTCACTGCAATCGGGAGACTTTCATTGTCGTGCTCGGAGACTTTCGATGGTGTCGACGGGAGTACCCGAGACGTTGATACGGTCGGTCAGGAGTCGTCGTGCTCAGCTCAAGCTCACAAGCTCAAGCTCAAGCTCAAGCTCAAGCTCAAGCTCAAGCTCAAGCGGACCGCAGGATCGTAGCGTTGCACGTGAGATCTGGTGCACACGCGGCCACGGTCAGGTCGAGATGGCCCCTGTAGATCTGCTCGTAGTGTTCCTTGCGGTAGCGTCATTGCGGTAACGTCTGCCCACGCCCAGACTCGCCGCCGGGCACCTCAGACCACCATGCCGACCAAGCTCCGCCCCCCTGCTCCCGGTGAAGTCCGGGGCCTGGCCGCGCGTATCCTCCGGGACATCGACCGGCGGCAGGGCTTCAGCAACCGCGTGCTCTCCGAGCACCTCGAGCGCCGACCCACCTGGGACACCCGGGATCGCGGCCTGGTCACCACCCTGGTCTACGGGGTCTTGCGGCACCGCACACGGCTCGACGCGCAGATCGATGCCCAGGCCACCCGCCCCGCCGGCCTGAGAGGCGAGGTGCGGCAGCTGTTGCGCGTGGGCGCCTACGAGCTACGCGCGCTCGATCACCCCCCGCACGCGGTGCTCACCGAGGTGGGGCACGCCGCGGCCCGGCTTTCGGGCGGCGCGGGCCTGCGGCGAGCGATCCACGGGATCCTGGCCGCGGTCGCCGAGCACGGGGCGGCGCTCGACGAGGCATTGGCTGCCGCCGCTCCCCTCGACGTGCTGGAACGGCGATGGTCGATCCCCCGCTGGCTCGCGGGGCGCTGGCGCAAGCAGCTCGGGCCCGAGCGAGCCCTGGCCCGTGCGCAAGCCCTGGCCGAGCCTCCACCGCTCGACATACGCCTCGATCTACACCGCGGCCAACCCGACGCGCTCCGCGAGCGCCTGGTGGCCGATCACCCGCACGCCCGGATCGAGCCGGTCCCCGAGCAGCCGCAGGCGCTGCGGATCCACGGCGCCGGCGATCTGTTCCACGGCCCGCTGCACGCCGAGGGCCTGGTCTCCGTGCAGGGCTTGGCCGCCCAGCAGCCCGCCCGCTGGCTCGACCCGCGCCCGGGCGAGCGGGTGCTCGACGCCTGCGCGGGCCTGGGCGTCAAGACCCTCCAGCTGGCCGAGCTGATGCAGCGCCGCGGCACCCTGGTGGCCGCCGATCTCGATCCCCGTCACCGCGACGATCACCACGACCTGGCCGTCCGCGGCCGACTCCCCGACGCGCTCGGGCATCGCTACGTTGTCGCCGACCTGAGCGCTCCGGTCGACGAGCTCGATGCGTCCCCCTTCGATGCGGTGCTGCTCGACGTGCCCTGCACCGGGCTGGGCAACCTCGCGCGCCACCCCGAGATCCGCTGGCTGCGACGCTACGAGGACATCGCCGCCCGGGCCACGCTGCAGCGCGCGTTGCTGCGCCAAGCCCTCGAGCGCGTCCGCCCCGGCGGTCGACTGGTCTACGCGGTGTGCAGTCCCGAGCCCGAGGAGGGCCCCGCGGTGGTCACCGAGGTGCTGGCCGACGACCCTCGCTTTACGGTGAGCGCCCAGCGCTGCTTTTGTCCCGAGGACGACCATACCGAGGGCTTCTTCGTGGCGCGCTTAGAGCGCGCACCCAGGGATCCCTCCTGACAAAAGCTGTCGGGAAGCCCTCTGCGCTGCCCTGGACCTTCGATCTTCACGCCATATACTGACAACATCGGTCAACGACGGGGCACGCTCGAACGAATCAGCACGACCACCGCCTTGGCCCACGAACCGAAATGACGCAACAGCTGCCACTTCAGTACATCCGCTCGATCCCTCGCATCTCGGCCAACAAGCTCGGCGAGTACCTCGTGTCTCCCCCCCTGCGCCGCCAGGCCATCGTCGAGCGTCAAAAGTACCCCAACGCGTACGCGGCCGGGTACTACGCGCCAGCCCGAGACTCCCTGGTCGACTACCTGGCCGGGCACATCGGTCGCGCCAAGGTGCTCGAGCGCATGGAGGCGCTGGTCGCCGCCGATCACGAGACCAGCTACCTGCGACACCAGGCCCACGGGTGTGCCGAAGCGGTGCTGCGCTTCTTCGACCTGGAACCCGATCTCGATCTGCAGGGCATGAAGCCCATTCACATGCTCCGGCACGACCGGCTCGCGGTCAGCGGCGTGCAGGTCAGCGTCCACCCCGATCTCGTGCTCGAAGGGCGCGACCGCCGGGGCCGTCCCACCCTCGGCGCGATCAAGCTGCACTTCCCCAAGAGCCATCCGCACACCGAGGCGTCGGCCCAGTACGTGGCCACCATGCTGCGCATGCACGCCAAGGAATCGATGAGCGATCGGGGCAAGGTCCGCGAAGACGCCTGCCTGGTGCTCGACGTGTTCGCGCGTCGGGTGGTCACCGCTCCGCGCGGCTACGTCCGCCGCTGGCGTGACATCGGAGCCGCCTGCGAGGAGATCCGCCGGGCCTGGCCCGATGCCTAGTCCTGGCGCCTGATCCCGGCGCCTGATCCCGGCGCCTGATCCTGGCGCCTGATCCCGGCGCCTGATCCCGGCGCCTGATCCCGGCGCGCATTCTCGACCCTTCGTGGCCTTGCCTCGTCCCCCGGGACGTCCCCCCCTGCCTGCCCCCTTGCCTCGTCCCCTCACCGTCCCGGTCGCGCCGCTCACCGTCCGGAGCGGCGGCCAGCGCCCGAGCGAAGTTTGCGAGCAATCGAGCTGTTTGCCGAGGCTCGTCCGCCCCTCGCACCGCCAAAAAGCGCTGGTCGCCGCTCCGTGACGGGGCGATACTATCGAGCCACGTCGATGTCTCGTCGTCCGCTCTCCCGCCGAAGGCCCCGCCCGTGACCCTCGACGTCGTCATGCTGCTGAGCGGCCTGGTGATCCTGGCCTTCGCGGCGGATCGTTTCGTGGTGGCCGCGGCTCGGCTGTCTCGGTTGTGGGGGGTCTCGCCCGTGCTGGTGGGGGCGCTGATCGTGGGCATGGGCACCTCGGCTCCCGAGCTGCTCGTGTCGATCCTGGCCGCCCTCGAAGGCGACGCCAACCTGGCGATCGGCAATGCGGTGGGCTCCAACGTCTCCAACGTGACCCTGGTGATCGGGGTCACCGCCCTGGTGGCCCCGCTGACCGGCAGCGCCCGCGTGCTCAAGCGCGAGGGGATCGCCATGCTGCTGGCGGTGGTGGTGCTGACCGTGCTGCTCTACGATCTCACCCTCACCCGCACCGAGGGCCTGGGCCTTCTGGCCGGGATGCTGGTGGCGGCGGTGCTCATCGTGCGTTGGGCTCACCAAGACGCCGACATGGGAGTGGCCTCTCTCGAGCAAGACGAGCCCGAGGAGATCAACCGGGGCAAAGAGGCGGGGCTGGGGATCCTGTCGCTGTTGGCCACGCTGGCCGGCGCCGAGCTGCTGGTCAAGGGGGGCTCTTCGCTGGCCTCGGCCATGGGCGTTGGCTCGGCCTTCATCGGCATGACCGTGGTCGCGGTGGGCACCAGCCTGCCCGAGCTGGCCACCTCGATCGCCGGCGTGCGTCGCCACGAAGATGACCTGGTGGTGGGCAACGTGCTGGGCTCCAACCTCTTCAATGCGCTGGCCGTCGCCGGCGCGGCCGCGGCGATCAGCCCCGGGGTGATCGAGGCCCGCTTTCGGGCGGGCGCAATCGCCATGGTGGTCTGCGCCGCGCTCGCGGGGTGGTTTGCGTTCACCGGGCGCAAGGTGGTCCGCTGGGAGGGCATGCTCTTGCTGATCGGCTTCATCGGCTTCGTGCTGATCAGCTACACGGGCGGCAGCGATCTGCGGTAGATCGCGCGGCATGCCCCGCTGCCCCGCCGTCATCGCGCCCTCGATCCTCAGCGCCGACTTCGCCCGCCTCGGGGATGAGATCCGGGCGATCGAGGCCGGCGGCGCCGACTGGGTCCACGTGGATGTGATGGACGGGCACTTCGTGCCGAACCTGACGATCGGCGCTCCGGTGGTGGCCGCCCTGCGGCCTATCACCGAGCGCCCGCTCGATTGCCACCTGATGCTGGAGCGTCCCGAGCAGCTCGCGCCCGACTTCGCCGCGGCGGGGGCCGATGTGATCACCGTGCACGTGGAGGCATGCCGCCACCTGCATCGCAACCTGGAGCAGATCCGCACCCTGCCCCACCACCGCGGCCCCGACCACCGGATCCTCGCCGGGGTCAGCCTCAACCCGCATACGCCCGTAGAGATGGTGCGCGAGATCCTGCCGCTGTGCGACCTGGTGCTGGTGATGAGCGTCAACCCGGGGTTCGGCGGGCAGCGCTTCATCCCCGAGGTGCGCACCAAGATCCGCGCCCTACGGGCGGCGATCGACGCTCAGGGTCTGCAAACGCGGATCGAGGTGGATGGCGGCGTCGACGAGCGCAATGCCGGGGCACTGTGGGCCGATGGGGCCGATACCTTCGTGGCCGGATCGGCGGTGTTCAAGAACCCGCGGCACCCCAGCGTGACCGAGGCGATCGCAGCGATCCGCGCGAGCACCGAGGCGCAGTAGGTTCGCACCGAGAAGTCATGACGACCCGATCAGGCGTTGATAGAGTTCGTCATAGTCCGTGGGCATACGATAGACACGAAGCGATCGCAGCGCACGTGGAATGTCCTCATCCGTCCCGCCCGTGAACAAGATCGGAATCAGGCTCTCATTGCGAGACCCCATCTCGAATTGGAGTCGATTGGCCATCAGGACTTCCCACGCGACCGCGGTGGAGCTATTGCGCCGCTCCGATCCCTCGAAGCGACGACGATAGGTCGCGGTACAGACGAAGATCACGAAATCTGACTCGATGATCTGGCGCTCAGACCACCGCAGCCAACCTTCGGGCGGGTGCGCGACGTACTGGTCAACCGAGACCGCGATACCATCGCTCCGCAGCAGGTCGGCTAGCGCGAGGACGTGCTGCTCGTGCGCACCCGAGTCGTGGCTGTAGGAGATGAAGACACGAGGGATCACCCGAGCGGCAGGAGCGACAGCGCTCGTTGACGTCTGGAGAACGTCAGCACTGCGTCGAAAGGCGTCCCGAGCGGCGTCGTGTGCCCCCGTGCCCAGCTCGAGATCGGCGAGCTGCTTGAACGCGGTCGACAGTTCCCTCCTCAACCCGGGATCATCGGGCGTCCGCGAGACCAACCCTTCGAGGATCTCGATCACCCGATAGAGCGCACGGCGAGCACCGGGGCGATCGACCGCCTCGGCCAGGACCTCCGCTAGCGCACTCCAGGCCTGGGCCAGAGCCCGCCGTGCGTCGAGGGACTGCCCCCTCGACGCCTCCACCTCGAGCCGCTCTGTGAGCATGACCACCCGCTGGCGCGACCGAGCGGCGGCTTCGAGATCACCCACACGAAGCTCGACCTCGCCGATCAAGGCCAGTGCTTCACACGACTCCTGCTGAGCCTTGCGGTCGAGCGACGAGATCTGAGCCCACGCATCGTCGACCCCGAGGATCTCCAGCTGGGCAGGATCCTCTTGCTGCCCCCGGATAGCAAGCGTCAGCGCCTCCAGTGCCATGTGCCGCGCCGCCTCTAGATCCCCGCGGTCGAGCGCCGACCTCGACGCCCTCAAGCCATCGGCCGCCGCCAGCTGTCCCCGAGTTGTTTGCGACCCTAGCTGCCGAGCCCACTCGCGCTCTACGGCGGACGGTAGCGCCGAGGATATGTCGGTCACTCGCGGCACACTCCGCGATACACGCGGCGGCTCGGGCACGCGCCCCCCAAAGCTACGGATCGTCCACAGATCCGGGGCAACCGCGTGCAGGGTGGGCTGCACGACCGGGGACAACACCAGCACCACGGGCACAGCGACTTCTCGCTCGAGCAAGTACCTGCGCTCATTGAGGCGCTGCAATAGATTTCGCACCGCGTCGTCCCACGACCGATCGCCTCCACCTGACCATAGCGCCACCCACAACGCACCGCAGTCCGCGGACGGCTTGGCCACGACGTCGACCACCAGGCGCTCGACGTCCTCGGACTTCGTGGGCTCGAGCCGCCGCAAAGACCGCGCCCGCCTGTCGAGGCTTCGCTCCAGTCGCTCGGCCAGCCGCTCGACCGGTGCCGAGTAGCCGGCAAACAGAAGCACCAGCGCAAACCCCTCGGGCCACTGAACATAAGGGGCGAGCTCCTCCCAAAACTCGTCGATAGAGAGCTCGGCCGTGCGGTTCACGTCAGGCCGAGCTCCTGCCTCAGCAAGGGATGCACCGCGTACCAGTCCTCTCCATTGCGATACTGCAATACGTACTTGCCCTGCTGCAGGCGGGCGAACTCGGGGAGCTTGTCGAGGCTGGGGAGTTCGGGGTGATGACTATGGGCAATCCTCGTCAGCCACGCTCGATCGTCGTGGGCGATCGGCAACATGTCGCGACGTACCGCGTCCTCGGCGTCCTCGATCACCCGATCGGGCAGCGGAAGCGAGGGCACACTGGGCCCACGCGTCACCGCCAGCCGCGCCATGCGAAAGAAATCACGAAGATCACCGCCCGAGCTCCGCGCGAGCTGCCGCAGCTGCTCGTCGGTGAAGAACTCCGCATACCCGGCGAAACGCCGCTCGACGATGGCCAACAGCTTGCCCACCCCTTGGTCGGAGACCTCGGGCCACTGCCCTGGCTCGGGACAGCGCTCGTACACGTGCACGCTCGGCAGCGCATAGATCCGCCCGCCGGCATAATGAGCCCCCAAGCCCCCGGCCAACGCCTGCAAGTACGGAGGGATCGTATAGATCACGCTCAGCCCCATGAAGCGCAGCAGGTCGGCGTGGGAACCAAACAGGGTCTCCGCGCTCTTGAAGACCTCTCGAACATCCGTCGAGTCACCGATCCCTCGCAGTCGCTCGACCGAGTCCACGATCACCACGATCTTCATATCCGGCTCGTGGAGTTTGTGACGAACATGCTCGGCCACCTCGAGGGCGAACTGCTGGGCCTTCTCGACCAGGGTCTGTACGTGCCCTCGCGTGCGTCGCTGCAGCTCCTCCTTGAACCCGGGGGTATGCAAAAGAGCGGCCTTGAGCTGGGCCGGACCGGCTGGCAAGGCGATCCCCTCGAACTTCACCTCGGCGTTCAAGAACGACCAGATCTGCTGGAGGAACCCGGCCCGACCAACGTCTTCGCCAAAGCGATCGCGAACCTTCTCCGAGAGCGCCCCCAAGACGCTGATGAGAAAGTCGGTGATCTCGACCCGCTGCGTGAGCAACAGGTACTCGGACAGATCCACGTAGAACACCGCACAGCCATACCCGCGCAGGATCTTCGCCAGCCGCATCAGCTCGGTGGTCTTGCCCGTGCCTCGATTGCCCGTGAACAAATAGGCACCGCTGCTGACCGAGAAATCGATCTGATCGGCGAGCTCCTGGACCGGATCGAAGGTCGCGTCGCCCCCGTGCAGGCTGGGAACATAGAGTTCCTCGGACTGCGCCTGGTCGTCTTCGACGAGCTCGGTCTGACCAAAATTGATGGGCCGACTGAAATCGAGGGCGTTGTAGAGCGCCTTGGCCCGGGCTCGGACGTCATTCATGGGCGGAGGCTCGACCAGAACAGAGACTGGCGGGCTATTCTAGCCGGTCGAGCGCAGGTTGCGCAAATCCGCGATCGACCGGCCGCTCACCACCCACTGGCCGCTCGCCGCCTTACTGACACGCCAGGTACAGGTCGATGACCTGACCGGCCCCCCCCCGGTCACCGGCGGCGAAGGTAAAGCCCGAGCGCTCGCGGGCGCAGTTGCCCCGCGCATCGCAGTCGCGACCCGAGGTGAACGCGAGATCGATCGACTCGACGCCACGGGCCGACAGGGGCTCCATCTCCCACAGCGTGGACTGACGATCACCGTCGTAGTCGCTCCACAGCACGAGCTCGGAGAAGCGATCGTCGAGCGGGGTGATCTGACCGTCCCCATCGCTGTCGAGCTCGGCCAGCGCGGCGAAGCCATGAGTCGCGTGGGCCCCGGAGGCGAGCACGGTGCCCGAGCCGAACAGCTCGTGACCGCCGTCGATGCTGCCCGATCGATCCAGATCGATCGCCAGCCAAGGCGCGGAGGCGGCGGGCCAGTCGGTGGTGACGCACTGTCCTGCTCCGCTGATGTCGAAGGCCGCGGGACCGGCGGCGCTCATACGCACCGGGCCCGGCTCGAAGGCCAGCACCAGCGGCGTGTTGCAATCGTCTTCGGCCCACATGGGGATCCCCCCCTCGAGCCAGCACGAGCGCTCGAGCCCCTCGAACTCCACGTCGCCGGGAAAGCACTCCTCGGTGTCCCCTGGCTCGCACTCGGTCGCGGCCAGGCAGGGGCCCCACTGCGGCTGCTCGTCCTCGGGGTTGAGAAGGTCGCAGTACTCCACCGAGCCATCCTGATCGCCACAGGCTCGGAACGCCCCCCGCTCGTCGCACGAGCGGTCCTCGGGCTCTTCGGGCTCCTCGGGCTCTTCGGGCTCTTCGGGCTCTTCGGGCTCTTCGGGCTCTTCGGGCCCCTGAGCATCCTTGGGCTCGGACTTCGTGCCTGATCCGTTGCCGTCTTCCACCGTCGAGTCACACGCCGTCGCCGTCATCGCCACGGCAAGCATCACCGTCCATCGAATCCCATGTCGCATCGAATAATCTCCAGTAAGGCCAAGCAAGCCAGTATCGCCGAAGCGATGCCCCTTGGTTTTGCAGCTCCGATGCCCACGCGCCTGGGCCAAAAAGCTCAATGATCCCGTCAAACGTCGCTCCCGACCACGACATCGATGTCCCAGCGCCCCCCACCGATGTCATGCCCACCTGGCTTGCCAGCGCCGGCCCCCCAGCGCCACAATGCTCGCGATCATGGACAAGACCTATCCCTCCGCGGATGCGGCCATCGAGGACATGAGCGACGGCATCACCCTGGCCTCGGGCGGCTTTGGGCTATGCGGCAACCCCGAGAACCTGATCGCGGCGATCCATCGCAAGGGGATCAAGGAGCTCCGCGTCGTGTCCAACAACTGCGGGATCGACGACAAGGGCCTGGGGATCCTGCTGGCGGCGGGCCAGATCAAGAAGATGACCTCGTCCTACGTGGGGGAGAACAAGACCTTCGAGCAGCTTTACCTCTCGGGGGCGCTCGAGCTGGAGATGGTCCCCCAGGGCACCTTGGCCGAGCGGATCCGAGCCGGCGGCGCGGGGATCGCGGCGTTCTACACCCCAACGGGGTATGGCACCCCGGTGGCCGAAGGCAAGGAGGTGCGCGAGCTACAAGGCCGCATGATGGTGCTGGAGCACGCGATCAAGACCGACTTCTCGATCGTCAAGGCGTGGAAGGGCGACACGCACGGCAACCTGGTCTTCCGCTACACGGCCAACAACTTCAACCAGGCCATGGCCACCTGCGGGCGGATCACGATCGCCGAGGTCGAGCATCTCGTGCCCGCCGGTGAGCTCGACCCCAACTTCATCCATACCCCCGGGGTGTTCGTCGACCGGATCATCGAGGGCCCCGAGTACGAAAAACCCATCGAGTTTCGCACCACGCAACCGGCGTGAGCCCGCCTGAGCCTCCCTTGTTCTTCGACCCCTGCACCGACCCCTGCACGAGGACGACCCCATGGCGCTGACCCGTGAGCAGATCGCCCAGCGCGTGGCCCAAGAGCTACGCGACGGCAACTACGTCAACCTGGGGATCGGGATCCCCACCCTGATCGCCAACTTCATCCCCGCGGGGATCGAGGTGGTGCTCCACAGCGAAAATGGCCTTTTGGGCATGGGACCCTTCCCCACCGAGGACGCCGTGGATGCCGATCTCATCAACGCGGGCAAGCAGACGGTCACCGCCAACCCCGGAGCCTCGTTCTTCGGCAGCCACGACTCGTTCGCGATGATCCGCGGGGGACACCTGGACCTTTGCGTGCTCGGGGCCATGGAAGTCAGCGAGCACGGAGATCTGGCCAACTGGATGATCCCGGGCAAGAAGGTCAAGGGCATGGGCGGCGCCATGGATCTGGTGGCCGGCTCGCGGCGGGTGATCGTGACCATGGAGCACGTCAACCGGAAGGGGGCGCCCAAGATCCTACCGCAGTGCACCCTGCCGCTGACCGGCAAGGGCGTCGTGCACGAGATCGTCACCGACCTGGGCTACTTCGTGGTGACCGCCGAGGGCCTGCGCCTGACGGAGATCGCCGAAGGGATCACGGTGGACGAGATCCGCGCCAAGACCGGCTGCCCCTTTGCGGTGGCCGATCCCCTGCCGACCCTGGCGATCTGAGCCGCTCGATCTCCAACCTGGCGGGGCCTGCCTCGGGGAGCCACCAGTCGAGGACCCGCGTCGGCCCCGAACACCGAGGATCCACATCGAGGATCCACATCGAGGATCCACATCGGGGATCCACATCGGGGATCCCCGGATCCTCCTCCACGGCGGCCTTGCGCGAGATCGCGACCGTGAGGCCATGCGCTCCCTTCGGGCCGGATCCCCCGCTCCTGTCCCCCCACCCCCCCCCGCGAGGTCGAGCGGCTGGTCGAGCGGCCGCCATCGATTCGTAGCGCTCCGGTGACAAGTATCCACCGACCCTTTCACCTTCGTAACGTTCGCGATACCCACATGAGGACACGATGAACGGGACGCAGGCCAGCCCCGAGGCACAGACCGACACCAAGACCGGGACCGACACGGAGGCACAGACCGAGCTGGTCGCCGTCGACCTGGGCTCCAACAGCTTCCACATGATCATCGCGCGCCTGCAAGGGGGGCAGCTTCACATCATCGACCGCATGCGCGAGCGGGTCAAGCTGGCCGCCGGCCTGAACGACGACAAGCACCTCACCGAGGCGGCGCAGGCGCGAGGGCTGGCGTGCCTGGAGCGCTTTGGTCAGCGCTTGCAGTCGATCTCGGGGGCCCGGGTGCGGGCCGTGGGGACCAACACCCTGCGCAAGGCGAGGAACGCCCGCGAGTTTCTCACCCGCGCCCGCCAGGCGCTGGGCTATCCCATCGAGATCATCTCGGGGCGCGAGGAGGCCCGCATCGTCTACCTGGGCGTGGCCCACGATCTGAGCGACGACGCGGGTCGGCGCCTGGTGGTGGACATCGGCGGCGGAAGCACGGAGCTGATCCTGGGTGAGCGCTTCGAGGCCCGCCGGACCGAGAGCCTCCACATGGGGTGCGTCAGCCACACCGCCCGGTTCTTCGCCGACGGCCGGCTGCGCCGCGAGGCGTTCCGCGAGGCCACCACCGAGGCTCAAGTGGAGTTCGAGCCGATCAAGCGGAGCTTCCGAAACATGGGGTGGGTGTCGGCGGTGGGCTCCTCGGGCACGATCACCGCGATCGACAACATCCTGCGGATCAACGGCTGGAGCGACGGGATCACCTACGCGGGGCTACGGGAGCTCCGATCGGCCATGATCGAGCACGGACGGATCGAGCGGCTGGAGATCCCCGAGCTGTCGGAGGAGCGAGCATCGGTGCTCCCCGGCGGCCTGGCGATCCTCATGGGGGTGTTCAAGAGCCTACAGATCGAGCGGATGACCGCGGCCAACGGGGCCCTACGCGAAGGCCTGCTCTACGACACGATGGGGCGAGCGCAGCACGAGGACGTGCGCGACCGGACGATCGAGCGCCTCACCCAGCGCTACGGGATCGACCGAGACCAGGCGTTGCGGGTCCAGACTACCGCCCGCGAGTGCCTGCGCCAGGTGACCTACGCCTGGGAGCTGCACCACCCGGACTACGGCATGCTGCTGGACTGGGCGGCGCGGCTGCACGAGATCGGGCTGGCGATGAGCTTCTCCGGATTTCACGTCCACGGCGCCTACATCCTCACCCACGGCGACATGCCGGGCTTTTCTCGCGACAGGCAGGCTTACATCGCCGCGCTGGTCGGGGCCCACCGTCGGCGACTCAAGCCCGAGCGCCTCGACCCGCTGCGGGCGGCCGGCGGGGAGACGGCGCTGCGCCTGGCCACCCTGCTGCGCCTGGCCGCCACGCTCAACCGAGCCCGCGACCCGGATCTATTGCCCCCGTTCACCCTGACCGCGGCCGGGCGGGTGCTGGAGCTGCGAATGCCCGAGGGGTGGCTGGCCAAGCACCCCATGACCATGGCCGATCTACGCAAGCAGCAGAGCTACCTCGAGATGGCCGGCTTCCGCTTTACGGCGTACTGAGCGCGGGCTCCTACGCCTACATCACCTCGACGACCCCGTCGGCTCCATCGCCGCCGACGTAGTTGGAGGCCATCCCGGGGAAGTTGCTCCCGGGGATCCCTCCCTGCCCACCGGAGACATCGAGCTCGCCCATCATCGCGTCGGTCGCCGGTGACGCGAGTACGATCGCTCCGCCCGCGCCGCCCCCTCCGTGGCCGGTGTTCTCCATACAACCCAGATCGGAGCCGCCGTCGCCGCCACTGGCGTCGATCCGACCGATCACCGTGATCGATCCGGCGGCCACGATCGCCACCGCACCACCGCCACCGCCACCGCCGGTGCCTTCGTCGTCGCTATCTTGCAGACTGCTGGAGCCGCCGTCCTTCTCCACGCTACCGCCCCCTCCGCCTCCGCCGCCTAGCAACGGAGGCAGGCTCGTGTGCGGCTCGCCGCCCTGGCCCGCCACCGCGCCGTTGTCGGCCAGACCGGGGGACCCCGCCGTGGTGTGTCCTCCGCCCCCGCCTCCGGCGGCGATGAAGAAGGTGCCCGAGCCCGACGGGATCGAGCCGCCGCTGGCCGGGGCCCCGGGGCCCTGACCGGGCGCTCCGTCGGTGGTGCCGCTGCCGCCCATGCCCGCGCCGGCCCCCCCGGAAAACCCCCCCGGGCCGCCACGACCGCCCGTGCCCGCGGTCACACAGCCTGCCCCCGAAGGGCCGGTGCCGTCGGCTCCCGAGACGTCGAGCACCCCGGTGATGATCGCGTCGCCCTGCACCTCGATCGTCAGGGCCGACGTCCCCACCACCTGCAGCACGCCGGTCATCCCGATCTCGAGCCGGCCGAGGTACCAGGTGGAGGTCGCCGGATCCCAGGTATCCTGCGCGATCCCATCGAGCTGCCCCGTGTCGGTGTCGAACACGTGCATCATGTCGAGCAAGGCCGCGGGCGCCGGGGCGCACGCATTGCTACAAAAATCGAAGTCGGCCGCGTTGCCGTCGTCACATCCCTCCCCCGCCGCCTCGTTGACCACCCCGTCGCCGCACTCGGCCGCCGTGCAATCATCGTCACAGGCGGCGGACGGGCCCGCCTCGTCGCACTCCTCCCCCGCCGCCTCGTTGGCTACGCCGTCGCCACACGCGGGCGCGGTGCAGTCGTCGTCACACGCCGCCGAGAACCCCGCATCGTCGCACTCTTCGGCGGCCGCCGCGTTGACCACCCCGTCACCACACACGGCGGTCGTGCAATCGTCGTTGCACGCCGGCGACTCGCCCATGTCGTCACAGTCCTCCGCGCCCTCGACCGTCCCGTTGCCACACACTCCCCCCGCTCCGGTGGCGTCCCCCGAGGCCACCTCGGTGTCGGTCGCGCCGCCTCCTTGGGTGGTCGAGGGATCGGCAGTGGTCGAGGCGGTGGTCGAGGCGGTGCCGCTGGCTCCAGCGGAGGCCGCACCTCCCAGATCGTCGCCCAGACAGGCGACCAGCGGCAGCAGGGTGGTGACCAACAGGAAACGTACGATCTGCATGGGCCTCGTCTCGCCGGGGTGCATGCGCTATGCGTCACTTCGCCGCGCCCACAGCACGGCGACGACCTTCGGTCGATCTTCGCACATCGATCCCCACTGACCATTCGGTAGATTGGTACTCGGTAGATCGGTACGCACGGTCGACTCGGCCCGATCGGTGAGGCTTGTTACTCTGCGGCCGTAATGCTCGGGCTCGCCGTTGCCCTCGCGGCCGCCCTCGGGTCGCCCCCCGATGCCCTCCGGTCGCCACCCCGCACGGCCCGAACCACGGGTCCGGCGGCCTCGTTTTTGGCCGCCGCGGCCCAGGGGCGGAGCGCGACCCCCTCTGGCAAGCGAACGAGCCCGGGTCGCCGGCCCTCGCCCAATCGGCCTCGCCGCGCGCCCGGGCCCCGCCTGTCGCCTCGCGAGGAGGAGCCGCGGGGGTTCCGGGTCCGCGGGCACCGGATCCTGCCCGTCCCGACGTTCCGCGCCGAGCCCTCGGTGGGCCTGACCTTCGGCCTACGGGGGCGCTACGTCTACCGGCCACCCGAAGAGACCTTCGACCACGCGCGGCTCGATCTGGTCGGCCGGGTGTCCACCCGGCGCGTGCAAGACCACACCCTCGATCTCCAGCTCCGCGACCTGCTGCACCGCGAGGAGATCCTCGACCTGAACCTGCGCTTCGTCGACGACCCGGTGTTCCCCTACCTGGGGGTGGCAAACTTCGAGCCGCTCCGCGGACGCGCGCTGGCGGGTGATCCGGAGTACAAGCTGCACCTGCGCTCGGTCGGGGCCGCGTTCGATTATCAGCAGCCCTTTGCGGTGTTCGAGCGGGGGCAGTGGGGGATCGAGACCACTGGGTACGCCCGCTGGCTGGTGGGGGCACGGTTTGCCTACGACTGGATCCGGGTCCCCACCGAGTCAGCGCAGCGCGAGCGCGAAGATCCGGGCACGGGCAGCCGCTGGCTGCAGGACGACCAGCCCGCGGCGGTCAACCTGCGTCGCGGCTCGATCTTCGGGGGGCTGGCCTGGGACAGCCGAGACAACGGCTGGAGCCCCACCCGCGGCTCGCTGCACGACGTGTCGATCGAGCTGGGCGGCCCGTGGGTGGCCAGCACCCGGCACTGGGCTCGCTTCAACGGGTCGGCGCGGTTCTATCGATCGATCGGCACGCCCAAGGTGATCTTGGCCAATCAGTTCGTGGCCGACGCGATCCTCGGAGACGCGCCGCTGGTGAGCCAGGGGGAGTTCGGGGGGCTGTTGGTGCGCGAGGGGATCGGCGGTCGCGACACGGGGCGGGGATACTTCCGGCGCCGCTTCATCGGGCCGACCAAGCTCTATGGCAGCGTGGAGCTGCGGGTCGAGCCCTACGAGCTGCGGATCTTCAAGCGCACCCTCTCGCCGGCCTTCAAGGCGTTCATGGACGTGGGGTACGTGCGAGGGTTGGGGCAGGCCGACGCACGGCCGATCATCTCGGGGGGGCCCGGGGTGTACCTGGTGTGGGATCGGTTCTTCGTGTTTCGGGTGGACGCGGGGTTCAGCCCCGAGGGGTTTGGGGTGTACTTCACGACCAACCATGCGTTCTGAGCAGGGCGTTCTGAGCAGGGCGTTCTGAGCAGGGCGAAACGCGACGAGCATCGGAGCTCCGCCGAGCAAGACCGCGATCCCGAGGATCCGGCGAATTCGTCATCAGATCGCCAGGACACCGCTCCCGCCAACGAGTGCCTGCTCACGGCTTCCAGCCGAAGTGCCAGCCGAGCAAGAAGCGCAGGTCGAGGCCGGTGACTCGGGCCCTATCGTGGAACGCGCTGACATCATCGGTGTAGGCCCCGACGTTGAGCGCCACCTCACCGCCGAGGAACAGACCCCGCCATACCAGTCCCCAAAGGCCCGCGCCCAGATCGAAACTGAACCCGCCGGTGGTGAACGCGACATCCATGGTGCCGTCGCTCCGGCGCGAGCGTCCGATCACCAGACCAGGCCCGAGGAGCCCATACCCGATGACTCGATCGGATCCACCTCCCAGGCGAAGCTCGGCATCAAGCACGAACTCGTGAGCGGATCGACACGTCAACATCGCGCAGCGCTCGCTCGCTCGGTCGATCGCGACGGGCACGTGGGCAAACCCCAGGCCGAGCGCCGCGGCAAAACGCTTGCGACGCCACAGGTACCCTGCGCCGAGCCCCCAACGGTAGGAAACCCGACGTGCGTCGGTTTCGTCTCGGTTGGCCACGGCCACCCGGAACAAGCCCGGCGACAGATAGATGTAGGGGCCCTGGTAGAACCCGAGACCCGACGACCCTGCACGATCATTGCCTCGCGTCTCGATCACCTCACCATCCTCCAGGGCATCCAACCCCGCCGTGACGTGGAACTCGGACCGCCGATTGTGCGACCAGATCTCGTCTTCGCACCACGGTGGAGCCTTGGACGCGTGCTTGTTCTCGCACTCGGCGGGCTCGGCGACCTTGGGCCGATCTTCACCGTGTCCGACCGCGGTCAGTCGCTCTTGCTCGATGCCGGCCTCCTTGATCAGCCACTGTCGAACGGCCTTGGCGCGCGCGTCGGAGAGCTTGCGGTTGTGCTTGGCCGACGCGCGCGAGTCCGTGTGTCCCTCGATGCGCAAGTCGATCTCGGGGTACTCCTGCAAGACGGCCGCATAGGCTTGGAGCGTCGCCCGCGTCTTCGACCCGACCAGCGTCGCCTCGTCGGTCTCGAAGTTGATCTCGCCGCCCTCCTGCACGAGCTCGTCGCCCTCGCGACGCACCTTGATCTCGGAGGTGCGCTCGAAAGGGTCGACGCCGGTACCTGCATCGGCGTCGGTCTCGACATCGGCGTCGGCCTCGGCCGCCCCGTCGGCATCGATGCTCGCACTCGCCGACGCCTTGACCTTGCAGCCAAAGGAGACGAACAAAAGCGTGAGGATGGCTAGACTCCGAGTCATCAAGATCGACGACTCCACCAAGTAAAAGGCCAGCTCTGCGTAGCACGCTCGCCACCGAAGGAGATCGGGTTCCGCACCCGCGCGATGCTACAGACGACCGCTCACTATCGCGATGTAGGCGCACGGCCACCTCATCCCGACTCGTCGATCAACACAGCCGCGATACGTCGAGTGCGAGCGACCCCCCAACGTCACTCGGGGTCGACGTTCTTCGGGGTTCTTTCATAGTGAGGCATCATTGCGAAACAAGCGCATCAGGGCCGCAAGCCCCGAATCGCGGCTCTCATGAGCCCATGGTGAAAGTTGGCACCTTTGGGACAGTTTCCAGCCAGGGGTAACCTCTCACCGCAAGGGGCATCGACCGGCGCTCTTGGTAGCCGCCGACCCGCCCCCGACCCGCCCCCTTCACACGTTGCGGAACCCGGCGATCTCCACCGGGTTATACGCCGGCCAGCGATCGGGGATCCCCGAGTCTACCTCGTACGCCGCCATCGCCTGGTGGTAGATGTCCGAGGGCAACAGCGCCTGCTCGTACCACCCCGGGTTGAAGCGCCCGCCGCCGCCGAGCACCCCGTGCAGGGCGGGCGAGGCGGCGTGGTTCTCGCCGTACTCGGTGGCGAGCAGCACCAGCGAGTTGTCGAGCACGGTCAAGCCGTTGGGCTCGACGATCGCATCCATCTCGGCGACGAAGTGCATCAACATCGAGATCGACATGTGCTGGTGCAGCCGCACCATCGCGGGGTTGTAGGCGTGGAAGATCGCGTCGTGGGGGGTGCTCGAGGCGAACAGCTGGCTAAAGTCGGCCGTGTCGCCGAGCGCGGCGTACTGCCCCGCAAACCGCAGGTACTCGCCGGCGGCCACCGACACCATGCTGCCGAAGCGAACGGTGTCGCAGGCCGCGCCCAGGGCCATCAGGCGGCCGATGAGGCCCATGGCCGCGTCGGCCACCTCCCAGTCGATCTGAGGCGCCCCGGCGCCGGCCGGGCCGACCTTGGCGTCGTAGAAGCTGTAGGGCTGGGGATCGACGACCTGCGCGGGTGGCGGCATGGCGCAGCCCGAGCCAGGCGGAGGGCCCGTGGGGACCAGCTGCATCTCAACGTCGCGGATCGCCGAGAGGTGGTTGTCGATCCTCGCCTTGGACTCGGCCCCCAGGGGCGAGGTGGGCCCCACCATGGCCTCGTAGTCCTCCAAGACGGTGTCGAGGACGCTGCGGTGCACGTGCCGCTCGAGGATCTGCTCGGGCGTGGGATCGGGCTGCGGCTCGGTCGGGGCCTGCCCAAAGAGGGTCTCGAACACCTCGGTCGGCCGCCGCACCGGGCGCTGCCCCGGAGAGCCGTCGTCGTTCCAGTGCCGGGTGAAGGCAGCCACACACCCGGTGTTGGACCAAAGACCCACCGACAGCTCGGGCGTGGCGACGTTGGGCACCCCGTCGGGGTGCAGCGCCCGCTTCATCACCTGCTCCATGCTGGGGCCGCTGGCCACGTATGAGGGCCCGCTCTGCTGCGGGACCCCGGTGAACAGCGCAGCCGCCATGCGGTAGTGCGGCGTGCCCCCCCCCCCGAGAGCGGCTCGTTGTCGACGTTGGTAAAGAGCGCAGCCTTGTCGGCGAAGGGGGAGATCGGCTCGAGCGGCCCGTCGAACCGCTCGGCCTGCATGGCCGCCGACATGCCCAGCCCGAAGGTCATGGTGAACAAGCGCTGGGGGATCGCCCCCTCGAGCTCGGCCCGCGCGCGGGGCAACAGCTCGGGCAGAAGCGGCAGGGCGATAGCGACGCCCCCCGCCCCCCGCAGCATGGCCCGCCGGGTCAGCGAGGGCCTACGTGCAGACTGGCCCAAAGATCGGCGTCTGGTCATGGCTCCACCACCCGCATCAGAGTGCGCTGCTCGCTTCGGGCCACCGCGCCGACCAGCGCGTCGAAGGTCAGCCCCTCGTCCGAGAAGCGCGCGGTCGCTTCGTCGTGGAAGTCGCCCGCGAGGTTGGCCCGAAGACCCGTCGAAAACTCGGTCATGTTCTCCACCAGGCAGGCATTGACGGCGTCGAGCCCCGCGAGGGCCTCGAGCAGATCGATAGCGTCGGCGAACTCGATCGCCGGGCGAACGTCGAAGGCGGGCAGCAGGCCGTGGGACAGCAGCTCTCGGCCCTGCTCGTCGGCGAGCGCGTGCCGGCCGAGGATGTCGTAACGCTCGAACGCGTAGGCGACGGGCTCGAACTGGATGTGGCACGCCTGGCACACCGGCTCGACCCCCATGCGAAACTCGCTGGCTTCCCGCGGAGTCATGTCCTCGGTGGCCTGCGCGGTGCTGTCGATCTCGTCCTCGGTCTCGACGGGAGGCTCGGCCACCCGCTGACAAAGCAGCCGCTCGGTCAGCAACAGGCCCCGCCCCACGAACGAGGTGGTGCCGATCGCGGCGAGGAAGCCGGGGTGGGTCACCACCCCCATCCGCTCGACGCCATCGGCGATGTCGTACTCCACCAGCCCCTCGCCGGCCGGCGTGGCCCCGGCCAGTTCGGCCACGGCCGGGGTCATCAGGAGCCAAGAACCGTCGAACAGCGCCGACAGAGGCTCGGGGGGCCCCCCGGCCCCCGACATACGCTCGAGCGTGGCGATCACGCTGTCGCGCAGCTCGCCGGCCAATAACGGATCGGCGCCGCCGAAGTTCGAGCGCAACGCCAGGGTGTAGTCGCCCCAAAACAGCCCCCGGGCGCGAGCGAACCGGTCGTCGGCGATCATCCGATCGACCTGCGAGCCCACGGCATCCCGATCGAAGCGGCCGTCGCCCTGCGGGCCCGCGGCAAACTCCAGCAGTGGCTCGTCGGGGGCCGACTGCCACAAGAAGTAGGACAGGCGGCTGGCCAGCTCGTAGCCGTCGATCCGCCGCAGAGTGCCCGGCTCCCCGTCGGTCTCGCGCTCGATCCGGTACAGGAACGGGGGCGCCTGCATCATCGCCTGCACGATCCCGCGGATCACATCGGCCTCGGTGGCCCCGTCGGCTCCGAGGATCGCGTCGGCCAGCGCGAGGTACCGGCCTGCTTCTTCTTCGCTCAGCGGGCGCCGATACAGACGAAGCCCCAGCCCGCGAATCAACAGGCTGCGGCACAGCGGGTCGAGCCCGTCGCAGCCGGCGTAGGTCTGGGCGAGCGCCGCCGGATCGAGCCGGGCGCTCACCGAGCGAGCGATCTGAGCGTAGGCCAGCACGTAGTTGGCGTTGAAGAACTGAGGCTCGACGATGGTCGAGTAGTCGCGCCCGGTGGGGATGTCGACCGGCAGGGCGTCGATCTCCTCCTCGGTAAGCGCCACCCCCAGCACGTCGAGCACGGTGTAGCGGTACTGAAGATCGGTCAGCCGCCCCGCCCGGGGCTCGGGCACCGACGCAGGATCGATCCCCTCGTCGGGAGGCGTCCCGCTGTCGCTGCTGTCCGATCCGCTGGGCGGCTGTTGCTGTCCGGTCTCGGTCCCGGTACCCGAGGGGTCATCACCCCCGGGCCGGCCGCGGCACCCGGCGGCGAGCAACACCGCGCATCCCCATCGAAACCAAGTCATCACGAGTAGGGCGAAGCATAGCGCGACATCGCCGCGAGGCCCGAACGAGGTCCGTGGGCGCCGCCTAGGCCCCAAGCGCGGCCACAAAGCGCGTACGACGCGGCCCCGCCGAGGTCGGAACGCAGCCGCCGCGAGCCAAGCGCCAGCGGGTGCTAAAAGAGCGCCGCCATGGCCAACGACTCGATCCGCACTGCCTTCATCACCGGAGCATCCAGCGGGATCGGAGCCGCGCTCGCCCGCCACCTGGCCGCCGAGGGGATCACCGTGGCCCTGGCCGCTCGCCGTGAGGAGCAGTTGCAGCAGTTGGCCGACGAGATCGCCAGTGCGGGCGGGACGGCCTCGATCCATCCGTTGGACGTCAGCGATCCCGAGGCGACCGAGGCTACGGTACGCCAGGCCGACGACGCGCTGGGCGGCCTGGATCTGGTGGTCGCCAACGCAGGCGTAGCGCCCAGCCGGTGGAGCGGCAAGCTCTGCTGGGCCGACTGCACCAACGCGCTGGCGGTCAACGTCGCGGGGGCCACGGCCACGCTGACCGCGGTGCTGCCTCGCATGATCGAGCGCAAGCGCGGACACCTGGTGGGGGTGACGAGCATCGCGGGACTCCGGGGCCTCCCCAAGATGGCCGCCTACAGCGCCTCCAAGGCCTACCTGCGCGTCTTCCTCGAGAGCCTGCGACTGGATCTGCACGGCACCGGCGTGTGCGTCACCGAGATCCGCCCCGGCTACGTCCAGACGCCGATGACCAAGGACAACACCTCGACCCCCTTCGTGGTCTCGGCCGAGGATGCCGCCGCGCGGATCTGGAAGGCGACCCGCAGTGGACGCGCTGTGCTCACCTTTCCCCTGCCGATGGCGGGCGCGGCGGGCCTTTTGTCCGCGCTGCCCAACGCGCTCTACGATGTCACGATGCGACCGCGCCGGTAGGGCGCCAAGCACCCATGGCCCCCCGCTCGGCGAGGCTCCGCGGCCGCGACCCCGTTGACCTGAACTTCGCGAGCCTCTCGAAAGCACGTCGATGACTCGAACCCCGCCGACCCAAGCCGTCTCGATCGCACAACGCATCCGCGGCCACATACGGCTGATGCGACCGTACGCGTGGCTGTGGTTCGACACCTTGCCCATCACGGTCCTCTACTTTCTGCTCGAGCCCGCGCAGCCCTCGTTCGCACGGCTGACCAAGACCGTGGTCATGTTCATCTGCCTGGACGCCGGGGCGACCACGCTCAATGATGTCTTCGACATCGAGAGCGATCGCCGGAGCAAGGAGAGCAACCGTCGCGAACGCCCCCTGGTGACGGGGGTCGTCTCGCGACCCGCCGCCCTCTTGCAAGGCGCCCTGTTGATGCTCGCGGCCGTAGTCCTGAGCATCTGGATCGGCGGGCTCATGCCGCTGACGGGCGGCTTGACGATCTTGTTGGGTATTGCCTACTCCACGCCGCCGATGCGCTTCAACGCGAGGCCTTGGTCCTCGCAGCCCTTCTGGCTGGTCTTTGGAGCGTCCCTCTACCTGACCGTAGCGACAGCGGCCGAGCAACTGTATACGCCGCAGGCGCTCTTGTGGCTGCTGGGCTACTACGGGTTCTTCGCCATCGGCGAGAACCTGGCCAAGGATATTCGCGACTGGGACAACGATCGTGCGGGGGGCAAGGTCACCCTCGTGGTCAAGTTCGGGCCCCATCGGGCCGCGCTCGGATCCCTGGTGGGCGCGATCTTCGGCACCCTCGCCTATACGCTGATGTGCTCGTTCTCTAGCCAGATCGGTACGTGGGCGAGCCTCATCTCCACGGGCATCCTGATGAACTGGCTTTTCCGGGTGACCCACTTGGTTCGCACGCTGCGGACGACCTACGACAAGCCAGCCGCGCGTGAACTCCACCTCGGCTACATCCGCACCTTCTTGTGGCTACACTTGATCTGGCTCTCCGGTATGTCCTTCTCTCTTCGAGAGTTTGCATAGACCGGGCCACATCGGTCGGGGCCGAGACGGCCGGGTCATTCGATCTGAAGGGGCCGGCCCCGCCGAGCCCAAAAGCTCCGCGAGGCCGGCCCGTGACCTGCAAGGCACGGGTGGGTCGGCGCTCGCTACTGGGCCGCCTCCTCGCTCGCGGGCGCGTCGGCCTCCGCATCGGCGTCGGCCTCCGCATCGGCGTCGGCCTCCGCATCGGCGTCGGCATCGGCGTCGGCCTCCGCGTCGGCGTCAGCATCGGCGTCGGCCTTCGCCGCCTCGCCGGGGCAGGCTGCGAACTCGCAGTCGGGGCCCTGCCGCACGACGGTGCTCCCGTCCTCGCAGACCATGGCCTCTTCGGTACAAGAAACCGCGTTGTCGGGATTGGCCGTGTCCTTTTTGGGTGAGCATGCGACCACGGTCGCAGCGGCCACCACGGCGATGGCCAAGGGTCGTAGTGTCTTCATGCCCCCCGAACGTACCCCGAAGACCGCCCCTTGCAGGCGGGGCCCCAAAACCTCGAATTCGAGGGGCGGCAGCGGGTTCATCCCCCACCGGGGGTCTCGATCTCCAGCGAGCGCCATAGGTACCAGGCGGCCACGGTGCGGTAGGGTCGGCAGCGCTCGCCCCAGGCCTCCATGGCCTTCTTGCCGGGGAGCTCCTCCTGCCCCCAAAGCCGCGCCACCCCCTTGCGGATCGCCAGGTCGTCCACCGGCCACTGATCGAGACGACCGAGCTGGAACATCAAGAAGATCTGCGCCGACCAGCGCCCGATCCCGCGGACGGCGGTCAGTCGCTCGATGAGCGCCTCGTCCTCGTGCTCGCCCAGATCATCGCGGGGGTCGTCGAGCGGTAGCCGGCCCTCGACCACGTGCCGGCATAGATCGCGCAGCGCGGCCTGCTTTTGCCGCGACAGCCCCACCTGACGCAGCCGGGTGTAGTGCGTCCGGCGGATCTGCGCGGCGGTGGGGAAGCGGTGCGGGGGGTAGAGCGCCCGGAAGCGGCCGAAGATCGTGGCCGCCGCCTTGCCCGACAGCTGCTGGTAGACGATGGCCCGCACCAGCGACGCGAGGTGGGTCTCGGCGGCGCCCACCCGCATGCGGCACGCCCCCACCTGGTCGATCACCCGGGCCAGCCCCTCGTCGCTGCGCCGCAGGCGAGCCAGCGCCCCGCGAGGTAGCCGTATCCGTCGTCCTTCGCCCATGCTCGCCCTCGCCTTGCTGGCGCTCGACGCCCGCTCCTATAGTCTCGCGGCCGTCGCCCCGAGCGAGCAAGAGGACGGGCCCCACGCCCGGCCCCAGAACCGACACGACCACAGGCCAGACCACAGGCCAGACCACAGGCCAGACCACAGGCCAGACCACAGGCCAGACCACAGGCCAGACCGAAAGAAAGGATCGCGGTGAGCGAGCAAGCGCGCAAGGCAGCAGCGGTAGTCGCCGAGCGAGCCCCGGGCTTTACGCCCCGGGTGGGCCTGACGCTGGGCTCGGGCCTGGGCGCCCTGGCCGATCGGGTCCAAGACGCGATCACGGTGAGCTTTGGCGATCTGCCCGGCTTCCCGGTGCCCAGCGTCGAAGGCCACCACGGCCGCCTGGTGCTCGGCACCCTGGGCGGTCAGCCCGTGGCCTGCCTGCAGGGGCGGGTGCACCTCTACGAAGGGCACCCCCCGCAGGCGGTGGTGCCCCTGGTGCGCACCCTGAAGCTGCTGGGCTGCGAGACCTACTTCGCGACCAACGCCGCGGGGGCGCTCGACCGAGACGCGACGCCCGGCCAGCTGATGCTGATTACCGATCACATCAACATGCAAGGGGGCAACCCCCTGGTCGGCCCCAACGACGACGCCTTCGGCCCTCGCTTCCCGCCGATGGACGGAGCCTATGACGCCGAGCACCAGGATCTGCTGCGCCGGGTGGCCCAGCAGCAGGGGATCACCTTGCGCGAGGGCGTCTATTTGGCCACGGTGGGCCCCTGCTTCGAGTCCCACGCCGAGGTCCGCGCGTTCGGGGTGCTGGGGGCCAACGCGGTGGGGATGTCCACCGTGCCCGAGGTGATCGTGGCCCGGCACTGCGGGATGCGGGTTGCCGCGGTCTCGGTGCTGACCAACCTGGCCGCGGGCCTCTCGGACATGGTGCTCTCCCACGAGCAGACCCTCCAGTATGGCCAGGCCGCGGCCGAGGAGCTGACCCGACTGGTGCTGGGGTTCGTGGAGCAGCTGCCCACCAAGACAAAGCCCCGCTCGATCGGTCATCATCGACCGCGGTGACTCGCTCCGCCGATCGGGCACTCCGCGAACAGATCGCGCGATTCGACCCCACCTCCCCCATCGAGGAGGCTTGGACGCCACCCTCGTCGTGGTACGCCGATCCGGCGCTCTATGCCCTCGAGCAGCGCGCGATCTTTTCGCGGGCATGGCAGCCGGTCGCTCGCCTCGAGCAGCTCGCGACGCCGGGCACCTACGTCAGCGGCTGCCTGGGCGGTGAACCCTGGGTGGTGGTGCGGGGCCACGACGACCAGCTGCGAGCCTTCGCCAACACCTGCCGCCACAAGGGGCGACCGATCATGACCGGGGCAGGCCGGGCCGAGGCCCTGGTCTGTGGCTATCACGCGTGGACCTACGATCTTCGGGGTCGGCTGCGCCGCGCGCCCCGGATCGCGGGGATCCGCGACTTCGATCGCGACCCGATGTCCCTGCCGCCGCTTTCACTGGAGAGCTGGGGGCCGTGGGCCTGGCTGAGCCCCAGCGCCGACGCCCCGCCGCTCTACCCCCGCATCGAGGCGCTCGATCACCTGCTGGCCAACACCCGCTGGGGAGCGCTGCGCTACCACAGCCGCGCTTCGTGGGAGCTGGCGTGCAACTGGAAGGTCTACGTCGACAACTACCTCGACGGCGGCTACCACATCCCGCACATCCACCCCTCGCTGGATGCCCAGGTCGACATGTCGACATATCGCACCGATCTATTCGAAGAGTTCTCGGTGCAGCGGGCCGACCCGGCGGACAAGGCCGATCCCCGCGCCACGGTCGACCCCACGCTGCGGATCGGCGCCGAGGCGATCTATGCGTGGATCTATCCGAACTTCATGCTCAACCGCTACGGGCCCTGCCTGGACACCAACCATGTGATCCCGCTGGGTCCCGACCGCTGCCGGGTGGACTACGAGTTCTACTTTTTGGACGACCCCCACCTGCACACGCAAAGCCCGGGGTCCGCATCGTTCGTGGAGCAGAGCATCGAGCAAGCCGCGGTCACCCAGCGCGAAGACATCGCGGTCTGCGAGTCGGTGCAGGTCGGCCTTCACTCACGCCACTACGAGGCCGGACGCTACGCGCCCCGGGTGGAGCAGGGGGAGCATCACTTCCACTGCCGCCTCGCCGCCGATCTGCGCCGCGCGGTCGGGCTGGGCGAGAGCTGACGGGCGCCGGACCACCGCCGGACTAGCGCCGGACCACCACCGGACTGGCACCGGACCACTGCCGGACTGGCACCGGACCGCCGCCGGACGGGCGCCGGACCGCCGTTCTGACGCTCGTCACCTCGCGTCGGCCTCGATCTTCGGGCAGACTCGGGCCCTCGGGTGGATCGCCCTTGGTAGCGACCGACCGAGGCCAGCCAGGAGGATCGCGATGGGTCAAGACTCCAACCCGCCCAAGGGCCACGTGCACGCCGTGCCCACGCCCCCGCCCGAGCCGACCCCCGAGCGCAACCCGGGCATGCCGCTGACGCTGGACTGGGTCCGTGACGTACGGGTCAACCGCAGCGCGGTCGAGCGTCGCGCCGCGACGATCCCGACGCGCCGTGGCGTCAAGAAGCAGTGGCAGGCCGCATGGTACCTGCGGGCGATCGCCTGCACCGACCTGACCACCCTGGCCGGCGACGACACCCCGGGCCGCGTGCGCCGGCTATGCGCCAAGGCGCGCCAGCCCGTGCGTCAGGATCTGCTCGAGGCGATGGGCGTCGGCGATCTGAACCTGCAAGTCGCGGCGGTCTGCGTCTACCACGAGATGATCCCTACCGCGCTCGAGGCTCTTTCGGGCAGCTCGATCCCGGTGGCCGCGGTGGCCGCGGGATTTCCCGCCGGCCTGTCGCCGCTGACCGAGCGGATCGAGGAGGTCCGCCGCTCGATCGCCGCTGGTGCCCACGAGATCGACATCGTGATCAACCGCGCCCACCTGTTCACCGGCGACTGGCAGGCCATGTACGACGAGGTCCGGGCCTTTCGGGAGGCATGCGGCCCGGCGCACCTCAAGGCGATCTTGGCCACCGGTGATCTTCGACTCCTTCGCAACATCGCCCGGGCGAGCCTGGTGTGCATGATGGCCGGGGCCGACTTCATCAAGACCTCCACGGGCAAGGAGTCGGTCAATGCCACCTTGCCGGTGAGCCTGGTGATGGTGCGCATGATCCGTAGCTACCTCGAGCGCACCGGCCATCGCGTGGGCTTCAAGGCGGCCGGGGGGATCCGCGCCGCCAAGCAGACCTTGGGCTACCTGGCCTTGATGAAGGACGAGCTGGGCCGCGAGTACCTCGAGCCGGCGCTGTTCCGCTTTGGCGCATCGAGCTTGGTGGCCGACCTCGAGCGCCAGCTGGAGCACTTCGTCACTGGCGTGTATGCCGCTGAGTTCCACCATCCGATGGCCTGACCGATGGCCTGACCGATGGCATGTGCCCCGATCCTACCGAAGCCCGTAGACGAGCAAGACCCATGACCAGCGTCGCCGAGATCTTCCAGAGCATGGACTATGGTCCCGCCCCCGAGAGCGACGGGCCCGCGCGGGCGTGGCTGGATCGCCACGACCGACGGTTCGGCCTGTTCATCGACGGCCGGTGGCACGAGCCCGACACGGGCCAGTACTTCGACACGATCGATCCTTCCCGGGGCGAAGTGATCGCCCAGCACGCCCAGGCCGGACAGGCCAGTATCGACGCGGCGGTCACGGCCGCCCGCCGGGCCCAGCCGGGCTGGGCCGGCTTGGGCGGACACGGGCGCGCGCGCTATCTCTATGCGCTGGCCCGCACGGTGCAGCGACACAGCCGCCTGTTGTCCACCCTCGAGAGCCTCGACAACGGCAAGCCGATCCGCGAGACCCGGGACATCGACATCCCCCTGGTGGCGCGGCACTTCTACCACCACGCCGGCTGGGCCCAGCTGATGGACACCGAGCTGGCGGGCCAGGTCGCGGTGGGGGTGGTGGGCCAGGTGATCCCGTGGAACTTTCCGCTGCTGATGCTCGCGTGGAAGGTGGCCCCCGCCCTGGCGGCGGGCAACACGGTCGTCCTCAAGCCAGCCGAGTTCACCAGCCTCACGGCGCTCTTGTTCGCCGAGCTGGCCGCCCAGGCCGGGCTGCCCCCCGGGGTGCTCAACGTGCTCACCGGCGACGGGCGCACCGGGGCCCTTTTGGTGGGCCACGAGGGCGTGGACAAGGTCGCGTTCACCGGATCGACCGAGGTGGGGCGCCTGATCCGCAAGGCCACCGCGGGGCAGGGCAAACACCTGACGCTCGAGCTGGGCGGCAAGTCGCCCTTCATCGTGTTCAACGACGCCGACCTCGACTCGGCGGTCGAGGGGGTGGTGGACGCGATCTGGTTCAACCAGGGGCAGGTCTGCTGCGCCGGCTCGCGGCTCTTGTTGCAGGAGGACATCGCCGACGTGATGGTCGCCAAGCTGCGGGCTCGTATGGAGACGCTGCGGGTCGGCCGTCCGCTCGACAAGTGTGTGGACATCGGGGCGATCGTGGCCCCGGTGCAGCTAAAGCGCGTGCAAGACCTGGTGGCGAAGGGGGTCGACGAGGGGGCGACCCTCTACCAGCCCAGCTGGGCCTGCCCCACCGAGGGTTGCTTCTATCCCCCTACCCTGCTCACCGACGTGCAGCCCGCGGCCACCCTGGCCCAAGAGGAGATCTTCGGGCCGGTGCTGGTGACGATGACCTTCCGCACCCCCGACGAGGCGGTGGAGCTGGCCAACAACACCCGCTATGGGCTGGCGGCCAGCGTATGGAGCGAGAGCATCAACCTCGCGCTCGACGTGGCCCCGCGGCTGGCGGCGGGAGTGGTGTGGGTCAACAGCACCAACACCTTCGACGCCGCGTGTGGCTTTGGGGGCTACCGCGAGTCGGGCTTTGGGCGCGAAGGAGGGATCGAGGGCATGCTCGCCTATACCGAGCCTGCCTTCGCGCGAGACCTGCCCCGCTACGACGATCCCGAGCCGCTCCCGAAGCTCGTGTCCCCGGCCGCCGCCACCGCCACCGCCACCACCACTACAGCGGGTCCCGAGCCCGACGGTGGCCCCGCGGCGAGCCTGCGCGCCCTGGACCGCACCCCCAAGATGTACGTGGGCGGCAAGCAGGCCCGGCCCGACGGCGGTTACAGCCGCCCGGTGGTGGGCCCGGGCGGCACCCTCTTGGGCGAGGTGGGCGAGGGCAACCGCAAGGACATCCGCAACGCGGTGGAGGCCGCCCGCAAGGCGTGCGGCTGGGGCACGGTGGCCGCCCACACTCGGGCCCAGATCCTCTACTACACCGCCGAGAATCTCGAGGCGCGGGCCGACGAGTTCACCCGGCGCCTGGTGGCCATGACCGGACGCAGCCGGGCCGACGCCGAGCGCGAGGTGCAGGCCACGGTCAGCCGGCTGTTTTCCTATGCGGCCTGGGCCGACAAGTTCGAGGGCCGCGTCCACAGCCCGCCGATGCGCAGCGTGACCCTGGCGATGCACGAGCCCGTGGGGGTGGTGGGGATCACCTGCCCCGACGACGCCCCACTGCTGTCGCTGGTGTCCCTGGTGGCGCCCGCGGTGGCGATGGGCAACACGGTGGTGGTGATCCCCTCCGAGCGCCACCCGCTGGCGGCCACCGATCTGTACCAGGTCTTGGACACCTCCGACGTGCCCGGCGGGGTGATCAACATCGTCACTGGCGATCGCAAGGCGCTGACCTCGGTGCTCGCCGCTCACCACCGGGTCGACGCCTACTGGTACGTGGGCCCCAAGGAGGGCAGCGCGTTGGTGGAAGAGCTGTCGGTGGGCAACATGAAGCGCACCTGGGTCAACCATGGCCGGCGCCGCGACTGGTACTCCAGCGTGCAGGGCGAGGGCCGCGAGTTCTTGCGGCACGCGGTCCAGGTCAAGAACATCTGGGTTCCCTATGGCGAGTGACCCTATGGCGAGTGACCCTATGGCGAGTGACCCTATGACGAGTGACGCCCAGGGGTTCATTCCCCAGGAGGTGATCCGCAAGCAGCGAGACGGCGTCGCGCTGACCGAGGCGGAGATTCGCGCCTTCGTGGACGGGCTGCATCACGAGCGGGTCAGCGAGGGCCAAGTGGCCGCGTTCGCCATGGCGGTGTTCTTTCGGGGCATGACCCGCCCCGAGTGCGTGGCGCTGACCCGGGCGATGATGGAATCGGGCGACGTGCTCGACTGGTCGGGCCATGACTTTTCCGGGCCGGTGGTCGACAAGCACTCCACCGGGGGCGTGGGCGACAAGGTCAGCCTGGTGCTGGCCCCGGTGCTCGCCGCCTGCGGGGCCGTGGTGCCCATGATCTCGGGGCGCGGCCTGGGCCACACTGGCGGCACGCTGGACAAGCTGCAGAGCATCCCCGGCTACGAGGTCCAGCCCGACAACGAGCGCTTCGGGCAGGTGCTGCGGCAGGTGGGCTGCGCGATCATCGGGCAGACGGCCGCGCTGGCCCCCGCCGATCGGCGCTTTTATGCGATCCGCGACGTCACGGCCACGGTGGAGTCGATCCCGCTCATTACGGCGTCGATCCTCAGCAAGAAGCTCGCCGCCGGTCTGTCGCGCCTGGTGCTCGACGTCAAGGTGGGCAGCGGCGCCTTCATCCCCGAGCCCGACCGTGCCACCGAGCTCGCCCATAGCCTCGTGCAGGTGGCCCAGGGCGCCGGCCTGCCCTGCTCGGCCGTGCTCACCGACATGGACGAGGTGCTCGGGTGGACCGCCGGCAATGCGATCGAGGTCCACGAGTCGATCGAGCACCTGACCGGGGCGCGACGAGAGCCGCGGCTGCACGCGGTGACCGTGGCGCTGGCGGCCGAGCTGCTGCACCACACGGGCCTTTGCCCCTCGATCGAAGCGGCCCGGCAACGAGCAAACGAGGTGCTGGACGACGGATCGGCGGCCGAACGCTTCGCCCGCATGGTCTCCACGCTCGGGGGCCCCACCGACATCGTGTCGCGCTACCGCGAGCACCTGCCGTTGGCGCCGGTGGTCCGGCCGGTCGTGCCCGAGGCACCGGGGACGATCCGGGCGATCGACGTACGTGCGGTGGGCATGGCCGTGTTGGCCATGGGCGGGGGTCGACGACGGGCCGACCATGCGATCGATCCCGCCGTGGGGCTGTCGCAGGTGCAGGGGCGCGGCGCCGAGGTCGGGCCCGATGCACCGCTTTGCCTGGTGCACGCTCGCAGCGAGGCCCAGGCCGAGGCGTGCGCGAAGGCGATGCTCGCGGCGGTGGAGCTATCGAGCGAGCCGCCCGAGCCAGTGCCGGTCGTTCGCGGCCGGGTGGAGTGATCCGGCCATCGGGGCCACCCGAGTGTAGAGCGAGGGCCAACAGGCGAATGCTCACGGGGGTCGCACACCGAGCCCGGGCGATATTTCGGCCGCCCAGTGATCGAAGTGCAGCGTCGCTGGTCTACCGCGCGCGGAGATCCTGTGATGCGATACGCTTCTAAACTGTTCCCTCTATTCAATGTCGTCGTCATGGTCGGCGCTCTAGCCTCGGCGTGCACCGTCGACAGCGACCCTTCGGCTGATGGCTTCGACGACCCGCAAGCGCTCGAAGCCGATCCCCAGGGCGCCATCGGCCTCGAGTGCGATCCGGGACTTTTGTGCCTCGACGTGCTGACCTGCGTCGAGGATTTGCTGTACCCGACCAGCTGCGGCCCCGACAACTGCGATGAGCCACTCGGCCCCTGCGACGACGCGGGAGACCCAAAGTCCTGTGACCCGACGCTGGCGTGCCTCGATGTGCTGACCTGCGTCGACGGTTCACTGTATCCGACCAGCTGCGGCCCCGACAATTGCGACAAGCCACTTGGCCCCTGCGGCGCGGCGAGCACCGTGCACGACGCGCCCGTCGCCGAGTCGTGTGACCCGACCCTGGCGTGCCTCGACGTGCTGACCTGCGTCGAGGGCTTGCTGTACCCGACCGGCTGCGGCCCCGATAACTGCGACACGCCGATCGGTCCCTGCGGCGACGCGGGGGGGATTCCGAAGCCCTGTGACCCGACCCTGGCGTGCCTCGATGTGCTGACCTGCGTCGACGGCTGGCTGTACCCGACCGGCTGCGGCCCCGATAACTGCGACACGCCGATCAGCGGGTGCTGAGCGGACCCCGGCCGGGGTCGCCGTCGTGCGGCCCCGGCCGACCCGACCTCAACAAGCCCGGGATCGAGCGTCGACCCGGGCCGGCCCTTCACCCATGGGTATCGCGTCCAGCATCGAGCTACCATCGAGGGCATGTCCGTCCTGCTCGATACCCGAGACCGCGTCGCCAACGCGC